>CAMQWP010000006.1 GCA_947038565.1 uncultured Clostridia bacterium
ATGACTTGAATTGATTTGTTTATGATGACTTGAATTGATTTGTTTATGATGACTTAAATTATTTTGTATGTTATGTCATGCATTTATAGTATTTTTTTATATAAATATTAAATGTATTTAGATATTATTACAATATATATTTCCACTCTTAGTGGATAGGTATTCACAAGTTATCCACATATAGTGGATAAGCAATAAACAAATATTATGGTATTTCATTACATTCTGAGTGTTAAATGGCGTATAAATGTGGAGAATTTGCTAATTTGGATAAAATATAAGCTATTATCATGTGTTAATGATAATAGCTTATTATTAATATTTTCCACGTTATGTGGATATGATAATTTATATAAATATAAAGTTTCCTGGGGTAAAGATAGTATAACTTGCTATTGATAGAAGGAATATAATTACAGGTTGATGTAATATATATACCCATAATGCAAGTCGTCCCCATATGCCTACTGGCTTATGCCAATTGTATTTATCGAGAGCTGGAAGTAGTGACTTTTTATCTTTGTACCAGAAAGAACCTACACTTGCACCGAGTAGCACATATCCTACATTTGGTAGAAGAGGGAAGTAGTCCGCAGAGTAGTTATCTGTATGATACCAGCTACCTAAGAATTCTAAGCCTGGTTTGAATTCGTCAGGAGGGAATTCGATGTATAGTCCATTCACGATAATAATTATAATGCCTACTATAAAGCATAATGCACTAGTACCTACTTTATTATGCCTAGTTATAAAGTCAATGATACACCAAAAGATTATTGAGAACGCTAGCATATGTAATACGCCAAATCTTATAACCATTCCATCGCCAAGTAAACTTGTTACGATAGTGATGCCGTATGCGAATAAGACTGCTTGAATACCTCGCACTAGATTGTTTCTAGATAGTGAACATGATATACCGCATATTACGAAGAACATGCAAAAGATGATAGGGTGGAAAAATTCTCTTAAACCACCATCCCAATAGTTGTTAGCAAATTCTAGTATATTGGTAAATTTATCATTAGCACTTGCCCATTCTGGCCCGAATATTGAAACGATATCGAACATTAGATGATCCCATATCATAAGAAGAACGCATGTTCCTCTTAGGAAGTCTAATTCCCATATTCGCCTTTGTTTTGGTTCTTTTAGAGGCAATGTCTGTACCTCTACTGCATTATCTTGCATTTATCCCTCGCTTGTAGTAATACATTACTATATTATTTCTTAGAACTGTGTTTTTTATGTTTCTTCTCGTCTTCTTTTGGCTTTTCTTTTATATCGATACGAGTACACTTGCCGTTATACTCTCTAAAAACTTCAAAGTGATTAGAGTATTCGTGGACGATTATGCTTTGATCTACATTTGACCTGTATACTATAGGTGGCAATGTATTTGCACGTTCTTTCTTCGTTTGTAAATAAACAGGGTGTGAATCATGGGGCATTTCGCCTTCATATTTGATGAAATACTTTGCTGGATCAGACATGTATAATTTACGTTGTTTTTCAAGTTGCTTTTTTTCTTTTATTTTCTTTTTTGCATCGCTTATATTCATCATGTCTTTAAGTGGCATTATAATTAGATGCCTTATAGTAATAACTATGCTTCCAGCGAAACACAAAGCAAGCCCGCAATAAAATAATATAGTATTTGTATCTAATACTGCAAGGTCTAAGCCTCCCCCTAGCATTAGAATGCCTGTAATGATCATATATACTAGTGGTATCCATAAACCAAAATATACAAGTAAATTAACAACTATCAGTGCAATAATATGCAAAATAGTCATAATCGTTTTCATAAGAGCGGACATAAAGACGCCAAAACCTAATAATTTCAATTCTTTATCCCCCCTTATATACTATAAATTTTTTTTATACTATTATAATTATATCATAAATTATTTAAAAAGCAACTCAATTGTAACGATTTTTATGCTTAAGACTAGCTTTAGTATTAATTATCGTTGTATTTTATATCTAATATTCGCTAAAATAGGAAATATTTGTTATTGTATGCAATATTAAGCATAAAATGTTTGCAAATATTTTACATATAGGTTATAATATTATATAGAATTTTATTAAAATATTTAAATTATAGAGAGGATTTACTAGATGAATATTATGATATCAGCTGTAAGCGATAAATTGATACCTTCGATAATATTGGCGGTGTATCTACTGATGATGGTAGGTATTGCTGTGCTTTGTCGAAAACGCAGTAGATCACTTGATGATTTCTTTCTTGCGGGGCGTGGACTTGGCGGTTGGATGAGTGCATTCTCTTACGGAACGACTTATTTTAGCTCAGTAATTTTTGTTGGCTATGCGGGTAAGTTTGGCTGGACTATGGGTCTAGGTGCAATATGGATCGGTGTCGGCAATGCTCTTATTGGTGCGTTTTGTGCTTGGAGATTTTTAGCTAATAGGACTAGAGTTATTACACATAAACTAGGTGCTAGGACTATGCCTGAGTATTTTGCAACTAGATACAATGATAAAGGTTTAAAACTATTATCAGCAATTATAATTTTTACTTTTTTGATACCTTACTCAGCGAGCGTCTATCAAGGTCTAGGTTATTTATTTGAATTAGTTTTCGGCATTGATTCGATTTGGTGCATTGTGATTATGGCTATAGTGACTGCCATGTACCTTTTCTTCGGTGGGTATTTTGCAACTTCTTTATCAGACTTTATTCAAGGTATCATCATGATTATTGGTGTAATTGTTATGGTCGTTCTTATAATGAATGCTCCAGAAGTAAACTGGGGCGAGGGCTTATCTACGCTTTGGGAAGAAGGCTTCGGTCTTGCACCTTCGACTGAAGGTGGCTGGGATTCTCCTATGTTTAATATGATCATCTTAGTAATTCTTACGTCTTTCGGCGTGTGGGGTCTTCCTCAGTCAGTACATAAGTTTTATGCAGTAAAGAGTAAAAAAGCAGTCAATCAAGCAATGATAGTTAGTACTATATTTTGTCTTGTAATCGGTTTTGGTGCGTACTTCACTGGTGCAATGGGAAGATTATTCTTCGACGTTCCTCCTGGTGGAAACTTTGACTTGCTAATCCCTACTATGCTTTATACGGCTCTTCCTAGTGCTGTTTTAGGCTTGATAGTAGTACTTGTTTTATCAGCTAGTATGTCTACACTTGCGTCATTGTCACTATCTGGTGCTTCATCAGTTGCTGTTGATGCATATAAAGGATTTATCAAAAAGGATGCTACCGATAAAGAAGTGAACTGGGTGCTACGAGGCTTTTGTTTGTTCTTTGTATTGACATCAGTAGTGCTTGCAATATTTGAATTGTCTGCAATAGTAACTCTTATGTCACTTAGTTGGGGCGTTCTCGCAGGTTGCTTTATTGGTCCATATGTCTTGGGATTGTATAGCAAAAAAGTAAATAAATACGGTGTTTATACATCTATGATATCTTGTCTGGTGACTACTTTTGTACTTGTATTTGTATTCGGAGCAATATCTCCAGCAAAGGGCAGTACTGGCATTCTTGCTATAATAAATGGTGGTATTGGACGATCTCCACTGATCGGTGTTATATGTATGGTTATGTCAGTAATATTGACATATGTCGTAAGTATTTGTACTCATGATAAGAATAATATCGGTGAAGAAATTATAGAATACGCAAAAATCGCTATAGCAAAAAAAGAAGACGATATAGAGGACGATATCGCATTCGTATCTGAGAATGCTGAGGAGATCTGTGTATCTGATCAGAAGATGAATGCTGAAAATGATTTAATAATTGCTAGTTCTGAAGATTTGGATACGGACAGCGACATGGTTTCACCTACAAATAGTGATATATAATATTTTAATAGTCGATAGGCTTTAAGGTTTGGTTAATACATCAATAGAGTTGGCGTTATTATATACTCACATATGTTCATATGACTTTGTGTAGTTGAGATATTAAATATTCGTTTAATAATAATCTATATTAATAGTATCAAATTTTATAACTATTATAAAATCATGATATTTCGTTCGGTCAAGTTCAAATAAAGATAGGCAAGTATTTGTAAATTCTTGCATAGGATCACTAATCTATAATTTAATATTTGTATTAAAGCAAAAGAGGTACTCACTAGAGCACCTCTTTTTTCATTCAAATCCTACTTTGGATATTTTATTTAATATATATTCATTATTTAATATATAATCCATATAATATGCATTAAAAAAATATCGCACAGATAATGCGATATTTTCTATATTGTATGATAATCAATATATAAAATTATAGTTGATAATTGTCTTTAAGTATATTTTCGGCTTGTTTCTTTCTCATATAATAATCATGAGTAAGGATCTTAAGATCATTATAGCGTTCTTTATCATCACTTGGCTCGTAACCGAGTAATTGTTCTATGCTTATATTGAATGCATCAGCTAATCTACAGATTATAATTAGCTCAGGTTCGCTGTCGCCATTCTCATAATGCGAGATGGTTCGTTGAGATACTTTTATAATATTAGCCAGTTTACCTTGAGTTAAATTAAGAGATTTTCTTATCTTCTTTAAATTAGTACTAAAATTCATGATACCCCTCCATTAATTATATTAGCTTTTTAATTATAGCATATATTTGGCTAAAATTCAATACTTTTTAGGAAATTAAAAATAATTTACATTAGCCGTTAATTTGCTTTTTACGGTATGTAATACTTTCAGACATATCATGCATAGCGCGGAATATTCCGTCAAGACCACTCACTAGATCGATATCTATCAATGATGGGTTAGAATCATGCAGTTGGTATAGATCACGTAAGACATAATATTGACGTTTTAAAATATTTTCTAGATATAGACGATCACTTGCAGACATAAATTTATCCTGTAATTCTAATACCACACCTCTATTGTTTTCTGTATTTGCATTCATTATCTCTTGTATATTAAACATATTAATTACTCCTTTCTCTTTTGTAACTATATTATACCACTATAAATATGACACATGTATGTCAAGTATAAAAAATAATCTAAATATTTCACTGCAAGTATAAATATGATTATTAATGCAATAATTGTAATATGATTAGATATAAAAGAGATAGAGAAAAACTTAATGAGAAATTTGGTGGTACTAAGGATATTATATTCTTAGACTTTGAGCTTTCTGATAGAAGTGCTTGCTTAGTATTTGTAGATGGTCTTAGTGATAAAAACTTATTTGATAGAAACATCATTGAGCCGCTTAAAGCTGCTACACTAAACAGTGAGATAACGGCAGAGGATATAAATAAGATAATATATATCACCGATCCTATTGGGGTCGCAAAAGACTTAGATGAATTATCTGTCAAGATCTGCGACGGTGATATTGGACTTATACTAGATGGTGCTATACAGTACATGACTTTCAGTATGAGAAGTTACGTAATGAGAAGTATACAAGAACCGCCTATGTCTATTAATATAAAAGGCCCACGTGAAGGCTTTATAGAGGACATGAAGATCAATATGACTATGATCAGGCGTAGACTACGTACTACCGAGCTAAGATTTGACATGATGAAAGTGGGTAAATATACAAAGACAAATATAGCCGTAGTATATATTAATGGTATCGCGGATGATGAAATAGTCGAAGACATAGAAAGCCGTATTAAAAAGATTAATACAGACGGCATTATCGATAGTTCATATATTTCGAGATATATCGAAGATAATCAAAACTCGTTATTTGCTCAAGTTGGTACTGCTGAAAAGCCAGATATTGTAGCTGCGAAATTGTTGGAGGGGCGTGTTGCTATAGTAGTGGATGGCTCGCCTATAGTGCTTACACTACCATTCATTCTGTTTGAGCATTTTCAAGCAAGCGAAGATTATTATATAAAGCCGTATAGGGCAACTATCACAAGAATGCTTAGGTTATTTGCTGTGATGATAGCGGTGTTATTGCCTGCAATATACGTAGCGATTCAGGAATTCCAGTATCAACTTTTACCGCTAAAACTCCTCATAGTCATTATGAATAGTATCCATGGCGTGCCATTAACGCCGACGCTAGAGATGTTAAGTCTACTGCTAATATTTGAGATACTGAATGAAGCAAGTCTAAGAATGCCGAGATATGTGGGCACTGCAATATCAATAGTTGGTGCTATAGTGCTAGGTGAAACAGCAGTAAATGCTGGATTGCTTTCTATACCATCAGTGCTAGTAACTGCGATATCCACAATAGGATTATACAGTGTGCCTGATGAGGTGGAGGCAGGTAGCGTACTTCGTATGGGATTTGTTGTAGTGTCGGGGCTTTTAGGAATGTTTGGAATAATATTATCATTCATGGTTCTTACAGTTTATCTTGTTGGTTTGAAATCTTACAAGACTAGTTATATGACCCCGTTTGCACCGTTATTACCATCAGACATGAAAGATACTCTTGTCAAGTATAATCAAGTCAATATGAAAAAACGTCCTTATAGTATATCGACGAAAAATAGAACTAGAAGTGTAAGTGACACGAAAGACAGCAAATGAGAGCATAAGTTATATATAGTGTTATATATGAGCTTTTGAAAATATAAGGAGAATAAGAGTAAAATGCTAAATAATAATGTTGTATATAAAAGTCAATTTGCATCAATGTCATTTATTACAATTACCACTTTTAAAATGGCTATGTTACCTAAATACATGGCAAGCGTCGCAGGGCGTGATAGTTGGTTGTCGGTAATAGTATTAATGGCGTTAGAAATCATGATGTATATTGCAGTGTATTATGTGGTAAGAAGGATTAATTTTCAAGAAGATAAAAATAAGCTAATTATTGCACCTATAATGATTTTGATATTGCTGGTGTCATTAGTTCGAGTGTCGGTGCTTTATAGTGAAATGATTAATTATACAGCAACTACTTTATTTGATCACAATAGATCGAATTTTATCGTACTTGCATTTGCACCAGTGCTAGCGTATCTGGTATATAAGGGCGGAAATGTGCTAGGCCGATTAAGCGAGATACTACTGTATGTATTGATAGTTGTATTGATATTGCAAGCTATGCTGATACGCATGGATGTTGACTGGACAAATCTTCTTCCGATAATGGTTGATAATGGCGAAGATATGTTTAGTGGCATATACATGCACTTTATGTGGTTTGGGGATTTTATTCCGTTATTGTTTTTCAGTGTCGTGGACAATAAGACAAAAGCACTTAATAAATTATCAATACCATTAGCGCTTACTATTGGCGGCGGACTCGTAGTGTTATTGTTTTTAGTATTCACGGCAGCTTACGGGGATGCTGGTGTTATGGTGAATTATGCATTTAATAAACTAGCAGTATTTAATAAAGTATCGGCATTGATCGGAGCGAGTAACGCACTAAGTGTGACTACTTGGCTTATAATGGCGATAATGCAATTATCATTAATCATATACTCAGCAACATCGGCACTAAGCTACTTTATTAAAAGCAAGAGTGTTGCCATATTATTAGTAATCACGACTGTATCGTTAATAGAGTTGTTCTGGATACAGAAAGTAGATAGAGCTTATGTATTTGCAATAGGCTGGATAAAATGGTTCGTAGCCAGCGTGCAATATATCGTACCAATAATCCTTGTAGTTTATGCGAAATATCGCGCTAAAAATACTGCAAACGAAGATAATAAAGAGCTATCTAAGCAGTCTAATAATATTAATTCGTCGCAAGAAAAATCTACTGAATCAGTGTCGGATCTTACTGATAAAAGCGAGGTTAATGCATGAGATTTTTGATAAAATATAAATGGGTTGCGATAATACTAGCTTTAATATTCGTATTCATAGTAGATGCCATGGTATTCAATGTAAGTATTATAAATAGAGGAGTTGCAATAGGTTTGGGTATAGACATGGATGGCGATGAAATAGAACTCACCGCACAAATAGTCTTGCCTAAGAACGGTGGAGTATCGTCTGGGGGTAATAATTTTATCAACTATTCCGCAAAGGCAAAAGATATGGAAAAAACGATCGATTTAATAAGTGCTCAGTCAGGTCTAGAATTGTCTATTTCGCACGCTACAGTTATTATAATAGGTAAATCAGTATTTGAAAAAAAACGATTTGATTTGTTTGACTTTTTTTTGAGTGATGATAAGGTGAATGATAATATACTACTTGTTATGGCGGAGGATAACGCGAAAGACATACTAAAGGCTAAAGTGCCAGTTGGTGGTGTTTCATCATATCAGCTTAGTAATCAGCTACGCCCAGAAAAAGCACCAATTGGACTTATTACTGTTACACTAAAAGATTTTGCGATGAGATTGCACACTGGTAATGGCGATAATTATTTGCCTATAGTATCCTTAAAACCTATTGACCCTTCGACCGATCAGTCAAAGGATGATCAAAAAGAAGCTCATTGTTTCGGATTAAATAAAACAGCAATAGTAAATAAAGACGGTTACAAAGGTACGTTGGATATTCAATTGACTGAAGGTCTTTCGATAGCGAAGATGACTCTTCAAGACGGTGTCTTGCAGATGACGGGAAGTGACAATCGCGATATTAGTATTCATATTGTCAATAGTAAGGCATCGATAAAGTATGATTATGAAAAACATGTCTACAAAATAAAAATGACCATGATAACTTCGCGTAGTGAGGGAAGACATGAGAGTAATAGTTCATATAGGTATGATATGGACAGCGAGGAAATGGAAGATTTTAGAGTATTAGTCACTGAAAGGGTGCAAGCGGTTATTGATTATTCTATCGCGATAGGTGTTGATGTTTTATCTATTAAGGAAGGTTTTTATAGGGTAAATCCAAAGCACAAAGATAAAATAATGACTGATGAGTTTTTGTCTAGTATAAAACTTGATATGGATATTAAGATATTGCAAAGGTAGGAAAGAGTGACAATAGCAAATTTATCATACCCAGTCAAAAATAATAGCCTTTTAACATATAATTAGGAATAGTTAACGTGCAAACTTATGTAAATTAAAAACTAATTACTCTAAATGGTTGATAATTCCGCAGTAATTTGGTATAATGGTATGTACAATAATGTACTCATAATATTGTATAAATTATAATGTATTATTTTATAGAGGGTTTGTCATATGATTAATAAAAAACATGTTTTCAAAATATTCACACCGACTAGAATAATAGTGCTAGGTTTTGCATCTATTATTCTCGTTGGTGCTTTTTTGTTGTCATTACCTATTTCGCACAATGATGGAGCATGGTTCTCATTTATTGATGCGTTGTTTACGTCTACTTCGGCAGTATGTGTTACTGGACTAGTTGTAGTCGATACTGCTACTCAGTTTAACGCTTTTGGTCAAGTTGTCATTCTGCTACTTATCCAAATAGGCGGACTTGGTGTCATGACCGCAACTACATTGTTATTTATGATGATGAGAAGGCGTATAAATCTTAAGAGTAGGGTGGTAATGCAAGAAGCTCTTAGTGAGGATAAGCTACAAGGTGTAGTAAGATCCATTAGAAAAATACTCTTTATGACTTTCATTATAGAGTTAGTAGGTGCACTTATACTTATGTGTAGCTTTATTCCTAGATACGGTTCGTATGGTATTTGGGTAAGTATATTTATGAGTATATCAGCGTTCTGTAATGCGGGATTTGATATCTTGGGTATCCTTGAAGGTGGACAATATGTTTCACTTATTCCGTTTGTAGGCGATTGGTTTGTATGTCTTCCGATCATGGCACTTATTATAATGGGTGGTATCGGATTTATGGTTATGAATGATGTCGGCACTTCGGTATTAAAGAAAAAAAGATTAAGTATAAACTCAAAGATCGTTCTTATCACTACTGGTATTTTGATCGTTCTGGGCTGGATAGTTTTCCTAGCTAGCGAATGGAATGGAGCACTTTTAAGAGGATTAAGCCCTGGTGCAAAGGTTTTAGCAGGACTTTTTCAGTCAGTAACGCCTCGTACAGCAGGATTTAATTCTATTGATCAGTTGCAGCTTATCCCGATTTCGTTTATGATGACTATATTGCTTATGTTTATAGGCGCGTCTCCAGCGTCTACTGGTGGAGGAGTTAAAACTACCACATTGGCAGTGCTTATAGTGTCGGGTGTGAGAACTCTTCAAGGTCAACAGGATGTTAATATACACCGTTCTAAAATAAGTACTATGCACATAAGAAGAGCGATGACACTTACATTAATCGCGATATCACTTATCTTTATAAACTCTTTCCTTATCATGGCATTTGAAAGCGGAAACGCTATAGTGACATTAGAAACAGTTATATTTGAAGTAACCAGTGCGTTTTCTACCGTTGGTCTAAGTACAGGTATTACCTCGTCGCTTAGCATTGGTAGCAAATTGGTATTATGTCTTACTATGTTTATAGGTAGAGTTGGTATCTTGACGATAGGCTTCTCTTTTATCAAAAACAAACATGAATTTAATAGAAAAATAGAGTATACCGATGCTAAAATCATGATCGGTTAGGAGGAAATTATGGCAATAGTAAATAAAGAAATGTCAGAGTTTGCAGTAATAGGCTTAGGTAAGTTCGGTAGTGCAATATCAAGAGAGTTGCACAGTATGGGCAAGCAAGTATTGGCTATAGACCTAAATGAAGATAAAGTAAATGCTATTTCTGATTATGCAACGCATGCGGTAATCGCTGATGCATCAGATGAGCAAGCAATGATAGCTCTAGGCATCAGAAATTTCGATGCAGTTATAGTTTGTATGGGTTCTAATATGCAAGCTAGTATACTTACTACTCTGATTTGCAAAGAGCAAGGTGCTCCATTTATTGTAGCAAAAGCTAATAGCAGAAAGCATAAAGTTGTACTTACTAAGATCGGTGCTGATTTGGTTATCGAGCCTGAAGAAGAAATGGCTCAAAAAATGGCTGTTCAGCTAGTTACTCCTCATCTTAATGACCTTATGGTGCTTGATGACTACTTCACTATCGCGGAGACGGAAGTTCCTGAGAAGTGGGCGGATAGGACTCTTATTGATGTAGATATGCGTAGAAAATATGGTGTTACACTTATGCTTATAAAGAGCGGTGACAAGATCGTTTCTAGTCCGAGCGGTGACAGTTATTTAAGACATGGCGACACTATCGTTATCGGCGGAGAGAATGCATCAGTTAATAAGTTTATTGACAAATTAGCTATGATGAAATAATCGTAAATATATAAACTAATAATAATAAATGCTGTCATGTTATCATGACAGCATTTTTTTGCCGTATTAGTAAATAAAACAGCCTTGTATAGTTGTCTATACAAGGCTGTTTGTTATTATAAAATATTATATTTGATGATATTACTATTTAGTATGCGTGCAAATCGTAAGCATAAATGATTTGTTAAAATGCATAGCATATAATTAAAATTATTTTTTAATAGGTACTTCTATTTTGCTCTTGCCACCCATATACATTCTCAATGCTTCAGGGATATTGATAGATCCATCAGCATTTAAGTTGTTTTCTAAGAAAGCTATAAGCATACGAGGAGGAGCAACTACGGTATTGTTTAGTGTATGTGGAAAATAATTTCCATTGTCTTTGTCTCTAATTCTGATACCAAGTCGTCTTGCTTGTGCGTCGCCAAGGTTTGAACAGCTACCTACTTCGAAGTATTTTTGTTGACGAGGAGACCAAGCTTCTACGTCTATACTTTTTACTTTTAGGTCGGCAAGATCGCCTGAACAGCACTCAAGAGCACGTACTGGTACATCAAGAGTTTGGAAAAATTCAATACTATTTCTGTATAAAGATTCAAACCACATTTCGCTGTCTTCAGGCTCACAAAGAACTACCATTTCTTGTTTTTCGAATTGATGTATTCTATATACGCCTCTTTCTTCTATGCCGTGTGCACCTACTTCTTTTCTAAAGCAAGGTGAGTAGCTAGTAAGAGTTTGAGGAAGTAAGTCTTTATCATTTAAAGTATCAGCAAATCTACCTATCATAGAGTGCTCCGATGTTCCGATAAGGTATAAGTCTTCGCCTTCGATCTTGTACATCATTCCTTCCATCTCTGCAAAACTCATAACACCAGTTACTACGCTTGATCTGATCATGTAAGGAGGGATACAGTAAGTGAAGCCTTTATCTATCATGAAATCACGCGCGTAAGATAATATACCAGAGTGTAGCCTTGCTATGTCACCTAGTAGGTAATAAAAACCATTACCACTAGTCTTTCTAGCACTATCAAGATCACAGCCGTTTAGCTTTTCCATGATATCTATATGGTAAGGAATATCAAAGTTAGGAATGCGTGGCTCGCCATACTTCTTAACTTCTACATTCTCACTGTCGTCGCGACCGATTGGTACGCTATCAGCTATTATGTTTGGTATTACCATCATTTTCTCGCGTATTTTCTCGCTTAGAACTACTTCGCTAGCCTCTAATTCAGCAAGCTCCTTGGCTATGTCTGCTACTTGTTGTTTTGTAGCTTCAGCCTCGTCTCTCTTGCCTTGACCCATTAGCTTTCCGATCTCTTTGCTTATGCTATTTCTCTTGCTACGCAAATCATCGCATCTATTTTTAGTACTGCGGAATTGTTCGTCCATAGCGATAATCTCATCTACTAAAACGATCTTGCTATCTTGAAACTTCTTCTTTATATTCTCTTTTACTACATCAGGGTTAGCCCTTAAAAATTTGATATCTATCATATTATACCTCGTAATTATTTAACAACTATATTCACTAATCTCTTAGGAATAACTATTTCTTTTACTATAGTTTTGCCTGCTATCGCTGTTGATATTGTAGAAGTAGCCTTAGCTATTTCTATAATCTCTGCATTAGAAAGGCTTGAAGATACCATGATCTTGTCACGATTCTTACTATTTATCTGAACTGCAAGCTCGTATTCGTCACGAATCAAACATGCTGGGTCAAATACTGGATAGCTTTTATTCAATACCGAACCTTTTCCGCCGATAATTTCATTTAATTCTTCTGCAAAACATGGAGTAAATGGTGCGATAAGTAGTACTAAGTCATTGCAAACTGATTTCATTAGATCAATATTCTTATCTTGCATATTGTCGTACTTAGTAAGTGCGTTTACAAGCTCCATTAATCTAGCAATGGCAGTATTGAAACTAAATATTTCAGTATCAGCAGTAACTCTTTTTATAGTGTCGTGTCGAACGAAATTTAAGTCTTTCTCTTCTCTACCCATCTCTTTATTGTTGCCACATGCTTTAAATGTTTTAGTTACAATTCTTTCGATTCTTTCTATAAATTTGACAATAGAGTCGATACCGCTTTCATTCCAAGGGCCTCCCTCTATGTAGCTAAATCCGAACATTAAATACAATCTAAATGCATCAGCACCGACTTTTTCTATGATATCGTCAGGGCTAACAACGTTACCTTTTGATTTACTCATCTTGTTTCCGTCAGGGCCTAGTATTAAGCCTTGATGAACTAGTGATGTAAATGGCTCGTCGAATTTTAAATAGCCTAAGTCGCGAAGTGCTTTAGTGAAAAATCTTGCGTATAGTAAGTGCATGCATGCATGCTCAGCACCGCCGATATATTTGTCTACTGGTAGCATTTTGTTTATAAGCTCTGGATCGAATGGCATTTTATCATTTTTTGAATCAGGGTAACGAAGATAATACCATGAAGAACATACGAATGTATCTAAAGTATCCTCATCACGCTTAGCAGGTCTGCCACACTTTGGACATACAGTGTTTATATATTCGTCGCATTTGCCAAGTGGAGACTTTCCGTTTGGAGTGAAATCCACATCATAAGGAAGTTCTACTGGTAGTTGACTTTCAGGAATAGCCACATCGCCACAGCATTCGCAGTGAACGATAGGGATAGGACAGCCCCAGTATCTTTGTCTAGATACAAGCCAGTCACGAAGTCTATAATTTATTTTCTTTCCGCCTTTTCCGTCCGCCTCAAGTGCATCTAGTATAGTACTGATAGCTTCCTTTGAAGATAAACCATCATAAACACCACTATTTACAAGAGTGCCGTGCTCAGTAAAAGGAAGATCGTCTTTGCCATCTTTACCTTTGATAACGCGAGTTATAGGAAGGTCGTACTTTGTAGCAAAGTCAAAATCACGCTCGTCATGAGCAGGTACGCCCATAACAGCACCAGTACCGTAACTATATAGAGCATAGTCTGCGATAAGGATAGGTATTTTTTTGTCGTTTGCAGGATTGATAGCGTACGCACCGATAAATTCGCCAGTCTTCTCTCTAGTAGAGCTAAGTCTATCTATCTCACTAGCTTTAGAGCACATATCAACATATGCCTCGACACTAGCTTTTTTGTCTTCGGTAGTAAGTGTCTTTACAAGAGGATGCTCTGGAGCAAGAACTACGTAAGATACGCCATATAAAGTGTCCGCACGAGTAGTAAATACTCTGAATGATCCGCCATTTTCTATCTTAAACTCTACTTCGCCGCCAACTGATTTTCCTATCCAGTTGCGTTGCATAGCAAGAGTTTTTTGAGGCCAATCCAATTTATCAAGATCTTGCAATAATTCTTCAGCATAATCAGTTATCTTAAAGAACCATTGAGTAAGGTTACGACGAATTATCTCAGTGTCACATCTCTCGCAATGTCCATCAATTACTTGCTCATTTGCAAGGACTGTACCGCAAGAATTACACCAGTTTACTGGCGCTTCTTTACGATAAGCAAGACCAGCATTAAATAGCTGCAGGAAAATCCATTGAGTCCACTTGTAGTAATCAGGAGTGCAAGTCTTAAGCTCGTAATCCCAGTCAAAAGAAGCATTAATTTTCTTTAGCTGTTCTTCCATTGTAGCGATATTTTTAAGAGTGCTATCTTTAGGGTGAATACCTGTCTTGATAGCAAAATTCTCAGCAGGCAAGCCAAAAGCATCGAAACCCATTGGCTCGAATACTTCGTAACCTTGCATTCTTTTAAACTTTGCAAAGCTATCGCTAGGGCCATAGTTATACCAGTGACCAACGTGCAATTTAGCAGCAGAAGGGTACGAGAACATCTCTAGCACATAATATTTTTTGTCAAGACGAGACTTGTTAAAAGAATATAATTTATCCTTTTCCCAACGATCACGCCACTTATTTTCAATTTGTAACATATCCATAGTTTAAAATCTCCAACAATGTAATAATTTATTATAATACAATACTGTCTATAAGTCAAGCAACGACAATAATTTAATATAATAATGGATAATATTTCGCGAAAAAAAGTAATAAAATAGCTAATTATAATGTAAATTAAAATAATACGTAAAGTTGCTAATAAGTGTTGACTGAAAGACATATGTATAGTATAATTATCGTGTAGAATTAATGATGTACTAATATACATAGTTTTTTCAAATTGGGAGAATTTATGAGTAAGAAGCGAATCAAAGAAGAACTGCAAAAGCTAGCCGGTGATAACGTTCGTGAAGAATGGTATAAGTTAGATAATGCAGCGAAAATTTACCCGTCGACAGAGAATGGTCGGTGGAATGCAGTCTATCGAGTATGTACTGTGATGAAAGAAAAGGTAGACGTATATGCTCTACAAAAAGCGTTGGATATAGTCATTGAGCGATATCCAGCGTTAAATGTTATGCTTAAAAAGGGGGCGTTTTGGTATTATTTCCAAGGTGCTGACTTAAAGCCTGTCGTTTCAAAAGAGCAGAATTATCCATGCCAAAAGTTTGACATAAAAAGTCGAAATCCACTTTTCAGAGTTTTATATTCAGAGAACAGGATAATAGTAGAGTTTTCGCATTGTTTAACTGATGGTTTTGGAAGTATAAATTTTCTTAATACACTAGTGCTTAAATACTTAAATATATTAGGACACGATGTAGGTATAGAGAATGTACTTCACTATAACGACACTCCTATCGAAGAAGAATTAGAAGATAGTTACATGCGTTACTATGAGCCGGGCGGAAAAAAGCAAGTAAAAGTGGAAGCGAAAGCATACCATTTACCAGGAACTACAGAGCTGAATGGTGTACTTAATATAGTACATGGAGAAGTACCATCTAACGAGTTGAAACAGCTCGCAAAAGATCAAGGTGTTACTATAAATCAGTATGTAATAGGTCTTATAGCGTACATTTGTTATCTAGAAAAGCAAAAAGATCAACATAAGAATAGAAAAAGACCTATTAAAGTCCAATTTACTATTAATCTTAGATCAATGTTACCATCTCAAACACTTAGGAACTTTTCAGCACCAACTAATGTGGAGCTAAAAGAGAAAGCGGAGAAGATGACGTTCGAAGAAGTATTAGCGATTGTAAAGGTAGAAAGTGAAAAAGGATTAACGCTTGATAACATGCGACAGTTTATAAATAGTAACTGTAGTATAGAGAATAATATTCTTATGAAAATAGTGCCTTTGTGTGTGAAAAATCTTGCGATGAAAGCGGCTTACTATACTGTAGGTGAAAGTTTATTCACCTTCGCGATATCAAACATTGGCAATGTAAAAGCGCCATCTAGTTTTGTTGACTATGTAGACAGATACGAGTTTATTCTAGGATCGCAAAAATATAATAGAAATGCAGTTACTGTAGGTAGTTATAATGGAAGAACTACTTTTACCTTCTCAAGGCGTGGCAAGGGTGCAAGCATTGAGCGATCATTCTTTAAATTCTTGACTAGTAAAGGTTTAAATGTGACTATATCATCAAATAAGGGAGGACAAAATGGTAAAACATTGTAATAAATGCAACGTTGACATTGATGTGCATCATGATAATTGCCCTCTATGCGGTGCTTATTTGCCAGAAGTTGCAAAAATATCAGATGAAGAAGAATATAAACAAATCAATTATTGTTATCCTAAACAGAATACGGATCTATTAATTAAGGATTTTTTACTTAAAATAACCATATTAACATGTATTTTATCAATAGGCATATGTGCAATAATTAACTTTCTTACTTCAGGGGATTATACTATCAGTTGGGTGTGGCATGTGGTTGTAGGCTGGCTTGTGTTCTGGGTGACTATTGGACGAAGCATATTCTTCCACTTGCAGTTTAGAAGGCAAATAGTATGGGACTATATATTTTCCTCTTTATTGGCTTTTTATATACAATTCGCTATCGCGGGTACTCTAAGTATAGAAGCAGAATATAACTGGGCATTGGTATGGGTATCACCATCATTAGCAATGGGTGCTATGGCAGGTCTTGCAATGTATGCACTAATTAGATATAAAGAATGGCAGAGATTTGCATTGCCTATGACAGTATTAAACGTGTTGAGTTTTGTACCACTTATTACTTACTACATTGTGTACAAAGATGCTCATTTTATGACATTTATAGCTGCTGCGATAGGTGTCGGTATATTACTTGGAATGATGATAGTCGGACGAAAGAAATATTTTCTTGAAATAAAGAAAAAATTTCACATGTAATGTAGTACGACTAGCAAAGGAGCCTTTAGGGGCTCCTTTTGATTAATAAAAGAAATATTTTCTTGAAATCAAGAAAAAATTTCACATGTAATGTAATACGACTAGCAAAGGAGCCCTCAGGGGCTCCTTTTGATTAATAAAAGAAATATTTTCTTGAAATAAAGAAAAAATTTCACATGTGATGTAGCACGACTAGCAAAGGAGCCTTCAGTGGCTCCTTTTGTTTTTGTTAAGTTTTGCTATATTTGAGTAATTATTTGATATTCAGTCAATTACTAAGAAATCGAATTTATCCACGTAAAATAGTACAAAAAGATAATATTTGAGTGCAAATCATGCTATTTATCCACATTTTGTGGATAAATATATCTACATACTGTGGATAAGTGTATTTTATATAAAATGTAAATTGCTGAAAATATCAATCAAAAGGTTGGTATCTAAGTTAATATTCTTGCATTAGAATATATTTATAATATAATATTGCAATAAGTTTCAAAATATGTTATCATATATGGTAGTAGCGTAATATTGTAATATAGAATAAATATACGCATTATAAATAAAGGTAGTAGGGTAGATTAATGATATATGATAAGTTGATATTAGCATCAGCGTCTCCTAGGAGACAAGAGCTGCTAGCGGATAAGTGCAAAAAATTAATAGTGCTGCCTCAAGACGTAGATGAAGTATTTACTTGCACGCTACCTCGTGAGATAGTAATGGAATTATCAAGATTGAAGCTCGGAGATCTGCCTAGCATATATCCTGATGATTTAGTAATTGCAAGTGATACTATAGTATGGTATGATGACCGATGTTATGGAAAGCCTAGTGATAGAGATGATGCAAGGACTATGCTTGAGCAACTGTCAGGAAATCAGCATGAAGTATATACGGGTTTTTCAGTCTCTTACAAAGGACGTATTATCACAGGTTATGACTGCTGTGAAATTACCTTTAAGAGTCTTACTGATCATGATATAGAAGAATATATTAATACTGGTTCGCCCTTAGATAAAGCGGGCGCGTATGGTATTCAAGATGGTATAGTAGTAGAAAGTTATGCGGGTAATATGGATACTATAGTAGGATTGCCAGTAGATAAAGTAATGTGGACATGTGAGGAGTTAATATCAAATGAGTAAATATTTAATGAGTATTGATCTTGGAAGTAGTAATATCGTTGTATGCAATAGTGATGGTGTAGTTCTGCTTAATGAGCCATCAGTTGTAGCAGTTTGTATTCAAAATAGTTCCTTTGATAATGTTGCTTTTGGCAACGAAGCATTAAGATACATTACAGAGAATACGCATGCTCAGCTTGTGTATCCTATAAAGTCTGGTGCTGTAGATAATACTTCTGCATTGTCATTTCTTATCAGTGGATGTATAGCAAGGCTAGTCCCTAAGAAGTTTTTTAAAACAACTATTCAGGCTCTTGTTAGTGTATCGTGTGGGCTTACAAATGTAGAAAAGAGAATAGTAGAAGAGTCTTGCATAAAGGGTGGGGTTAAGGAAATAGTAATAATTGAGTCTCCTATCTCAGTGTCGACACTGCTAAATAATGAAGTAAAGTTTTTAATAGATATCGGCGCTAGCAAGACAGAGATAAGTATAGTTGGCGAGAATGGTATCCTGAGCGGTTGCTCTATTGATATAGGCGGAAATAGTATAGATAACGCAATTATTGATTATATAAGCGATAAATACAAGTTGCTTATCAGTCCTAGAAATAGCGAAGATGTAAAACTGAATATAGGAAGCCTTATAAATAATGACACATCAACCATTTCGATAAAGGGAAGAGTTGTCTTGCAAAATACAAGTAGCGAAGTAAAGTTAACGGCTGTGGAGCTAAGACCTGTAATTATAGATGAGATAGATAAAATAATCAGTGTAATAGAATCAGTATCGCTAATGATACCGGAAGATCAAGCAAATAATATAGTAAGTAAAGGTTTTACTCTGACAGGCGGTGTAAGTTTAATGCCTGGTATAGTAGAGTATTTGCAAGAAAAACTATATATTGACATAACTAGGCTAGATGATCCATCGACAGCAGTTGCAAGAGGCGGAGCTAATTTCTTCCGCGATAAGGTCAAGCTGAATAGGATGATTAATGTTGAAAATCTTAATATATAAAGATATGTAATATGATGTAATGATGTGATATAGTATAATATATAAATAATATGAGTATATATATCTTTATATCATACATTCTAAGTATCTATCAATGAATATCATATTAAAGAAAAATTGCAATATAATATACAAATAACCAACAGTTTCGTTGGTTATTTTTTTTTGTACGAATGTGCGAGTTATGTGCAAAATTGGTAAAATGAATAAAATTACTAAAAAAACCTTGACATTGTATACTATGCGTGGTATAGTATTACATGTGGAGGGGTATTGCGATGGATATTAATTTGAAGCGTGGATTACTCGAAATAGGTGTGCTTAAAATATTAGTGAATGGAGATTCTTATGGATATCAGATAGTCAAAGACGTATCTAGGTATGTTGAGATACAGGAGTCGACATTGTACCCAATATTGAAAAGGCATGAAGCTAGTGGGTTTGTTACTGTGTATAGCGTAGAGTATAATGGCAGACTTAGGAAGTATTTCAAGATAACGAGAGAAGGCAAAAGGCGAATAGTATCATTCTTAAAAGAGTGGGAAGAAGTCATGGAAGTATATGACTTTATAAAGGAGGGAATATATGAGTAAGCGTAGGTTTATAAGAGAGTTAAGGGTATCACTTTCTCACTTGCCAAAGAGCGAAGTTGATAAGGCAATAAGTTATTATTCTGAATGTATTGAAGATATGCTTGATGACGGTATGACTGAGGAAGAGGCAGTATTTAGTTTGGATAGTATGGAGAATATAGTCACAACTATCGAAGAGATATCAGCGGATAATGGTGTGGAAGTAGATTATAAAAAGAAAATAACACCAGTCGATAGCGAAGTTGTCGATGATGATAAAAAATCTGATGGACAAAGAGCAAGTAATGTTAATAGTGATAGTAATGATAATAGAAAAAACAATACAAATAATAGTAATCAAAACCATCAGTACATAAATGGTAAGAGGGTTGATGGAGGGTCTTTAGGTAGAGATATATCTAGCTCTGTCAAGATAGCGGTATCTAGCAAAATGCGAGCGGCTGCAAACAAGATCACTTCAATAGCAACAAATATGGATAATAAGCAAAAGAGTAAGAAATATAATCCATATGCTAGTGACAGCAAAGACAATTATAATGAAGGCAAAGAAAGCGTTTCTAAAAACGCTAAAAAAGACGCTAGTCAAGCGGATAACTACTCAAGCTATAGTGAGAATGATAACAAAACTATGCGCAGAGAATATGCGGACTACGAATATGAGCCGTCAGTATATGACAAGAGCAAGGATAAAGTGCGTGATGTGGTAACAAAAAAGAGAAGTACTACTACTAACGTAATACTGGGTTTGACATCAATAATATGGGCACCAATACTATTAGCATTAATAGTAGCAGGGTCAGCGGTAGTATTTGGATTGTTTATAGCAGCGATAGCGATATCTATCTCAATAGTGGCAATCATAGTAAGTTTAGGCGTAGGCGGATTGATTTTGATAATCCAAGGTGTATTTGTAGCATGTAGTGGGCTTGTACATAGTGGAATAGCGTCTATAGGTGTAGGCGTAGCAGTTATAGGATTGACATTATTAATCGCTAAACCAATGTTTTTTGTATCAGGTAAAATATTCTATGGATTATTAGGACTGGTAAAAGCTGGATATAATAGTATTTTTAGAAGGAGGGCGAGAGTATGAATATCAAGAGAAAGAAGAGTCATGGTGTAATCGTTGCAGGATTATTGCTTTTAGTAATAGGATTCGCTTGTGTGATAAGCGTGCTTGCTATAAACAATTGGGATTATAGAGTGCTATCATCTGCCCCTTTATTGACAGAATCTAATTATGTAGCGGATAAAACTCATCAAACAATCTTTATAGAAGAGGATAATTCAAATATACAGATTGAGTCGACTGATGACGAGTTTGTAAGTGTTAAGTATTTCCAGAGTGAAAAACAGTATTATACTATATCAGATACGGAAACGTTGATCATAAAGAAAAGTACTGATATGGAATGGTATAATAAAATGGGGTTATTTTCGTATATATTAGAACAGCCAATGGTGGTAAGTATACCTAAATTATCAAATACTGATATAGACATTGTAATCGTTAATGGAAGAGTAAAGATAGATAATGCGGCACTTGATAATGTCAAGATCAAAAGTAACAATGGCAGTGTGCGTATATATAATAGTACATTTAATACTTTGACTACTGATATTGATAATGGAACTTCAAACTATTTTAACATTACTTCATATGGTGATATTATTACTACTAGCAACAATGGCAAGATCGAAATGGATAATATTAAGACTGCTACGAAGATTGATGTGAAAGCTAATAATGGCAAGATAGATCTGGAGAATATTGCCGCTGAAGTATTGCTTGTGAATAGTGATAATGGCGTAATAGAAATAGATAGAGCCGTAGTAGCTACAATCATTGATATATCAAACAGTAATGGTTCGGTGGGTATTGATAACTCTAAAGCTAAAGATATAAAAGTTAAAACGGGCAATGGAGTTATAAATTTTGACGACATTGATGCATCGAATAGTATTGAGCTTGTTACTGATAAAGGCGTGATAGAAGGTGAGATCATAGGTAGAAAGAAAGATTTTAATATAGTATCGGTATGTGGGAGTGGTATAAATAATCTTCCAGCTAATCAAACTGGTGGCTTTAAACAGTTGACAGTTCGCACTTCTAAAGGATTTATAGATATAGAATTTCAGTTATATTAACATAAATTAATTACATTACACAATTAGTAATACGAAATAGGCGTGCATAAAGTGCGTCTATTTTTTTTGCGTAAATATACTAAATCATATTCACAATGAATACAAAGTAAGCTATAAGTAAAAATAACATCAAATACCAAATAAAACGACAAACACACAAACTATCCGCTAAATAATGAAATTATAAATAAAGTTATTGATATATAATAGTGTAGAAAACAAGCGAAAAAAAATATAAAGATAATGCGGAGGGGATTATGTCCAGAGTAATAGTAGTGACATCGGGCAAAGGTGGCGTAGGTAAATCCACATGTACAGCGAGTATAGGCACAGCTCTTGCGGAGGCGGGTAATAGAGTGCTATTAATAGATGCGGACGTAGGGCTGAATAACTTAGATGTGCTAATAGGTGTAAATGATAAAGTAATATATGACATGGCTGATGTAATAGATGGACGATGTCGTATCAAACAAGCATTGGTTACTTCTGATGAGGTGCCTAATTTATTCATTATGCCGTCACAGCACGCATACACTAGTGAGGATATCGGCATGAAAAACTTCAGGATTCTAATTGATCGACTTCGTGAAGGCTTTGACTTCATACTTATTGATTGTCCTGCTGGTATAGAGAGAGGGTTTCATAGAGCAGTCGCACCCGCCACGGAGGCGATAGTAGTTACCACTCCGCACATATCATCGCTAAGAGACGCTGATAAGGTGCTAGGTATATTAGCAGGTTATAAGCTGGACTCAATTAATCTAGTAGTCAATCGAATAAGGGGCGATATGGTGCTAAGTGGCGAGATGATGGGTGCAGACGAGATAGGTAAATTGCTAAGAAGTAGACCTATAGGCGTAGTTCCTGAAGACGATAATATCCATGTGTACTCCGAGCTTGGTAGATTAAGTTCGAGTGATTATAAAGCAAGGCGTGCATTTAATTGCATTGCTGATAATATCATATCAGGTAGGCGGCGGATATATGATCCTACTGTCGAGTTTAGAGGCGTTGTTGGTAGGATAAAGATGATGATAAAGAGGGCATAGAATGGCGAGTTACTATGATAAGATGGCTAAGATATTACATAATGATAAAATAAGAATGCCAAAGCTGGTCGAAGTTGCTGCTCGTGCGGACATCATATCGGCAGTTTCTAGCTACATGAAGGTGGATACGGATAAAGTGCAAATAGATATCGAAACAAATGATAGAGGTGAGATGCTTATCGCAGCAACTATCAGCGGGCATCAGCTAAACATGAGAAACAATTAAATACTCATGTAAATAAAATATAAATTGGCATATTAACGCTATATACATCATAAAGTATTATAGATTATAAAAAATCTAGGAGTGTGTAGTATGAAATATGATGATTTTGAAAAAGTAGAATGTAGAGATTACCCTAATGAGAACATAAGTGTACAGATGGGTAAGAAAAAAAAGAGTTTGCTAGAGGGTAAAAATACCATGGATCTAGCGTTGAGCGGAGTGCTGTTTGCTACTTCATTTGCATTGGTGCTGTTGTTTACCAGTGTTATTTCTCTAGCGGTAAGTGGTAATCTAGCTACGACGATTATGTCTATATTTAGCTAATAAGTGTATTGAAAGGATATAAACTTTCCATTCATCCGCTATATTTTGGACTGCTATTATACTATGTTGTAATAGGCAAGTTCTGGATGTTTATCAGTTTTTTATGCGGTGTAATACTGCATGAAATGGCGCATGCTAGTGTCGGTCGATACTGTGGTTATGAGATGAAAAAGATCGTACTCATGCCTTATGGTGCTATGATATATGGTGGAGAACAGTTTCGCGATAAAGAAGGTTTAAAAATAGCTCTTGCAGGGCCAGCCGCTAGTGGTTTTTGTGCATTGATCACACTTGCTATGTGGTGGCTTGTGCCTAGTCTTTATGATATTCTATTAGACTTTCTTATGGCAAACGTGATGCTCGTTGCGATAAATCTTCTCCCTTGTTTTCCGCTAGATGGAGCAAGGGCAGTGCTAGCAATAGCTAAAAATAAAATAAAAACCCTTCGTATTCTAAAGATTTTTGGTGTGATAATAGGGCTTGTTATGGTGTCATTAGGTATTGCAAGTTTCTGGTTTATACCGAATATTACGCTTATATCGGTCGGTGCTTTTGTACTCATAGGTGCGGTGTCGGGTAGTAAAAAAGAAGAGTATTACTTCGTTGCTAGTAAGATGAATTATGCTAAAGACTATAAGCACGGAGTGACCACTAGGAATGTGCTTATAAGTAGGGATCTGCGTGTGTATAATCTGCTTAGATATATCTCTGATAAGTATCTGACTACGTTTGTTGTCGTCGATGATAATGGTGATATGGTGGTGGAAATAGTAGAGAGTGAAGTGCAGAATTTACTGCTTAAAAGTAGCTCAAATACGACAATATTAGATATTATATAGCTGGTTTATATGTTAAATCAGCTATATTTATATTTTTACAGGGTGATAATACTTTGTGATATTTTGTTGTTTTATTTGTTAAGATTCGTAATATAATTACTTTAAACTTTAACTTATGTATAATATTTTATTGTGTATATATAAAATTATAATAATTACTTATAAAATTTTGTAAAATGAGTTGATAATATATAGTTAATATGGTATAATAAATGTATTAAATTATACTAATGAGGTGGTAATTATGTATTTTGCAGGTATTGATATTGGTGGTATGAGTATTAAAATAGGTTTAGTTAGTTCAGAAGGCAAGTTAATTGTTTCTCGTGCGATTCCTACTAATCATGACTTGGGGTATGAGGATATGATCAGGAGATCTTCTGAGCTTATCTCTGAGCTTTGTAAGGAAGCAAATATAAGTACTTCGAAAATTAAAGGCATCGGTGTAGGTATCCCTGGAACTGCTGATAGTAGTACTGGTATTGCTACTTCTGCTGTAAATATCGGCTGGAAAAATACTCCTGTTTCGGAGGAGTTTTCTAAGTATTTCGACGTTCCTATTATCATATCTAATGACGCTAACTGTGCTGCTCTAGGCGAGCAGAAATTCGGCAGCGGTGCAGGTTATCAGAACTTGATTTTTATCACTTTAGGCACTGGTGTCGGTAGTGGTATCATCATTGATGGCAAGCTAGTAGAAGGCGTTTCTTGTGCGGGTGCAGAGTCAGGTCACATGGTTATCCAAGTGGACGGTGAGCTTTGCAATTGCGGTAGATGTGGTTGCTGGGAGTGTTACGCGTCAGCTACTGCTCTTATCAAACAAACTAAGGCTGCTATGCAGGCAAATCCATACTCTAAGCTACATGCTGTGGGGAGAAAATACGGCAAAGTTACTGGTAGGACAGCTTTCCTTGCTGCTCAAGACGGCGATGATGTTGCTCAATCGGTAGTGGATAAGTATATCAAATACATTGCTACTGGTCTTATAAATCTAGCTAATATAATCCACCCAGAGGCATTTATCATCGGTGGCGGTATTTCTCATGAGGGCGATTACCTTATGAAACCTCTTCAGCAATTTATGGATAATAACTTCTTTGCAAGTGGTATGTATCCAACAGTAAAGACAATCTGTGCTACTCTAGGTAATAATGCTGGTATTATCGGCGCTGCTGCGTTGGTGATGTAAGTATGGATAAGAGAATTCAGAAGATTTTAACATCGGTAGAAAAACCCGCTCGTTACGTTGGTGGTGAGTTTAATATGCCGAATATGGACAAGCCTTGCACGACTAGGTTGTGCTTGTGCTTCCCAGAAATATATGAAATGGGTATGAGTAACATAGGCATGAGGATACTTTATCACATGCTTAATGATATGGATAATATCATTTGCGAAAGATGCTTTGCTCCATTTATAGACTTTGGCGGTGAGCTTTTGAAAGAAGGTGTACCGCTATTTTCACTTGATACGCACAAGTCACTTGTGGAGTTTGACATTGTAGGTTTTTCTATAGGTTATGAGATGCTATATACTAATGTTTTATACATGCTTGACCTTGCGGGTATTCCTTTTAGAGCAAGCGAAAGAGTCGGTATAGACATGCCTATTATCATTGCGGGCGGGCCTTGCGTGATCAATCCTGAGCCGTTTGCGGAGCTTTTCGATGCTGTAATGATAGGTGAAGGAGAGGTAAATCTAAAGCTATTTACTGAGCTTTATGATCAGTGCAAAGCGGACGGAGTGTCACGTGAAGACTTCTTAGTGCAAGCTAGTAAGATAGACGGCGTATATGTGCCTAGTATCATAAAACCAGTATACGAAGATGGTAAACTTTTGCCTTTTGATAACTTAGTAAAAAGAGCTGTCGTTCAAGATCTTGATACGGCTTATTTCCCTACTAAAATACTTGTTCCTAATATTGAGATCACTCATGACCGTGCAGTTCTTGAGCTGTATCGTGGCTGTAATAATGGCTGTAGATTTTGTCAGGCATGCTTTTACTATCGTCCTATAAGAAGTCGAAAACTTGATACATTGCTAGGTTTAGGTGCTGATTTAGTAGCTAAGACTGGATATGATGAGTTATCCCTTGCTAGCTTGTCTACAAGTGATTACTACGCCCTAAATGAGCTTATCACTGGTCTTAAGTCGGGTGTTTGTAGTAGTAATGTAAAGCTATGCATGCCGTCGCTTAGACTGGATACCTACAAGGAAGAGTTCATGGGTAAGGGTAGACTTGGGTCTATTACTTTTGCACCAGAGGCAGGAAGCCAAAGACTTAGAGATGTCATCAATAAAAATATCTCTGATGAAGACATTACAAATACTATCAAGATGGCTATTGAGCGTGGATATAAAGGCTTTAAACTGTATTTCATGATAGGATTGCCTACCGAAACGGACGAGGACTTAGACGGAATAATCGATATTATTAATTTGATTAGAAATATCGCACGTGAATTTAGTCAGCAAAAACGTCCTATTAATATTACAATATCTACTAATGTATTTATACCAAAACCTCTTACGCCTTTCCAGTGGGAAAGACAGATAACTAGAGAGGAAATGTATCATAAGCAAGATTATTTGAAACAAAAATTGCAGGGAATGAGGAATGTTCGTTATAATTGGCATAGTGCGTCAGTTAGTATGATAGAGGCAGTCCTTGCTCGTGGCGATAGAAGTATACTGCCAGTGATCGAGAAAGCATACGAGTTAGGTGCGAAGTTCGATGGTTGGTCAGAGTATTTTAACTACAATACATGGGAGCGTGCTTTTAGTGAGTGCGGTGTCAAGATGGATGACTTTGTTGGCGAGTGGAGTGAGGATGAAGTATTGCCATGGGAGTTTATTGATCATGGCGTTACTCGTAAGTATTTGCTAGCTGAAAGGCATAAGGCTTATAGTGCATCATGTACTCCTGCTTGTACTAGTGGCGATTGTCGTAATTGCGGTGCAAACAAGTTAGGTAGGTGTTTTCAATGAAAGTAATAAAACATGTTAAGAAAGACAGTATATCGCTAGTTTCGCACATTGATACAATGCGAGTATTGCAAAGGACTCTAGTAAGAGGTAATATTAATGTTAAGTTTTCTGAAGGGTACAATCCTCATCCGATCACTTATACCTCTCATCCATTGCCGTTAGGCGTGCTTAGCACTTGTGAGTATTTTGTCCTTGCAAATGATGATATGACTACTGATGAAGTGCTAGAGAGATTTAATGACAGCGTTCCTGCGGGAATGAAAGCTGATTACTGTGCTGATGTAGAGAAAAATCCTAATCTATGTGCAAAGGTCAATCTTTGCGAATATTTTGCTCCTACAACTTCAGCGATTAAGTATAAAAGTGAGCTAGAAGAGTATGCTAATCTTGATACCTATGAGATAACTTTTGAATTCAAGGGTAATATGAAGACTCAAGATATCGCTCCGCTTATTGATGCGGTTCGCGTAACTGAAGACGGCATGTACTTTACTATTTCGACGGGAAATCCAAACCTTCGACCAGATAGGTTGACTACGGATATGATGACAAAATATCCGCTAGAGATAGGAAGTAACGAGATCAAAAGAGTTAATCAATTTATTAAGAATGATGATGGTATAATGACAGTAGATGAGTATATTTCATCGATTGCAAGATAATAGACGGCGTTATATGATAATATAGTATTTTGTTTCTAAAATACAATGTGAGGATAAATAATTGATAAAAAATATTCTAATTGACACTAGCAATATAGGTACTAGAGTCTGCTCGGTCGAAGACGGGGTGCTTGAAGAGTTCTCTATAGAGCGTAATAGCGAAGAAAAATTAGTAGGCAATATCTACAAAGGCAAGGTCATGAATGTCTTAAAAGGTATGCAGGCTGCTTTTGTCGATATCGGTCTAGAGAAAAATGGGTTCTTGTATGGCGGTGATATGTGCGTGGACGGTAAACTTGTATCACATAATGGTACTAATGCACCAAAAGACTTGCCATTAAAGCCGGGTGATATCATACTTTGCCAAGTACTAAAAGAACAGTTTGGCAATAAAGGCCCGCGTCTTACTATGAATATTTCTATGCCCGGTAGAGTGCTTGTCATGGCTCCACTAGTAGATCACATCGCCTTATCGAGAAAAATTAAGGACGATGTATGTCGCGAGAGGCTGGATGATTTAGTGTCTAGTAATAGGCATAATAATGCTGGTTATATAGTCAGGACTGAGGCTCAAGAAGCAAGTGATGAAGAGATAAAACTAGAGCTTGCTGAGTTGGGTGCTAGATGGGATCGTATCAATTATGATTTTGGGCATTGTTCATTGTTTACTAAACTTTATGGCGAAGACGAGCTTGCAGTGCGAGCTGTGCGTGATCTACTAAAGCACGATGTAGATAAAGTGATAGTAAATGATTTAGCCACTTTAGAGATGATAGAAAAAGAGTTCGCTTACCTATACGCGAAGTCTCCTGAGATGTTTGAGTATTACAGTGGATCAGATTCTTTGGTCAATCATTATGGATTAAATCCACAAATTGATAAGCTACTTCACAGACAAGTTATTATGTCGAATGGTTCATATTTAGTAATAGATAGGACTGAGGCACTTACGGTTATTGATGTAAATACTGGTAAGTACGTCGGTGAGAAAAATCTAGAGGATACAGTATTTATAACAAATAAAATAGCCGCTAAAGAGATTGCAAGACAGATAAGACTTCGTAACCTTGGTGGTATAATAATAGTTGATTTTATAGACATGATAGACGAAGATCATAAGACGGAAGTGCTTGACTTGCTTGAGCGAGAGATGGCTCGTGATAGGCTTAAGTGTACTCTAGTCGGCATGAGTGGTTTAGGGCTTGTTCAGATTACCCGAAAAAAAATGCGAAGTATGCTTGACGAGATGTTATTACAGCCTTGTCCGTACTGCGAAGGAAACTCGTTCGTGCATGCTATAGAGCATGTTGTGACAAGGATAAGAGATTACCTTTTTGAGATATTTAAAGATGATAGCATTGTTGCTGTTAAGTTGGTAGTAAATCCGAACGTATATAGCAAACTCTTTACGCTAAAAATGCTAGAGAAAGAGATACGAGAGGACTGGAAGTACGTACGAATATATATAATGCCTGATCCATTATGCCACATAGAGAAGTTTGATTGCGAGAGATTTCGTACTAGTATTATATCTCTGCCAGACAATGCAAAGCTACTTTACTAGAGTATAATATAGTATGGCTTATATTATATAAATATAGTGCAATTTGATTATTACACATGCATGGTTGTTAAATGTTGTTAAAATATAGTAATTAATGACTATTTTGTATCTTTATTTGTAAAAGGTGCTAAAATCATTTGACAAATTCGACTATATGTGATAATTTAGTTATAGCCGCTTAATAAGGGTTCAAAGAGCAAGAGATTGCCACCTGACTTAGCGAGACTGGTGAGAGGAGGTAAGTTTTATGTACGCAATAGTATTAACTGGTGGTAAGCAATATAAGGTAGAAAGAAATTCTATCATAAAAGTTGAGAAACTAAATGTTAATGTTGGTGACAGTATCGATCTTGAAGTTCTAATGATTTCTGAAGGCGGTAATGTACTAATTGGTGCTGATGTAGCAAAGTCAGTTGTTAAAGCAGAGGTTTTAGCACAAGACAAGGCTAGAAAAATCAACATCTTTAAGTATAAAGCAAAGAAGAATGTTAGAAAGCGTCAAGGTCATCGTCAACCATTTACTGCTATTAAAATTATAACTTTAGAGGCGTAATTTTAATGACTAAGATTAGAGTAGTAAAGCAAAACAATAGCATTGCCGAAGTGATATGTGATGGACACACTGGTTATGGTGTAGAAGGCGAGGATATCGTCTGTGCGGGGTTGTCTTGTATTATTCAGACTGCGATACTTGGGTTACTTAAGGTAGCAAAAGTAAAGTTGGACATGGATAGACGTGATAATGATGGTTATATCAGGTTCAAATTACCTGAGAATATGCCTGATAGTACTCGTACAGCAGTAGATATCATTCTCGATACTATGCTACTAGGAGTCGCAGATCTTCATTTAGGATATAAAGATTTCATTGAATTGGAGGTACAATAGTATGTTTATTAATATACAGTTATTCGCCCACAAGAAAGGTGTTGGTAGTTCAAGGAATGGCCGTGACAGTGCGTCTCAGAGATTAGGCGTAAAACGTTCGGATGGTCAATTCGTTTTAGCTGGTAATATACTAGTTAGACAAAGAGGTACTAAATTCCACCCAGGCAAAAGTGTAGGTATCGGTAAAGATGATACATTATTTGCATTAATTAGTGGTATAGTTAAGTTTGAGAGAAAAGGTAAGTTCAATAAGCAGGTTTCTGTTTATGCTACTGAAGAAACAAACGCATAATAATAAAAAGCATTTATGCACTTGTCTTAGGACAAGTGCTTTTTTATGCTCAAAATCCACCTTATGTCATTATTTTATACATACTTATCTAGTCACTTGCATATATTATATAATATTTAGGAGGTAGATATGAGGCTTATAGTTATAAAAGGTGACATTACAGGCAGTATAATGGTGGGTAAAACTAATAGGATTAGACTGTGTAAAAAAATTGTGAATGGTGAGATAATCCTAGCAAATGAAAATGATATAAGCATGTATCCTATCTCTGGTGACAGCTTAGAAGTAGCGGTTACTATTGATGTGGATAGGTGTATGATTATGGATAAGTCAGGTCATATGATCGGTTACGGTTCTTCGGTAGGAGGAGTAGATAGGAAGGCTATGCTAGAGGCATATTATGAAATAAAAAAGGCTTCCTCGCGTGCAAAAGTATCGGTAAGTTCTAGCACGGAATTACATAACAATATCGTCGAAAGCGAGGGTTTGTCAGTTAAGCCTAAGCATGATAGTGCAAAAACTAAATTGCAAGATGGCTCTACGGGTAATGAACATAAAACACCGATTGATCAATCCGCAATAATTGATCATAACAAAATGAGTGTAAGTAATACCAAATTACGAGAGGGCATACTGATTGGTGTCGATGAGGGTGAGGAGCGAGCGGTGAATTTTGCTAGTGATGTCATGCAAGACAGTGGTATAGATATTCACGTTAGTTCTAAGTTTTATAATAGCATTCATAATGATATAGACAAATTATTTGATGAGTATCCGCATAATATTGAGCTAGAAAATATAGTATTCGACTCTACTTGGGTGGATATAGATAGCGGAACGGACAGTGAGTATGCAGTAGGCGTGATCAGAGATGAGGGTGTAGTATCGTTAATAGTTTACGCTGTTCCAAAGAATGAGTACATCGAACGTGCTGAGTTTGCAAATTGTTATGAGTGGTTGCCTATTGATAAGGATAATAGGCAAGGCAAAGGGTATTATGTATCCTATCAAGACGCAAAAACAGGTGAAATGTTACATAGTTAATCGGAATTAAATAGTATAATAAATGCCCACGCATAATATCTTTGCGTGGGCATTTAGATTTGTATGACGTCAATATGCACTATGTTATTAATGTATATATGGTCACTTGCATTTTGTTGTCTTATAGATCGTCAGCGTCTTGTGTAGGCATTCCGCCATCAGCAGCAGTGCCAGTATAGCTACCGCTTGGATCAAAAGAGTTTTCACGATACGCATTTATCGTCTTGGATACATCTATTTTCTTAGCCTTCATAATTCACCTCTTGTAGTTAGTATAACGTTGCATTTGGATTATATACTTAATTTGACAATATTTCAAGTAAAGTTATTGATTTATTATTGTATTTTCAGCTTGTTTGTGATAAAATGATATTATAAAGGAGTAATATGTACTTTAGCTTTAAACTGATGATAAGAGAAATAAAACGTAATAAATCGAAAGTTTGTATTGCGATAGTTGTCGCGCTCATATTGTTTATGAGTGCTTTTACGCTATGCAATGTTGCGAGTGCACTTCCTGATAACTTCTATAATTATTATCAGGAATATTTTCCTGAGACTATAGGCATAAAAGTGCATAATGCTGATAAGCAGTTATACGACGCTAAGGATAATTACTTTATAGATACGACTGTCGGTTGGGACGAGGTTTATGATGGTGTTATGCTAGAAAACACTGCTCGTGATAAGAGTGTAATGCCGAGTATTATCGAGGAAGATGGAGATAATATAAGTATTCAAATTCTAGATACTAATATAATCAATGTGCTAGAAGAAGATATGTTTGTAGATGAGATGAAAGACGTCATAATAGGCGGTGGTAGTGTTTGGAATACTGATCAATCTACCCTAGGTATATGGATTTCTGATTATGTAGCTGATGGACTTGGTGTGTCGGCTGGAGATGATGTAATATACACAATAAATCAAAAAACTTTGCAAGTGCCAGTCGTCGGTGTTATTAATAATGAATTGTTCTGTGAACTCACTGATAAAGATCCAGTGTATGCTTTTATGCACACAGAGCAAGCTAAACAAATACTTTTCGACTTCGATATGAGCTTTTTTATGTACGGTAATGTCGAGAAAGTAGATGATATATTTAGTGTATATAACTCACTTAGTGATAATTATAGTATGAGCGATAGTGTCGCGATGGATATGGTTTCTAAGGTCAAAAATGCAGAAATTATCTGCGGTATTATAGGCGGTATCATGCTTATAGGCGGTATCGTTATATTGCTTAATTTCATAAGCATGTTTGTGTCAAGCAATATAAAACATATCGGCGTAATGCGAATGCTCGGGGCGAAAACTAAAAATATTACGTTAGCTTACTACATGATTTTTATAGCTATTGTTACTATAGTTAGCCTTGTTAGTTGGAGTATGTTGCCTCTTTATAATTTTATTGTATCCACTTATTGTTCTAGTATTGGTTATCCTTTTACTATAGGCATAAATTATGGGCTTGTGTTTGGGTTATTTGCAGTAGTGTATATTCTAGTTACTGGAGTAATGCTTATCAAAGGGCATATGATGAATAAAATGTCTCCTAATCAAGTGTTGCAGGAGGATGATTAATATGCGTTTAGCTTTAAAAAACCTGCTTGCTCGTAAGATATCTACTTTAAAAGTGCTTATATCTTTGATCATAATGGTAGTAATCATGTGTGTTTTTACTTCTTATTCGATAGCTCTTTCTGGCGAGTCGTCTAAGGTCATCGGCGCATATAGAGCAGGTCACTATTTAAATGCCACTACTGATTATAGTTTAAGTGACGAGAAATTACAAGACCTTCATAGCATTAAAGGCGTTGGAGATATCAAGAGGAAAGGTGTGTATGACCACGATGGTAATCTTCGTAACATGCAGTTTTCAATTGACAATTATAGTTTTCATTGTAACCATTTCGTATATGATAATGAAGATAATGCCGGTAACAACACTAATATTAACTTACTACACTCTGGAAACATTGGGTTTGTAGATAGCAATGTAGATTTAATATCCATTAATGAGGTGCTAGAGCATGAGTATAGATGGAATGATTTGAGTCTAGTATATGCTGGTGCAGGTAGGCTTAAGGATAATGAAATTATAGTCAGCGAGTACTTTCTAAGCGAATTTGGTTTGGGTGCTGACATAGTCGGTAAAGGCTTAGATATCAGTATCGGAGATGGCGTAAATGCACAGCATTTTAATGACATGATTATCGTTGGAATATTATCTAGCCAGTATTATGAGCTAACTGGATTTAATAGAGAAAATATAATAACTAGCTTTAACAGTGACTTATACAAAGCAGTTTCAAAAGATGTAAAGTACGATACTATTGTGTATATTGATGATTACATGTCTGTCAAAAACATAGGCGAAAGCATGGTAAGTAAAGGCTATTTTAAGATAAAAGCGGGCAGTGAGTATGGACTGCTGATGGCAACTACTGTTACTATTATAAGTACCGTTTTGACTGGAGTTATGGCAACTGTTGGTGCAGGTATTTTAGGTGCTATCATACTGAATATGGTATTTAGTATGCGTTATATGATATTAAAAAAAGCGGATTTTTATGGTATCATCAGTGCGTACGGTACAAAGAATCAGGGTATATTCAATATATTATTTTTCGAGATGTTTTATATAGCATCCATAGCGGGGGTACTTGCATATTCGCTAAGTTATGGTATCGTGTTCCTGCTCGATTATATACTGTCATTTATGCTAGGGGTGGGAGTAATATTCTCTATAGCAAATTTCCTTATAACATTTGCAGTTGCATTCCTTTTCAGTCTGGTAGTGATACTAGGCGTCACTATAGTGAATTATGTAGCGTTTACTCGTAAAAACACAATGAAAATGCTCGGAAGAACGCTCGGAAGCTAAATATTTATATATAACTATTAGTTATAAAAATGCACTGATTTTTAATAATCAGTGCTTTTTTAATTAACTTAGGGTTTATTTGTAAAAAAATGCACTATTTGTTTGCTTTTATTATAAAAATATATTATAATACATATATCAGTAACATTGGCATGATATTATATCATATTTATCATGCAATATTTGCACTATATTGCGGTTTTAATTGCAATACATGGATCATCGGAGGTTCAAATGAGTTTTATCAATTATGAGCTATACAGAATATTCTATATGGTAGCATCAAGCGGAAGTATTACTAAAGCAGCGGGTGAGTTGTATATTTCACAGCCAGCAGTTAGTCAGTCTATAAAACAGCTAGAGACTCAGATAGGCGGTAGGCTTTTTAAGCGTACTAGTAAAGGCATGGAACTTACCTATGAGGGTAAGATGATATATCATTACATTAAAGAGGCAAATGAGCTTATAGGTAAGGCGGAGAAGAAATTCTCTCAACTAAAAGAGCTTACTTATGGTGAAATCAAAATAGGTGCATCTGATACTATTACAAAGCATTATTTGCTTAAATTCATTAAAAACTTTATCGGAAAATATCCTGATATCAGTGTAAAAGTAACAAATAGAACTACTGGAGAGACTATAAACCTACTAAAGGCGGGCAAGGTGGATATCGGTTTTGTAAATGTACCTTTGACTGATGACCTTTTAGATTTCTCTAATATGGTTGATACTGAGGATGTGTTTATATGTAATGCTGAGTGGATATCTCGTTATCAAGAGCCACTTTCTGCTGCAGACATAAGCAATGAACCTTTAATAATGCTAGAGAAATTAAGTAATACTAGACGTGTTCTTGATGATCATTTTTCAAAATTAGGAGTTACTCTTACACCTATGCTAGAGCTAGGAAGCCTTGACCTTATGCTAGATATGGCAAAAGTCGGTCTTGGTATAACTTGTGCACCTAGAAGTATTGTAGAAGAAGATATTGCTAAAGGAATCCTGTATGAAGTGCCTATAGTTTTTGATATGCCTAAAAGAGCATTCGCTCTTGTCACAATGAAAGGCGTACCACTTAACTACTCAGCTCTACAGTTTGTAAATAGCTTAGATAAAATATAAGGGGATATATGGAGAAGAAGACTAGAATTACCGATTATTTTGGTAAAAATGTATTTAATTATGCAGTAATGCAAGAGTATATGTCGCCTGAAACTTATGCAGAGTTACGTGCTGTAATAGACACTGGTAAGACACTTGGACTTGACCTTGCTGATAGAGTAGCGGAAGCTATGAAAGAGTGGGCGTCTGATAAAGGTGCTACTCACTATACTCACTGGTTTCAGCCTCTTACTGGCTCTACTGCAGAGAAGCATGATAGCTTTATTAGCATAGATAAGAAAGGCGATAATATATTAGAATTTACTGGCAAAAACCTTTCAAAAGGCGAAGCTGATGCGTCAAGTTTCCCGAGCGGTGGTATAAGAGCTACCTTTGAGGCTAGAGGTTATACAGTTTGGGATTGTTCATCACCAGCTTTTATCCGTGAGACGGTAGGTGGAGGAGTTACGTTATATATTCCTACTGCTTTCTGTAGTTATAATGGTGAGGCACTTGACAAGAAAACTCCTCTTCTTAGGAGTATGGAAGCACTAAATCGCGAGGGCGTGAAGTTGCTTAGGACTCTTGGTCATGATGTAGGAAGGGTTACTGCTAGCGTTGGCGGTGAGCAAGAATATTTCCTAATAGATAAAAATCATTTTAATGCAAGACCTGATCTAAGATTTACTGGTCGAACTCTTTTCGGTGCTGATGCGCCTAAGGGTCAAGAACAGCACGATCAGTATTATGCAAGTATTAGAACTAGAGTTTCTCAGTACATGTCTGAGCTTAACCATGAGTTATGGTTGCTTGGAATTACAGCAAAGACTCAGCATAATGAAGCTGCTCCATCTCAGCATGAGCTAGCTCCGATCTTTTGTACTGCCAATATCGCGACTGATCAAAATCAGCTTATAATGGAGACAATGAAAAAGGTCGCAGAGAAATTTGACCTAAAGTGTCTTTTGCATGAAAAGCCATTTGCTAACGTAAACGGTAGTGGAAAGCATAATAACTGGTCGGTTACTACGGACACAGGCATCAATATGCTTAGACCGGGTAGGAATCCAGCAGAGAATAACATATTCTTGCTTGCATTTACAGCAGTAATAGCGGGTGTAGATGAGTATGCCGACCTTATACGCATGAGTGCGTCTAATCCAGGCAATGAGCATAGACTAGGCGGACATGAAGCACCTCCGAGCATTATATCTATTTATATAGGTGATGACTTAGAGCTTGTTATGGATAATCTAGTTGATGGTCAAAAGGGTGAGGATAGCTTAAAGCAATATATCAAGACAGGCGTAAACTACCTAGCCGAGCTTAAAAAAGATAACTCTGATCGTAATAGAACTAGTCCTTTTGCATTCACTGGTAATAAGTTTGAATTCCGTATGGTGGGATCGTCAGCTACATTGTCAAATCCTAATGTTATGCTTAATACAGTAGTTGCCGAGATGTTTAAGAGAATAACTGAAGAGTTATTAACAGTATCGGAAAGTGAGCGAAGTGATAAAGCTATTGAGATAGTAAAAAGATTATACTCTGAACATAAGAGAATTATCTATAAAGGAAATAACTATACTAAAGACTGGGCACGTGAGGCTAAGAAACGTGGCTTAAATAATATCGACAACTGCGTGGACGCGTACGATGTACTTATTGACAAACGCAATGTGGAGTTATTTGAAAGACATAGTGTTATGACTAATGTTGAGTTGCAGTGTAGGCGTGAGATCTACTTGGATATATATAATCAAGTTATAAATATTGAAGTAAACACTATGCTACTTATGGCAAGAAGTGAGATAATGCCTGCGATAGTAAGAGCGAAGAAAGAGCTTGCTTTAGTAGTTAATGAGTTGAGTAAAATCGACGCAGGAATGGCGAATGTAGAGATGTCACAGCTTATTACTTTATCGTCGCTATACAATAGATTTAATGATGAATTATTGGAATTGGATAGATTGAATAATTCTGCTAGCAAAGCTACTACATGTAAGAAAAAAGCGATAATCTACCGTGATCAGGTAGTCATCGCAATGGAAAAACTTAGAAAGACAGCTGATACTATAGAGATATTGATGCCGAAAGATTTGCAACCATATCCAAGTTATGCTGATATATTGTTTTACGAGTAATAAGGAGTGAGTAAATGAAAAAACTAACATCATCAGAGTTGAGAGAAACATATCTACAATATTTTAAAAGCAAAGGACACAGTATTATATCAAGTAGTTCACTGATTCCTGAAAATGACCCTTCTGTACTATTTACTACTGCAGGAATGCACCCTCTAGTACCATATCTTTTAGGCGAGAGCCATCCTAATGGTAATAGACTATGCGACGTGCAAAAATGTATAAGAACAGGAGACATCGACGAGATAGGAGATGATACGCATTGTACTTTCTTCGAGATGCTTGGTAATTGGTCATTGGGTGATTACTTTAAGAAAGATAGTATAGCATTTAGCTTTGAGTTTCTAACTAAAGTACTAGAGATACCAGTAGAGAAAATAGCTGTTACAGTATTCGAAGGTGACGAAAATGCACCACGTGACGAATTCAGTGCTGGCGTTTGGGAGAGCTTAGGTATACCTAAAGATAGAATATTCTATCTTCCAAAAGAGCATAACTGGTGGATTTCTGGTGAAGTAGGTCCTTGCGGCCCTGATACAGAGATATTTATAATCAATGATAAGAAGTGTGATCGTGAAGATTGTTCTCCAGCATGCAGTTGCGGTAAGTATGTAGAGATATGGAATAACGTATTTATGGAGTTTAACAAGGCTGCTGACGGAAGTTTTGAGAAATTATCACAACAAAACGTAGATACTGGTATGGGTTTAGAGCGTACAATATGTATGCTTAATGGCGTAAAATCAGTATACGAAACTGACTTCTTCTCTGACGCGATAGAGCTTATTTGTAAGTTATCAGGCAAAGTTTATTTGTCTGACGAGTCTACCACTAAGTCTATTCGTATAATTGCTGATCATATCAGGACTGCCACTTTTATACTTGGCGATGATAAGGGTATTACTCCTTCTAACATGGATCAGGGTTATGTATTACGTAGATTAATAAGACGTGCTGTAAGACATGCAAGAGTTATCGGTATGGAGGCATGCGGTATTCTTGAAGTTTCAAAATGCTTTATTGCAAAATACGCTAGCATATACGAAGAGCTTGGACGCAACTCAGATAAGATAATAGATGAGTTGCAAAAAGAAATAGATAGATTTAGTAAGACAGTCGAGAATGGTCTTAAAGAGATAGAGAAAGTGCTGAAATATGTACAAAATAATGCACTAAATGGCAAGACAGCATTTAGACTTTATGATACTTTCGGATTCCCACTAGAGATGACTGTTGAGATATGTGCTGAAAATGGTGTAGAGGTAGACGTAGAAGGATATCACAAATCATTTGCAGAACATCAATTAAAGTCTCAAAAAGGTGCAGAGCAGAAATTCAAGGGTGGTCTTGCTGATAGTGGAGAAGCTACGACTAATCTACATACTGCAACACATATGCTTAATGCTTGCTTGAAAAAAGTATTGGGTGATGATGGTATTATGCAAAAGGGTAGTAATATTACAGCAGAGCGTCTAAGATTTGACTTTAATTTTAGTAGACCACTTACTCCTGACGAGAAGATCGAAATAGAAGTAATGATGAATGACATTATTGCAAGAAAGATAGATATAACTTGTGAGGAAATGACAGTAGAGCAAGCGAAAGAAGCAGGTGCTTTAGGCGTGTTTGAAAGCAAGTACGGTCAGTTGGTTAAAGTATATACTATCGGTGATGTATCAAAAGAGATTTGCGGTGGTCCTCATGCTAGCAATACTGCTGAGCTAGGAGTATTTAAGATCAAGAAAGAGCAGTCTTCAAGCTCTGGTATCAGAAGAATTAAGGGTGTATTAGTTAAATAATATTAAGTAATATTTACTTAAAGTAACTAACTGCATTATATAAAACAATAAGCAAAAAGGCTAACTTATACAAGTTAGCCTTTTTTATATTTAGTAATGTTTCTATTAAAGTTCGCCTTTAATGATAGTACCGTTAGTTAGATCAAATACCAATTCTTTCGCGATATCATCCTCGATATATTTAATCTGAATGTTGTTTTCTGAAATTATATCAGTAGATATTATGCTTGTATTACTATCGGTTATAGTGTCTATATAAGTTGACATTGCGTCATCAGTATAATCTGAGATATTGTCACTTACAAACAATAAACTTCCAAAAAGTTTGTTGATTTTAGCTACAAGTTTACGCATATCACTAGTCATCTTTATGTTTGTATCTCTAAGGATAAATACATCAGGATCGTTACAGAATGCACGACCGTCTAGGTGACGACGGAATATTGTGTTAGTGATAGCATTTTGTGTGCTAACTTGCTCACGACTAAGATTAGTGAAGTAGTTTCTCTTCTGCCATGTCAACCCGATATCAGCACCAGTTCGGCAGAAATCAAATCTACCAAATGCTGGGAACAATGGTACACCGCAACCAATAATGTGTTTTAAACCGCAACACTCACGAAGGAAGTCTACTGCGTCACACATGATTCTACCACGAGTTTTTCCCTCAAAAGGCTCTATACATACACTGTATAAGAAATCAAGTTTTACTAAGTCATAATTCCACTCATTTAGAACTGTATCGAAAACATTTTTGATGTACTCACGAACTTCAGGTTTGTAGAAGTTAAGAGTATAGAAACCGCCCCAGTTAAATCCAGCTGAAATAGGGTAGTCTTTATCGTCTTTGATAAGCCAATCTTTATGGTCATGAGCTATCTTTGATGAGCGTTGACAAGAGAATGGTGCTAGCCATATTCCAGCAAGCATATCTTTATCATGTATCATCTGAGCAGTATCAGCCATGCCGTTAGGGAATTTGGTTTTGTCTACACTTAACCAGTCGCCTACAGCAGTTTGGTAACCGTCATCTATTTGGAAAATATCTATTTTCTTAGGAGATTTCGAGATACTTTCTAGGTCACGAGCTACGATATCGCTAGTGATTTTACTATAGTAGTTATACCATGTAGTGTAGCCTATCTTGCGTTTAATACGAGGAGTAGGTATTTCTATTGCTTTGAAATAATCATCAAATACTTGGTTGTACTCGCCTTCAGTATAGAATAAATCCATTAGATCATAAGTAGAGTTATCACGAAGTACAAGACCTTCAAGATCCTTTTCGATGATTATCTTATTATCTATCATATTAAAATAAATTACTGTAAATCCAGTCTTTTCACATAAAGAACCGATTAGAGAAAGTTTATTCTCGTTTCTGATATAGCCGTATGAATAGCTGTGGAAAAATCCAGGTTTGCCATTGTATAACGCCATTTTATAATCGCCACTTCTAGATGTGTGAGTGATGAAGTCAATATTGTTTGACAGTGAAGACAAACTTTTCATAATCTCATTGCTAGAAAACTCTCTACTATCAGTCCAAGACTGGTAGCCGTTACAGAAGACTCTATCGTTCTCAGTGAACTGATAATCGTATTCTAAAGTAAACTTTATATTCTCCATCTTAACAGAATTTTCGATCTTGAAAGATAATTTGTCAAGTTCATCATTGTTTTCAGTGATGATATAATGTCCTGTTTTTGGATTGCTACTAGCATACAATTTGCCTTCGTTGATGTAGCTAATATTTAATTTATATTGATTAAGCATAATCCACTTCCTTGTTTTTAATAATATTATTATACTACAATAAAGTACTATTGTCAATAAGTGGAATGATTTTATTAATAAAAGTAATTATTATTGTGTAGTATAGCATACAATAACTAAGAGGTGAGTATGGAGCATAGGCAATTAATAATAGAAAATGACGATATTAAACAATTAGATTACCTAACAAGGTTATTAGCTACCGACGCACGCATTATTTATGTGGTAGAAATTGGTGCAAATTATACGATTATTGATGTTGATTTACCAGCGTCTTATATAGCTACTTTTAACAAATTTGTAGCAAAAGCAATAGTTGTAACTGAAAAATTTAACTACCTTTCTGAGCTTATTGATATGGTTAATATGGATTATGTAAGAGCGACATTTTTCTCTACATTATTATATTTTGATATCCAGCAAGAGATAGGAAGTGTAGCAAAAGGAATAGAAGAAGATAAGACTATTAGTTTAAGCGGTGTGTTTAATTTTAGGTTTGGTAAGATCAAAGAGGAGTGGGGTGAGTTGGTAGAGCTGATAGCCACTATATTGCACTCTCCACATGAAGACGAAGATATATATAGTATATCCGCATTTATGCTGTCGTCAAGAACAAATACTGATAAGACAATATTTATAGCAGAGTATCCAGAGATTATGCTTACAAATGTAACTGACGGGGTGATGTGTGACATTATAGGTGTGTATGGAAATAGCGAATTAGATCTTATAGACTCTTTAGTCGGTGAGTGTCCAAAGGAAGTAATCGTCGAAACTGATAAAGTGCCGAGTGAGCTAATAGACGTACTTAAGATGATAATGACTGTAAAGTTGCTATAATATATTATAGATATTGTATACGTAGTGTATGACTAGTAGATACTGTTTTGAAATATATATATTGTTGAATAAAGAAATTGAATAATATAATTTGAATAGTATCAGGATCTTTTTAGATATAAAAAAATAACGATGCGAATTGATATTCGAATCGTTATTTTTATTACATAATAATATTATTTTTTAGAAGACTTTTTGAAGAAGTTTATGATGTTGTTAAAAGCATCGTCAGACTCGCCCTTTTTGTCTTTTTTCTCATTGTATTGCTTTAGCACTTCTTTTATATCATTTTCTTCGTTCTTGATATATTCGATGTCTATCTTTGATTGTTTTCTAAGTTCGATAAGCTCTTCTTTAGTACTAGACTTGATGTCATTAATACTGTTTTTAAGCTGTTCGATGTATGCAACATGATGTCCGATGTATTTATCAGCTTCATCGTATCTCTTGCTTTCTTTTAGTAACTTAGTCAACTCGTCAAGCTCTTCTTTAAGTCTATCAATAGCAGCTTTCTTCTCTGAAATAAGTTCATCACGCTCTTGTTTCATTTTTCGCTCTTCATCTTTAGTCTTGTTTTTCTCAGCTTTAATACGGTTGTCTTGGTTTATTATTTTAACGTTTTTAAGAGTCTTGATAAGTCCCTTGAATAACTTGAATAATCCCTTTATTCTATGCTTATTACCCCATAGAATAATACCTTCAGCAACTATATGGTCAAGTATACCTGAAGTAACTCCGCTAAGACCACGCATTGGCATTTCAGTAAAGCCTTGTTGTATCATTAGCATCGTTGTCATGTCAACATCAGGCATTTGGCTTTTGATTACTGATGGAGCAAACTTCAAGAATATCTTGCCGATAATACAGCATTCTAATTCGCCGATAGTAGTATTTAAATCGAAATCGCCACGTTTAGTAGCTTGATTAGGAGGTAAGTCAATGCCGTAAATAGCATGAAACTCTTCAGTCGGTATTTCTGTTGCAGTAGGCAAGTTATAATAACTTGGAGCTATATCTCTAAGATCTGTATGCACAGCACCAGAAGTATCAGTAACATTAATGATCGAATTAAGTTTGATGTCTCTACTTGATGATCCTACAAGTATTTCAAAGTCGCCACTTTCTACTGTCCAGTCTTTTGCACCTACATTGTAATATGCAAAACTTCTCTTATCTAGAGTAATTGTAACTGTTGCAGAGTTTCCAGCTCTTATAAATACTTTCTTAAATCCTTTTAACTCTTTATCAGGGCGGTGGATTGAAGACACTAGATCACGAACGTATAACTGAGTTACCTCAGCACCGTCAATCTTGCCAGTGTTTGTAACTTTAAATGTAACGTCAACGCTATCAGTATCATTGATTTCACTCTTTGACACTTTAATATCAGTGTACTCGAAAGTAGTATAGCTTAGTCCATAACCGAACGGGAACAATACTTCTTTTTGTGCAGTATCATAATACTTGTAACCAACATATACACTCTCTCTATGTTCTGTAGTTCTAGGGCCACCACTATAGTATTGGCTACCGATGAAGTCACTAATTTTATTAGGATAAGTCTCAGCTAGCTTACCGCTTGGGTTAACTATACCATAGATTATATCAGCAATTGCTTCTCCCGCAGCTTCGCCTGGAAGGTAAGCGTTAATAAGCGTGTTTACTTTATCTAGCCATGGCATTTCGACAGGTGATCCACCTAATAATACTACCACTACATTTTTATTAACAGCACTTACTGCCTCGATCAGTTCGGTGTGGCTCTTAGGTATGTTAAGATCAGTTCTATCGTATCCTTCGCACTCATAAGAATCGGTAAGTCCAGCGAATATAATAACTTTTCCGCCTAACTTTGCAGCCTCGACAGCGTCATTGAATAAATCTTTATCATGACCCTCATTTGAAAGCCTGTAACCCTCTTTAAATACATAATTTAGATTGTGTGACTCAAGATAGCTTTTAAAACTTACTAAGTTGTAAGGATTTATTCTAGAGCTACCAGCACCTTGATAACGAATAGTATCTGCCATACTTCCGATAACAGTGATTTGCTCAGAGTAATCAATAGGTAGTAGATTGTTATCATTCTTAAGTAGTATAATAGATTCATCAGCTACTTTTCTAGCTAGATTATGACCGTTACGATAGTTGTAGAAATATCCAGGGTCCTTGACTTTTTCAGCACGGTAGATAAGAGTAAGAAGTCTTGTAACTACTTCATCTAAATCAGCCTCTAGAAGATCACCATCAAATACTGCTTTAACAATCTGCTTGTCAGTACGTCCGCCGCTGCTTGGCATCTCAAGATCCATGCCAGCCTTGATACCATCAACACGATCATTTACAGCATTCCAGTCAGAGACAACGATGCCTTTATAACCCCATTCTTTACGAAGTATATCATTTAGAAGGTATTTGTTGTCAGAGCTATATACGCCATTAATACGGTTATAGCTACACATTAAACTAGAAGGTGAGCTATTTTTAACAGCAAGTTCGAAAGGTATTAAATACAACTCGCGAAGAGTACGCTCGTCTACAACAGAATTGATAGTCATACGTTGGAATTCTTGATTGTTTACAGCGAAATGCTTTAAAGAAGTGCCTACACCCATAGACTCAACGCCATTGATATAGTCGATACACATCTTACCAGAAAGAAAAGGATCTTCTGAGAAATACTCAAAGTTACGTCCGCATAGTGGTGAACGCTTGATATTTGTGCCAGGGCCAAGGATGACCTCTATTTGTTGGTTAATGCATTGCTCAGCAATAGCTTGACCCACACGACCTACAAGCTCTGGATTCCATGTGCTAGCCATATTGACTGCTGGAGGGAAACTTGTAGCAGGGAAACTATTTTTTAATGCAATATTATCAGCCTCGTCATTGTTCTCCTTGCGAAGACCGTGAGGGCCGTCTGACATCATAATAGAAGGGATGTTTAGTCTTGCGATAGGTTTAGTGTTCCAAAAGTCAAGACCGCTACATAAAGAAGCTTTTTCAAAAAGAGTCATCTCTTTTAGTTTTTGTTCGATTTTATTTTGCATTTTTTCCTCCAAAATGTTGAAAAATATTTTACCATTACCATTATAATAACATATAACCAATTATATGTCCATAGTATAATAAGAAAAATATTATTTAATTATAAATTTTTTTATATTATTTGCAAGTTTGCTTAAATTAGTTGACTTTTTAACTGTTTTTGACTACAATGTATAAAACTAATTATAAAGGAGCACTATAATTATGACTAAAATTGTTAAAGAGGGTTTAACTTTCGACGATGTATTATTGATCCCACAGTATTCTAACGTGTTGCCAAACACTGTTAGCCTATCTACTCAACTTACTAGTAGTATTAAACTTAATATACCACTATTGAGTGCGAGCATGGACACTGTTACAGAGTACGAGCTTGCTATCGCAATCGCAAGAGAGGGCGGTATAGGTATGATTCATAAGAATCTTTCTATTGCTGATCAGGCTCTTCATGTAGATAGAGTAAAGAGAAGCGAGCATGGTGTTATTACTGACCCATTCTTCCTTGCTCCTGATAATACTCTTGAGGACGCTAATAATTTAATGAGAAAGTATAAAATTAGTGGTGTTCCTATTACTGTTGGTGGTAAACTTGTAGGTATTATTACTAACCGTGACTTAAGATTTGAGGATAATTTTTCTAAGAAGATTAGCGAGGCTATGACTTCTAAAAATCTTATCACTGCCGCGCAAGGTACTACTCTTGCTGAAGCTCAAAAGATCCTTTGTCTTCACCGTATCGAAAAATTACCGATTGTTGATAATGATAATAACCTTAAAGGTCTTATTACTATTAAAGATATCGAGAAAGCTATACAATATCCAAACAGTGCAAAAGATAGCAATGGTAGACTACTTGCGGGTGCTGCTGTTGGTGTTACTGCTGATACTCTAGAGAGAGTTGAAGAGTTAGTTAGATCAAAAGTTGACCTTGTAACTATAGATACTGCTCATGGTCATAATCAGGGCGTACTTGATATGGTTAAGAAAGTTAAAGCTAAATTCCCTAACCTTAGCCTTTGTGCTGGTAATGTCGCTACTGCTGAAGCAACTCGTGACCTTATCGATAGTGGTGCAGATGTAGTAAAGGTTGGTATCGGTCCTGGTTCTATATGTACTACTCGTATCATTGCTGGTATTGGTGTTCCTCAGATGACTGCCGTTATGGACTGTGCTGAAATGGCTAACTCTATGGGCAAGACTATTATCGCTGATGGCGGTATAAAGTTCTCTGGAGATATTGTGAAAGCATTAGGTGCTGGAGCAAGTGCAGTTATGATAGGAAGTCTATTCGCAGGTACTGCTGAGACTCCTGGTGATATCGAGATGTTCCAAGGCAGAAGTTTTAAAGTATACCGTGGTATGGGATCACTTGGTGCTATGAATAATGGTAGTAAGGATAGATATTTCCAGTCAAATGCTAAGAAGTTAGTTCCAGAAGGCGTAGAAGGAAGAGTTCCATTCAGAGGCAGTTTACAAGAAGTTGTATTCCAGCTACTAGGTGGTATCAGAAGCGGTATGGGTTATACTGGAATGCCTGATATTGAAACTCTAAGAAGTGACGCAAAGTTCGTTACTATTACTAATGCAGCACTAGTAGAGAGTCACCCTCATGATATCAATATCACTAAAGAGGCTCCTAACTACAGCACAAAGTCATAGTAGTATACGGATTAATATATAAGGTGAATTGATTATATATCTTTCACATGTCGATCTAGGCATGAGTGACTGATGTGTTATTGAATTTGCACTATCAAAAAAATTAAATGTCATTGCTTTCTGATTACTAAGACGAAGCAATGACTTTTTTTGTCCAAATTATTTAAAAAAAATTATTATTTAATTTAATCATAGCTAATATTGTGTCATATATTGATATTTTACTATTAATAATAAGCTATTTTACATTAATATCATTAGTTGAGGTTGATTTTTGAATAAATATAGTATATAATTAATATGTATAATTCTATTATTACTTAATAGGCGTGCTTTATGCATATTGTTAGCTTGTTGTATTAGATATGTGCTTTATAAGTTTATAGCAGGATAAGGAGATAATTATGCTAGAAAAAAAAGTTATAGTGATTATGCTTGCATTAAGTGAGCTTGCTAGTGATAAATTCGTAATATTAGAAAAGGTAGAGATTTTGGATGCCGCACAAGGCGATAGTGTTTCTATGACTGACATGGAAGAGGTTATGTCTTACATAAAAGCCGAGAAATTAATATGCATAAAATACCAAGATGATGAAGAGTATTGCATGGCTATTACTCAAAAAGGAATTGATACCATATCAGATATAAAAAGAAAGATCGCAGAAAAAAAAGAAGAGCAGGAGCTTATTGCTAAAAATAAAGAGTTGTTAGCTAAGCAACAGCTAGAAAAATTGCAATCAAGAAAACTTATTCGCAGAGGCAAAGTTTTAGATCAATTACCTAATAACGTTGATGAAGAAATGGCTGATGATTACATGCCAGAGAGTTTGGACGAGCTTGCTTTAGTCGAAAATGTCGAAGTTGCTCCGCCTCTTCAGGTCATAGCAAAGTCTATTGGCAAAGTCAAGGTATTCTTGTACGGTTTGTTCGGTGGGTTAATTGGTGGTGGTATTTCTGTAACCACTGCAATACTAGTAGAGATGTTTTTATTATAATTAGGAGAATATATGCTAAGTAGAAAAGAAAAAGTAGTTATGAAGTCTGTATATTATGAAGCAATTAAGAAAAACGGTATATGTTTAATGCGTCCTATAGACGTGCTAAGTAATATAACTTCAAAAGTGGAAATAACTTCTAGTGAAGTAGGCGAGATTATCAAGGCTCTTGAGCTTGATGATTATTTTGAGATGCTAGAGACTAGTAAAAAGGGCGAGACAGTATGGTGCTTTACTCTACATCAGAAAGGTAATGCTTTTTACCGTGAGATATTAAGCGAAAAGCGTCTTATTTATTTTAAGATATCATTATCAGTTGCTGTTGCGATAGGTATATTCTTCTTTAAACTTATACTTGATGCCATAGCTGGTAATTAATATCTATAAAAAATAATCAATATTTAAAAAAATAATATAACATGATGATGTATGTAATATGTTATCATGTTTTTGCTAATAATAGCATTGTTAATAGTTTTTTAATCAAAAAACATCTATATTAAAGATAAAAGGAGTGCATGTGGATCATTTTGAATTAGTAAGTAAATATAGTCCATGTGGCGATCAGCCTGACGCGATACAGTCGCTTACTGATGGTATTGATGATGGACTTAGGACTCAAGTATTGCTAGGTGTGACTGGTAGTGGTAAAACTTTCACGATGGCAAATGTCATCAATAATGTAAATAAACCTACTATTGTGATAGCTCATAACAAGACTCTTGCCGCTCAATTGTGTAATGAGTTTAGGGAATTCTTCCCTAATAACGCTGTTGAGTATTTTGTATCATACTATGATTATTTTCAACCTGAGGCATACATTCCTCGGTCAGATACTTATATAGAAAAAGAATTGCAGATAAATGATGAGATAGATAAACTTCGACATTCCGCAACTTCTAGTTTGTCTGAGAGACGTGATGTGATAGCGGTATGTTCGGTGTCTTGTATATATGGACTTGGTGCACCGCTTGAGTATTATAATATGGCTCTCTCTCTTCGTCCAGGCATGCAAATAGATAGGGATATCCTAATCGCTAAGTTAGTTGAGATACAGTATAAGCGATCTGATCTGGATTTTGCACGTTCTACTTTTAGAGTTCGTGGCGATGTCGTTGAGATAATGCCGGCTGATAATAACGAATCAGGTATTAGAGTTGAGCTTTTTGGTGACGAGGTAGAAAGGATCACGGAGTTTGATCCGCTAACGTCTAAAGCACTAAATATATTAGGTCATGTAAATATATTCCCAGCATCGCATTACGTTGTAAATAGCGTGACAATGGAAGCCTCGCTTGCAAGAATTGGTTCAGATATGTTGGAGCAAGTAGCAAACTTCGAGGCGAAAGGTCAATTAATCGAGGCTCAACGAATAAAAGAACGAGTAAGTTACGACTTAGAAATGATGCGTGAGATGGGGTATTGTAACGGCATTGAGAATTATTCTAGGTATTTTGATGGCAGAGTGCCGGGACAAATGCCATATACTTTATTGGACTTCTTTGGTGATGATTTTCTAATGATTATTGATGAGTCGCATATCACTCTTCCTCAAATACGAGCGATGTTTAACGGAGATAAGGCTAGAAAGAAAAACCTTATAGAATACGGCTTTAGACTACCTTCGGCTTATGATAATAGACCTCTAGCATTTGAAGAATTTGACACTAAGATAAAACAGCTTGTGTGCGTATCAGCAACGCCTGCGGTGTATGAAATGAATCTCGCAGATAATGTAGCGGAGCAAGTAATAAGACCTACAGGTCTATTAGATCCAAATATCGAAGTAAGACCGATAGACGGGCAAATAGACGACTTATTATCAGAGATACACCGTGTTACTGACGCTGGATTTAGAGTGCTAGTGACGACTCTTACAAAGAAAATGAGTGAGTCGCTTACTACCTATCTTAAGGAGCATGGAGTAAAGGTAAACTACATGCATTCGGAGATAGATACGCTAGATAGAATAGATATCATAAATGGACTTAGAAAAGGCGAGTATGATGTATTAGTCGGCATAAACCTTCTTCGTGAGGGGCTTGACTTACCAGAAGTACAGTTAGTCGCGATACTTGACGCGGACAAGGAAGGCTTTTTACGGTCGCAGTCTGCACTGATACAAACAATAGGACGTGCTGCTCGTAATCAAGACGGAAGGGTTATAATGTATGCGAATAGGATCACTGATAGTATGAAGTATGCTATAAGCGAAACTGAGCGACGCAGGAAAATCCAAGATGATTATAATATATTACATGGAATAACGCCTACAACTATTGTCAAAGATATAGTTAATACACTTGAGATTACTAAGAAGATAGAAGGCACAGAAGTAAAGAAAAAAACTGCTAAAGATGCTAAAAAAGAGATAGAAATACTAAAAAGCCGTATGGCTATCGCGTCTAGTAAGCTAGATTTTGAGACTGCTATCAAGTGTAGAGAAGCAATAAGCGAGTTGAAAAAACAATTAAAAGCATAAGATAATATATCTATTGGTTATAGCTTATAGATTAATATCAATATTAAACTACTTTATATGACATAGAGTTATATTTTAACGTTTATAAATGGAGTGTTATGATAGAAGAAATTTACGTAAAAGGTGCAAAAGTTCATAATCTAAAAAACATTGATGTGAAAATACCACGTAATAAGTTAGTAGTACTTACTGGAGTATCAGGCTCGGGTAAGTCTTCGCTTGCGTTTGATACTATTTTTGCGGAGGGTCAAAGGCGATATGTAGAGAGCTTATCATCTTACGCAAGACAGTTTTTAGGGCAAATGGACAAGCCAGATGTCGAGTTTATAGAAGGACTTTCGCCTGCTATATCTATAGATCAAAAGACTACTTCGCATAATCCACGTTCTACAGTTGGTACTGTTACAGAGATATATGACTACCTAAGATTGCTATTTGCAAGGGTGGGTGTTCCTCATTGTCCGCAGTGTGGCGATGTTATAGCTCAACAGTCAGTAGATCAAATAGTCGATAAAGTTTTAGATTATGGAAATGGTGTTAAACTTAAGATCGTCGCTCCAGTAGTTAGGGGTCGAAAGGGTGAGTATACAAAGATGCTTGACGGGTTCCGCAAGAGCGGTTATCTTAGAGTTCTGATAGACGGCATTGAGTATATGCTCGATGACGATGATATTCAATTAGATAAGAATTTAAAGCATTCTATAAGTGTGATAGTGGATAGAATGGTGATTAAAGATAATATTAATAAGCGTCTTGCTGATAGTATTGAGGCTGCAATAAAACTAACAGAAGGACTTGTACAAGTTCAAGCGGAGGATAAAGATAATCTTTTCTCTACTAAGTATGCATGCCCGAATTGTGACATAAGTATCGAAGAACTTACGCCACGTATGTTCAGTTTTAATAGTCCTTTTGGTGCTTGTCCTAAGTGTCATGGATTGGGATTTAATAATGTAATAGATCCTAATAAACTAGTGAAAAACTGGGATCTCAGCTTAAAACAAGGTGCTATGGAAGTGTCGGGCTGGAATCTTGGCTCTGGCAAAATATCACGCAGTATGATTACTGCCGTAGCTAAAGAGCATGGTTTTAGTCTGGATACACCAGTTAAAGATTTGCCAAATAAAATAATTGATATCTTGATGTACGGAGATACTAAAGATTATCAAGTAGAGTATACGTCAAATACATTTGCAGGGTCATTTAATCGTCATTTTGAGGGTATTGCAGCAAATCTAACTAGGCGATATAATGAAACTAGTTCTGACGCAGTCAAAAGCGATATCGAAAAATACATGAAGACGGAGCATTGTGACCTGTGTCACGGTAAAAGACTGAAAAAAGAAGTGCTAATGGTGACAGTGGGCGATAAAAATATCGCTGACATTTGTGCTACGCCTATTGGTGAGCTTGTGGAGTTCTTTGAGAACTTAAAGTTATCTAATAGGGATATTCAAATCAGTCAACAAATCATTAAAGAGATAAAGGCAAGACTTAGCTTTTTGAATAATGTCGGATTAAATTATCTTACACTTTCTAGATCTTCAGCTACTTTATCGGGCGGAGAAGCGCAGCGAATAAGACTTGCAACTCAGATAGGTAGTGGTCTTACAGGCGTTTTATATATTCTTGATGAGCCTAGTATTGGTCTTCATCAGCGTGATAACGAACGGTTATTGGTGACATTAAAGGCATTGCGTGACTTGGGTAATACTCTGATTGTAGTCGAGCATGACGAAGATACTATGCTAAAAGCTGATTATATCATAGATATTGGACCAGAGGCGGGCGTTCATGGCGGTGAGGTGGTAGCAGAAGGCACTCCTATGGAGATAATGCAGTGTGATGCGTCCATTACGGGTCAGTATATGTCAGGCAAAAAATTTATAGAAGTACCGTCGACAAGAAGGGAAGGTAATGGTCTAAGTATTACTGTCAAGAAAGCAAATCAAAACAATCTTAAAAACATCACGGTAGAAATACCTTTAGGCAAATTCAATGCCGTAACTGGCGTGTCAGGATCGGGAAAAAGTAGCCTTGTAAACGGTATCATATATCCTACACTACAAGCAAAATTGAATAAAGCAAGGGTTAGGACTACCATTTGTGAAGGCATTGATGGCGTGGAGAACTTAGATAAAGTAATATGTATTGATCAGTCGCCGATAGGTCGTACTCCTAGATCAAACCCTGCAACGTACACAAATGTATTCACAGCAATTCGAGATCTGTATTCAAATACACCCGAGGCGAAGTCTCGAGGTTACAAAACAGGACGATTTAGCTTTAATGTATCGGGTGGTAGATGTGAAAACTGTTCTGGTGATGGAATTATCAAGATAGAAATGCATTTCCTAGCGGATATTTACGTACCATGTGAAGTATGTGGTGGCAAGCGATATAATAGAGAAACTCTTCAAGTCTTGTACAAAGGCAAGTCGATATATGACGTGCTAGACATGACTGTTGACGAGGCGTGTGTGTTTTTTGAGAATCTGCCATCAATTTATAATAAAATTAAGACATTAAAAGAAGTAGGATTAGGTTATATTAAGTTAGGACAGCCTGCAACTACATTGTCAGGAGGCGAAGCTCAACGAGTAAAACTCGCTACCGAACTTGCAAAGCGTAGTACTGGCAAAACTATATATATCCTTGATGAGCCTACTACGGGTCTTCATACGGCTGATGTATCGAAATTGATAAGTATATTAAATAGACTAGTAGATAAGGGTAATACCGTGCTTGTCATAGAGCATAACTTAGACGTCATAAAAGTAGCTGATCATATAATTGATATGGGTCCAGAAGGTGGCGATAAAGGTGGTAGAGTAGTAGTCATTGGTACTCCTGAAAAGGTTGCAAAATGTGCTACAAGTCATACAGGAAAGTTCCTTAAGATGAAGATTTAATTAGCTTTTAATAGCATGAAATAAAGTATGCACACATTTACATGTGTGCATACTTTTTATATATATATCAATATATCATCATATCAGCATATGTTATATTTTGCATATGTCGAATGATAGATATATGTTGTTGTACCCGTCCTATGGTTATCGTATTTACATGACATTTTTAAAAGAAAATGTTAAAAGATTAACTTTATTTGCTGCGTCTTCTTTTATAAACTCACAAGAGTATATCACGTTATCATACTGCATACTTACTATATATCCATCAAGCTGTGCGATAAGGACAATTAAGTCTTTTATCTCGTCATGTGGATAAGTTATCTCTAATATATCACGCTTATGTCGCCACCATTCTAATAATTCTTTTCCCTTAATAGCTACATCATCATAGTCTTCTGACATAGTTAGTTGTTCGATTTCTACAGTTTTTTCTATCAGCCCGTCAAAGGTGTTGTGCAAATTTACTTGATCTAATACGCCTATTGTTATTATCGATATCAGTATCAAGATTGCAGTTACTATTCTAGCCATTATTCACCTCATTCAAGCTCGTAATTATCGACTTACTACCTATCGGTTGTAGGAATAAATCTCCCTTGTCAGTAACAGTGAGTAGTAATACTTTCTTTTGCTTTAAGTCATGTTTTTCGAGTATTTTCTTCACTGTGTCCGATGACATACCAGCAAGTTGCATGTTCTGTGATAACAGCTTTCCTTCACATATTAACATGTACGGCACGCAAGATTGCACTACATCTATATCTATATCATCAGGCGTTAAAGGGGTCAGTCCCGCTTTAGGTAGGACTGTAAGCTCACCATTTGTTTCTACTATTGCACAGTGTACTTGCGCAGGAGAGAAATATCCCGCACCACGTAGTGATTCTAATAGATCATTTATTGTCATGTCTAGCTCGGATATCGTTTTGTAATTAATACCGTTTGAGTCTATTACTACGATCGGTTTGCCATTAATCACGCGTCTAAGTCTTATGCTGTGTTTCATTATCTTAGTCAGTACTAGGTGTATTACAAATAACGTTAGTATCGGTACTAGTCCGTATAGGATCGGTACTGATGTATCCGACATAGGTATACATGCAAGGTCTGCGGCGATAAGTGTGACAGCGAACTCAAATGGTTGCAGTTCGCCTAGCTGTTTCTTGCCCATGAGCCTCATGGTTATTAGCAAGAATATATAGATCAATATTGCACGAGTAAATACTATTAACATAGTACTAGTATCAGCAGGTTTATATAAATTATTCGGTATTTATGCAATTTTTAGATAATTTTAATAGACTATTATAGTTTTAAACGAAGATAACAAATATATCAATTAACTATATTAGTATTGTTCTTATCATTTGAGTTATTTCTATTGCGGTATATTTTCATGCCGAGCGGTATTAGTATCAGTGAGAAGAATATTGTTATTATTATAGTAGATAATACTAGTCTTGTGAAAATATGTAAGCCAGTATATGAGTTTGATATCAGTGCAACTAGTGCAGCTATTGCAAGTGAAATCACTGCTATTAGCAATGCAGCATAGTTATAGTTGCCACTCATTTCAGTAGTTTTCAGTAGTTTTATACTGTTTAGTACTAGTCCTAGAGTGTGGTACACGAATAGTCCAAGAGGATATGCAAATATATTCAAGCTATCAGCTGATAATCCGATCGTCGCAACAAGTCCGATAGAGCAGACTATACACACGCTAAATGTCCAGTTTTCTTTGCCTAAAGTATTCAGTACTGAGGTGGTAAGTTGATTTAAAACTAATGGGATCGTGACAAGTGATGAGTAGACTATCATATTGCCGACGGCAGGATCGTCATAAAATAATGTAGCTACATCTCTTCCGCACACGAGAAATATCGCCATAAAAAACCCTGATACTGCTATAGAAAACAGTATAGAACTGCGTACTTTTGTATGTATGCTTTTCATACCATGCTTAGACACGTCACTTGCTAGTTCGGGGATCATTACGATGATAAGTGAGCTAACTATAGTGCCTGGTGCCATGATTATAGGCATAGCCATTCCACTCATTCTACCGAATTCGGCGGTAGCTTCAGACATGGTAAGACCTGCACGTACAAGTAATGATGGTAGTATGAGTGCGGTCATTGACGCGATAAGTGATGTGATAATACGTGTAGTGGTGATAGGTGCAGATGCCGAAGTCAGCTCGTGGATATGTCTTGGCTTAGACATTTTGCCACCCATGAAGATGAATGCTATAATAAGCACTATCATACATACCCCATCAGCAATAGAGTGTGCTAGAGCAAGAGTGTTATACTCGCTATCTACATATACTTTGCTTGCAAGCAATATTAATACTGTTATAATAAGCATTGCCTCGTCTAAAGTCTCTACTAGAGAATAGGCGAGGTATTTCTTTTTGCCCCAAAACCACGCTCGTAGAGTTGCGTAAATACTGCCTGCTATCATTGCTGGTAGCAATAGTAAGAATACAGAATGACACTTCTCGTTTGAAAAAAGTAAATTTAGAACACTAGGGAAAAGCATGAAAAAAGCACATATCGTAGTCGATATGAGAGTGGTCATGATCAGTGTGCTAGTGAGCAAACTGTCCGAGTGAGTGTAGTCTCCTATAGCATCGTACTGTGCAATTTTCCTTGAAAGAGTGACAGGAAAGCCACTAGAAGAAAAGCACATGAACATGAATAATGTAGAGCATGCTATATGGAATACGCCGATATTTTCCGCACCTAGTCGCCTAGATAGGAATACGTGAAAGACAAAAGACATAAGTCTTGTTAAGACACTGAATGCAGTGACTACCATAAAGGATTTATATAATTTCTTAATCATATTATATCATATTGAGAGAAAAGGTAAAATAGAATAGATTATATAGGAGGATATATGAAATATTTGCATAAGGTCAGGAATGGCGAGAGTTTGAATAGTATTAGTAACAGATACGAGGTGGCAACAAGAGAAGTATTAAATGATAATAATATCACGCGTGAGGCTGTGCGAGAAGGGTTAATATTATGTATTAATAAAATAAATGAAAAGCGTCACATCGTAAAACCCTTTGAAACACTAGACAAGATATCAGCTAAATACAGTGTATCAAAAGAAAAAATACGACAATTTAATAAAATCACTGAAGTGTTTGTAGGTGAGATAATCTATATTCCATCAGTATTGTAGGAATTAATTAGCATAATGTGTACAAGTTGTCGCATATGTTAATGTATTGGAGGTATAAAAATGAAAAATAAATTGAGTTTTAAAAAAAGTGACATGTTGGATGTAATCAAAAGTGTACTAATATCGGTGGTGACTTGCCTATTATTAGTGTTATCATTTGCTATGATAATGAAGTTTGCAGAGCTTCCCGAGTCAGTGATATTGCCAGTAAATATAATGATAAAATGTATAAGTGTAGTGACAGGTATATTATTCGGGCTGAAAACAGCAGAGCATGGAGCATTAAAAGGTCTTATGTCAGGTCTTTTATTCGTGCTTATTACATACCTATTATTTTCTATAATTAATGGTGATTTTACACTATCAATTATGTCACTAATAGATAGTATAATCATGCTTGTTCAAGGTGTAATTACTGGCGTTATCGTCGTAAATATCAAGGGTAAAAGGTCGAATTAATATGAAACCCGAGCTTAAAAAATTGCTTTCTCCTAGTATATATAACAACACATATCGGCTAGGGAATGTGACTGAAATAAGAATACGTATAGGTCGGAGTCTTGTCGTCTTATCGCGTACACGCCGTGTTAAGTGCGACTATATATGTAGTAAAAGTGATATAGAATACGTGCTTGCGGTAGCATCAGGACACTCATTGTATGCTGTAGAAGAAAGTATAAGGCTAGGATATATAGCCTGTGAAGGTGGTATTAGAGTAGGTTTAGTAGGTGAGGCGGTGACAAATAATGGTGTGCTTGTTACGCTGAAAAATATATCATCAGTGGTAATTCGTGTGCCTACAGAGTCAGGACATATATCGAGTACTATATTGCCTATATTAAATAATTTTACTAGTACGCTTATAGTATCTCCGCCATACGGTGGTAAGACTACGCTACTACGTGAGATGGTGAAAAGAATATCAAACCATGATCAAGATATCCTCGTCATAGATGAGAGGAATGAGCTATCGGCTACGGTAAATGGTATTGCTACATTAGACTTAGGAGATAACACTGATGTGATGATGGGGGTAGATAAAGTATCTTGCTATGAAAGTGCAGTTCGAACAATGTCGCCTAGAATAATTGCAACTGATGAGATATTTGGAAACCGTGAAATAGACTGTATTATAGACGCTAAAAGGTGTGGAATATCGGTACTAGCAACAGTCCACGGTAGTAGCATTGATAGCGTAATTAGTGACAAGAACTATGCACGACTAATACCTATTATGGATAATTATATTGAGCTATCAATATTACCAAAAGCAGGGACTGTATCAGAAGTAAGATGTAATTGCTTATGCTGATACTAGGCGGTATAATATGCGTCGCAAGTGCATTTATTGGGCTATGTATTAAAAAAATATATAAAGGGCGAATGCAGTTCTGTTGCGAGATGGAAAAATTTATCGAGTTGGTCGTACGTGAAATAGAGAGTAGTAAAACACCTTTTATAAGGATAGTAGAAGAGTATACTACACTATCAAGTAACGACTTTTGTAATGGGTTAAAGTGCTATATTGATATAAGTAAAACAGGCGTATTAAGTGCGGATAAAATACAGTCTATTAGCTGGAAAACAGCAGATAAAAATGATGAAAATATAATAAAAAGCATGCTTGTAAGTATAGGAAAATATGACAGTAAAACTCAGCTTGAGAGTGTCAGGAAGTCACTGGATATGGCGAGAAAAAGACTGGATTTTCAGACGAAAAAGTATAACAAAGAAGGTGTCATGGCATTTAACTTATCGGTACTAATAGGTTTAGTAGTGCTTATAATATTTGCCTAAAAGGGAGAGGTATGGAGATAGATATCATATTCAAGATAGCAGGGATTGGACTGGTTACGTGGGTGATTAATGCAGTACTGAAAAAAGCTGATAAAGACGAGATCGCATCATTTGTATCTATTGCTGGTCTTATTATAGTACTCTCGATAGTACTTGATATGGTCGGCGGATTGTTTGACAGTATCAAGGCAATATTGAGGTTGTATTAATGGATATTTTCAAAGTGATAAGTATCGGTATAATCGGTGCAGTTATATCATTAATGCTGAAGTCAACTAAGTCCGAGTTTAGTATAATGACCGTACTCGCAACTGGCATAATTATTATAATACTAGTACTATCTTCTCTTACTGATGTTATAATAGCATTTAATCAAATAGTAGAAAAATCGGGCTTAGACAGTAGATTGTTTTCAGGGCTATTGAAGATAGTTGGTATCGGTTATTTAACAGAATATTCTAGTAGTATGTGTCAAGATATGGGAGCAGGGTCTATAGGAAAAAAAATACAATTTGCAGGCAAAATAACTATATTCTTAATGGCAATGCCTATAGTCACAGCACTGATAAATACCGTTGCGAGTTTGCTTGAGTAGTTACGATATAAATACATTTACAAAATACTAGATAAGGAGAAATATAATGCTAATTAATGCAATAAAAGGATATACTAAACCGAAGTGTAAATTTGTAAAATCACAAGCAATTATTCTCGTTATATTTATGATGATTATAATAGCAATTACTTTGATACCAAGCGTATCTGGAGAAGGTCAAAACTTAGCGGATATAGAAAATCAGCTTACCGATAATATTGCTGATAGACTGGACGAGCTAGACTTATCAGAACTAGAAGAATTTGAAAAAATGCTAAATCAAGATAAGATATATGATGGGGGAGTTAAACAGCTTGTCGAGGATATAATATCGGGTGATTTTATAGGTAGTCCGGAGAAGGTGTTTGACCTTATGTTATCTATATTCGGATTGTCAGTAAAAGGTATGATTCCATTGCTGATAACTCTTGTCGCAATTGCTATAATTTTTAGCATACTAAAAGGACTTTCTAGTGGGTTTATGTCTAAGTCTACAACAGAGCTGATCTACTTTGTTTGTTACTCTGCTATGATAGTTTTACTCATGACGTCTATCGCGGGGCTAGTAAAATCGACGGTTGACACTATTCAAACCATGTCCAAATTAATGGATATTGTATTCCCAGTATTGATCACTTTAGTTACATCTTTGGGTGGCGTTGTTACGGCAGGTATTTATCAACCTATGATGGCTATTTTATCAGTCGGTTGTTCGGGTATTATCAATGCATTTATAATGCCATGTTTTATAGCTACAATGGTGCTATCAATAGTCGGCTACATATCAAACAATGTTCGCCTAGAAAAACTAACAAAATTCTTTAAATCTGCGGGAGGGGTTGTGCTTGGGTGCGTGTTCAGTTTGTTTATGACTTTTGTGACTATTCAAGGTATCACGGGAGCTGTGGCAGATAATATTTCTGTCAAGTCGGCTAAGTTTGCAATATCAAGTTATGTACCTATATTGGGTGGGTATTTATCGGATGGTTTTGACCTCGTGCTTGCCTCAGTTGTACTTGTGAAAAACTCTATAGGAATGTGCAGTGTTTTGATAATGATTTCTATAGTTTTAGCACCAGTGATCAATATTGCAATTTTCCTATTAGGACTTAGACTTATATCAGGAATAATAGAACCGATTGGCGACAAGAGAATGAGTGAAATACTATATGCAATAAGTGAGAATTTAACTCTATTGATCGCAGCGATATTAGGTATGGCATTCATGTTTTTCCTTATGGTAGGACTAGTTATAATGACATGCAATATGGGGGTGTAGTATGACTGCGTGGTTGCTAAGTATTGTAGGAGTAGTTTCTCTTGGCGTACTATTAGAAATATTGCTTGAAGACGGAGAAACATCAAAGTACATAAAAGGAGTTTTTGCAATAGCTGTGGTATTAGTTATAGTCGCACCGCTACCTAAATTCTTTAAAAAAGATTGGGATTTTAATGCTTTTTTTAATGGTAAATTACATCAACCTAATCAAGAGTTTGTAGACAATATAAATGAGTCACAGCTAGCGTCAGTAGAAAAGTATTTGGAAAGCAAGCTAGTCGAAAAAGGTTTTGATATCATTGAAGTGCGTATTACTTATGAGAAGAATGGTCGAAAAGTATCCAGAGTAGAAGTATGGGCGAAGAGTGTTGATAATACGCAGGAAGTGAAAGAATGTGTTGTGTTAAATATAAATGTAGAAATAGAAAACGTAATAGTACATAATGATAGTTGATATATCCTGATTCGTGGATTAATTGAAATGAAAAATAGTTATATTATGAGGAGGTGAAAAGGGATAGTGGAAAAAGATAATATTATAGATAAAAGAGACGATGAACCGGATGTGAAAATCGACTGTAAAGAAAGTGATAATAAAGATAAAGTAGCTAATTCTTTTATAAGCAAAATTAAACAAGTAAAACATAAAGAAATAATTATTGCGATATTAGTCATACTGGTATGTTTGGTTGCATATACATTCTATGTAAGTAGCGATAAAGAACCAGATAAAAATGTCGATATAGGAAGTCGCACTCTTACTAGTGAGCTAGAAGAAATGCTAGGGTACATAAGCGGTGTTGGTGATGTTAAACTTATAATAGTATACAATGGCGGAGATAGCTTAGAGATAGCGTCGACTATAGATAAGACTACTACATCTGTCGAAGAGGATGGACGCGTTACGGTGACGGTAGACGAGGTGTCGACTCCAGTACTAGATGATAGTGGTAATCCGTTAGTGATAGGAGAGACAAGGGCGGAGATAGAAGGAGTATTAGTAGTGTGTGAAGGTGGAGATGATCCGAAAGTAAGAGTAGAGATTATGTCTGCGTTAGCAAATTTATTAAATGTGAAATATGATAGCATAAATGTGCTGGATATGGAATAGATTATATTAAAGTAATTGGAGGTTGTAATTATGAAAATGAAATTGACAGAGAATAAGAAGAAACTTATCGTATTATGTAGTATGGTGATGTTGCTAGTGGTGGCGGGAACGCTTAACATCGTGCTGAACATGAGCCTGATTGATGGTGGTGGTGATACTCCTCCAGTAGGCGGAGAGGTAGCTACATTCTATACAGAATTATCGGCTAACCGTGAGCTTAGAAAGAATGAGCAGCTTGTATTACTAGATAGCATTATCAATGGCGAGAACTCTACAGAGGCAGCAATCGTTGAGGCTGAAGAGAAAAAACTAGCTATATGTGCTAATATCCAAACTGAGATGGTTATTGAGTCAGTGATCAAAGCTCAAGGCTATGATAATGTAGCGGTAGTTATAGGTAATGACAATATCAATATTTTTGTTGATCAACCTACACTATCTCAAGAGCAACTTGCGGGTATTTTTAATGTAGTGAAAGAACATACTAGTTACGACATTAATCAAGTATCAGTAAGCCCAACAGTAGTAGAGACAGTTGAGTAAAATATCTACATAAAATACGGTTGAATTGGTAGGATAAAAATCAAGTATTGTCTAATTGCATTGATGATCAATGTGACGAGGCAAAGGGTCTAACTAATAATTAATTGACGGTAGCGTGCTATAAAAGTATGCTGCTGTTTTTTTTCTGTCATAATCATTTATAATCATGAGTATACACATAAACCACTACCAAAGCTATTATCTAGTATAACTCTATTTATCACTAAGCAAATGTATAGGATAGAGTAATGAATTGTATAAAAATATTAAAATAAACCTATTAATAATACTTGCAAGATAATTATTAATGTGTAAATGTATAATTTGTAAATAAGTACTTGATTTCGGAGTATAATTATGCTATAATATCATATAAATAAGCTATAAGGTTATAATACCACGTAAGGAGAAATATATGGGAAATAATGTGAATATAGATACTTACCTAAGTATCATGACTTCTATAATCACTGGATCGTCTGCTAGAGTAGAGGGCGTAGCGTCTATAGGCATGGATAATGGCTCTATAATGGACAAATTCAGTTTCAATAAGTCCGATAAGGGTATAGAAGTGGAGATCACTTCTAATAACCAAGTAATCGTATCAGTAGTTATAAATGTAAAGTACGGTTACAAGATACCAGAGTTGGTAAGTAGACTACAGGACTATATCAAAAAAGAAATAGAAAACACTACTCATTACAGCGTCAAGTCGATTAATGTAAATGTAGTGGGCGTGACATTCCCGTCTTAGAGAGAAGTGAAGTATGACCACTATCTATGATTGAAAGTAGGTGTATGGGCAGTAATTAAATAATTAAGTTTAGAAGATATAAAGGAAGTATTTATGAATAATAGGATGAAAGCAAGAGAGTATGCGTACAAGTTAATTTTTAGTAATATATTTACTGGCGACCGTGATGAAGTGTTATTTGACGAGATCAAAGCGGACAGCGATATGAATGATGAGGATATCAAGTATATAAACCTTACTTATGATAACGTGATAAATAATCAAGACGATATCAAAGGTTACATATCAAAATATTCAATAGGTTATGATATATCTAGAGTGTACAAGCCTGACCTTGCAGTATTAATGCTTGCAATAGGCGAGATGAAGTACAATGATGAGATACCTCTAGGAGTTGCTATAAACGAAGCTGTAACTATCAGTAAGAAGTATTCGACTACAAAGAGCGGATCATTCGTAAACGGTTTATTAGCAAGTGTATACAAGGAGTTAAACGTATAATATGCAAATAATTAATGGCAAAGAAGTATCAAAGAGTACTAGAGATAAAGTAAAAGTAATGGTTAATGATTTCGTAGCAGACAAAGGCAGAGTGCCATGTCTTGCAGTGATATTAGTAGGAGAAGACCCTGCAAGCCATACTTATGTCAAAAATAAAATTCTTGGTTGCGAAGAAGTCGGCATGAAGTCACTTACTTTCCGCGAGAGCAAGGACTCTACTGATGAGCATGTTGCCGAGATTATTAAGAGCTTAAGCAGTGATGAGACTGTAGATGGCATATTAGTACAATTGCCATTACCTAAGCATTTAGATGAGAGGTATCTACTTAGTCTTATACCTGACTGTAAGGATGTAGACGGTTTTAGTCCTAATAACTTAGGACTTCTTGCTATGAATACTCCTAGGACAGTTAGCTGTACGCCTTACGGTGTTATGGAGTTGCTTGCGTCTACGGGCGTAGATGTTGCGGGTAAGAATGCTGTAGTTATCGGTAGAAGCAATACTGTAGGTAAGCCTATGGCTATGCTCCTACTTAATGCGAATGCTACCGTTACAGTATGTCACTCAAAGACTGTGAACCTAAAAGAGATAACAAGTAATGCTGATATCCTTATCGCAGCTATTGGTATACCAAACTTCGTGACTGAAGACATGGTCAAAGAAGGTGCTATAGTTATAGATGTCGGTATTAATAGAGTAGATGGTAAGTTATGTGGTGATGTTGATTTTGCAAACGTGAGTAGCAAGTGTTCACACATATCACCTGTTCCAGGCGGAGTAGGGCCTATGACTATATCTATGTTGCTATACAATACATTAATGGCTGCTAAGTATGAGTAGTAAGTTTGTATCAGTTACCGTACTTACAGGGTATATAAAGAATATAATCGCATCAGAGGACTTACTCCAAAACATTTCTCTAGCTGGAGAGGTGTCTGGTATAAGGTGTTCGGGGGCTCATGCCTACTTTACATTAAAAGACGAGAATGCACAAATAGAGTGTTGTTGTTTTGGTTATGCGAAAGGATATTTACCTAAGAGCGGTGAAAGTGTAATATTAACGGGTAGTCTTGATTTTTATCAAAAAGGCGGTAAGATGACTTTTATCGCAAAGAGCATTCAGCCGTTAGGTCAAGGTGCGTTAGCGGTAAAGCTAGAACAGCTTAAGCAAAAACTTATCAAGGCAGGATATTTTAAGGAGTCGCATAAGAAGGCAATACCTAAGTACCCTAGCAAAGTATGTGTTATAACTGCTAGGACTGGTGCTGTAATAAGAGACATTGTTTCTACTATCAGAAAAAAGAATGAAATAATCGATATTGACGTATACGATGTAAAGGTGCAAGGTATCACTGCTGTAGGCAGTATGATAAACGCACTAAAGACTATAGATACTATGGGCTATGATGTTATAATCATTGCAAGGGGCGGCGGATCGTTAGAAGATCTTATGCCATTTAATGACGAAAGTCTAGTATATCAGATATTCGATACTAATACGCCAGTTATATCCGCAGTAGGTCACGAAACTGATTTTACTTTATGCGACTTTGTGTCGGATGTGCGAGTTCCTACTCCAACAGCAGCGGGCGAGCTTGTCGGATATGATGTAGAAGAGATAAAGCGTCGAGTAATAGGTCTTATGGAGATGTGCGATAGAAGAGTTAAGACAAAACTTCATTACGCGGGAAATTCTCTTGTCCAATCAGTAAGACGACTTGTAAGCTGTAATAATCTAGTTATAAGTAATAACAAAAACAAGATCGATATGTTTGCAAGCAATATGACTAATGTTATAAATAATAAGTTCACGGCATATGAGCATGTTATTGCGAAGCTAAATGCGTCACTTGATGCAAATAATCCTACTAAGATACTATCTAGAGGATACTCTAAGTTGTATGATAGTATAGGTCACTCGATAGACGCTAATGGTGTGAGTATAGGTGACGACATAATAGTGCTTGCTGATGGTGGCAGAATTGGTGCAGTGGTAAGCAGTGTTAAACTAAACGATAAAGGAAACGAGAGCAATGGTTAAGTTTGAAGATATGTTGCAAGAGATAGAGGATATAGCAAGACGCATGGAAGATAAAGAAACTACGCTCGATGAGAGTTTAGAGCTTTTCAATGTCGGAGTAAAGAGAAGTAGCGAGTGCATGAATGTTCTTAATGAGTGCAAAGGAAAAGCGTCGTTACTTGTTCGTGAGCTAGAAGGTATTACGAAAGCAGAGCTTGATGTAGACTAATGTCAGTAAATAACATTTAGCTATTATCAGGAAAGTATTAATTCATAGAGATGAAAATTCATGTTTTTATGCGTAGCTCAATTAGGTAACAATATAATATATTTTGCATGCGTAGACTAGTTGTTATAAATGAATTGTTTCGATAATTCAAAAAGCAGTATCAGTCTTGACGTAAGCATGGTATATAGGAGGAGTTATGAAAGATAGGATACATTCTATTAAAACAAATTTTGAGCTATGCTTAAAGACTGCATTGAAGACTTTAGATAATGTTCCAGAGCCATTGATCGATGCGGTATTGTATGCCCTCGATGGTGGTAAAAGGCTTCGCCCCGTTTTAGCTTGTCTTGGTGCAGAGTTTATGCAAAAAGAAAGCTGTGATGTTTACGACATCGCTATGGGGCTTGAGTGTATTCATAATTACTCATTATGTCACGACGATTTGCCTTGCATGGACGATGATATGCTAAGACATGGTAAACCGTCTTGTCATGCAGTATTTGGTGAAGGCATGGCTGTGCTTGCGGGTGATGGATTACTTAACTTAGGATTTGAAATAATGCTTGCTAAAGAAAATTCGAAGGAATGCTACTACCGTGCTGTTAGTTATATTTCACGCATGAGTGGTATTCGTGGAATGGTAGGCGGTCAGTGTATAGATATGGCAACGGAGAGTTTGCGTAATAAGTCACTCGATGAAGTCGTGATGCTAAATTTACTTAAAACATCTTGCCTTTTTAAAGGTGCATTAGTCGGTAGTGTAATCAGCCTTGGAGCGAATACAGATGAGATAAGTGCTTTAGAGCTGTACTCTGAAAAACTAGGTTTGATATTTCAAATCATTGATGATATTCTGGATATTACTTCCACTTCGGATATTATGGGCAAGACTGTCAATAAAGACAATGCCAGTAATAAAATCACTTACATTAGTATTGTCGGCATGGATCAGTCGTTGCAAGATATCAAAAGACTTGAGAGCGAGGCTGTTCAGGCAATAATTGGCTTTGGAGATCGTGCTAAAACTCTTATTGAGTTTGTGAATTATCTTAGCTGTAGAGTTTATTAATCTAAATGCAAATTTATAATCAATAATTAGGCAAGTTGCTACCTTATAAATCATACAATAGATAGTGTATCTTTTATGATTATGGAGGTTTGGTTTGTTTAGGAGAGCTTTTAGGATTTGTATACTTACTTTTATAGTGGCATTTTTAGTATCTTTGTTGTCGGAGACTATTTCGTCAGCAAGCGGTATTATACTCGCTAGCCTTATTCTATTAGCATTGATTGTTGTATCTATTATAACTGATGGCGTCGGGGTGTCTGTAACTTGTGCTGATAAGTGTAAGATATCTCGTATGGAAAAGTCTGGTGTCAAGGGTGCAAAAGAAGCAATGGTTATGGTAGCTCACTCCGAGCTCGTAAATAGTATATGTGCGGATCTTGTGGGTGACATTTGCTCTATTATAAGTGGTGCTTGTGGTGCTACGATCGTAGTAGAACTTATACAGTTTTGCCCTGACGACTCTGTCGCTATGTGGATAGGCATCACTATGAGTAGCGTCATCGCGGCGATTACTGTCGGAGGTAAATCGCTTGTTAAAAGCCTTGCCATTGGACGATCAGAAGATTTTGTAATAAAGTCAGCGAGGATTATTTCTAAGTTTTGCAATATCGATAAGTTGCTTAATAGGAAAAAATTAATCAGTAAAAAGAAGAAACATGATAACAAATGAAACGTAAAATTATCAATTAAAATGCATGTTGTATGCGTTTTTGGTGGTTGTATTACAAGTGAGGTAGCTTTACCATATTTGTGTGATACATGAGTACACGTCTTAAAATGTTTTAAGTGCGGAAGTGATAAGAGGGATTGAATATGTTGTTAGAAAATGTAAATAAACCGAGCGATATTAAAGGCTTTTCAATAGATCAGCTTAATGTATTAGCTAAAGATATTAGACAAGTTATATTAGATACTGTTATGGAGAATGGTGGTCATCTAGCAAGCTCTCTTGGTGCAGTGGAGACCATTATCGCCATGCACTATTGCTTCAATGCTCCGCATGATAAATTCGTCTTCGATGTAGGACATCAGTGCTATGCACATAAGTTGCTTACGGGTAGACAAGCTGAATTCCGTACATTAAGAAAGATGGGCGGTATGGCTGGTTTTCCTAAGCGAAATGAGTCGGAGTATGACGTGGTAAATACAGGTCATTCTAGCACTAGTTTGTCAGTTGCTTGTGGACTTAGTAGGGCGTTGCTTAATCAAGGCTCTGATGCGATCACCGTATCACTAATCGGTGATGGTGCACTTACAGGTGGACTAGCCTTTGAGGCACTTAATGACTCTGTGACTGTTAATAAAAAGCAAATCATTATTCTTAATGATAATTCTATGTCTATATCTGAGAATGTAGGAAGTACCGCTAAGTACTTATTGAAGCTCCACAGTAGTAATACTTATAAGAGCTTTAAAAATAAGGCTTACGGCGTGGTGAAAGGTTTTAAGATAGACGGTGTAGCTAACTCTATGAAATTCTTATATAAGGCGAAGAATAGTATTAAATATTTTTTGCAAGGTGGTATGCCTTTTGAGCAGTTCGGCTTGAGATATTACGGCCCGCTTGATGGTCATAATTTATCAGAGCTAATACTTGCATTCAATACTGCGTATGCGGATAATGAAAGCTGTATAATTCATGTTGTGACAAAAAAAGGTTACGGATACTTGGAGGCAGAGCAAAACCCAGCTAAGTACCACGGATATAGTCCGTCTAAGAAGAGCAATGTAGTTACTTTCTCTAGTGCGTACGGCGAGAGCATGATGAAGATCGCGTCTAAGTCGGATAAAGTATATGCTGTCACTGCTGCTATGCGTGAGGGTACTGGTCTTGAGTCTTATGCGAAAATGTTTCCTGATAGATTTTCCGATGTTGGTATTGCAGAGGGGCACGCCGCGACGATGAGTGCGGGACTTGCACTGTGTGGCTATAAGCCTTATTTTGCTGTCTATTCATCATTTTTGCAACGTGCATACGACAGTGTTATACACGACATTTGTATGCAAGATTTGCCTGTTACTTTTTGTGTTGATAGAGCTGGAATAGTTCCTGATGACGGAGAAACTCATCAAGGAATTTATGACCTTAATTTCTTAAGGCTCGTGCCTAATATGGCAGTTATGTGTCCTAAGAGTATGGAAGAACTTGACGCTATGTTAGAATGGTCTTTAGGTTATAATCATCCGCTTACTATAAGATATCCAAAGGGTAGCACTTCAGTAAATAGTGCTGTATGCGATATTGAGCTAGGGAAGTGGGATGTGATATCTACTGCTGATACAAGTCTAGTGATTCTTGCTTGCGGTGCGAGAATGGTTGAAGTGGGCATGGATGTAGTCAGTAAGTTGTCCGGCAATGGCATTAATGCAACGTTTGTAAATGCGAGGTTCGTTAAGCCGATGGATAGCGAGTATTTGAATTCGCTTGAGGGCAAAACAGTGATAACTCTCGAAGATAATGTACTTGCGGGTGGTTTTGGTAGTAGTGTGTTAGAATATTTCAATGCTAATGACATTACTGCACATGTTTCATGCTATGGTATAGACGATCAAATGCTTACTCATGCAACGATAGCCGAGATATTAAAGATGAGTAACCTTGACGCTGATACATTGACAGAAAAAATCACTGCGAAATATAAGTTATATAATTAATCAGTGATGATATATAAGTGGAATTAGATATATAGTATAAATAATATTATATACGCGACTAATAAGGAGGTAAGTGATGGTTGTAGGCATATATGCTAATCTTGATAGAGATATAGAGTGTGAGAAGAGCAGTGAGATAGTAAGGCTTTTCGAGAGCCGAGATGTCAATTGTGTTATCGCTGATAATGCGGTAGACTATTTTGAAGGCAAATGCTTTCCTCTTTTGGAAGTGGCGGAAAAGGCTGATATTGTAATCGTGTTTGGCGGTGACGGTACTATGCTACAAGTAGCTAGTTCTATTATAGATACGGGCACTCCTATACTAGGAATCAATATGGGCAATCTAGGATTTTTAACGGAGAGTGACCATAGTGATATGTCTAAAGTGGTGGATATAATCATACGCGGAGCATTCGACATAGAAGAGAGAATGGTGCTTACGGCGAATGTAGAAGGCGTGCGGTACATAGCAATAAATGAAGTATCAATTGCTAGAAATAGAACTGAGCATACTATTGATATTGAAATATACGTAGACGGCGGACTTGCCGACGTCGTAACAGGTGATGGCGTTATAGTGTGTACTCCTACGGGCTCTACGGCTTATGCTATGAGTTGTGGCGGTGCGATATTAAGCCCAGATCTTAAGGCAATGCAAATCACCGCAATATGCGCGCATAGCTTGCACTCTAGACCAATAGTAGTAAGTGATAGCAGTAGTGTTTTGCTAAAAGTACATAGAGCTAAGACAGATACTGTATCAGTAATAGTTGACGGCAAAAAGTGTTTAGGCACTGCTGACCGTGTTACCGTTAGTCGTGCGGACAAGCTATTTAGATTGGTAAGATTAAATGAAGATAATTTTTATAACAAACTAATAAAAAAGATGAGTGGATGGAATAACTTAGACAGGGGGATAAACTAATGGCTAGAAGTGCAAGACAATTAAAATTAATAGACATTATAAACAACAATAACGTGGAAACACAATCTGAGCTGACTGAAAGATTAATCGAGTCGGGTTTTGCAGCAACACAAGCTACAGTATCGAGAGATATCAAGGAGCTAGGTGTGACTAAGGTGATGACTCCATCGCGTAGATATAAGTATGTCTACGAACATGAAGAAAAAATCATGGTAAACAAATTCAATAATCTTTTTAAAGAGTCTGTTATGTCTATAAAGTCGTCAGTTAATATAATAGTTGTAAAGACTATTATCGGTTCGGCTAATAGTGCTGCTGCGTTTATTGATAACTTAGATATAAATGAGATAATAGGCACAATAGCGGGCGATGATACTATCATGCTTGTAATGGATAAAGAAGAGTCTGTAGACGGCGTGAAGAAACAGCTCGCGTCATACTTATACGGATTATCGTAAAAATATGACAGAGTTACGAATAATTGCATTGCAATCACGCTGTGACTAAAGTATCGTATAATAGTTATTAGTATTCTAAAGAAAGAGGTGCTTAATGCTTAGGACATTATCAATTAATAATATCGCACTTATAACTAGCTCGGAGATAGACTTTTCAAACGGGCTAAATATATTAACTGGTGAAACTGGCGCGGGTAAGTCAATCATAATTGACTCGCTTAATTTTGTGCTAGGTGCAAGGGCGGATAAATCGCTTGTAAGGCATGGTTGTAATGACGCAATGGTAGAAGCTGAGTTTGATGATATCAATGCAGTAGTAGGGCGTATGCTAGACGAGTATGATATAGATTACTCTGAAGGTGTGATTATATCTAGGAAGATGACTCTTGACGGTAAAAATGTTTGCCGAATAAATGGTGTAAAACTGCCAGTAGGAGTACTTCGCAATATTGCTGGTGCTTTGGTGGATATATACGGTCAGCATGAGAATAGTATTTTATTGAATGCCGACACTCATATTGGTATTGTGGATTTATTTGGTGGCGATAAATTAGTCAACATTCATGATAAATACATATCTGCTTATCGTAGTTATAAGAGTATTTGCAATGCTATTAAAAAGTATTCTAGCATAATGGATGCGGAGATACGTCAAGAAATATTGCAAAAGCAAATAAAAGAGATACAGGACTTTGGCGTCATTGTAGGCGAAGAAGTGGCACTAGTAAAACTATGTGATAGCTATGATAATATAGAAGAGATTAAGAGAGCAACGCAAGGCTCATACAATGCGTTGGCTGATATGGAAGGTAATGCGAATGACCTTATATCAAATAGTATCAGAATGCTTAGAGGTATAGAAGAATATGATGAGAGCTTAGAAGGATATATTGATAGGCTAGATTCTGTTATGATAGAAATCAGTGATGTAGCTAGTAGTGTAGTAAGCATTGGCGAGCGTCTGGATGTAGATGAATATGAGGCAGGTGCTAATATCGAAAGGCTAAAAGTTCTACACGAACTGCAAGATAAGTACGGCAATTCAGAAGAAGAAATCTTAGCATATTTTGATAAGATATCTAAAGAAGTAGAAATTCTAGGTAATAGCGGATTTGAACTAGAAAAACTATCAGCCGATAAATCAAAAGCATTTACATTATTAAAAAAACTAGGATTAGATCTTACTGCACTTAGGGCAAAGACTGCTAAGAAGTTTAGTCAGCTAGTCGTAGGTGAGCTTAAAGAGCTTGGTATGCCAAACACTACTTTTAGCGTTGAGATGATATCGCTTTCGGAAGATGATGGCATAGAAAAAGACGCAACTGCGTCAGGCTTTGATGTTGTCGAATTTATGATATCGCCTAATGCTGGCGAGCCATTAAAGCCATTAGGAAAAGTTATAAGTGGTGGTGAGATGAGTAGATTTATGCTTGCCATTAAGAAAATATCAGCTGAAATTGATGGCGTTAATGTTATGGTATTTGACGAGATTGATACAGGCATTAGCGGTAAGATAGCACAGGTAGTTGCATGCAAATTATACGATATCAGCATATCAAGGCAAGTATTAGCAGTGACCCACTTGCCACAGCTTGCGTCTATGGCGGATAATCATTATTTGATAGAAAAGACTACTGATAACATAACTACTTCTACAAGCGTTAGATTGCTTGATTTTGATCAGTCTGTAGCTGAGCTTGCCATGATGATAGACGGATTGCAAGGTAGCGCTTCTGCTATTGCGCATGCGAGTGGACTTAAGTCTACTGCAAATACTTATAAGGCAAAGTAGTATTATAAATGTGCAATATAGTGTATTTTCGTACAATTTGTCGAATGTTTTGCTTTTTTATTGGTGTGTTACAAATTGCGACATAAACTACATTTAATCACATTATTCAGTCATAATATGCAATATTTTAATGTTGATAATTATTCTCCTATGTTATATAATGATATTAATCAAGGGGAGGGAATATTATGAAAATACAAGAATTGTTTAAAGGTGGCAATATCAACAATAGTGTAGAGTACCAGCTGAACAACATCGGTATAATGTGTAAGTTTACCGATATGAAAATTGACGATCAGGATATTTATATACGTACGAAAGGGCATGTTAAATTTATAAACAATAAAATTCACAATAAATTACAGCCAAATCAGGCATAAAACGTAATATTTTCTAATACATTATATATATAAAGAGTGTATTTAGGAGATATTATAATGCAAAACTATATCATTGAAAGGGTGGAGGAAATAGCTAAGTATATACTGTCGACAAAGGCAACATTGCGAAGTACTGCGGAAGTGTTTATGGTGTCAAAAAGCACCGTGCATACGGACATGACTGTAAGACTTAAAGAAGTGGATATCGATCTATATGAAAGTGTGCGCGAGGTGTTAGATTACAACCTTAGCGAGCGTCATGTAAGAGGCGGAGAAAGTACATATAAAAAATATAAGCAAATTAATTAATAATGTATTTGCTGATATAATTCGGAAAAAAATATCTCGGGTGTATACCCGAGATTTTATTTTGATATTAATACATTTAATAGTTATCTTTTTTCGTATCCTTTAGGGAGTGAAGTATCCCACAAGTTATTGCGTTCTGGATTGAATATTGCTCCTAGCATTAACTGTTTAGTACCACGCTTTTTAAAGTCAATGTCGCTAATGAAATCTTTCATGTCTGTACGCACTGAGTGTTTATCTTTAGGACATGGATTATGTACTATTGGTAAGTTTAATTTTTTAGCAGTAGAGGAGATGCATTTTTCCTCTGCGTAAAGGAATGGTCTTATAAGTGTCATGCCTGTTCTGTCCATATAGCTTACTGGAGAAAATGTGCTAAATCTACCTTCATAAAAAAGGCTCATAAGCATTGTCTCTAGTATATCATCGGCATGATGACCTAGTGCTAGCTTATTGCAACCATGTTCAAGTGCAATAGTGTTGAGTGCACCACGTCGCATTTTTGAGCAAAGAGAGCATGGACTTTTCTCTTTTCTCTCATTGAAGATAACGTTTGCGATATCAGTCTTATGTATAATAAGCTCTACATCAATAGATTTGCAATAATCTTTGAGTGCCTGCACCTCGACTTGCGAAGTGTCTTCAAAACCCAAGTCGATATTGATAGCTATTAAGTCGAATTTCTCTGTAGAAAACTTTTTGTAGTGGGCAAGCATTGCAAGCAAAGTAACGCTGTCTTTACCACCGCTGATGCCTATAGCTATCTTATCGCCATCGCTTATCATGCCATAATCAGCTATCGCACGTCTTGAAATTCCTAATAATTTTTGCATATTACACCTCTTATACATATAATATACACCAAGTCATTGACATTTAGCAAGCATTTGTTATATAATGATGATAATAATAATTATAATGTATAATTGTTGTTAAAAGTATAATAACATTATATATACTATCTTCATTATTATATTAAATAGTAATTGGATACAAAATTTGTTACTTTTTAGATGTATTATAAAAATATGTCTTTAGTAATCATAGGAGAATTATGACTGACGCAATTATTGAGTTTTTTAGAAGTACATTAGATAATGATGTCTTGACTATTTTTATTATATCTATGCTTCCTATAATAGAGCTTAGAGGATCTATACCTATTGCTATACAAATGGGCTTTGAGTGGTATGCCGCTTTAGGTTATGCGTTCTTAGGTTCAATAGCTGTAGTGCCAGTGCTTCTATTGATACTTATGCCTGTCCTTAATCTAATGAAGAAAAATAGATTTTTCCGCAAGATCGCCGATGTAGTAGAAGGTATATTTAAGGGCAAGGCAGAGTCCATCACGAAAAGAATCGGGTCGGGTGATACGGAAAAACGAGAATTAGTAATAAAAATGCTAGGAGTTCTTGCATTCGTAGCTATACCTATGCCAATGACTGGTGTATGGACAGGTACTGCAGTTGCATTGTTTTTAGGTCTTGGATTCTGGAAATCATTGCTAGTCGTGTCTGTTGGTAATATGTCAGCGGGTCTTATCATGACTGGTCTTAGCGTGTTGCTACATGATCACTTAGATTTATTCCTTACAGTATTTATGATAGTCGTGATTGCATTCCTTTTGATAAACATAATCTATGTAGTGGTAAAACATAAGAAGAAAAGTAAAGCAAATGCACTTAATGCTGATGTCGATGTGTCTGAAGAATCAGTTATGGATGAAATAGAGGAGATCGATACTAAAGATCAGATTTCGCCTATTATCGAAGGTGCTGATATTGCTGATAATGAAATACAAGATAATACTAATAGTGCTGATGTCGGAGTGAATTCAGCCGACGTAAATGCTTTAAAATAAGTTAAACAAGGATTTTTAGTCGTTAAATATTGCTAATTATAACATAAATAAATATATTTTTATTGAGATCGAAAGTACTTTTCGGTCTCTTTTTTCGTTTTAAAAACTAATGTTTAATAATATAAACTTTAGCATTTTGAGTAGTCATAAATAGTAAATAATACGTTATTTATAGAGTTTGTTGACGTTTATTGCTATTATTATGCATGCTGGAAAAGTTTTGTTTTGATTAAGTTTGAGGTGGTTATATTAAAATGTAAATAAATAGTCATCAAATCATTCAAGAATATTTAAAAAAAATTAATTAACTATTGACATTGTTAATAGCATAGTATAGTATATATATATACAAGGGGGATATTATGACTAGGGGAAAATATTTCAGTGTAATGACAATTTGCTTGGTGTTGGTACTGTGCTTGACTTTAGGGTTGTTCACAGTCTTTTCTGATGTTAATGCAGTTGCAGTTGATTTTGATATCAATGGAAGTAACGACAACTCGTTAGCTTTGCCTACCGCTGCTGAAAGCCGTGCGGGCAATGTTGATCTAAAGGACGGCGAAGTTTATGGCGGTTCATTAGAGTATACAGAAAGAGCTTATGGTGTTGATTCAAGTGATCCTAACTATAACAGTGTTGTAGTTCGAATTGGCACAGCTGATCAGCTTAGAAAATGGCTTTGGAAAAATCCAACTCAAAAATCAGCTATCTTAGTTAATGATATATCAAATTTCGAATGGTTTTCGCAAAGTGGTTGGTCAAAAGGTTTTGCTCCAACAGTTTTGAGTAATCCTTTTGAAGATTCAGTTATTAGAAGTGGTGTAACTTTAGACGGTTGCGGTTACAAAATAATAATGGAGATCGGAAATAGTGGTAACGTTAGTTATCCAACCGCTCAAAGCGTACATAGATTAAATGAGACTGGTCTTTTTGTTGCTACTTTATCAGGAATTGTTAAAAATGTAAATTTCGATTCTAGTAAACCAGCACATGTAATTGCTGGCAAAGAACATACATTTAACAATGCTGATATGACTGTAGGTTTGCTTTTTGGTAATATCGGTCAGTCTGGTGTAGTCGAAAATGTTAGTCTTACTCATAACGCTTCTTTTAAAACGACTACAAATTCTAAAGGCGGACTTTTTGATCCTAACTACACTATGATGCATGTAGGTCTTATTGCAGGTAGATCTAGTGGTCTTATAAAACAAGTAACTATAAATGCTACAGATAATTCGCGTGTTAATACGAGTATTGGTAGCAATAGAATGTCATCGTATTCGTTCTCTGCATATTTTGTAGGGATGACACTAGACGGTTCTCAAATAAATAATATTTCACTAAACATGACAAATCAGCCTACGGTTATAAAGATGGAAGCCTATTCTGGTCAAACGTCAGTAGGTTTAATTGCAGGTAGATCTAAAAATGGAAGTGTAGACGGTGTTATTTTTCAAGGTCGTGCTAATTTGACTAAATTATCAAACAGTCCATATACAAGTCTTTTATTCGGTTCTTTCGAGAAAGGTGAAATGAATAATTTCTTTAGTAATGCAGGAGAATTAAACATACCTTTATACGCAAAAAATAGAACACTATTTTCTTACGTATATAATGACTCTAGCATTAGTGTTAAGTATGATAAATTGTCTAACAATAATGGTAAATTACAAAACTATAAAATCGCTTTAGCTAATCCTTTAAAACAAGGTTTTGTTTGGAGTGTAGAAGTTAGTGGCAGCTCGGGTGTTTCCCCTTATTATACATACGAGCAGTACAGTAAAAGCATTATATCAGTGCCTTTATTACCCCCTACGAATGCTAGCGGTGACGCACTAAATTCAGGTGCTGGTTACAAAATGATAACTACTGTTGGATCTACGGGTTCAGCTACATATGGTTGGGATAAATCAACTGATGGATTTACTTATGATCAGTCTGAACATAAAATAAATCTTAACGTTCCTAGTGGTTGGGATTTATATGACTCAAAAGGTGATGTTAAAGATAATGTTTCTATAAAATTCAAGACTTCTAAAGTTAAGAATGTAGCGACAGATGTTAAAGCTATAATGATGCCCGTAGCTACTATTAATAATAGCGGTATAGGTATAATGTATATTGATAAAACTAATAAGAGAATTATGTTAGATAGTCAAGTTAGCATTGATGCTACACTAAGTGACACTATAACAGTTAAACCGGCAAAGGTTAATATCACTGATTCATTATTTGACAAAAATAAGATCGTGGCTAAAGGTTATGATGGATACAAATTAATAGATAAGAAATTAGTTTCAAATCTATCAGTTAGTTCGGTAAATGGTATCAGTACTATTATAGATATAATTGCTGCTGATAAATATATTGAACTAAATGGAAGAGTTGTCCTTAATACTGATTATTTATTTGATATTTATGGCGACTACACTGGTTACAAAAGTGCTGATGTAGGCTCTACAGAAGGTCTTATATTATTTAATAGTGATAATAATTTTTTATATGTAGATAGTAACGGTGATGCACTAGATAATACTTACGGTATTATATCTTATGAAGCTAAGTTGCCTCCTATTAGTGTTGCAGAGATAAAAATTTCTTGGGACGATATAGGAAAACAGAGTTACACAGGTTTGAAATATAGCCCTCGTGCAACTTCAGAGATATCTACTTATATCAATAAATACGTTGATAAGCCTTATTTAAAACTTACTTATACAAAAGATGGTGAAGTATTTGATAGCTTACAGAACGTAGGTACTTATAATGCAACATTGACTACTGATAATCCAAACTTCGTTATTAAAAAAGGACATGAGTCAAAAACTTATGTGATTAATGAGCCTATTATTAATATCACAGCTGAAAATGGTATGGTTGAAAAAACTTTTATCGACGGTGAGTTGACTCTAGTGGCTACACCAAGCGATACTTATGTGTTCAGTCATTGGACTAATGGTAAGGGTATTATCTTGTCACAAGATGCTACTTTCGTAACAAATGTAACTGTATCTTATAACGTAATAGCAGTATTTGTTAAAAGCCCTGAGTCTATGATAAACATTTTATTTAAGTCAGCTGCTGGGAATGTAATTGCAAAAGCAATTGCTACTACAGATGTATACTTAGAAGATGTAAAACCTATAGATCCTAAAAGAGAAGGTTTTGTTTTTGATGGCTGGTATATTGGCGAAGAAAAGTTAAATAATAACTCTATCCTATCAAGTGATATAGAGTTGGTTGCAAAGTTCATATCAAGCGATAAAGCACTTATTAATAATATATCAGTTAAAGCTATTGAAGGTATTTCTTATTATATCAATGGAGAGATCGTAACTGATTTTGTTGAAGTTGAGATTGATTCTTTAGTCAATATTAGTATTGGTCAAACAAGTTTGACATTTATCCATTGGGTAGATGCGAATAATAATATTGTCTCTTACGAGATGAAATATGCTTTCTATTCTCAAAATGATATCAATTTAAGACCAGTATTTGACACTGACGGGTTCGTTCAGCTTGATAAAAGATCAACTATCAATGCTTCAATTATTGCTACAAGTGAATTGCATGCTAAAATTAATGGTTCATATATCGTAGAAGAGACTGATACATTATTGGAATACGGTATGTTGGTTGCAACTGGTGAATTTGTTTCTGAGAGCATGATGAATATTGATTGTAAAACTACTGTTAAACATGTTCTTAATTTGAGTAATGAATTTGGTCAATTTAAAACTTATTATACTGCATACGAATACGGCAATCACATGTTCAGACCTTATATGCTAGTAAAAGATAAAGATGGTAACATCAAAGATGTGTACGGTAGTATTAGTACTTTCATGTTCTCAACTACAGTTGAAGATCCTGCTAAATTTACAATTGCTTCAATGATGAATAGCTCAATTGCTACTCATGCTGATGTAGAGAGATTTGGTAACGTAAATTAATATTATTTTATAATACGAAATTATTATATAATTATTCGAGCATTGCTTATTTGCATTGCTCGATTTTTTTATAATATAACTACTATAATAATTAGATAATATAAAATTCAATCTATACAATCAGTTTGTATTATGGCATATGATATTATCTTTTGATGATAAAATATTTAGCTAGATTTACCTTTAAAAACATATTGATGATTATACAATTAAGCGTTGGTGATAATGTATGTACATATATATGTATATATAATGGTAATATATATTTATATAAAATTAATAAGTAGTTAACTAACAAAATAGCAAACTTAATGCTGATTTACAGCAGTTTATGTTAGGATTGTATGGTAAAAAATAATCGTTTTGTTGTAAAAAACTGTTATTTATATGGTTTTATTGTCAAAATGCAAATTAGTAAAAGATTTTGTTTGACAAATTTATTCTTATAGTTTAAACTATTAAGTATAATAAAATTAGTATACAAATAATTAAATGGTGGATATATTATTATCCCATACGAAAGGAGAAGAAAGTGATAAAACATAATAAAGACAGAGGATTTTCTAGTAAATTCGGTTTCTTAATGGCTGCTGTAGGTAGTGCAGTAGGTCTTGGTAACCTTTGGAGTTTTCCATATAAAGTAAGTAGTAATGGCGGTGCCGCTTTTATATTTATCTATGTATTAATGGCAATTTTTGTAGGTATCGTTGCACTTATTGGTGAGCTTATAATAGGTAAACGCAGTCAGTCTAATGTACTTACTACTTTCACTAAAATCACACCTAAATCTAAGTGGTTGGGTTATCTTGCTGTTGCAGTTCCTTTCCTTATCTTATGTTATTATCCCGTTATCGGTGGTTGGTCTGTTAAGTATGCTTTCGATTATATCAGTGGTACTGGTGCTGGTGCTATTGGAGAAGTTGCTACTGGCGGATTCGGACCTCTATTCACTCAGTTTATTGCAAATCCATATTTGCCTGTAGTTTTCCTAGTTATTTTTATCGCGATAGTTACTGTTATAGTTCTATTAGGCGTTAAAAAGGGTATTGAGATGGCTAGTAAAATTCTAATGCCTTTATTATTTGTTTGTCTATTAGTAGTTGTAGGTATCGGTCTTTCACTTCCAGGAGCTACTGCTGGTCTTGACTTTATATTAAAACCAGATTTCTCTCAGGTCACTGGTGATACAGTGCTTACTGCGTTAGGTCAGGTATTCTTCAGTATGTCGCTTGGTATGGGTATTAATATCGCTTACGGTAGCTACATGGGTGAGACTATGAGCGTTGGTAGCAGTGCGGTTTTGGTTAGTGTTATGGATACCGTTATGGCTCTACTTGCTTGTCTTGCTATATTCCCAGCTGTATTCGCTTTAGATCCGTCTCTTATTACTGAAGGACCTACATTGCTATTCGTAGCTCTTGCAGAGGTTTTTGGTAGTATCGGTGTGATGGGTAGAGTACTTGGAGTTATATTCTTCGTGCTTGTTATAGTTGCTGCGGTTACTTCATCAATTGCACTTCTTGAGGTGCCAGTTCAGTTCCTTGTTGAAAAATTCCGCATTAATCGTAAAGTTGCGTCTTTATGCGTTGCAATGAGTGCTTTCTCTATTGGTAGCTTTATTGCTATGTCATTTAGTAATGCTAGTCTTCAAATCGGCGGAGCAAATTTACTAGACGTATTTGATACTATTATAAATAAAGTATTGCTTCCTATTACAGCATTATCTACTTGTCTTATCGTTGGTTGGAAGATTAAACCTGTCAACTTAATGGAGGACTTAGGTGCTAATACAAAAGCTAAACGTGTTATGTACAATATCTGGGGTTTTACAATTAAGTTTATAACTCCTACTGCTATTGCTATTATCTTCGGGTTTGGTATATTTGATCTTTTCTCTGGTAAGACTGGATTTAAAGACCTTACTGGGCAGTTAGTCATATTCTTGTCTGGTGCGGGCGTATTGATTATATCGTTAATCGCGAATGTAATCAGTCAATTTAATGATAAGAAAAATAATGTACTAGTTACTGATGTTGACGCTTTAATTGCTCAGCAATCTGATGAGAACTTGATCGCGGATCAGGATACTGTAGAAGGTTCTGATATCGAGCAAGTTTAATAGGATATTTATTTAATACAAATAGGCTAGCGCTTACGCTAGCCTATTTTTCATGTTTATATTACTTGTATCTACAATTAATGCATTTCATAATGCGTTGCATAGCGGTGTTAGGTGTATTATAGGATATAAAAATATTATTGTGCGTGTAAATTATGAGTTAAATTGATAGTTATGATATTACTATTCTTGCTATTTTCCAACCTATGTGATATAATGCAAGTATATATTTTAGGGAGTAACTATGCGAGTTTGTGTGTTAAGTAGTGGTAGTCGAGGAAATAGCGTGTATATAGAAGGTGGTGATAACGCCATACTTATAGATAATGGACTTGCTTTTCGCGAACTAAAATCAAGACTTGATACAGCGGGACTTGATGTTGCAAAGATAAAAGCAACGCTTGTAACTCATGAACATACTGACCATATAAAAGGTGTCGGCGTAATGTCGCGTAGTACTGGTAGTGAAGTGTACTGTCAAAACGAATGCTATAATGCTTTTAAACATAAAATTGGCGACTTTAACTATGCAGGTAATAACACGAATTTTGAATGTGGTTTTACTGCTCATGGTTTTGATATTAAGCCGTTTAGAACTCCGCATGACGCTGTATACTCTGTAGGCTACAAGGTTAGTTTTGAGGGGAAAAGCGTTGTGCTTGCTACTGATTTAGGTACTATTACACCCGGAGTTTATAACCATTTGGTAGGTAGCGACCTTACCATTTTAGAGTCTAATCATGACGTAGAAATGCTCAAAAATGGCAGTTACCCAATGAGCCTGAAGGCAAGGATACTAGGACGCAATGGACATTTGTCTAATGAAGATATGTCTTGTGTGATAAGAGATCTTGCATTATCTGGTACGGATAAATTCATTCTAGCTCATCTTAGCGAAGATAATAATCAGCCTGATCTTGCCTTTAATGAAGCGGACGAATCACTTCATAAGCTAGGTGCAAGTAGGGGTGACATAGACTTAGTAGTCGCTAATCAATATATCCCAACAAAAGTATTTACTATATAATATCTGATTTTATTTATGATGGTGAGATATTGTATAAGGTATATTATATAATATTAAAGTTCATAATCCGTTTACATAAGGAGTTAACATGTATAAAAAGTTACCTAATTTAGATGATAATTATCTAGGTCTAAGGATAAGCGACGGTGCTGGTGCATTCATCGCTGGATTTGCATTCTTGTACATTTTTCAAGTAGTTCTTGTTATTATCGCTTCTATTGCGAAGATTGATATTAGCCTTGGACTTGCAAATATTCCTATATGGTTTACTTACACCACTATGGTTATAAATCAAGGTGCATTAGTGTTGTCAGTCTTTGCTTATGGTGAAGTTACGAAAAAACCACTTCTTAGAACAAGTCGTATTAACAGAAAACTTTCGCCAATTCAAGGTTTAATATTGCCACTCGTTGCCGTATTCGGTATCATGGCTTTCTTGCCTATTGCTAATGGCTTTGTGATGCTTGTCGAGCTTATTACTGGCGCTCCTGTAGAGAATGGTATTAGTATCGGTACTCAGTGGTGGGAGATTATGTTATCTATCGTATTTATAGCCGTTCTTCCTGCTATCGGTGAGGAATTATTATTCCGCGGTGCAGTAGCAAGAGGGCTTAAGAGAAAAAGTTATTTATTCGGTATTGTCATTTCAGCATTCTTGTTCTCTATGTTCCATGGTAGTGCTGCTCAAACTGTCCATCAGTTCTTGATCGGTATGGTTTTTGCATACGTTTACTTTGTGAGCGGTTCTCTGCTTGCTAGTATGGTACTACATTTTTGTAACAATGCCTTAGCTATCTTCTTTGAAGTAATCCTAGCTGAAACTGGTGCAGACGCTATAGGCGCTTCGCTATCAACTGGTGCGGTAGTAGGTATTTACATCGCTATGACAGGTGTAGGTCTTGTGGGACTTTATTTCTTGCTTAGATGGTTTATGGCGGAGAGTAAAAAGCAAGCTAATATTGTAGTAGTGGATAAATATAAATATGCATTCATTACAGATTTGAGCTTAATATTTACTAGACAAGGTAGAGCGAAAATAAATAATTCTATAGGTGATCTTTTCGCCGACCCTGATGATCAGGTAAATATCAATCAAGACATAGAGAATATAGATAATTCTAATATGGATGATGATTTTAAGAAAATGCTAGCTCAGCAACAAAAGTTAACTCTTCATAAACGTAAGCGCTATGATATGATTGTGCTAGGTATTGCAATCGGTATTAGTACTATTGTATGGATTTTAAATCTAATTATCGCGTCAGTATGATAAGGGTAAATATAGTATGTATCGGCAAAGTCAAAGAAAGTTTCTATCGTGACGCTATTGCCGAGTATTCTAAAAGGCTTACTAGATTTTGCAAACTTACTATTATCGAGCTAGGTGAGTGTATGCTTTCGGGAAAAAGTAATGCGGAGATAGAGAAAGTAAAAGATACTGAAGGTAAAGCTATTCTTGCAAAGGCTAAAGGTACTCTAATATCATTAGACTTAGCGGGTAAAATGATGACTAGCCCCGATATCGCAGAAACTATTTCAAAGTGCGAAATATCTGGTGCAAGCGAGTTGTCTTTTATAATCGGTGGTTCGTATGGTCTATCCGATCAAGTAAAGCAAAAATGCGACATATCTATGTGTTTTGGAAAAGTCACTTACCCTCATCAGCTTATGAGAGTTATCTTGACCGAACAGATTTATAGAGCATTCATGATAAGCTCTAATAGTGAATATCACAAGTAATGACTTTAATACACGTAGCCTTAGTTTAGTTTACTGAGGCTATTTGATAGTTTAACATACTTAATTATAAAAATATTTTACGCACGTTAAAAGTTTTTTGCTAGAACTATTGCTTTATTATTATCATATAATACATAAATAACTATATAACGAGGTGTGTATGTATAATATCGATGATTTGGATAGAGATTTGGCAGCTTTAGAGGCTGATGGTGCTAGAGTTTTCACTATAGGCTACTCTGTATTAGGTAGACCTATTAAGTGCGTTTTTAAGGGCGATCCTTCGGGCGGTCAAGTATTTATGCAAGCAGCAATGCATGCTAGAGAGTATATAACCACTCCTGTTGTGATCGAGATGATGAGGAACTATAATGGTACTGGAGGTGTTTGGTGTGTGCCTATGTCAAACCCTGATGGTGTCATGCTGTGCGTAGATGGACTTGCGAGTGTGCCTGATGAGAATTTGAAGGAATTTCTGCTTAGTGTTAACGGTGGTAGCACCGATTTTACACAGTGGAAAGCAAATATCAGAGCGGTCGATTTGAATGTTAATTGGAATGCAAATTGGGGTGAAGGTAGTCAAAATGTACCCTCTCCAGCACCAGGCAACTATATCGGACTGTTTCCGCTCTCAGAGCCAGAAAACATTGCACTTCGTGACTTCACTAATAAATTGCAACCAAACGTTACCCTTAGTTACCATGCAAAAGGAAACGTGATATTTTGGGGTTTCGGTTGCGTTAAACCATATTATGACGAGGCACTTCGTGTGTCTGATAGTACTGGTTATCCACTCTTAGAGAGTACTAACAGTGCGGGTGGTTATAAGGATTGGTATACTGCGGTGACATCAAAGTTAGGTCTTACTATCGAAGTCGCGTCCGCTGATGAAACATTCCCTATACCTCTTGATAGAGTTAGCGGTATTTATGAAGAAAATAAAGATGTGCTTGTGATATCAAGTGTCATTGCTAAGGAGATAGAAGCAGAAAGATGATAGAAGAATTTATGCGTATTGCTATAGCAGAAGCTAAGAATGCTGAAGTATATGACGAAGTGCCAGTAGGTGCTGTGATAGTAAAAGATGGCATAGTAATAGCGTCTGCGGGCAATATGAAAGAGCGAGAAAACTGTGCGATTTACCATGCTGAAATAGTTGCAATTACAAAGGCTTGCAAGGTGCTAGATAATTGGTATCTTGACGGGTGTGACATGTATGTCACTCTAGAGCCTTGTGCTATGTGTTCTGGTGCAATTATAAATAGTAGGCTTGATAGTGTGTATTACGGAGCTAGTGACATGAAAACTGGCTGTGCTGGATCGGTATGCAATCTACTAGAGAATACTTCTTTTAATCATCAACCAAAAGTGATAGGCGGCGTGCTTGCTGATGAATGTGGTGGCTTGCTATCAACGTATTTTAAAGGCAAGCGAGCTATTAAAAAAGCAAATAAACTTCAAAAGAAAATGGATATATAATAGAAATTATGACGATAATAGTCGTCTCAATATACAATATTTATAACGTCGAAATACTAATGCAAGGAGAAAAATATGCTAATAGTTGGACTAGGAAATCCAGATAAGAGATATGAAAATACATATCATAATGTCGGCTTTATGGTGATTGATGCACTTTTAAATGTACTTGGTCAAAAGATGAAAAATGACGAATGCAAATCAAAAGACGTAGTTATCTACAAAGGTGATGAAAAGATAGTTATCGCAAAGCCAATGACATATATGAATTTGTCAGGAGAAGCGGTAAGAGAGCTTGCGGGTAAGTATAAAGTAGATTGTACTGATATCATTATAATATATGATGATATTGATCTTGATTGCGGTGCATTAAGGATCAGGAAAGAAGGCTCTGCGGGGACTCATAACGGCATGAGAAGTATTATATCGCTTATGGGCGGTGGTAATATACCGAGAGTTCGTGTAGGCATAGGCAGACCGACTCCTCCAATGCAGCTTGCTGATTATGTACTATCAAAGGTGAGTGGTGATAATAAAGTACTGCTTGACGAAAGGGTGGTATCTATTGCAAGCCACCTTGCGAGCTATATTAATCATCGCGACATAGACAAGTTTATGCGAGAGGCTATGCAAAAGTAATATTAAGCAAATTTATATTTATTATAATAAATCGACAATTAAGTAATTATATCGATTTTATAAAGATGTATAATTGTTGTGAAATGGGCTGTATGTACCATAAAGGTGATAGATGAACGATAAATTAAAAGATGTACTAGACCTAAGAGAGTTAGGAGGAGAGTTGCTACGCATTAGACAAAGAGTGCGTGGGCGAGCTCACACTGCCATTTTTACAGGAAATAATGCTGAGAGGATACATATCAGCACAGGACTTGATTTGCCGTTGCTATACATTACTACTGATAGAAATAAAGCAAGAGAGCTTTATGAAAAGTTGCAAGAATTCAATCCTAAAGTGGGACTTCTTGTAGAACGTGACGATATACTTATGTACCGAAAGATGTCTTCATCGGTCGATAATTCGCAAAGATTACGCACTCTGTACGGTATGATCAATGGTGATGTTGAGATAATAGTCGCTACTAGCGAAGCTGTAATGCAGTACTTCCCTTCACCAGAAAATATACTATCTAGCGTGTTAAAATTGGATGTTGATAAAGAATATAAACTAGAAAATATTACTAAGTCATTGTCAGACATGGGCTATAATAATGTGCCAATTGTCGAAGAAATAGGCGACTTCAGTCTCGGTGGAGATATTATGAGCATATTCCCTTATGGCGAAATTGCTCCTATTAGGATATCATTTTTTGATGAGACTATAGAAAGTATTAAGACATATGATTTGTCTTCAAGTAAGTCTGTAGGCAAGATCAATGGCATTACTTTATTCTCTCCCACAGACCCTACTTTTAAGAGCGTGGACATGCCTTCGCTTATTGCAAAAGCAAAGAAGAGTATAAAAGGATATGTAAGTCATGCTAGTGATAGGGCAAGGTCAATAATCGGTGAATTACAATCGAAAATTGATATAGATAGTGCTCAAGGTTATAGCTGGTTGACCCCTTTTTGTCATGATCAAATGTGTAAAATAGATGCGTTTTTGCCGTCTAATACAGTGATAGTATTTGACGATCCCAAGTCTATTTATGACCACGCAAGACTATACTTTAACGACTTTAATAACAGATGTAATACGCTTATTTTAGAAGGAGAAGTAACTCCCAATCACCTAAGTGGCGTGCTTAATATCGAAGTTTTCTCTGAAATCGTTGAAAAATTCACAGGACTTTCTTATGCAAATATAGCGAGTTCTAATCAAATTTTCGATCCTTCAGAAGTTTTTAGGCTTAATAACCCGTCAGTTAGGAGTTATTTTGCAAATTTTAAGTCAATATTTACTGATTTGAAAAATTTTAACATGACTGGCTATAGGATAGTTGTTTGTGCAGGTGATGAGCATACTGCTAGGAGCCTCGTTAGCTCACTTTATGAGAATAATATTTATGCAAATTTTTCTAAAGATGTAAGTCTGGATAATACTGGAGTACAAGTAACGTCGCAGATAATTTCACACGGATTTAATTATCCGAAGAGTAAGTTTATTCTTATAGGAACGGATGAGCTTGTAAAGAAACGCGAAGTGAGAAAAGCTACTAGAAGGAAGAATACTAATGTATTTACCATGCCCAAGATCGGCGATTACGTTGTGCATGATACTCAAGGTATTGGTGTGTGTGCAGGCGTGGAGCAAATGGAGACATTTGGTACTAAAAAAGATTTCGTTGTAATAAATTATGCGGAGTCTGATAAGTTATATATCCCTGTAGATCAGATGGATAAATTGCAGCGATATAGTGGCTCTGACGCTATTCCTAAGCTAAATAGATTAGGTGGTAAAGAGTTTCAAAAACTAAAAGATAGAGTAAAAGAGTCGGTCAAAGAAATGGCTTTCGATTTACTCGAGTTATATAGAGCAAGACAAAACTCAAAAGGTTATAAATATAGCCGTGATACGGCGAGCCAAGAACTGTTTGAGAATGCATTTGAGTATACAGAAACTGATGACCAGCTAAAAGCAACTGATGATATCAAGTCGGATATGGAGCGAGGTATCGTAATGGATAGATTGCTTTGCGGCGATGTAGGATACGGCAAGACGGAAGTCGCTTTTCGTGCTATGTATAAGACTTACATGGAAGGTAAGCAAAGCGCGATACTTGCTCCGACTACTATACTTGCAAGGCAGCACTACATGACTGCTAAAGAAAGATTTGCTGATGATAATATAAAATGTGTTTTGTTGTCTAGATTTCAGAGCAAGCAAGAGATAAAAGCGAATATTGAGCTGATAAAATCAGGTGAGGCGAAAGTCATAATAGCCACGCACAGATTATTATCACAAGACATTGTTTTTAAGGATATTGGACTGCTTGTATTAGATGAAGAGCAACGTTTTGGAGTAGAGCATAAAGAGAAATTGAAACTTTTGAATGACAATATCAATGTGCTTACTCTATCGGCAACGCCAATACCTCGTACATTGAACATGGCTCTTACGGGTATACGAGATATATCTGTATTAGAGACACCGCCAAAAGAGCGAATACCAGTCGAGACATATGTGACAGAGCTAACTGATGGCTTGCTAGTCGATGTGATAAATAGAGAGATAGAAAGAGATGGACAAGTATATGTGCTGTATAATAGAGTAAATGATATAGAGAAAATGGCTAGTCGCATAAGTGAGCTAGTGCCTAATGCGAAAGTAATTATAGGTCATGGTCAAATGGGCGATACTCAATTAGAAGACTCTATAAATAAGTTCTATAATAAAGAAGCAAATGTACTAGTATGTACTACTATTATTGAGAATGGTATCAATCTGCCTGACGCTAATACGCTTATAGTTTGCGATGCGGATAGGTTGGGGCTAAGTGCATTGTATCAGTTGCGAGGTCGAGTAGGGCGTTCTGATAAGCACGCTTATGCTTACTTTACAACAAGACTCGGTAAAGTGATAACTAGTGACGCACTTAAGCGTCTTACTGCGATACTTGATTACACTGATTTTGGTAGCGGATTCAAGATCGCGATGCGTGACCTAGAAATACGTGGTGCTGGTAATGTGCTTGGAAAAGAGCAACACGGTCACATTGCAAAGGTCGGATATGACATGTATTGCAAGCTACTTAAAGAAGCGGTAGACGAGATAAGCGGAAATGAAGTGGTAAAGGGTAGTAATGTCGACATGTCTATTGATGTAGAAGCATACCTTGACAGTGAGTATATATCTAGCAATGATGAGAAGATAAAAGTGTACAAGAATATCGCCGAGCTTGCAAGCATGTCAGAGCTTAAGGAGATGGAAATGGATCTTAAGGATAGATATGGTACGCCTAATAATAGCCTTTTGAACCTTATGCAAATAGCTGTCATTAAGAATATGTCAAGTAGAGTAGGCGCGAAGAAAGTAACTATCAATTCGAAAGGTATGGGCATTGAGTTCGGAACGGAGATATTTAAAAATGAAAGCGTTATAACAGCAGTAAGCGATATGAAAGATGACTGCGTGCTATCTATAAGCGAGGCTCCGATGGTAGTTTTCAATGCGAATCTACTAGACATCAATGCGAAACTAGCTTTAATTATGGCGTTTTTGGATAAATGTCATGTATAATAATAAAAAAGAATAAAATTTTCGTAAAAAGCATTGCTATTTTATAAATAATTATGTATAATAAATAAGTAATTGCACTACTAGGGTAAATTATGCCTTATCGTAGTAAAATATTGGGTGGTAAAAAGGAGAGAATTAATGAAGAAAAAGATTTTTGCATTTGTTTCAATGATTATAGTTTTGTCATTTGTATTGGCGGGTTGTAATATGTTCGTAACTAATGCTCAGAGAGATGCTCATCAAGTTGTTGCATCTGTTGAATATAAAGATACAGAAAAGAATGTCTACATCTCGGCTGATATAACAAAACAAGAGTATGCGGATTTCTTTAACCAAAATTATTCTACATATAGTTATTACTACGGCTTTACTGCTGAAGAATGTGCTGATATGTTCATCAATATTTTGGCTAAACAAAAAATGCTAGTTATGTTAGCTAGCGTTGCATATACTCCTTCAAATGGTACTATTCCTAACTTAACTTTTAATGAAGAGACTGGAATGTATGATTACGAGGCTTATGCTAATGCATTGATTTCTATATTATCTCCTGACGAGCAAAAGTATGTAAGAGAGCAGACTAATAAGGCTTTCCAAGATTCTTTTGATAAGATTTTTAAAGAGTTAGAAGAGCAAGATAAGATCGAAGAAGACGTTGAAGAGGATAAAGAGGACGCTGACAAAGTATTAAAACCTCGTCCTATGAAGCCAGTCGTTGAAGATACAGAGTTCAAGAAAGATTCTAGTGTTACTATCGAAGACGCTAATTCAGTTGTGAATTTCTTTACTGATAAGAAACCTACTGACAAGTCTTCTGATAACTACAAAGAAGCATTTAGTAATGTTGAGAAGAGCCTTGAGGCACAGTATAGATCTTATTACTACTATATTGCAAAACAAGCAGAGTCAAGACTTACTACTAGATATACAGAAAGTAATAATGGTTTTGATGTGTCTATTATAGATGCAAACTCAAAGTACACTGTCGCTATCGAGTCTCAAACGGAGTTATACAAAGACTCAGAAAAGTATAAGACTGATATCGAGACTGATGAAGGTGCAATACTTGTTCATAACGGTGAGTTCGTGAAAGTTAAGAGTGTTCTTTTAAAATTCAGTGCTGATCAAGAAGCGTTACTTGCTACTTTAAAAGAAAAATTCCCGGAAGAAAAATATCAAGACTATATCATCTCTCTTCGTGAGATAATGATATTTGGTGATAGCAAAGAGTTTGAAGACAAGTTAGATCAAATGCCTATCCCAGTTAAAGAGGAGTTACTAGGTCTTACTGTTAATGTTTCAAAACTTGACTACGAGCCAGGCACTGCTGATAAAGATACTTTCGATAAGACTGCTGTTCCTTTCTTAGAGGTTATTGCAGACATGGGTCGTGCTATTGCTAAGGCTGAGGCTGACGCGATGATTTCATACGACGAAAAATATGCTAATCTTGATGGTTACGATATAAATTCTAAGTCATACATTACTGGAAAGCAGATGTATGTAACAGAGAAGAAAATAGAAGAGTTTGAGAACTGGATCTACATGGTCAATGATGATGATGGTATGTTCCAGGGTAAAGATTACGTTGAGACTCCACTTGGACAAGATAGTAGTTATGTTCCTGAGTATACCGCACTAGTTAGACAGTTACTTATGGATAATAAGACTGCTGGTTCAATTACTGTAGATCATACTACAAATAATGCATTCGTTAATGGTCTTGCTGAATATACTAGTACTATTCAAGTTGATGGTGTTGACGTAGAAGTTAAGCACAGTGCAACTGGTAATATCGTTACTACTACAGCTAAGCTAAAAGATGAAGAAATAGTTATCTATACTGATACAACTAATGATATGTCTTTTATTATTAATGACTTTGGTGTGCATATCGTAATGCTAACTAATGTTACTGTAGAAGAGTATAACAAAGATTTAATCACTTCTGTAGCAAATCCTGATTTTGATGAAGATAAATATCCTTCAGATATTTATACTCCAGAAGAGATCCAGATGATAAAAGATGCTAACAGAATTTACACTATGTCTAAAGAGGCTTATATTGGATTCGATGACGAAACAGGAAAGGCTATCACAGTAATAGAGCAGTATACTAATGAGCTTACTGATACTTATGAGAGTGATGCTTATAGCAAGTATGAGAAGTCTTTATTTGATCGTTACGGCGATAGTATATTTGACGCTAGTGATGATGTTGCTGCTGATACTGCAAGTAAATTCACTTTCAAGCATGATAACGGACTTCTGAAGTCAATGAAAAATGCTTGGATCAAAATAGAAAAAGATATGAAAGCTCAGGAAGAACAACAACAAGCATAATTAAAATAATATTATAAGAGTAATCATTGTGATTGCTCTTATATTTATATTAATAGCATTAAGAAATGCAAAGTGCTAAATTGTTTAACTATGTTTATTTTGAGACTTATAGTATAGAATAGTTTATAGTTGATATCATTTATATTGTGTACACTTTATAATAAAACAAGTTGAATAATCTGTTTTATAAATTTTTGTTGAAAATACACTGGTATAGAGTAAATAATATATATAGGAGAGGGGTTATGAATTTAAGAGAAGAAAAAATTAGCAGTGAGTTATTATTTGACGGCAGGATTATTAAAGTAAAGAAAGATGTAGTTACACTGCCTAATGGTAATACTTCTACTCGTGAATGTGTAGAGCATAATGGCGGTTGTGCGATAGTACCTATTACCTCTGATGGTATGGTTCTTTTAGTGAGGCAGTTTAGATATCCTTATGATGATGTTCTGCTAGAAATACCTGCCGGAAAACTCGAGATTGGTGAAGATCCTATGCAGTGTGCTGTAAGAGAGCTTAGGGAAGAAGTAGGCGGTATGACTGATAATATAATTGATTTAGGTGTAGTGTATCCATCTCCTGGTTATACTAATGAGAAGATACGTATATACCTTGCAACTGATGTTATTTGTGGCGAGCCAGATCCAGATGAAGATGAGTTTTTGCAAGTAGAAAGTTATAGTCTTGAAGATATTATGATCATGATAGAGAGTAATGAAATCAAAGACGGTAAAACAATTATCGGGTTAATGCGATCAATCGGGAAACTATAGAAAGACCACTGGTGTGAGTTTTTATTTTATGTGAATATTATATATCAATAAAATGCGTATGAGTATCTAAGTAATGCTTTAGGTGCTTATAATATAATAATATATAGTCAGTACTATTATAAAGTACTGACTTTTTTATTTTAAAACTATTGACAAAATTTCAAATAATGTTATAATATATTAAAGGTCAAAGATAGTCAAATTATATTAGAATATTGTGGGAGGTGGTAATATGGAAAGTAAAAGTAGCTGTATTGAAAAATACATACTTGAGTGCATGTTAAATAATGATAGTATAAAGCTGTCTCGTGCTGAGCTTGCAAATAGATTTAATTGCTCGCCAAGTCAAATTAATTATGTCTTATCTACAAGATTTACCCACGATAGAGGCTTTTTAGTGCAGTCTAAAAGAGGTGGAAGTGGATGCATTAATTTGATGAAGATAGTAGGAAGCGAAGAAAGTATTTTATCGCAGATATATACTGGTCTTTGTGATATTAAAAGTATTAGCTATAATAAAAGTAGTGATATAATATATAGGCTTGTGAGAGATGGTATTATATCCGATAGAGAAAGTATGATAATATCGGCAAGTATAAGTGATAAGTCACTAATGAATGCCGATGGAATAGTTGCAAATGTAAGAGTTAATATCTTAATATCTATTATATTAGAGTTATCTAGGAGGACAGTTAATGAGTGATGTTGTTTGTTGTATATGCGGAGCAAAAGCTGTTTGCGTAAAAAAAACTATTATAAATGGATTACTTAATGAGACATTTTATTGCGGTAAATGCAGAGAGAGTATAGGTAGTGATATCAATGTTGCACGTGCTGTTAATGATGTTTTTTTAGGTGATAATAGGGGCGGTAGTAGTAAGGTATTGACATGCAAATGCGGTCTTACTAGTAAAGATATAACTTCTAAGGGTAAGTTTGGATGTTCAGCTTGTTACACTACATTTCGTGACATAGCAGATACCTATCTATCGTCAAGAGGGCTTGGATGTCATAAGGGGAAAGCACCTATTAGATATGCAAATAATGCAATATCAAATAATGATGATGTGGCTAGAAATATAGCAAGAGAAGGTATTGCAAGACACAATCTTAGAGATAATGCAGGTAGTGCATACACTAATAAATCTAAGCGTAGAAGCATTGATAAAAACTATGTCGAAGAGTTGAGACAGGAATATGCTAGTGCTGTAACTGATGAAAGATATCTCGATGCCGATACATTGCTTAAGAAAATCAATCAGCTAGAGTGCAAAAATTAGGAGGGGTATGGATAAGAATTTAATAGTGGTTACTAGTCGAGTAAGGCTTGCTAGAAATCTAAAAGCAGTTCCATTCCCTAGTATGCTAAAAGGGAGTAGGGCTAGCGCGGAGATAGTTCTAAATGCTGTTAGAAAAGTATGTGATAGGTTATTTGCGTATGATCTACAGCGTATGGATAATTTATCTGATATAGACAGAGTCGCATTATTAGAAAGGCACATCATCAGTAATAGCCTTGTTGCAAATACTGAAAATGGTGTGGTAATAATAGGAAAGGGCGATAGTAATGGCGTCAGTGTCATGGTAAATGAAGAGGATCATATCAGGGCTCAATGCGTTATGCGCGGATACGGACTTATAGAGTGTTATAGCGAGGTAAGCGAGTTTGATGATAACTTGGCGAGCGTGGTTGAAGTTGCCTTTGATAATAAACTGGGGTATTTAACCGCTTGTCCTTCTAATCTGGGTACTGGCATGAGGGCAAGTGTTATGCTATTTTTGCCAGCTCTTACGCATTCGGGTGAGATTGATAGGATCAGCAAAGCTATAAATAATGCGGGTCTAACTGTCCGTGGGGCATACGGCGAAGGATCTGATGCTAGTGGTTATTTGTATCAAATTAGTAATCAAGTCACTATCGGCATTTCAGAAGTTGATATTATCGCAAAGGTCATTAGTGTTGTAGATAAAGTTTGCGACGCGGAAGGTCTTGCAAGGCATAGCTGGCTTAAAAAAGAAGGTGTGTTACTAGAAGATATGATAATGCGATCTTACGGCGTGCTACAGTTTGCAAGAAAGATGAGCTCTAAGGAGTTTTTAATACATATTTCAAATGTAAAGCTAGGTGCGTCACTAGACATGATAGATCTTGATGTAAACATGCTAAATACAATTACTGAGCTGTGTCAGCCTGCTAATTTATGTCACTACGGCGGTAGGGCATTAAATCAAGTCGAGCGTGATGTGCTAAGAGCGAAGCTAATCAGAGACGCAATTAAGTTGAGGTGATAAGATGGAAAAATACAGCAAAGAATGTAAAGATATTTTAGATAAAGCATTTGAGTTCGGTAGTAGGTCGGGCGGGGTTGTTGGTACTGAGCATATAATTTGTGCTATGGCTGTCGTTAATAATACCAACGTACAAGCTATCTTGGCTCGTGTAGGATTTAATGTTCTGGACGTGTCAAAAGTGCTAAGATTTTCAGCGGTTGCTAATAGCCCGCGTATTAGTCCACGTACAAAATCAGTGCTTGATCAGTCATTTAATATCGCCAGTAATCATGGTTTTGATCAAATATTACCAGAGATATTATTGATAGTAATGCTCGAGGATAGAGAATCTTACGGTATGAAAGCACTTAAACAGTTGGGCGTTGATTTAAATGCACTTACGCTTTCACTTTCAAATAGTTTGAAGACATTGCAATCAAATCGTAATATGGTGGTATCTAAAAATAGCCTTTATGATGATAGCGATAGTATGAATATAGACAAATCAAGTAGTGATAGTAAGATAGGTGGACTTGAAAGTCTTGGAATTGATCTTACAAGCAAAGCTGAAGATGGCATGATTGATCCTGTAATAGGACGAAGTGAAGAGATAGATAGAATAGTTCAAATACTTTCTCGTCGCACCAAAAATAATCCAGTGCTTATAGGCGAGGCGGGAGTCGGTAAGACTGCTATAGTTGAAGGGCTTGCTAGTGCAATTATAGGCGGAAACGTCCCTGAAATGTTAAAAGGTAAAAGGATATTTAGCCTTGATATGTCAAGTCTATTATCGGGTACTAAATATAGAGGTGATTTTGAAGAAAAATTCAAAAATGCTATAGAAACCATCAAGAAGCAAGGAAATATTATATTATTTATTGACGAAATTCATATGATTACTGGTGCGGGAAAGACGGAAGGCGGATCAATGGACGCGGGGAATATTTTAAAACCAATGCTTGCAAGGGGAGAACTTCAAACTATTGGTGCTACGACTATTGACGAATACCGTACAAACATAGAAAAAGACCCTGCACTTGAGAGGAGATTTCAGCCAATTCTGGTAAATCCTCCGTCCGTAGAAGATACTATCAATATACTTAATGGAATCAAAGAAAAATACGAAAAACATCACTCAGTTATTATCACATCCGAGGCTATTCGTGCAGCAGCAGTGCTTTCAGATAGATATATAGCGGATAGGTTTTTACCTGATAAAGCGATAGATCTTATAGACGAGGCAGCTAGTCGTATGCGTACGAAAAGCTCTGTCGAGCCTAGAGTGTTGCAGGATTTGCAGAGTGAAGTAGAGTGTCTTACTATAGAGCTATCAAATGCAGTTAAAGAACAAAATTTTATCCTTGCGGAAGAGCTTAAAAATTATCGCAATACCGTTCGCGAAAAACTTGCTGTAGAAAAAGCTAATTGGGATAATATAAGTACGGGTAAAAAACTTAGTATAGGTGAGGAAGAAATATCTCAGATAATCAGCAATCAAACTGGCGTGCCTATTGTAAAATTGACAGAGACAGAGTCTGATAGATTAATCAATCTTGAGAAAGAATTATCTATGCGAGTTATAGGACAAAACGAAGCGGTGGCTAGTATATCAAGAGCAGTGCGTAGAGCAAGAGCAGGACTTAAAGATCCAAATCGTCCAATAGGATCGTTTATATTTTTAGGACCTACCGGAGTGGGTAAAACTGAGCTGTCTAAAGTACTTGCTGGAAGCATGTTCGGCGATGAGAATTTGATGATAAGAGTTGACATGAGCGAGTATATGGACAAGTCTAATGTAGCAAGACTTATTGGATCAGCACCAGGGCTTGTAGGATTTGAGGAAGGTGGACAGCTTACTGAAAAAGTTAGGCGCAAGCCATATTCAGTAGTCTTATTTGATGAGATCGAAAAAGCACACCCTGACGTATTTAATATTTTATTACAAATACTAGATGATGGTAGACTTACCGACTCACATGGTCGAATAGTGTCATTTAAAAATACTATCATTATAATGACTAGTAATATTGGAGCGGGAGAAATCAATAGTTCTACCAAACTAGGTTTTGGTTCAATGAGTTCTGATGATTATGATGATATGCGTGATGCACAACTAGAATCGCTTAAGAAAACAATGCGACCAGAATTTATCAATAGAATTGACGAAGTAATAGTTTTCCATAAATTGAATAAAGAAAATATGTATGATATAGCAAGTATTATGATAGATGGTCTCTGTGATAGACTTCGCGTGCGTAACATAAGTATTACAGTCGAAAAAGAGGCAAAAGAATTTATTGTAAACCATGGTTATAATAGCGAATATGGTGCTAGACCTCTTAGAAGATCGGTGCAAAAGCTGATCGAAGATGAGTTATCTGAGAGAATTCTTTTAGGAACTCTTGAAATTGGAGAAGATATTGTTATTTCTTTAGTAAATAATGCACTAGAATTCAGTAAAAAGAAAATTGATGAAGCTGAAAAATTATCTGAAGACATCGTGCTTGATAGCAATATTGATAGCGAAAATCAGCAAGAAGTCGATAGTACAATAGAAGAAGAGTGATAATGAAATATTAATGTAAATATAATGTAAATTTTTGATAAAAGTACTAGAATTTTTATTAAATATATGCTATAATAAAAACATGAAGGAGGGAGTTTAAGAGTATTAATTACGATTGAATAACCTCCTTTTGCTATTTTATAGTTGTCGTTATTTCGAGGATAAATTCCGCTAAAAATGGTAATAGTTTAATAGCCCGCTTTATATAATAGAATAAGCGGAAGATACTTTCACATTATAAGGAGGCTGAATTATGCGTATCGAAATCGTTGCAAAAAGTTACAAGCCAAGTGACAAGCTAAAGGACATCATTGAGAAAAAACTAGAAAAGTTCTCTAGATATTTTGAAGATGATGCTACAGCGAAAGTTGTGCTTAGAGAGATGGGAAAAGACAGAGAAGCTATGGAGATTACTATAAACTTTGGTGGTGGTAAAATCATGCGTGCTGAGGTAGTATCTCACAATATGTATGATAATATTGATGATCTACTTCCAAAGCTAGAAAGACAAGTTAGAAAACATAAGACAAAGTTAGGCAAGAAAGTTAAAGAAAGTGCCTTCGATATGTCTGCGTTGTATGCTGAAGTAGAGGAAAAGAAACCGCTTGAGGTAGCTAGAATTAAGACTACTAGTCTAAAGAAATTGTCAGTTAAAGATGCTATTGATGAGATGGAACTACTTGACCATGACTTCTATGTATTTATAAACGAAGATAATGATCTAGTTAATATTGTCTACCACAGAGCAGTGGGTGATGTTGGATTGTTGGATCTTATTTATTAATTATTCGGCATTATGAACCATACAATTAAATAACTAAATACACTCGGTGGGTAATACTGCTGAGTGTATTTTTTATATAAATAAGAGTATATATTGACGTTGAATAAGAGTTAAGTTTGTAAGAATGTATAATGTGACATTGTAAAATTTTACAAGAAATAATACTTGTATTTTTATGCATAAAGATGATGATATTATATAATAATCTATATATATGCAATTTGAAAGCGGATAAAGAGTGTAGTTATATGACATAAGTACATTAAGTGGTGCATTATGCATCGCAAGTTTTTAAGCTAAAACAAGTAGAATGTGTGTATTCGACAGGTTTTTTGATGAAATACAACGCATTTTTAACCTTCACATAGTTATTGCGAAAAAAAATACATAAAAATACTAAAATACACTGAAATCATTTGCATTGTAACTATTTTGTATGCTATAATACTTATAACCAAAAAACACTTGGATTGAGACGATGTTTGTCCGCTTGCGGGGTCGTCGTTGTAGAGATTCAAGGAGGTAAAACAGGAGGATTTAAAAATGGCAGTAGTTACTATGAAAAGCCTTTTAGAGGCAGGTGTACACTTTGGTCACCAAACAAAGAGATGGAACCCTAAGATGGGTAAATACATCTACGCAGCAAGAAATGATATCCACATCATTGATCTTCAGATCAGTGTTGGTCTTATCGAAGAGGCTTATTCTTTCATCAGAGAGATAGCTAAGAGCGGTAAAGATATTCTTTTCGTTGGCACAAAGAAGCAGGCTCAGGACGCAGTTCGTGACGAAGCTAATAGATGCGGTATGTTCTTTATGAATGAGAGATGGTTAGGTGGTACTCTTACTAACTTTAAAACTATCAAAACTCGTATCGACAGACTTAAAAAGATTAACCAAATGGAGTTAACTGGTGAGTTCGATCTTCTTCCTAAGAAAGAAGTTTCTGGTCTTAATGACGAGAGAAACAAACTAGAGGCAAATCTTGGTGGTATTAAGGACATGAAGAACATTCCAGGAGCTATGTTCGTTGTTGACCTTAAGAAAGAAGAGATCGCTGTTAAAGAAGCAAGAAGACTTGGTATTCCAGTTGTAGGTCTTGTAGATACTAACTGTGACCCAGATCTAGTTGATTATGTTATCCCAGGTAATGATGACGCTATCCGTGCTATCAAACTTATCTCAAGTGTTGTAGCAAATGCAGTTATCGAGGCTCGTGAGGGCGTTGCTTATGATGCTGAGGCTGCTGAGGCTGAGGCTTTGAAAGTAGCTCAAGAACAAGCTGAGTAATTAGATTAGGAGGACTTAATATATGTTTACTAACAAAGACGTTATGGCTCTAAGAGCTAAAACTGGTGTAGGAATGATGGATTGCAAGAAGGCTCTAGTAGAGGCTGATGGCGATATGGAAAAGGCATCTGATATTCTTCGTGAGAAGGGTATGGCTACTGCTAATAAACGTGCTGATAAGATCGCTTCTCAAGGTATCGTATCTGCTATCACTAAAGGTGATATCGGCGTACTTGTAGAAGTTAACTGTGAGTCTGATTTCGTTGCTCGTGGCGACCAATTCAGAGAACTTGTAGCTGAGATTGGCAACTATATTATTGATAACAATATCAATGATATGGACGCACTAAATGCTATCAGTGAAGTGAATGCTTTAGTTCACGATGCTGTTGGTAAGATCGGTGAGAAGATTCAGATCAGAAGATTTACTAAGTACACTAACAACGTTACAACTTATATCCACATGGGTGGTAAGATTGGCGTTATGCTTGAGAGCACTTGTTCTGATAGCATAGCTCATGACGTAGCTCTTCAAATAGCTGCTTCTAATCCTAAGTATCTTAATGTTGCTGATGTACCAACTGGTGCATTAGAGAAAGAGCAAGAAATATTACGTGCTCAAGCTATTAACGAGGGTAAGCCATTGGCTATCGTTGAGAAAATGGTTATGGGTAGAGTTAATAAGTTCTACAAAGAGATATGCTTAATGGAGCAACCATTTGTTAAAGATGGCGATAAAATCGTTAAAAATATCATCGATGGTACTTTAACAGGTTTTGTTCGTTATGAGATGGGTGAAGGCTTAGAGAAGAAATGTGAGGACCTTGCTGGCGAGGTTGAGGCACAAATCGCAGCTTCAAAGAAATAATAATATACTAAATAGGGAACTTTATTGTTCCCTTTTTTTTAAGCTATATATAATGGTAGGAATATTAACTTAAACTATATTTGTATAGACGCTATATTTGATATATGTTTTGGACTTATGAGGAGAATAACATGGCTAAGAAATATAAAAGAGCGATAATTAAATTGAGTGGTGAGGCTTTAGCTGGAGAGAAAGGCTTTGGTCTTGATGAGACAGTTATAGAGTATGTAGTATCACAGATTAAACAGGTTGTAGCTGAGGGCGTTGAAGTAGGTGTCATCATCGGTGGTGGTAACTTCTGGAGAGGTAGACAAGGAAACAATATGGATAGAGTTACTGCTGATCATATGGGTATGCTTGCTACTGTTATTAATTCTCTTGCTATGCAAGACGCATTAGAGCGTAACGGAGTACCTTGTCGAGTACAGACAGCTTTGACTATTACTAGAGTTGCAGAGCCTTACATTTTACGTAAAGCAATGCGTCACTTCGAGAAAGGCAGAGTAGTTATATTCGCTTGTGGTACTGGTAATCCTTACTTTAGTACTGATACTGGTGCTGCACTTCGTGCTGCAGAAATCGGTGCGGAAGTACTTTTACTTGCTAAAAACGTAGACGGTATCTATGATGCTGATCCTAAGACTAACCCTGATGCTAAGAAATTCGACGAAATCGCTTACATTGATGTTATCAAAAAGGGTCTAAATGCTATGGATACTACTGCTATCAGTCTTTGTATGGAAAATAATATCCCTGTAATAGCTTTTGCTTTATCAGAGGAAGATAGTATACTTAGAGCTGTTCGTGGAGAGCGTATTGGAACTAAAATATCTTAATTTGAATATATTTAAATGCATTATTTTTGATTATATTGCATTTAAAAAATATATCAAATATAATTAAAATAAACGATGAGGTGAATTATTATGGCATATGAGAGTATGGAAGTATTAGAGTTGTTTGATGATTTTGAGACTAGACTAGTTAAAACTGTTAATAATCTTAAAAATGAATTTTTACAGTTAAAAGCTGGACGTGCAAACGCGCATATTTTAGATAAAATTACTGCTGATTATTATGGCACAGAGACTTTTATCAGTCAAATGGCTAATATCAGTATACCAGAAGCTAGGCTTTTAGTAGTAACTCCATGGGATGCAAGTTGCCTTAAGGCTATCGAGCGTGCTATTGGTGCGGCTAACTTGGGCATGGCTCCTAATAATGATGGTAAAGTAATCCGTCTTATATTCCCAGAGCTTACTCAGGATAGACGTCGCGAATTAGTTAAGACTATCAAGTCAACTAGCGATAACTGTAAAGTAGTACTTAGGAACTCAAGGCGTGATATCAATGACGGTCTTAAAAAGCTGAAGAAAGAGTCTCTAATATCAGAGGATGAATGTTCAACTTATGAGAAAGATGTAGATAAAAAATTAGCAGAGGCAATCGCTTCTGTCGATATTATCAATGCTGAGAAAGAAATAGAGGTAATGAGTGTTTAATATGCGTAAGTATATCGGACTTAGTTACGAATTAGTTAAATCTCAACTAGAGGAATTAGGGTATAATGTAGAGAAAATACAAAATACTTCTGACGATAAGCATAGGTACGATACTACTCTTGTAGTGAGAGTTACTGAAAAAGATGGTGTTGTATACCTAACTACTAGTGATTTTGCTCTTCAAACTTTATAGAATATTTAGCCACACGATTTGTTCGTGTGGCTTTTTTATTATATAAAAAATATACATAAAAGATATAAAAAATTAGAAATAGCTATATTTATAAGGCAATTATCAATTAAATATAGTAAATTACTGTTATGGTATTGCAATATTATGTAAAATGATATATAATAAAATGTATTGATATATTCAATAAATGTGAATAATATTATATAATAAATAAATAAGTATAAATTGTATTATATTAGCATGATCTTAGATTTGCTGATATCAACTTGTAAAATATAATAATTAGGTGGTTATATGGAGATGAAAATTCCTAAGCACATCGCATTCATCATGGATGGTAATGGTAGATGGGCAAAAAAAAGAATGTTGCCGCGTAAGCTAGGACATCGTGAAGGTGTAAAAGCTATGCGTAGAGTTATAGATGCTTGCAAAGATTTTGGCGTGGAAATAGTTTCTTTTTACGCTTTTAGCACGGAGAACTGGTCGCGTCCTCAAGACGAAATAGACGCACTGTTCGGTATGGTTAAAAGTTTTGCAACTAGTGAAATACCTAAACTTGCTAAAAATAATTTTGTTGTCAGGTTTATGGGCGACTTATCTATGTTGCCTGAAGATGTGCGATGTGCGATAGAAGAAAGTATCGAAAATTGCAGTGATAATACTGGACTAGTGATAAATATTGGTTTGAATTATGGCGGACGTGACGAGATAGTACATGCGGTAAATTCAATAATTGCAGAAGGTGTTAAAAGTGTAGATATTAACTCTTTGAGTAAGTATATGTATACTGGTGATCTCGCTGATCCTGATCTAATGGTTAGATCTAGCGGTGAGGAAAGATTGTCTAATTTTATGCTATGGCAGTTAGCTTACTCGGAATTAGTATTCCGTGATGAGTTATGGCCAGATTTTGATAAAGGTATTATAGAAAAAGTAATACTAGAATACAGTAGTCGTGATAGACGCTATGGGAAGGTGAAATAATGTTGAAAAGAGCTTTGACAGGAAGTATATTGATACTTCTAATTGGATTAAATGTATTTTGGCTTAGAATGTATAGTCTTATACCTACAGATTTATTGATACTACTATTTGCAGCAGTAGGTGGCTGGGAAATGTATAGCAGTATGAAAAAAGGCAAATTTGCTAAAGCTAACATTTCTATTGAAAGCGGAGAGATGAATATAACAAGTGCAAATTTAAATCCGATTTTGCCTGCAATTATTTCTGCTGTTTTAATAATGTATCCTCTTACATATTTCTTAGGTGTTGCAGGTTTAGTCGCAACTCTTGCGATATCTACTATTATCGCCTTATGTATCTTTACATTTAAAAGACAAAAGTATCAGGTCGCTGACCTAGGTGCTACTGTTCTTAATATAGTTTATCCTATTATTATAATGGGTCTTTTTATCGTCATGAATCATAGCAAGATGGGTATACTTAGTATATTCTCTATATTTACTGTCGTTGTATTTACTGATACTATGGCGTATCTTGTAGGAGTTACATGCAAAGGGCCTAAATTGTGTCCACAAGTCAGCCCAAAGAAAACTATAAGCGGTGCTGTCGGTGGTATCATAGGTGGTGTAATCGGTATGGTAGTTGCATATTTTGTGATTAGCTATAGCGGATTATTTATAAATATATTCCCTAATGAAGTGCTAGAAGTAAGCACTAATATCGGTATCTCTCTAGGCATACTTATTCCTTTAGGTATGGTATGTAGTGTTGTTGCCGAGTTAGGTGACTTGGGCGCTAGTATGTTAAAGCGTAAAATGGGCATTAAGGATTTCGGTAATATATTCCCTGGACATGGCGGAGTTATGGACAGAATAGATAGCTTTCTATTCGTTGTGCCAGTAATGTACGTTGCCTTCCAGATCATTATGCTTGCAACGGGTGCAATGACATTATAATCAACTTTATATTTAATTCTATGGTTATTATAGAATGTCTATTATTAATGAGGGGTCGCTAAATGAAAGAAATTATTATAATTGGCGTTACTGGTTCTATAGGTACTCAAACGCTTGAGGTAGTTCGTAAATATCCTGATAAATTTAAAGTTGTAGGTATGTCTTGCAATAATCGAATAGAAGATTTTAATAAATATATTAAAGAGTTCAAGCCGCTGTATGTGCATGTTGCAAATACTGAAGCTAAGACTAGGTGCGAAACTAGTGGTGCAGTCATGCTTAATTCACTAGAGGAATTGGTGTCTATTACAGAGGGCCAATTAGTCGTGACAGGCATAGTTGGCATTGCTGGATTATCGCCTACTGTTTGTGCTATAAATCATAATAAGGACATCGCCCTTGCTAATAAAGAAACGTTAGTAGCTGGTGGCGAGTTAGTTATAAAACTAGCAAAAGAAAAAAACGTCAACATTTTCCCTGTAGATTCTGAGCATAGTGCTATATGGCAATGCATGGAATACGGTAGGGCAAGTGATGTGAAAGGCATTATTTTGACAGCAAGTGGTGGAGCATTCAGAGGTAAGACAAGAGAGCAACTTCAACATGTCACTCTTGGAGACGCTTTATGTCACCCGACATGGACGATGGGGCAAAAGGTTACTATTGACAGTGCTTCTCTTATGAACAAAGGTTTAGAAGTCATAGAGGCTATGCACCTTTTTAATATCAGCATAGAAAATATAGATGTAGTTATCCATAAGGAGAGTATAATCCATAGTTTGGTAACATATAATGATAATAGTGTAATGGCGGAACTCTCTAATCCTGACATGGTTTTACCAATCCAGTTAGCGCTAACTTATCCATCGAAGTTGCCATCAACGGTGCCTCCGTTAGATTTAGTTAGTATCTCTAATCTTAGTTTTGAAAAACCTGATTTAGATGCTTTTAGATGTCTTGCTATTGCTCGCGAATGTGGTCGAATTGGTGGATTATATCCTGCTGTTATGAACGGTGCAAACGAAGTTGCTGTTAAGCAATTTATCAATGGACGTATCGGTTTTTTGGATATTGCAAGTCTTATACAATCAACTCTTGATGCTTTTAATGGCGGGGATATATATAGTATTGATGATGTATTATCAGCAGATGCAAAAGCAAGAGAGATAATCACATCATTGATCAAATAATATGGATACAAAATGTAATATCATCATTATTTGACTGTGGATTCGCTATTCGTTAGTTGCTTTTAGAGCTAAATAGGGGTGAGTTTTATGGGTTTAATGTTAAATGCAATCACATTTTTACAAGTTTTAGAGTGGATAGGTTACATAATTATTGCCTTATTATGCTTATTGTTTATGATAGTAGTGCATGAATTCGGGCATTATTCGGTAGGCAAGGCTTTAGGTTTTAAAGTTGATCAGTTTTCTATCGGTTTTGGACCAGCAATAATCAAACACACTAGCAAAAAGACTGGTGAATTATTTGCACTTAGGTGTATTCCTCTAGGTGGATACTGTGCTTTCCACGGCGAAACTAGTAGCGATAATGGCGATCAGCCATTATCTTCGGACGACTTCAATTCCCACGCACCATGGAAGAGAATAATAGTTTTCATAGCAGGCGCGTTCTTTAACTTTATGTCTGCTATCATTATTATTTCTATTTTCTTTATGGCTTATGGAGATTTTGTTCCTAAAGTAGGCACTGTAGGAGTGTTTTACGGCGAAAATGCTGGCGAAGTACAGTATTTTCAAGAGAATGACGTCATAGTCGAAGTAGATGGTAATAGTATTTATTCTTTAGTTAATCCGAATGATTTTGCAAATCAGATGAATAAAATCGGAGACGGGGTTCAAGTAACAGTACTTCGTGACGGTGCGGAAGTAGATATTAATGTCAATCGCGGTCAATATACAATGGTAGATCCTAAGACTGGCGAATTGTTTGTAAATGAAGATGGTACAATTAAGATATTTGAAGGTTTTGGCATAGGTGGACTCGTGATGGAGAGGCAAAAGTTCGGCTTCTTTGAGGCTGTTGGCCGATCGTTCGTTTTTATATTTAAAATTATTGGCGTTTTATTCGCGACATTGGGCGGTGTTATCACTGGTGCTTTGGGTATAAGCGAAAATTTAGGCGGTACAATTACTGCAATAAGCACCATCGCAACGGTAACTAGAGTAGGTTTTGAAGGCGTACTTTATGCCGTTTGTGTGCTATCTGCTACGCTATCGGTTATGAATATGTTGCCTCTGCCAGCCCTTGATGGGTCGCATGTAGTATTCACTACTATAGAGTGGATTAGAGGTAAGCCAATAAATAGAAAAGTGGAAAATGCTATTCATGCGGTGGGCTTAATATGCTTGTTTGCGATGACGATAATACTCGATATAATGCACTTTGTGGGGTGAATATGATAGTAAAAATTGGTGATATAAATATCGGTGACGGCTCGCCTATAGCTATACAGTCTATGTGTAATACTAAGACTGTTGATATAGATGGTAGTATCGCACAGATCTTAAAACTGGAAGAACACGGCTGTGATATCGTTAGATTGTCAGTGCCTGATGTTGCTAGTAGTATTGCTATTGCTGAAATAGTAAAAGCAGTACATATTCCTGTGGTTGCAGATATACATTTTGATTATAAATTGGCTATAGCCAGTGCTGATGCTGGCGTGCATAAGATACGTCTTAATCCTGGCAATATAGGTAGTGAACAGCGTGTTAAGTATGTTGCGGATTATCTAAATGAGAGGAATATACCTATTCGTATTGGTGTCAATGGCGGTTCGCTTGAAAAACAATATAAAGATATGCCTATTGCCGATGCTATGTGTGCTAGTGCTATGGGGCATATAAATATGCTTGAGAATGCAAACTTTTTTAATACGATAGTCTCAGTTAAATCAAGTAACGTACGTGATAATGTAGATGCGTATAGAAAACTTCGTGCTGTATGTGATTATCCGCTACATGTTGGAGTGACTGAGGCGGGCGTGTACGAACAGGGCGTTATAAAATCAGCTATCGGAATAGGAAGTTTGTTGCTGGACGGCATTGGTGATACTATTAGAGTTAGTCTTACTGATGAGCCTTATAAAGAGGTAGATACAGCGAAAATTATATTGCAATCACTAGGACTTGGTGCTCCGCATGTAGATGTGATCAGTTGTCCTACTTGCGCAAGAACCGATATCAACGTCATGAGTCTAGCAAATAAGGTAATAGAGCTAACAAAGCACATTAAAAAAGATGTTAAAATTGCTGTTATGGGCTGCGTTGTAAATGGACCGGGTGAGGCAAGTCATTGCGATTTTGGTATCGCTGGCGGGCGTGAAAAATCAGTCATATTCGAGAATGGTGTAGTCTTAAAGACTGTGCCAAATAGCGAACTTTTAGATGAAATCATCAAGTTTATTGATAGATTGTGAGGTGAGTATGGAGTTTTTAACAAAGTTTAATGATATTACTCTTGGTAAATATAATTATATAAGACTGAGGGAAGTATCTCTAATGATTAAGAAAAAAAGCGTTAATATAACGATGCTTGTTCCTTATGATGCACTGGACAGGCTTATTTCGGAAGAAGATATAGAGTCAATATTCGCAGCTGTTCGTGAAATTATTCCTGATAGTTTTGATGTATGTATTGATTACGTGAAGTCATATGCTGATAGTGAATTAGTGAAAAATAATGTAATAGAGTATTTTAAAATAAAACACCCTACTATATCTATTGATGATGATGAAATATCAGTTAATTTTATGGAAAATACAGCACATATAAAAATCTCTATGAAAAGCTCTTTTTATAGTTATTTTGCAAATCAAAATCTAAGTGCCGTTATGACTGAGTACATGTCTCATAAGTTTTGCAATAATATAACGCTAGAGATAGAAGACAGTAAAAGAGATGTCAATCTTAATATTGACCTTGCGTCTAATGAGAGTATTACTCTTTTATCAAGAAAAGTACATACTTATGATCATCAAGTCGTTCAGGGCAAGGCAATTTTAGAGAAACCAAAGTATATTATCGACTGTAAGGAAGTAGAAGAAAAAGCTGTTTATACTGGCAAAATAATCGACTTCAAACGTATGGTAAGTAAGAAAACAAGTAATTCATATTACATCATTACTATTACTGATGGTACTGCTAATATGATTTGCAAGGCTTTTACTAGATATCAAGGTGAAGGTGTTTATGATAAGTTGAGTATCGGCGATGAGGTCATTATCAGAGGTAAAGTCGAGCTTGATACATTCCTTCATGATAGCGTTTTGATAGTAAAAGATGTGTCGAGATGTATCATAGAAAAAGCGTCTATAGTTCTAAAAGAGGAGTTAAAGGGTGTTCCGTCTAGTTATGAGACAGTATTCCCTACTAAATATACTTATGATGCTATCGTGAAAACTGATCTCTTCAGTGATGAAAAAGATGTTGTAGGTTGCCCTGATAGCATGCTCGGTAAAACTTTTGTCGTGTTTGATTTTGAGACTACTGGTCTTTCAGCTCGCGATTGTGAAGTTATCGAAATAGGTGCTGTAAAGGTAGTTGATGGCATTATTACAGAGGCTTTTTCTTCGTTTGCTAATCCTGGTATTCCTATTCCAGAAAAGATTACGGAGATTACTTCTATTACTGACGCTGATGTGGTGAATGCTCCTACGATGGATAAAATAACCCCAGACTTCTATAAGTTTAGTAAAGACTGTATTTTGGTCGCTCATAATGCTCCTTTTGATAAAGGATTTTTGGACAAGTACGCTAAGGCGAATAGATTCCTATTTGATAATAGGGTAGTGGATACGCTTACTGTTGCGAAGAAAACTGTCGTTTCTAGTAAATATAAGCTCGAGACTCTATGTAACTTCTTCGATATTACGCTTGAGGGCGCACATAGAGCAGTCAATGACTGTGAAGCTACTGCAAAATTGCTTGTAAAACTTGCAGAACTTGGCGGACTTGATAAATTTTAATTGGATAGTATTTAATGTAATTTATCGTAATTATTGATAATATGACCACATTATAATAGCTTGATTCGAGCGTTTGCATATATTACTGTAGTTTATTAATGCGTATTACTAATATATAATAGAATTAATGTCGTAAATACATTAAATATTGTAGTAATTAGTGTTAAATTGCTTGATTTTTGAATATAATAATGATATAATAGCAGTGTAATAGATTTGCGTCTAAGGAGTGGTACTTACCACTCCTTAGTGTTTTAAATGTTTTGGAGGGTAAAATGTCAAAGGTTATTGATAAAGTTGCAGAAGGTATTACCGCTGCCGTTAACGAATTAGGTGTTGAAGTCATCGAGATTAGCTACAAGAAAGTACTTGGAAATATGAACTTGACAGTTTTTATCGACAAGACAGAGGGTATCACATTGGACGATTGCGAGGCTGTTCATAAGACTATTGATCCTATTTTGGATGAATTAGATCCTACTATCGGCGAGCCTTACATACTTAATGTTTCTTCTCCCGGCGTAGATAGACCTCTAAAGACAGTCTATGATTATAACAAAAATTTGGGCAAGCAGTTAAATATCTCACTTTTTGAAAAAAATGAATTGGGAAAGAAATTTATCGCTACCCTAGACAGTTTTGATTTCGAGACGGGTGTTGTTGTCGTGAAGACAGCTAAAGACACTATCACTCTTGATATGAAAAACATTGCGTTAATAAAACCAGAAATTAAGTTTTAACAGAGATGGAGGATATTAGAAAATGATAAGTAAAGAATTTTTTGCAGCGTTAGATGAATTAGAAAAGGACAAAAGTATTGAAAAATCTATTTTTATCGATGCGTTAGAGGCTGGATTAGTTTCTGCTTTCAAGAGAGAAACTGGCGAGGCTAGACACGTTTCTGTAAGTCTTAATGAAGTGCGTAATGAGATAAAAGTAAACGCTTACAAAATCATCGTAGAAGAAGTTGTTGATAACGACAAAGAGATTTCTTTAGAAGAAGCTCACGAGATCAAGAAGGCTTACGAGTTAGGTGATAAGGTAAGTGATGATGTTACTCCTAATAAATTATCAAGAATTGCTATCCAAACTGCTAAGCAGGTTATCATGCAACGTCTTAATGATCTTCGCAAAGAGCGTCTTGTATCTGAGATGTCTGAGAAAGAGGGCGAGATTGCTAATGCTAAGATAGTTGGTATTGATGGAGACACTGTTAAGTTAGAGATCGCTAATATCGACATGGCTGCAATAATGTCAGGTCAAGATAGAGTTAATAGTGATAGATATATCATCGGTAGAACTATTAAAGTATATGTTAAAAATACTCGTTCTTCTGGTCGTAATCCTCAAGTTATGGTTTCTAGGTCAGCTCCAGGTCTTGTTAAAAGACTATTTGAGTCTGAAGTTCCAGAGATTAAGAGTGGTGAGGTTGTTATCAAAGGTATTGTCCGTGACGCTGGTAATCGTACAAAGATGTCAGTTTATAGTGAAAATACAAACCTTGACGCAGTAGGAGCATGTATCGGTCAGCGTGGTGTTCGTATCAATGCTGTAGTAAATGAGCTTAACGGTGAAAAAGTAGACCTTATCCCTTGGAGTGCTGATCCATTAGAGTATATTGCTTGCGCTCTTAGCCCTGCTAAAGTTCGTATGGTTCAAGTAGAAGAAGAAGGTCGTTCAGCTAAAGTTATGGTAGACGAGGATAAGTTATCTCTTGCTATTGGTAAGGGAGGTCAAAATGTTCGTCTTGCTGCAAAACTTACTGGTTGGAAGATTGATGTTAAAGCTATGACTTCTGCAAATGAATTGCAAGAAAGTGACGCTCTTGAAGAGTTAGATAATGAGTTAGAAATAACTGATGTTCAGGCTGAAGTAGCAGTTGCTCAGACTGAGGAGTAATAATACGTGATAAAAAAAATTCCTATGCGTATGTGTATCGCCTGTAGACAAATGATAGATAAAAATGATCTTATCAGAGTCGTAAGGAATAAAAATGCCGAATACATGGTCGATTTTAGCGGTAAAGCTGATGGTCGAGGTGCGTATGTTTGTAACAATCCAGATTGTGTAAAAAAGTGTATCAAGACAAAGGCATTAAATCGTGCCTTCAAAGAGAATATTTCTCTCGAAGTCTATGAAAGCATTCAAGGAGAATATGATAGTCACAAAAATTAAGACTTATATAGGTTTTGCTATCCGAATGAAAAAAGCAACTTTCGGAGTTGATAGTATTAAAGATAGCAGACATAGGCAATACCTTATAGTGTATGATGAATCTTTAGCGTCGGGGTCTCTTACTAAACTTCTTGCTCATGCCGAGCTGAGAAGAATAGAGATAAGATGTGTGGATTACAGTCTTGCTGAGGCCGTTGGTCGCAGTAAAGTAAAAGCTATAGCAATAGGAGATAGGTCCCTTGCAAATGCAATAATCGTAGAAATGGAGGTGCGTGATGAGCGATAATAAAGAATTAAGTCTATTGGACAAAATTAAGGAACTACCTGAGATCAAAACTAAGAGTGTGGATTCTTTGTCTAGAGATATTAAAGGATTGAAAAATAAAATCGACGAGACAGGTGAGAGACTTCGTGTTCGTAAGGCTGCTATTCGTGAGAAAGAGGCTGAAAAGTTAGCGAAAGAAGACGCTGTTAATAAAAAAGTGGTAGAGGTTGTTGCTCCTACTGCTAAGGTTGTCGAGAACAATATCACAGCACCAACTAAAACTGTTGTTACTGATACTGAAAGCAAGCCAAAAGCTAAAGACAATGCTGATACAAGTGTTAAGACTGAAGTTAAAGCTGAAGTTAAAACAGAAGTAAAAGTAGAGGCAAAAGCTGAAGTTAAGACTGAAGTCAAGGCAACTGAGCCTAAAGCTGAAGTTAAAGCTGTTGCTAAGGCTGATTCAACTGCTGAAGTGAAGACTGCTGAGCCTGTAAAGGCTGATGCTGGTACTCCTACTACTGCTACTAAGACATACATACCTAACGGTAATCGTCCTAATGGTGGCTATAACAACAATCGTCCAGCGGGCGGTGGTTATAATAACACTAACAACGCAGGTGGCGGATATAACAATAATCGTCCAGCCGGTGGTGGTTATAATAACACTAACAACGCAGGTGGCGGATATAACAATAATCGTCCAG
>CAMQWP010000007.1 GCA_947038565.1 uncultured Clostridia bacterium
TGTAAATCTGCCGTCGGTGACTTCGATGGTTCGAATCCATCTTCTTCCACCAAAATACACATACTTAGGTATGTGTATTTTTTTATTCTAAAGTTCTTAATTTACTATTGATATAAGCTACTAACCTACTCTATTTATATTAAGTATCGCATTTGTATTAATCATTTTCATACGCAATAAATTGTCATAATTATTTAATTTATTTATTAGTATTATTCGACATGATTAAGTTGATTTATTATGAATTACTTATTCTATATTGTATTTATTATAGATGAATTATATTGCATTATATTTGCATTGTAGATGCATTACTAAAAAGAATTATTAAGATGATTATAACGTTATTTATAGCTCTTATTACATGCAATTAATTGCCCTTATTATATAGCTAATTATATTGTTATTTTAGATCTGTTTATTTTACTTAGTTATACAATATTAATTGTGTTTTTAATTTATAAATAACTATAAAGTACTCTTCCATTATTTCGATTAACATAAGTAGAATCTGTATTTAATAGTCAACCTTTACTTTTCTATTATAAATACTTAATGATGTAATTACGATAAAATATGATTTTATTATATATATAATTCATCAAGAATAGATCACCAATAAATAGATTGTTTTTTATTTAAAAAAATAATGAAATATAATATAAAAATTGCCATATAAGTATTATCTTAACAGCACAATATAAGACTTATTCTAAACATTAAATAGGTAATAAGTGATGCAGTTATTAGATATATAACGTCGATATAAATGAATCATTACAAGTTCAATATTCTATAATGCACATACGTCAGATGGTGGTCTATACGCAATACCCAGATATATGTTATAGAACTTACTACGTACAGTTGTAAACATCATTATTAAGCCATTATACAGTCATTACAATGCTACTCTCGCCATTGTCGACATAACTTTATATGGCTATCATATGGACTATGTATGCACGCATTATTACAGTAAATAGTAATAGAACCATTCATTTGAAAATGTTATTATAAATGCTAGTAAAATATGTATTAAATGTATAAATAATTATGTTTTAGTTGCCTCTGTATGTTTTTGTAAGCTAATACAAATACTACTTTATCCGAAATAATGTTGTAGCACATGATATTAACTAAAAAATTGTTGTACCATAACTTATTCATATATTTTTTAATGTGCATCATACTTACTTATATAATAAATTTGATTATAAAAAAACAGTTGCTATATCTTTAATGATAAAGCAACTGTTTTTCATATATTAATCAATGTAATTTATATTCACTATCTATCTGCACTTTACCCGTGGCAAAATTATCATCATACTTGATTAATACACCTAGCATGCAAAATACTTCATTAACCTTGGGAGAATTCATTGCATTAGATATATTTTCAACTATTACAAATAATTGTTCTTTACTAACTGATAATTTAAAATCACCATTTACAGACATCTTATTGATAAATTTTTCACTATTTGAAGAGATTATATTGTACATTGATGACAAATTATCTATATTTAAATATCTATTTAAAAGCAAAACAGGATCAGACGTTCCGAAAGCATTATAGAGTATCTTGTTTACTGTAAGGTCAGGATTTGGAAGTGGCTTATCTCCAAGACCTAAAAGGATTGATTTGGCTATTTCGATACCATCATCTTTTACAAATTCTACATCATGGGATGTGCCTGTTTTGATATTTTCATCTCCTATTGGCTTAAATTGATTGATTAAATGCTCTTTACCAATATTAGATACTTGACTAATCCATGGATTATCATCAGTCATAGTTTTATCAAAATTTAATATTAATGGTTCACTTTTTTGTGCACTAAATAAATTTACTACATTATTAATTTTAAGAGTTCCTTGAACTTGTTCCGCTGTTACGGTGCTATTTAGCTCGAAAGATATTTTACTTATGACACTCTCAAGCTGTGCTACTGTCACTTTACCGTGCATGTTTAATACTTTTAGTATCAACTGCACCGCTTCCTCCGCCTCTTTATTGACCTTTACTGTAAGGTTTGCTGTGTTAAGTTTAATTGTAGTTTTATCAGCCGTGATAGTTCTCTCAATATTAATATCTACGTTTTGTATTGTTACAGCTCCTGCGATAACTACATCTTTGAGTATCACCTTTTCTACTGCGGTTTTTGATGCAGTTGCTTGCCATATCTTATTAGTACTATCCACTAACTCACTAGTAGCTATATCGTCACACGCAACAAGTGAAACACATGTTACAGTCATAAGTAATAAAACCATTATCATATACAATATTTTTTTCATATCATTCTCCTTTATATATATGGATTATGACTGAATGAGATAGCAATATACATAAGATCTTAAATTTGACAAAAAAAATACACTCCCATCATATAGATAAGAGTGTATTAAATTATTGAATTAGTTTTTCAATTACGCATTGATTGTGTAAGTTGATACAACTTTAAACTCACCGATAACTATCATGTCACCGTCTTTCTTAAGCAAACCGATAGCTGGAGAGATTAATGCATCAAATTTTGTGCTAATCATTGGATCAATAACATCAGTCCATATTTTCTGTAATCCAGCATTGTTTATAGCAAGTGATACACCAGCTGTAAAAGACTGCTCATTGATGAATCCATCAGTTAAAGTACTAGTATACTTACCATCATTAACTTTTAATACCTCAGTAAGGATTCTAGTTACGTCGTGGAAGCCAAGAGCTGTGTCAAGTTTATCATTGATATTAACGTCAGCTGGTACTAGACCAATTGCAGCAGTGATAACAGGAACTATGCTAGTAAGTACTTGAACTCCGGCAATAGCTTCTTCAGAGCCAGCTTCTGCATCTGCAGCACCAGCAAAAAGTGTAGACATGTGGCCAGTAGCTAACTTAACAATCTCGCTAGTTAAAGCGTCCTCTTTGTTTAATTTAATATTATCCAATACTACGCTTAATTCTTGATCTTTCCAAGTTTTATCATTTTTAGCAGGGATCATACCAAGTGCTTTTAAACCAGATGTAGTAACTGATAATTTAGTTAATGTAAATGTATCAAGATCAAATTTAACTAAAACATTAGCAGAGATTCCGCCAACTTTAGAAATTATATCTTTTACATCTATACCAGCGTTCGCAAGAGTACTACCAAGTATGCCTAGAATACCATCTAGAGATGCACCAATTGCAACGTCAAGATCAGATACAGCTACTTTGATTTCTACATTATTACCAGTAAAAGTTCTTGTCATCACAGCTTTTGCATTTTTAACAGTGATTGCACCTGCAAGATCAAGATCTTTAATAGTGATGGTGTCTGTAGTAGTTTTATTTGCAGCTTTGTTCCAAAGCTCTTGAGAAGCGGCAGCTGCTTCTGGTGCATTCATAGTAGATGCGCCACAACCAACTAAAGCGATAACGCAAACACTTAGTGCTACGATTACGCCAATGATAGTTTTTTTCATAATTTATACCTCCAAAATTTATTATAATATACAAAAATTAATTCATATAATAGAATATCAATTATAATGAGAAATATATTTCAGCATTTGATAAATTTAACAAATGCTGATTAAATTATATTCTCGTACCATTTACTTGCATAATTAATTCTAAATAGCAAGTAAAAACTAAGATTAAAGAGAGATCTTGTTCTTTCTCTTTCTTATAATAAGTAATGTAACAACTACTCCACCTATAATGACACACGCACCGCCAGCGGCACCGATACCCATTAGTAGATAGTTAGGTTTAGGATTAATAGTAATATTAACAGTTTCAAATCCATCATTTAAGACATAATTATAATCATCAATATTTACGTCACAAGCATATACGCCAGGTAATAATTTACTAGCGGCTGATATATCAATCTCTACTTCTTGCTCAAAGCCGTTAACATCAATAAAAATACCAGTTACTTTGACTGGAGATCCTTCTATAGTAGTAAGATCTTTAAATACTACATCTACACCTAAAGGAGTTACATAACATTTTACAGTGATTTTAAAGTCAATGTAATTTGGTTTTGATACTACAAACAATAAGTTATTAGTACCTACGTTATAGTTACTGCTATTTTCTGGTGAAGGAGTTAATGTAGCACCATCTGGTAATTTATCTGCTGTTATAACAAATTCATTTCCGTCAAATACTTTTGTTTGTGATTTTATTAGAATATCATCTTTATTCATAGATATTGCATTGATTATCAATAATACAGTAATTTGTTTTGACCCATGTGTTAAGTTCTTACTTTCAACAGTGAATTTGTAAGTATAAGTACCTACATTGATTGCGACTGTTGGATTATTTTCGTTAGTAGTAACTGTAACATGACTATCATTATATATCAAGTCATTTATTTTATGCTCATCACCGTTATAATTAACAATTTTATTTGCAAAGGTAACTAATTTATCTACTAATACTTTATTAATAGTAAGCGTAGCACGTTTATTTGCAGTTATGAAATCATAATTAAAGTTTATCATATTGATTTCGAATTTATAAGTACCTGCATTTCTATATATGTACTTCTTACTCAACTCCGCTGCAGTAGCACCTTCGTTTATTTCATCCTCTGGAGAAATATCAAATCTAGTTAATATAATATGTAAGATACTTGGATCGAATACTGCTCCGCTTGCAATAGCTTCTGCATACTCTACGTTAGTATAATACATTATTTTTGGATTTTTGTCAATACCTAATTGATTAATAACACCAAATTCAGCAGGTATATTGCCAATTACAAGAGAAGTATCTTTATCATTGAAATCAACCTTAACATCAGCAAAAGTATAAGTAACCTTCTGCTTTAATATATTCATGACAAATACTTTCTGTTGATTCGCATAATTCTTAGAATCATCACCGCCAGTAAAATTCATTACTACATTATATGCGCCAGATTGAGTAGGAATATCAGCAATACCATTATACGTGATTGTAAATTTACTCATATAGTATGCAAGGGCTTCAACGCCTAATACTTCACTTCCATCTAAGTATATAATAGGTTGTGCTTTACCGTTATAATTAACATTTAACACCTTGTCTTTTATATTTTCGACTAGAAAGAAAGGTTTAAATTTGAATATTTCTAGACTTCCAGACACAATACCTGCTTTATCAGCACCATCTAATGTATAGTTTTTGCTATCTAGATTTGTCTCACTTGGCTTAATCATAATAGTATATTTATACATGCCAGCATCACCAGGATTGTCAATTGGAGTTACCACTGTACCTTCAATTTTACCATATGCTAGATCTAAATAAACTTTTTGATTACTGGTATTTACAAAATAAGGATTATATACTAATGGAGCACCAGTATATGTTTTATTATAAAAAGCATCATCATCAGTTTGTACCTTTACATTTCTTGGTATAACTATATAAGTACCTGCTTCTGACCTATTTACAAAATAATTCTGCAATGTACTATTATCAAATTGAGCTCTTAAACGATATACTCCAACATCAAGATTCTTAATATCGACATCCATATTGTCTTCAGCAGTCCTTACTGTGATATCAAGTTGTTTAAAAAAGTCATCAACTACTAAATTACCGCTAGTTGTATCTATAGCTCTAATATTGTAGTTAGTATTTACGTCACCATATCTAACTCTTACATCATTAATAGATATATTTACTGTTGCTTTAGTTATTTTTCCACGTAAATCACCAATAAAAACATAGTGCTTTCCTTCGTCAAAACTTTCGATAGCTAAGTCAATGCCTACCGATTCGCTTACATTTACATCTTTGTATTTTGCAATAATTACAGCATTAATCAAATGATCTTTAAAAATAATATTGATTGAATCTGGTACAGAAGTTGTTCCGTCATAAACTTTATCTATTGGATCATAAGATAGATCAGTAGTTTTTATAGATATTATATTTTGGTCGTTAATTGAAATAATAGCCGTACCAAATACTACAACATTTTCTTTACCAGCTCCATTTATAGACGTAAATTTAATATTAGATCCTTTCTCAGGCGTATAATTTAATTTATAAGTATATACGTTAGTAGTTGACGTAATAGGGATTAGGATTCCATTATCAATTTGGATATACATTAATACTTCGCTCATACTGCTAGAAGTAATAGTTGCCTTAAAAAATATACTATCAATAGCAGTACTTCCAGCTGTGTAGTTATTACTGCTAGATGTAGCTTTAATATTGAAATCAACCTGAGTATTATCAAGCATTATATGCTTGTTAATGCTAGTAATATTACCCGCATTATCTCTTGCTGATATCGTAATCTGTCTACCACCACTTTTATCAATTACTATTGAGAAGTTTCCATTTGCGTCTACTACTACATTTGTTTCTGTAGCACCATCTTTAAATTCTAATATTGGCGAAATGGTATTGTAATCGAATACATTACCAGTAATTACAATACTATTCTTTCCACTCCACTCTGTCATATCATCAAAATCGACGTTAAGCTCTGGGGCTTCTGCGTCTAGATAAAGATTAATCGAAATAGGCTTAGTAACGACCATTCCATCTTTGTAACCAATAAATGTAAATGTGTTACCCTTTCTACCAAAATCACCACTATTTAATATCATATTTGTAGGGTCTAGAGGATTCAAATCACTAAAGAATCCACTCTTACCGGTAGATGTTTTATAGTAAACATCAGAAATAGCAGCGTCACTTCCAGCATTAACTATATTAAAAGAAACTTTCATGTAGTTTAATGGCTTAAATTCATTAGGGATTATATTTTGACCATTTTTATTAAATACATTCATTTTAGCATTCGCTGGCTCAATTTTATATAATTCCTTAAGGTTAAATACTGTAAGTGGGATAATTAATCTAGCACCTTTATCAACGTATGTAACGCCTTTATTATTATGCACCATTGCACCAGTCGCATCATAAACATTTAACATTTCAGTTTTCACTTGATCATAAGTAGTAGGATTTATCATATCATGAAAGTTTTCCGTTCCTTGTATACGAGCGCTCACTTTAATTTCTGAGTGATTAGAAATGTTGTAAGGAAGATTCTTTTCATTATACATTTGAATATTAGTTTTTGTTTTACCTGTATAAGATTTATTTGTATCCAGTTCTAACTTGACACTTCCTAATCCACCATAGCGAATATTAAATGTGCTAAATTCTTTTATAACTTCGCCTGACATAACTGAACCTGAAACACTAACAGTGAAGTCAATATGATTTGTAGCAACTTTATTTTCATTATTAAACTCAAATTGTGTTATAGTTGAATTCTCATTCTTATCAATCGCATCACCGTCAAGATTTACCTTTCGGCGATCTTTAGTAATATCGAATACGATTAATGATTTATCATCTTTATTTTTAACACTACTTGTAATATTAAGGAATACCGAATTGCTTAACCCATTAGATGAACGATCAAAAGCTAATCTAACTTCAGGAGTATTATTATATACTGCTTTTAAATCAGTTTTTACCAAACTTGGGAATATCTTAGATGTTGCACATGATACATATGAATAATATACATCTACATTCGGATTAGTATAGAATACATTTGCAGCAACACCACATTCACCTACTAAATAATTCTGAATCAGTGTTCCATTTTTAGTAATTTTGCCATAATAATCATGGATAACTCCATCGATAACACCTGGAGAGTATTCTGCTTTTAATGGATTATCAGCAGATAAGTGATGATTTGAATTTAATGCAAAAATACTAGCTACTGCTGCCCTATTGCTTGCACCGATTTCTATATTGCCTGTGTTTTCTTCTCCTACAAAACTAACATCACCCATTAAACTTTTAAAGCCAAAATTAATATTTGTAATCATTAATCCAACTAAACCTGCTGTTAAATTAGTCTTGTTTATATCAGTAGCTTTTACAATATAGTTACTATTCAAAACCGCTGTAGATTTACTTATTATACCATAATTAACCCCAGCTAAAATACCAGAATAAATATCAGTATTAGTAGCTGAGAATCCCATTCTTGTACCAACCGTGGCTTTTACATTTAAAACTGTACCAAAATTTATACCAGTAACAATACCAGTCGCAAAACCATCAGCATAAGTACCCTCTACCACTTCTAAAGTACCAATATCTTGATTAATTACACTGGTACCAGCATAATCGATATTAATATTTTGTACAGTACCAAAATTAGCACCTACTAAACCACCATAATAAGTATATCTATAACCTAGCGGTATGTGATTATATTCATCAATAACTGTTTTATCTGATGTAGAACTATGCGAACCATTTTGATTAATTGTTATAACATATCCATTTCCGTCTAAAGTCTTGCCTTGTTGTAAAACTTTATTAATATTAGGATTGTTTGTAATAGAAAAATCCGTAGTAACAAGTCCTATTGACTTTGTAGTTTTGATTGATGGATCAAGAAAATTCAATAGTGATGCTTCATCTTCAATCTTAGTATGAATATTATCAACAAAATCTATTTTATTTCCGATCATTTGACCATCAACTGAGCCACTTCTAACATATCTAGTATCAATAGCTACGTTATCGGTATTTGGCTTGTCAAACTTATCACTTACGCCTTGCAGACAAGCAAGGCTAGTGATAATAATGGCAATTATTAAAATCATTGTTGCTGAAACTGTAGTAAATTTCAGTGTCTTATTTCTCATATATTTATCCCCTCGATAATCTTAATTCAATATAATTTTAATTTTAAATACAGCTAAAACATTTTTAGTATGATCACTTGGATCAATACCTTTATCAGTATGAATACGAACGTATGCAAACATATTAATATTTGATGTCATTGATGTATCCCATGATATATTAGTTGATTCAATGTCATATCCGTTTTCTGTCATATAGTTAAATTTCCATGAAGTATGTTTTTCGAATATGTACGGAATAGTTTGAGAACTTACCGCAAGACCAAATTCTGATTTTAAGAAACTTACACTATCAAATCCATTAGATACCGAAATTGGTACTTTATCAAACTCAACCATTGGAGCACTAACTACATTAATATTTACAACAATATCTTTGTAAAGAATAGATATATTTCTAACACCGATACGCATTACAGCGTAACCAGTATTATTTACAAAATTCATATTCGATATATTCCATGTTACTGGTAGAATTTCAGAATCCGTGCCAAACATAACCTTAATCTGACTGTCCATAGCCATATCACCCTTCATCAAATAGTCATAATAATTTACATTTATCGTATTAGTGACATTCAAGGTAGGATCAAGCCTATCTGGAGTAGTAATATGGTAATCAAATTCAACATAAGTATCACCAATAAGAACTCTAGCTTTGATAGTATGCTTACCGCCGTTTAGGCTAGGAACAAAACCATTTAAATCATAAATTACTGGAAGTACAACAACCGTTTTACTTGTAGAATTAAATCTTAAAGTCTTAGGAAGTAAACTTTCAAACGAAGTATTTGCTATATAGAAGTGATTTGCTATATTATTAACAGTATAAGAAGAATCTTCCGTAACAATACTATTTAATGTAATATTTGATACAACTACTGGTACAAAAATTTCTTTCTCAAATGACTTAATAATAGTATCATTTAATAATTCGTTACCCATAGCATCAAGATAGCTTGGCGCAACGGTCGCTTTAACCATTACTTTACCACCTTGAGGAGATATCATGTCAAATAATTCTTTTAAATCCCATGTAATTTTAGCTTTGGCTACATCTAGTCCACTAAATTGAACATCCATATACGTAGGGAAATATTTAGAATAATCAGTTTTTGAAATATCATAAGGATTAACGACTGGAGAAGTGATATATCTACCGATATTATCTACTCCAAATACCAATGCCTTAGGAACTCTGCTCAATACATTTACTGCGATATCTTGAGTCCAAACGTAATCACCAGAATTTAAAGTAGTCTTATTTGATACAGTGCTACCACTATATAACCCACCATTTACAGTGTATCTTATGTTATTGCTTAAAGTCCATGCAATATTCTGCAGATCTTGACGATAAATAGTTTGACCATTTAGTACCTCAGAATAAGACACTTTGCTGCTTGAAGGATACGGAGAAGACACTCTTGGAGTTGTAATATCAGTAACTGGCAACATATTTGATACTGTGTGGTACATTTGTTGATATGGATCTATATTTACTGTGTTTTTGTAGTTATCATCAAGCATAATATCATCAGTAATTGACGATCTAATCCATAATTCATGTACTACAAGTTTTTCATTATGTTTATTATGATTTACAGTTGCAGTTATTTTAACTTTTGTACCTTTAATTAGTGGATGTGAGTTCTTATCAAACTTTGGATCTTTACTTTGATTAATAAAATCTTGTACTAATTTGTCGTACTCTGAAGTATCCCAATCATCAACAATCATAGATCTATAATAGTTACCTATAGTGATTTCATTATAAACAGACTCTTTAACTTTGAAGAATATAGATGCAGGTAATTTTTGTTTAAATGAAGACATACTATACGCATTAGTCTCTATTATACCCGCAAAATCAACACCGTCAGGTAAATACTTGATTTTTACATTGTTTTTAATAAGTCCATTAATAATTACTGATGCATCATTTATAACTAATACAGGATTTTTAGGATCCGAAATCGGATCTGGCACTGCCCTATATTTTTCACCGTTAACTATACTAACATTCTTAATAATTCTAGTTGTACCATCTGCCAATAATGCAACGACTTCATTTGGAACACCCATCATTGCAGGTATAATTACATCTTCTATCTTTACAATTCCGCCACCATCATCTTTGATAATAACTGGAATAGTACGAGTTTCCTCATATGGTGTACCAGGGAAAGCAGTTGCAATAACAGAATACTCACCAGATACATATTGACCATTCATTTTCTTTAATTTACTGTAATCACCACTGTACTTAACAGGAGTTTTATTGTTCCTCATTGTAAGAGGCGCCATTGTAGGAGCATGTGGTCTGCAATTATCTAGAGTGTCAATCAAATCTTCTCCATCATATGGATCATATGATATTGCATTCGGTAAACCCATCCAGTTTACAACACCTTTTTGAGAGCCGTTAGTGATCATAGCCTCAATTTTTTGATAACCGGTATTGCTGAAACTTTCAATCATAACACTATGCATAGCACCATTAACGATATGCGCATCAACTTTCAGTTGTTCAAACTGTGGAACTGGAAGGAAACGAGACAATAATTCGTAAATATCAGTGTATGCTTCATTATCTAAAAGACTATTTGAAACTAAACCTTGCAACCCAGAAGGGATGAACGTCCTAATTAATGGTCTAACAAGATTAGTCCACATCTGCCAAATAAAGTTATTTGTGTCCCATATATTTCCCAAATATTGTCCTGGTTTGTAATCTACACTATATGTTACACCACCAATTACTACTTTCTTTAAAAACACAGTTAACATATCATCAATCATTTTAGAAAGTGCTGTACCTTTTATATCTAAATGTGCATTTATAGAGCTGTCATTATTAAACTTCAATATAATATTGTTAAATAATGTAGTAAAATCTAAGCCAGCTTTTGGTGCAGGTGCAGCTAGACGAGACATCTCAGACTGGTCACCGGTTTCAGCACTTACTTTTTCTGCCTGAATAGTATCATCGCTACTATTCATACCAGGTAAAACTGTATTTAAAAATCCTATGCCAGAAAGCATATCTTTCAAATTAAATGCAATAGGTATATTTAATAGTGAACCATTGATAAGATCAGGGAATACAGCTGTAAACAAACCTTTATCACCTAATAGTCTTATTTGATTTCTCTTGATACTTATAACTAAATGTGCTACTGGAGTTTTACCACCACCTGTTGTGACTTTATATAATTTAACTATATAATCACCAGTTAGTGGCTGCATTGGAAGTGGACTGATCGTAGCTTGATCAGCAGCAGTTAGATCTCTAGTCGCCTTACTAATACTAGCATAAGTATATTGATTGTTAGGATGCATTTGATTTAAACCATTTAGCATTCTTAGATCTATATCAAGAATTGGCTTAACACCATTAGAATAAGTAGTATTATCAGTAACTGAACTAGTATTAAATAACATTAACATCGTATCTAATATAGTTACATCATTTCCTATTCCAGCTGCAGACTTAGTCCAATCGGCATAATCTTCGGATTTGAAGAAATTTGCAGTCTCTCTCTGCGTCCAGTCAATAGGAATTGCTGAACCAATACTATTAATTTTTAGTCCTACGCCTAATTTAAAATCATCAATACCTACATCAACACTCACTGCTCCATTAAACCAGTCTAACATCATCTCAATACCAAGACTAGCGCCTGCATCAATACCGGCAGTAGCAAGGATTTCTTTAAGAGGATCAACGATAGTACCATCTGCTAATATATGTTTAAATAAATTAACAAATATTTGGTTGTCAGAGATTAGTAACTGAGATAAAAGTACATTTAAAATGTCACCCATTGGATCAGCTTTTACTGTTCCGCTAGCAACATCAGTTCCAACACCATTAAGAGCGTTAGTAACGATTGCTTGATTTGTTGCATTTGCGAACAAATTAGTACTAGCATTTGCCGAAGGTTTAATTATGCCACCTAAAAGATTATTAATAATATTAGTAAGATTAGAATCAAAACTAGATCCTATACCAGTTAATATATTAGATATTGCATCATCAATCAATTTAGGTATATTAATACCCTCAATACGGAATTTCATAAGACCAAGTTGTGACAAGTCAACATACAATGTTTGTTCTTTATAATAAACACCTATAAATAGACCTATACGATCAGCTGGAGCTGCGGTAAAATCCATCTCGGAAGAATAAATCTCAAGCAATAACTCACTTCTTTTTGGTTGAAGGTCGTTAATGTTCCATTTTACTGCTACAGTGAATTTTTCATCAAGATTGTTAACATCTAATTTTAGAGGAATATTAAATCTTGAGCCACTAGCAGCCAACACATTATTTATAATTTGACTTAAATCGAATAAAGAATCATCTGACTTTAAGTCAATGTTGAAAGCAATATCACCATGATAAGCAATTTTCTTAACAGCATCAATAATATCGTTAGTATAATCATCAGGATTTATTTCTTTAAACTCACTATCATCAAATACTTCACCAATTACAAGTTTCGTGATACCACCATGAAGACCAATTCTCTTCTTGCCGGCATCATTAAATATATCTAAGGTCATATTGATATTTTGAGTACCAGAAGCGTCGATTTTTAAATCAAGTTTAGGTAACTCGATATTAAGACCAAAGCCTTTTAATAAATTAGTAAGAGCTAGACCTGAAGCATGTAATTGAATCAAATCTTTATTAATTCCTATAAAAATATTTTCACTTGAATTATCAAAATTACTGTGATTATTTGTATAAGAAACATTAGATATTTGAGAATTATAACTTGTAGCTGAACCTTTAACAACTGGCTTTGGTGGATTTATCATATCAACAACCTTATCTAAAATGTCATTGATATTTAATTTAGCAAGCTCATCAGCAAGTAAAGACATGATGTCTAACTCGAATTTTAACTTAGGAAGTCTTAGATTCGCGATTTTAATACCTGATAAATCAATATATACTACTCCTTCTTCAAGATATATACCAAATAGCGTTCCTTTATCAGCATAAGGGAAGTTATCATTTAATAAATTAACTTCAAGCATAAACTTACTACTCTTCGGCGATACCTCGTTATACTTCATCTTTAACAATAATTCAGTATTAAGTAAATAGTTATTATTAAGCTCTATTGGGATATCAGGAATATTAAGACCCATTTTCCTAAGCATACCCGATAAATCCATTTTACCTTTATGTAATTCTATATCCAAGTACGTTCTTATATTAATTCCATCTAAAGCTCCAGTGATAATAGAAGTCAGCGAGCTGACATACTCTTTATCGTTAGTAGCCTCAATGATATAAGACCTAAGTTCGTGGTTTTTAAAACCTATCTTAAAGTTATTTGCAGAAATCTTAATTTCCACAGCTTCTGTTAAGTTTGCAGTGATATCTACACTATCAAAAGAACCGCTAGCCCAATTAATGTCTATGTCTGCAGCTAAGTGTTTAAGCGCTTCAGGAATAACTATCTTTCCTGGTACTAGTGACTCTAAAGCATCGAAAAATTCTTTACCGATAGAGATATTAAGACCTATAATAGTCCTATCTTCATTTGTAATAGTAGATATAAGTGGTTTGCCACCATTACTATTATCAAAACCGAAGATTTTAAGTGCAGTAGCGATAATTCCTGAAAGAACATGATCAACTGATCCATCGCCCTCTTCATCAATTGCTACTGGAATAATATCACTAGCCAACATACCTAAAGCAGAATCTTCCGATGTAGCTGTAGAATTGTAGTATGATACTTTGTCTGAAAGTGCTTCGTAAGGATTTGCTGCCTCATCTGGAGTAGATGAGCCGAATAAATCTTTAATAAGACCTTGAATAATTACATCAACGTTAGCAAAAAGATCAGTAAATACTCTAGTAATATCAACACCCTCTAATATAAGGTTTGGAATCTTAAGTGCATTAGTTGCACCATCTTGACTGATGTTTATCTTGAAAATACCATTAACATAATATAAACCTAATAACGGATCTCCAATAGTACGACCATCTTTAGTTGCTCTAAATAACTCTACAGCGACTAAATTTTTATAATTGTCATGAAAGTCAAGATCTAGATTGACTTTCAGTTTTAGATTGATATCTTTAACATCAATGATTATAATACCTGGCTTGATAGGGCTATTGCCACCAGCAAGCATTGAAATAAGTGCACCGACGTCTAAATTATCTAATTCAGCTCCAAGATCAATATCGAAACTGAAATTAGTAAGGGAAAATTCTTCATAGGCTATAAAAGTATCAGGAATACCGATATCTACACGTTTATCAGAATATGTAATAGTAGATGACGAATTAATTATAGTAGTATTTTCTTCTTCATTTAGCATTGCGATATCTAATTTTTCTAGTTTACCATTTGGATCAATGATTGCATTGATATCAATAGAGAACATTGGTATTAAACCTATGATATCCGTAATAAGACCATCAACCGACTCACCAGAGTCAGGCAAAGCAATACCCATGCCGGCAAAGATCTGATTAAAGTTTAGCATACTTAGAACAGTAGGAACCATAGCTAGAAGTGGTTGAAGTGAAATATTCACACCAACAAGCTGTTTACCATCTACTTCCTGATTAGTTGTAGTTGGACTTATAATCATCATCAGTAAATCAACTATACCATCTAAAGACATACCGCTAATAAGACCTGATATAAGCTCATCAATTTTAACTTTAAGAGAAGGCATGTTTTGCAGGATTTTTTCAGCAATATCAATAACATACTCGACTGGTATATCGCTAAGATTAATTTTAGCACCTGCAACATCCATAAACAAATTACCGTTTGAAATATAAACTGCAAACTCTAAAGCAGACAAATCTTCTTTACCAGCTTCTTGCACTCCTGCAAAAACTCTTAAAGAGAACTCTGCTCCATCAACGTTGTAAACGTGATTGCTACCAAGAGATAATGTGTGCACATCATCGACTACCTCTCCGTTAGCATTTGTTTTAGGCACAGTAATAATTACGTTGGAAATTGTTCCTACGCAAGAATCAGGAGTACCTAATGCGTTACCGATTTTATCGAACACCTCAGTATAGCTAAGTACTATTTCATTTTCATCACCACCTGGATTAGGACCTGGATCAGGACCTGGAACCGGTGGCAACGGATCTTTCTTAACACAAGCAACTAAAGCTAGTGATAAAGTCATAACAAGCACAAATACTACCATAATGCCTATTAATTTTTTCAACCTCATAATTTTCCCTCCTTATACGTCTGTATAATTCTCCTATATTATAATATATTAATCTTAAATATAGCTTAAACATAGTAAATTATATGCAAAATTTACATAAAACAGACCGATTATTTACTAATTGTAATTAAATAATTGTATTTAATATTAAAAACACTAAAATTCGACCAATTTTATCTTATATTTGCAAATATATTGAACATTTTTAATTTAACAACTACAGTTTGCTTATTGCTATTCAATTATAAATAGGATAAGAATGATATAATTATACAGTTTTATATATATTAATCTATATTAATTAATGCTAAATAGATGATAAAGTTGCATGAAAATAGAACCTGGAATTCTAAAATAAGTGTAATAACATAATAAAATTAAATGTAAATTTTTTGTAAAAACTGTACACTGTATATAATCTATGTAAATAAATACAAAAAACACACAGCAATTAACTGTGTGTTTTAAATTAAAAATCATTAAGTATTTAAACCTGTTGGCATTTTTATGCGTATTTCGAACCCTCTTGGACTTAAATTACTGGCAGATATAGTACCACCTTGTGCTACTACAATAGCATGTACTATAGATAAACCCAATCCAGTTCCTTTAGTTGTTCTTGCCTCATCAGAGCGATAAAAACGATTGAATATCTTACTTAATTCTACCTCTTTTACACCCGCCCCACTGTCTTGAACTACTAAAATCAAGTTGCTTTTTTCAATTGTAATATAAAGACAAATATTTTCACCACTGATTGTATATTTAATTGCATTATCTAGTAAGGCTGTGATAATTTGCACGAATAAATCCTTATCAATCCTCACTTTACTGTCTGTAAGATTTGTCTTTAACTTAAAAGTTTTACCATCCATTTCAGCCATCATCTGATATGGTTCAGACATACGATGAAGCAGATCTAGCAACTCTACATCTTCATAATTAATCATAAGTCTAGAAGTATCCGATCTAGCCATGGTAAGCAGTTGGCTTGTGAGTTTTTGTAGCCGTTTTACTTCATTAAGCGAGTCAACAAGCTGTACGCTCTTGTCTCCAACTAATATATTGGGCTCCTCTAGCATATCTTGTAAATTAGACTGCATGATAGAAAGCGGTGTATTTAACTCATGCGATACATCCGATGTAAATCTATTACATACTCTTATAGACCTAAGATTTGGCAGGCATTGATAATAAGCTATTATTCCCGACGCTAGCAAAATAATTAGCATAGTAATTGGAAAGTAAATAGGCATTAAGCCAATAAATGATTCCTCAAAAGCAATGATATCATTGATAGGGACAATTACCATAACATATTTATGAGTACTATCACCGTCTATTGCCACAGTATAAGTTTTGACAGTATCTTTAATATTAGCATTCTTGATAGTTTCGAAAGTATTCACTGACTGCAAATCAAGTTTAGTTAGTATTGATACTATATGAAATCCAGATAAATTACTTAATTTCACATCAAAATTGTTATTACCGTAATTTGATATTATATTACCTTTTTCATCATAGCCGATAAATTTCATTGCTGATGGATACTTAGTAGCATCAAAATCATCCAAACCATCTTCTAGCATGGTTTCCATATTTTCTTGTAAAGACTTCTCTACGCCGTTTGATATGCTCATGTAACCGCTTATAAATATAGTAAAATAGGTAAGCACAAATACCAATATCAATACTAAAAAATTAAGCATAGCGTAGCCAAACATACTTTTATACATATTTAATGTATTGCGTTGGTCTATACTAGTATACAGCTTCATTCTTTGATAGACTCATCCCACATATATCCTATGTTTTTGATGGTCACTAAATTCTTTTTAAGTCCGTGTTTTTCTAATAGCTTACGAAGTTTACTAACGTACACTTCAGTAACAGTATAGATAGTGTCTGAGTCAAAGCCCCAAACTCTAGTAAATAACCTATCTTTTGTAATAATAGTGTTTTTGTGTCTAATAAGATATTCAAATATCTCATATACCTTACCAGTCAATACTACAACATCATTATTAACGGTTACAGTTGTAGAATCATAATCGACAGTTAGCTTTCCAAAAGTGTAGTTATTCTTCACAATTGTCTTACTATGCCTGCGGAAAATACTAATCATCCTTGCAACAAGCTCATCGTTGTCGAAAGGTTTTGTCATATAATCATCTGCACCTATTTTAAGTGCATTGATAGTAGTACTTTTATCAGTTAAAGCAGTAAGTACAATGATACCACAATCTTTAACTTTTCTCAATTTTGATAAAACTTCTAAACCATTCATTCTTGGCAACATGAGATCAAGTACGATTATATCATACTCATTATTCATAGCCATATATAGTCCATCTTCGCCGTTAGTTGCGCTGTCTACATTTGTCATAATTCTACACTTAGAAATAGTATTACAAATTGCTCTATTCAGCTCAACATTATCCTCAACTACAAGTATATTCATATTTCCCCCAAAAAAACTAATATTTATTATCATTTATACTATAACATTATTCAATCGTTAAAATCAAGCATATTTTACAACTTTACACAATTATTAAGACAATTTACGCCATCTTTCAACAAAGATATTAACCTTGCGTCATTTTCACCTTCTAATGCATACTTATATTCGTTTAAATGCCTAACAAATGTTTCTATTTCACTTATTAGATTACCTCTATTTTTATTAAATAACTGTAGCCAAAGCTGAGGATCTAACCGTCCTACTCTTGTCAAATCCTCAAAACTTCCACCAGTAAAGCCGTCCACATTATTTATTGTTTTACTTTTTGCAAACGCATTTGAAGCAATATGACATAGTTGTGAAGTATATGCAATAACAGCATCGTGCTCAACAGCAGAAGATACAACTACCGAGCCAAAACCTAATATTTGAATTAATGTATCTATATCTTGTGGAATATCTGCACTAGTAACTACCAGATTTGCACCATCGAATAGGCTAGCGATACTGTTAGCGTATCCACCTACTTCCCTGCCCGCCATAGGATGCATACCAAAGTATTGGATATTATACTTATCACATGCACTTGAAATACACTCTTTAACTCCGCAAATATCAGTCACTATGACATCATGCAATAATTTGTGATTAGTATCTAGAAAAGTTAAAATTGCATTGGGGTGCAATGCAAGAATAAGCACATCAAGCTCACTGTAATTAGTAATTAATGATGCATTGTTATCCATTATTGCTTGATTTAATACTTTTACATCATTATCGTATATAAATAATTCAATATTACTGTTAGATAACCTTTTGGCTATAGACCCACCGATAAGACCTATTCCGACTATACCAACTTTCATGAAAGCACCTTTCCTTCAAATAAAACACGTCTTTTAACTTCTTTCATGATTGAGTCAAAATCGTCTGGGGTAATTGATTGGGCACCATCACATAACGCACAGCTTGGATTATTGTGCACCTCTATCATAACACCATCTGCACCAGCAGAAATAGCCGCTTTAGTAAGCGGATCTACTAGCCACGTCTTACCAGTTGCGTGCGAAGGATCTACTATAACAGGTAGATGTGTGAGTCTTTTAATTATAGGCACAGCACTTATATCTAAAGTATTTCTTGTAGCATTTTCGTAAGTCCTGATACCTCTTTCGCACAAAATAACATTGTTATTACCACCAGATAATATATATTCTACGCTCATAAGCCATTCTTCAATAGTGCTACATAATCCACGCTTTAATAGTATAGTTTTATCTGAATGTCCAAGCTCGTATAACAAATCAAAATTTTGCATATTTCTAGCACCAACTTGGATAATATCTACGTCAGAAAACAAATCAATATTACCAATATTTGTGATTTCCGTAACTATAGGAAGTCCAGTAATTGCTTTTGCTTTTAGTAAAAGATCAATACCATCGCCTTTTAGACCTTGAAATGCATATGGTGAACTTCTTGGCTTGTAAGCTCCACCCCTTAGCATAGTCGCACCAGCTAATTTAACACGATTTGCCACCTCAATAATTTGCTCTTCACTCTCTACAGAACAAGGTCCTGCCATAACAGTAAAATGTCCTTCGCCAGTAATCCTACCTGCGACATTTACCATCGTATCATAAGGGTGAAATTTTCTATTTGCAGCTTTATATGGTTCGCTCACTCGCTTGATGTCATTTACACAGTCAAGGCTAGCGAAGGTAGACATATCTATCTTAGACGTGTCCCCTACTACTCCTATAATCCCTGCAAATTCTCCAATACTCTCATGTATAGTAAGCCCTCTTGCGGTGATGTTTTTCCTAAGTTTTTCTACGCTTTCTTTATCCGCGTTTTGTTTCAATATGATTATCATTTTTATCTCCTTTAAAATAAAAAAAATAGCGACCTTATACAGGTCGCTAAATCATTATAACTCATAACAATTAACTATGCAAATGCGACCGTAGTAATAAATTTACCAAAGTAATAATAGTAATAATTGTTTTTAATAATATTATTATTTATCATGTCGCTATTCTCCTAGTAATGTCAGTATATACCATAACATGCGTTTTGTCAACAGCATGTTATGATATTAATATTAAAATATTATAAAGCATTATTCAAAATTACATTACGTCATTCTCATATAGAGGGAATCTCATACATAACTCTGATATTATACCGCTTACTTTCTCTACTGCCGCATCCATATCATATATGATATCAGCAACACAATTAGCAATAATTTCCATTTCTGCTTCTTTCATGCCACGAGTAGTTACAGCAGGACTTCCGATACGTATTCCAGATGTAACAAATGGCGATCTAGTATCAAAAGGTACAGCATTTTTATTTACTGTTATATGTGCTTTATCAAGCAACGCCTCTACTTCTTTACCAGTCCTCTCTTTGTCAGTTAGATCTAATAACATTAGATGATTATCAGTACCACCACTTACAAGATTAATACCACGTGCCACTAATACTTCAGCAAGCTTATTTGCATTCTTAACTACTTGCTTTTGATATACTACGTATTCATCAGTCATAGCTTCTTTGAAAGCAATAGCTTTAGCAGCAATAATATGCTCTAATGGTCCACCTTGTGTACCAGGGAACACTGCTTTATTAATAGCTGCAGCATACTGCTCACGGCATAAGATTAGACCTCCACGAGGGCCTCTAAGCGTTTTATGAGTAGTTGATGTAACTACGTCTGCATACTTGCAAGGATTCTCATGACAACCAGCAGCAACTAGTCCTGCGATGTGTGCCATGTCTACCATAAAGATAGCGCCGACTTTGTCTGCGATCTCTCTGAATTTTGCAAAATCAATAGCACGAGGATACGCACTAGCACCTGCCAAAATCATCTTTGGCTTGCACTCTAAAGCAATTCTCTCAAGCTCTTCATAATCAATCCTACCAGTTTCTTTAGTAACTCCATAAGGGACGATGTTAAAATATTTACCGCTGATATTTACTGGACTGCCATGAGATAAGTGACCACCATGAGCAAGATTCATACCCATAACAGTATCACCAGGCTGAAGTAATGCAAAGAATGTAGCAAGGTTCGCATTAGCGCCACTATGAGGCTGTACATTTGCATGCTCAGCACCGAAAAGTTTTTTTGCACGTTCTATTGCTAGAGTTTCCGCTTCATCAACAAACTCGCAACCGCCATAATATCTTTTACCAGGAAGACCCTCGGCATATTTATTTGTAAAATGTGTGCCAGCTGCCGCAAGAACTGCAGGGCTAACAATATTTTCGCTAGCGATTAACTCAATATTTCCTCTTTGTCTATCTAACTCACGAGCCATACTCTCATATAACTCAGGATCAACAGACTTTATAAGTGACATATCCATCATAATAAACACCTCTTAAATATATTTTTTATATTTTACCACTTTTTACTAGTAAAAGTCTACTAGAAAATGTAATGTAGTACATTGCTTATACTTATACACCCTATCACAATTAATAATCAGGCGTTAAAATACGCTTACATTGTCATTTAATCAATTGATTTAGTACATAACCAGCCATTTTAACTCCGCTTAGCGGTGGCATATACGCGATACTGCCTACAGTCCCTGCTAATACGCTCTTCGTAGGAATATCTGTGCAACATACGTCTAGGCTTGCAATGCCTGCTACTCTGAGTAATTTCCTCATCTTTCGAGCAAGGGCGTCGCCAGTCGTTTTGTATATATCCATTATTTTAAAATCACCTAATTCGTATCTATTTCCAGCACCCATAGCAGATATTATATTAAATCCTTTTGCTTTCGATGTTACTATCAAGTGCAACTTATCGGTCACGCTATCAATAGCATCAATAACATAATCAAATTTACTAGATAATATATCCTCGCAAGTATCTTCATTGTATCTAATTGGTTTAACGTGCAGTTTTAAATTCGGGTTAATGTCTAATAGTCTATCAGCGAAAACATCTACTTTATATTTTCCAACGGTAGACTTTAGTGCAATTATTTGTCTATTTATATTGCTATCATCTACCTTATCGCCATCGACTATAGTAATATGCCCGACCCCTGATCGTGCTAGTATCTCAAGGCTATACCCACCGACACCGCCTACGCCTACAACAAGTACATGAATATTTGCAAGTTTATCCATAGCATCACTTCCTATGAGAAGTGATGTTCTATTAAATGTATTATCCATATTATTTCTTAATGTTCAATGATAATTCAGTAAGTTGCTTATCGTCCACAATACTTGGAGCATCAGTCATAAGACAAGACGCGTTTTGTACTTTAGGGAATGCAATAACATCCTTAATATTATCAGTGCCAGTTACGAGCATAACTAATCTATCAAGACCGAAAGCAAGTCCGCCATGTGGTGGTGCACCGTATTTGAATGCGTCTACAAAGAAACCGAATCTCTCTGCGATATCTTCATCAGTCATGCCTAGTAAACTAAACATTTTTGCTTGCATTTTGTGATCATGAATACGGATAGATCCACCGCCTGCCTCTTCGCCATTGATTACAAAATCATAAGCGTTAGCACGTGCTTTAGAAGGATCAGTATCAAGCAAATGAATATCCTCAGCCTTAACTGATGTGAAAGGATGATGAACAGCACAATATCTACCTTCTTCCTCGTCATAGTCAAGAAGTGGGAAATCAGTTACCCATAAGAAATCAAAACTAGACTTATCGTATAGATTATAAGTATCAGCAATATATCTACGAAGTCCGCCTAATGAGTCAAGTGCAAGCTGAGTTTTATCAGCTATGATTAGCAATAAATCCCCTTCTTGTGCGTCCATTGCTTTATAAATAGCAGTGATCTCATCTTCGCTCATGAACTTCAAGAATGATGAAGTAGTGCCTTCAGGCTTTAGTGCGATCCAAGCAATACCCTTGATACCGTATCCCTTTACGAACTCACCACAAGCATCGACTTGCTTACGAGTAAGTTTGCTAGCAAGACCCTTAGCGTTAATACCGCGAACACTTCCACCACCTTCGATACAGCTCTTGAATACTGCAAAATCAGTACCAGCAACAGCGTCGGTGATATTTATAATTTTAAGATCAAAACGAGTATCAGGCTTGTCAGAACCGTAGTTTTCCATAGCGTCACTATAAGTAAGTTTCCTAAATCCGCCTACTTTTAGATCATGACCTAAGCACTCATTAAAGATACGGCAAATCAATCCTTCAGCGATTTCCATAACATCAATATCATTCTCGACAAAACTCATTTCAAAGTCGATTTGACTGAATTCAGGCTGACGATTAGATCTCAAATCTTCATCACGGAAACATCTAGCAACTTGATAATATCTATCATATCCAGCGATCATCAAAAGCTGTTTGAATAATTGTGGAGATTGAGGCAACGCATAAAACTCACCTGGGTGAACTCTTGATGGTACTAGATAATCCCTAGCACCTTCTGGAGTAGACTTACCAAGGAAAGGTGTCTCTATGTCTAGGAAACCATTTTCGTCCATGTAATCACGAGTGATTTTAGATATTTTATTACGTACCATAAGGATATTTTGAAGTGACGGTCTACGTAGATCAAGATACCTATATTTTAGTCTTGTTTGATCACCAACATTTGCATCATCACTGATTACAAACGGTGTAACTTCTGCTTCGTTTAATATCTTTAAGTCGCTTGCAATTATTTCGATCTCGCCTGATGGCAAGTTTTTATTTATATTAGCACCTCTAGATCTTACGATACCTTTTATGCAAATAACATATTCGTTACGAAGAGTAGTCGCTTTCTCGAAAACTTCCTTTGCAGTGCTGTCATCAAATGATACCTGAACGATACCACTTCTATCCCTTACATCTATGAATATAAGATTTCCTAAATTACGATATTTGCCTACAAATCCCATTGCGACAACTTCCGCGCCTTCATCAGTTCCCCTGAAATCTCCGCAGTATTTAGTGCGTTTATATCCGCCAATTAACTCAGCCATAATTACTTACCTACCTTTATAAATTCTATTACTTTATCTAATTTTACAATAGTACTTTCGCCGCTTTCCATGTGTTTAATACTACATGAATTGCTACTAAGCTCTTCTTCACCAAGTAATATAACATACTTAGTATTAAGTTTATTTGCGTACTTCATTTGAGCCTTTAAACTACGAGACATAAGGTCACTCTCTACACATAATCCACTATCCCTAAGCGTACTTACAAAACTCATATACATCTGTTTTGCCTCGTCGCAAATAGGTGCAACGTATACATCGGGAATGTATGGATTACCACAGCTTAGACCAAGGTTATCAAGTGTCATCATAAGTCTTTCAATGCCCATACCAAAACCAACAGCAGGACATGGTTTACCGCCAACTTCCTCAACAAGGTTGTTGTATCTACCACCACCGCATACAGTGCCTTGAGCACCGATATTCTCGCTTATAAACTCGAAAACTGTCCTTGTATAATAGTCAAGACCACGTACAATTCTAGGGTTTACAATATAGTTAATACCCAGACTATCAAGCCCTGCACATACTAAATTGTGATGCTCTCTACAGTCATCGCAAATATAATCCAATATAAGCGGTGCATCTTGATTAATAGCTATACACTTCGCCTCTTTACAGTCAAGAATCCTAAGCGGATTTTTCTCAAATCTATCATGACAAGTGCTGCACATTTTATCTATATTACTGCTTAAAAATTCTTTAAGTGCTTGATTATACTTAGCTCTACAAGTAGGGCATCCGATACTATTTATACTTAGCAAAATGTTTGATATACCTAAAGATTTAAATATATTAGAGGCAACTTGCATTACTTCTACATCAGCATTAGGAGAATTGCTACCATAATACTCTACCCCAAATTGATGATGCTCACGAAGTCTACCGTTTTGCGGTCTTTCGTATCTAAATACTGGAGTAATGTAGAACATTTTAGTAGGCTGTGGCTGACCGTTTAATGAGCTTTCAACAAATGCTCTCGCAACGCATGACGTACCTTCAGGCTTTAGAGTTATACTCCTATTACCTTTATCTAAAAAGGTATACATCTCTTTATTGACTATGTCAGTTGTGTCACCAACACCACGCAAAAACAACTCCGTATGCTCAAATATTGGCGTACGTATCTCATTTATACAATATTTTTTTGCTAATTCTTTTACAGTACCTTCTATGAAATGCCATCTATATGACTTATCAGGCAATACATCTTTTGTACCCTTTGGTATATTTATCATTTAAAACCTCGTAAATTATTACTAAAATATTTTTCGATTATATCGATATAATATTGAGTAATATATTTTATTAATTAATTATAAAATATATTTTCTTAAGTTAAGTGTCTTGATAGTGCTGTCTAAATTCTCAAGAACATACTCACGATTAATATTAATAGTGATCTCTTCAGTAAGTCCGCCAGCATTAAAAGATATCTCTGATAGCAATAATTCCATTATTGTATGCAGTCTTCTAGCACCGATATTTTCATTGTTTTCGTTCTCGGCAGCAGCAATAATTGCTACTTGACGTATAGCATCAGGACAGAAATTGATATTTACTAAATCCACCTTAAGTAGCTCAGTATATTGACTTAAAATACTGTTATCAGTAGTAGTCAATATATCAATAAAGTCTTGCTCTGACAGGTTGTCTAGAGCTACCTTGATAGGAAAACGACCTTGTAATTCTGGTATCAAATCATCCATACTAGCTATGTGGAATGCACCAGCAGCGATGAATAAAATATAATCCGTTCTAACTTGACCATACTTGGTAGATACTGTACTTCCCTCTACTATTGGTAATATATCACGCTGTACACCCTCTCTTGAAACATCTTGACCATGAGCAGCTTTTGACGCTATCTTATCTATCTCGTCGATAAATATAATACCCTCATTCTCCGCACGTCTTATTGCCTCAGCATTAACAGCATCTTCATCTATAAGTTTATCGCATTCAGTTTCCATAAGGATTTTATAAGCGTCACCTACAGTTACAGATCTCTTTTTAGTCTTTTTAGGCATCATACCGCCGAAAATATCGCCGATATTTAGCTCCATACCAGCACCAGGACCAAGTTGAAGTGACTTTGGTGCGTCAGGTAATTCTAATTCGATAGTAATATCACGAAGTTTTCCATCTAAAAAGTCCGTTTCAATTTGTGCACGTAATTCAGCTTCAGTTAACTCTGGATAAAGTGACTTTCTAACTGGCATAATAGCCTTCGATAACTGTTTAACTACCCTTTTGCTTGCTGTGATTTCTACGTCTTTCGACTTTTCGTCACGAACTAGTCTTACTGCAACCTCTACAAGATCACGTATCATAGACTCAACGTCACGACCAACATAACCAACTTCAGTAAACTTAGTAGCTTCTACTTTGATAAATGGAGCACGTACAATTTTCGCAAGACGTCTTGCTATCTCAGTTTTACCAACACCAGTAGGTCCTTTCATAATGATATTCTTCGGAGTAATCTCATCTCTAAGGTCATCAGGCAATAAATTACGTCTGTATCTATTACGAAGTGCAACAGCTACAGCTTTTTTAGCATTTGTTTGACCTATGATATATCTATCAAGTTCTTTTACTATCTCTCTTGGTGTCATATTCATTATACCACCTCCACAGTAATGTGATCATTAGTAAATACACATAATTCACTGGCAATAGTAAGGGCTTTTTTCGCGATAACTTCCGCTTCTAAATCTGTCTCAGCCATCAAAGCACGAGCTGCTGCAAGAGCAAAATTACCACCGCTACCGATAGCACAAACACCGCCATCAGGCTCTATTACGTCGCCTTGACCGCTTACTATATATAAACCTTCTTTATCAGCAACGATAAGCATAGCCTCAAGTTTCCTAGGCATTTTATCATTTCTCCAAAGCTCAGCAAGCTCAACAGCAGACCTCATAAGGTTACCCGAATACTTATTTAACATGCTTTCAAATTTCTCTGAAAGACTAAAAGCATCAGCAACAGAACCCGCAAAGCCGATAACGACTTGATTGTTATAGATTCTTTTAACTTTCTTAGCAGTAGATTTAAATATGATACTTTCGCTGAAAGTAACTTGTCCATCTCCTGCAATTGCAATTTTACCATTCTTCTGAACGGCACAAATAGTAGTGCCCATCAATTTACCCATAATTTCTCCTTTTTGACGTAAGTATTTTTGGCATTCCCATACCGAATTCTATATTAGTTTAATGTGTATTACGCACTTATATATTATATTAAATTTTTCTCTATATATGCTTTCATATCCGCTTCTGCGCGAAGTGAATAGGCTGTTTTTCTAAGTTTTTTATCTCTAATCCTCTCATCCAACTCAGGTAAAATACCAAAATTTGAATTCATAGGCTGAAAATTAACATTTTCTCTTGAAATATGTCTTTGAAGAGCACCGCATATAGTAGTAACTGGCGGTACAAATTCATTAGCACCAATAATTTGTTGATGTAGATTTATTGCTGATATAAGACCACTCATTATACTTTCCACATATCCTTCAACACCAGTTATTTGTCCAGCGAAGAAGATATTCGGATTAGTTTTCAAACAGTAGGTTGAAGTTAATATTTTAGGTGAATTAAGGAAAGTATTACGATGTATAACACCATATCTCAAAAATTCAGCATTCTCTAGCCCTGGTATAAATGCAAAGATACGTCTTTGCTCTGGAAATGTTAGATTAGTTTGAAAACCTACAAGATTATAAGCACTTCCTTCGACGTTCTCTTTTCTAAGCTGAACTACAGCATTATATCTCTCTCCCGTCTTAGGATTAGTAATACCGACTGGTTTCATCATGCCATAACGTATAGTTTCAGCACCACGCTCCGCCATCACTTCTATAGGCATACAGCTTTCAAATATTTCGCCCTTTTCAAAGTCGTGTAGATTGGCTCTCTCGCCAGAAATAAGTGCCTCGTAAAATGCTTGATATTGCTCTCTATCCATGCCACAATTAAGATAATCACCAGGCTCACCTTTGTCATATCTCACAGCCTCAAAAACCTTATCCATATCAAGGCTATCGCCTGCAATAATAGGTGCTACGGCATCGTAAAAATGTAGGTCTTTACCATTGCCTATAAGATTATTAATACTAACAGCAAGGTCATCAGAAGTCAAAGGTCCTGACGCTATAATTGTAGGAATACTACTATCAATATCAACATATTCTTCTCTGATTAATTCAAAATTATCAAACTTAGAAAGTTCTCTAAGCACTGCTTCGGACATAAGAACTCTATTTACTGCAAGAGCTCCGCCTGCTGGCACTTTAGCCTCATAGCAACACCTAAGCACCATACAATCTAACAGCTCAAGTTCCATCTTTAATGCACCCGATGCAGTAGATTTTTCCATACTTTTTAGACTATTACTACATACTAATTCAGCAAGACCATCAGTATCATGACAAGGAGTGTTCTTAACTCCCCTCATCTCATAGAGACGGACACTGTAGCCACGTTTAAGTAGCTGATAACTTGCTTCAGATCCAGCTAAACCGCCACCTACGACATTGATAATCATATTATTTTTCCTTTTTAATGTTTTTAATATTAACGATATTTTTGCATGTAGGGTAATTAGGACAAGCATAGAACTCACCAAATCTACCATTCTTTAAAACCATTACTGATCCGCATTTCTCGCATACAATATCGCCTTCTTTTGGCTCAACTGGAACTGACGGTTTCGCACCTGCAGCACCTGCTTTAGCTGACTTATCTTCAGGAGTTATCTCCTCGCCATTTAAAAGTTTTTTCATGTCGCCACTACTTACTATTGTCTTGCATGTAGGATAACCTGAACAACCGTAAAACTTGCCATATCTGCTTTGTTTTGCTTGCATTGGTTTGCCACATGCTGGGCAATTAGCTAACTCTTCTGACTCGCCTTCTTTTGGCTCAGCTATACCGCCTGTTTTCTCGTCATACTGCTTGATATTGCTACATGCAGGATAACCAGTACAGCCTAAGAATTTACCAAATTTACCGTCACGTATAGCCATCGGCTTTCCGCATTTCTCGCACATTATATCAGTAAGTACTGGATCAAGTTTTACCTTTTTACCATCATTAGCTTTTTCTAGACTAAGTGCAAAATCAGGATAGAAGTCGGCAATTATTGTATGCCAATCAACGTTTCCACCCTCGACAGTATCGAGTTTTTGCTCCATCTCGGCAGTAAATTTCGTATCCATTATATTAGGGAAATATAGTACTAACTGGTCTGAAACTAGTAATCCTAGCTCAGTCGGTTGCATAAATTTACCATCTTTTTCCGTGTACTCTCTTTTGCCAAGTACCGATATGATACTTGCGTAAGTAGACGGACGACCGATACCGTTTTCTTCCATAGCTTTTACTAACGAGCTGTCTGTATACCTTGCAGGAGGCTTAGTAAATTTTTGCTCATGAGTGATCTCTTTAAGCATAAGCGTCTCGCCTTCCGTAAACTGTGGCAATGAGTTTGTGATCTCTTCGTCATCGTCTTCTTTAGTATGAGTGTATGCAATAGTATAACCCGCAAAAGTCATAGTTTTACCCTTAAGAGTATAACCATATTTAGTGCCTTCATATTCACTTACTATATGAACATTTAATGTATCATACTCAGCAGGAACCATTTGTGACGCTAAAAATCTATCATAAACAAGTTTGTATAATCTATATTGATTAGACTCAATCTTGCCTTTTAATGACTCTGGAGTGTACTCCAAGCTAACTGGTCTAATTGCCTCATGCGCGTCTTGAGCATTATTTTTCGAAAGATAAACATTCGACTTTTTAGGATAAAATTCATTGCCAAATTGTGTTGTAATAAACTCTTTAGCCATCACTACTGCGTCATCACTTACTCTAACACTATCTGTACGGATATAAGTAACTAAAGCGTGTTGACCATCGCCTTTAATGTTTACACCCTCATATAATTGCTGAGCTACTTGCATTACTTGTGCAGCTGACATGTTAAGTTTATTTACACCATCTTGTTGCATAGTAGAAGTAGTGAAAGGAGGATTTGCCTTACTTAGACTCTTAGCTCTCTTAACTTTATCTACATGCCAAGCACCTAGCTTAGACTCGTCCACTACTTTCATAGCGTCTACACTATTATCGATTTTCTTTTTCTTGCCATTTATATCATTGAATTGTGATTTATGGAAAACGCTACCTTTTGGAGTTATATGTGCAAAAATATTCCAGAATTCTTCTGGTTTAAATGCTAATATCTCGCGTTCTCTGTCGGCAATCATGCGAAGTGCAACAGACTGAACTCTACCCGCTGAAAGACCTTTTTTGATCTTTCTAGATAATACTGGTGATATAAGATAACCAACAAGCCTATCAAGAACTCGTCTTGCCTGCTGAGAATTTACAAGATTAAGATTAATCTCGTGAGGTTCAGCAATAGCCTTATTAACAGCCTTTTTAGTAATCTCATTAAAGACAATACGTATATTATCTTCTTTGATCTTAAGTATTTCTTTTAGGTGCCAAGAAATAGCCTCTCCCTCTCGATCGGGATCGGTAGCTAGATACACTTTATCACACAGCTCTACTTCTTTCTTAAGTTGTTTGATAGTATTCATCTTTTGCGCATATACTTCGTATTCTGGCTCAAAATTATTGTGCACATTTACTGCCAACTTCTTAGCAGGCAAATCTCGAACATGCCCGCCCGACGCCAATACCTTGTAACCACTACCTAAGTACTTGCTTATAGTTTTTGATTTTGATGGTGACTCTACGATAACTAAATCCATTCTTATCTCCTTATATTTCAGTTAGGTTGCAATTCGTAAAAATTGCCAGGGATTTTCCTTATAACCTTACTAACCTCGAGCCCAGTTAGCGTCATGAATAACGCACTGACTTCCAGATTAGACTTAGATAATATCTCTTCAAAATGAAGTTTGCCATTTTCCAGTTCTTTAACTATTGATTGCTCAATAAAGTCTAACTGAATCGCATTGACTACCTCATCACGCTTTCTAATGTCATATTTTTCTAGTATGTCATTTACGGTCGTAACCATAAAAGTATTAGTATTATTTTTAATTAACGCATTACAGCCAAGGCTTTGCTCGCTGAATATACTTCCTGGTACTACGAATAAATCTTTGCCTTGATCAATTGCTAGATTAGCCGATATCATTGACCCTGATTTCATACCCGCCTCGGTGACGAGGACGCCTCGAGAGAGTGCGGTAATAATCCTATTACGATGAGGGAAATTATAAGAAGTCGGTGGCGTACCCAAAGGATACTCTGATATAACCAAGCATGATTTTGCAATACTTCTATATAGCTCACGGTTTTCAGACGGATAAACAATATCTAGTCCCGTTCCGAGCACTGCTATAGTATTACCGTCATGCTTTAAGCATTCTGTATGAGCGACACTGTCTACTCCTCTAGCCATACCACTTACTATGGTAAAGCCATGCAAAGTCAATTCTCTAGCAAACTTTTCTGTAACATCACGACCATATCTAGTAATACGTCTATTACCTACTATGGCAAAACAATTACTATCAAATAATTCAATATTTCCGATATAATAAAGGACTATTGGAGTATCCTCGGATAAAGTATCAGATAATATAGTAGGATAATCATCACTATACATCGTCACAGCTTTCACATGCTTATCAGCCATATCGGATATCAATTTGTCTATGTATATATCATTACATACATCACGCATTATAAGGAAATTCTTTTCATTAAGCACGCTACAAATAATATCTTTACACTCATTGAAGTCTTCGACAAGCTCTGCTGGCGACATAAAATTATTTATCAAATGATTTTTTTTAGGAGCTGAAAAACTAAAACTATTTAGCCATATCAAAGCCCTTTCGTCACTATTATACATCAGCACCTCCTTATATTATGCTAAAAAATACTACTCCCAATACTTCCTGTCAAGAGAACGATATTGTATCGCCTCGGCAATATGTACTATTTCTATATTTTCGCAATTATTCAAATCAGCGATAGTTCGAGCAACTTTTAGTATTCTAGTACTCGCTCTTGCCGATAATGACAACTTATTAAATGCCTTCTCCAGTAATGCGTCAGACTCTTTGTCTATCACGCAAAACTTTTTCAGCATGCTGTTTGACATTTGTGAGTTTGTGTATATCCCTGTACCGGCAAATCTTTCGCGTTGCATTTGTCTTGCCGACTCTACACGCTTTTTGATCTCAGCTGAAGTTTCAGCAGTGACTTCCGACCTTAGGTCACTATAAGTTATGCTATCCACCTCGACTTGAAGATCTATCCTATCAAGTAAAGGCCCTGAAAGTTTATTTATATACTTATGTATCTCAGACAGTGAACATTTGCAAGGATTAGAAGATCCGAAATTACCACAAGGACAAGGATTCATACTAGCAACTAGCATAAAATCACATGGATACTCAAGCGTTTGTCTAGCTCTAGATATAGAAACAATTCCATCTTCTAAAGGCTGTCTTAGGGTTTCCAAAGTTTTTCTTGAATACTCAGGCATTTCGTCTAAAAACAATACTCCGTTATGTGCCAAACTTATTTCACCAGGCTTACAGTTAGATCCACCACCAGTAAGTGACGGAATAGTCGCTGTATGATGAGGACTTCTAAAAGGTCTAGAAGTAACGATACCTACACTAGGATCAAGTACGCCCGATATACTATGGATTTTAGTCACCTCAATAGCTTCTTCAAAAGTCATAGAAGGCATAATTGTCGGCATACATTTAGCTAGCATTGTTTTGCCTGACCCTGGAGGCCCGATCATGATAGTATTGTGTCCTCCCGCAGCACCTATTTCAAGTGCGCGTTTTGCCATAGTCTGACCTTTCACCTCACTAAAATCGACAGTATAACGATTGTTATTATCAGATACGTAAGTGTGGCTATTAATCTTCTCTATAAGGCAAGTATCTCTAAGGAATTCGACTACTTCACGCAGCGAACTCGCGGGATACACATTTATTCCATCAATATAACTAGCTTCATTACGGTTGGCATTAGGTATAATATAATTTTTATAACCACATTCCACTCCTGCAATAATAGTAGGAAGAATACCGCTAATGTTTCTAATAGATCCATCAAGAGATAGCTCTCCTAGAATAATAAAATCTTTGTATTTGCCGATAGGAATTTGCTCCGTGGCACTAAGTATACCTATAGCTATAGCAAGATCGAATATTGCTCCTTCTTTTTTGGTATCAGCAGGGGCAAGATTTACAGTGATTTTCTTCGTTGGATAGTCATAACCGCTATTTTTGATCGCTGAACGTACTCTTTCACGAGACTCTTTGATCGCAGTGTCGGGAAGCCCTACAACGTCGTAAGACGGTAGCCCCGAGTTTATATCCAGCTCAATATCTACTTTGTAACCTTTCACACCGCTTAGTGCAAAACTATTAATCTTAGCTAACATAATACCTCACAATATAATAACATTAAATGTACGAATTAAGCATACGACATAACGCTACTTATGTAAATGAAATACTGATAACTCTAATAATGATTATCATCAAAAGAAAGTTATCAGTGTTAAATTTAACATGGATTATTTTCTCTTAAACTTAGACAATGTTCTATTCTTTAATGCTACAATGCTCTCACGAGTATCAGATAAATAATTATCACTCATAGGTTTGATATCGCATTCTGATTGCTTAATCATAATATCATAAGCAATATAGAAAAGATAAACTGTAGCAAGTGTAACCACTATAGAACCGATGATATAAGTAGCGTCTAGGTAGTGGAAAGGTATTAAACCAGCCGATTCAGTTGGTGGGTAATTTGATATATAACCGCTATTAGTTTGAAGAACGGCGATATTTATAAATGATGCGATAGCAAGAATACCCATTGCGATGAACAATCTTCTCTCTGTCTTAAGAGTAGCATATACGAACAATAGAGAGATACCGATAACCATGTATTCAGTTTGAGAACCGATACCAAACACTGCCCAAACGATAAACGACATTGCAGCAAGGAATATTGAGTCGATATAATTATTGCTCTGATAGAACATATAAAAAGCAAGAGACGCAAATATTACCATAGTTACAGCAACGCAGATTTTAACACCTGTAGAAGATAACGTATTTCCTAGACCAAATATTGCATAGAAGTTAAAAGCATTGTGAGAAATAAGGTTATTTGCACCAATACTATCAAACATTTTTGTAAAGACTAAGAACACACCAGCTGAAGGGTTTGTGCCGTTCATTGCCTCAATAGCAAACGGAACACCTACAGCGTAGAATACTGCAAAAGAAACTAATACAGTAATACAAACTGGTAGAATGTATTTTTTATTAATTACGCAGTAGTAAATATCAAGTGCTATAACTAAAGGCAATAATATTATTGCACTATAACTGAATATTAGAGCTAAAGTGAAAAGTGCATTAAAACCGATGAAGTTTTTATTAAACAAAAAGATAAACATACCAAGCATACAAGCGATAGGAATACTAACACTCATACCCCACGTAGTAGTAGCAGTAAATATTGCTGGTAATAAAGCGTAAGTTCCTGCAAATACAGCAGATATTTTATAATTATAATGTTTACTTAACATCATGAATATCAAATAACAAGTAACGATATCAGCGATAACATTAGGAATACGTATAAGCATTGCCATACCCGCAGACCCTGCAGTAATACCTAGAGCCTCAGTAAATAATCCAATAATATATAGGATATAAAGCATACCTGACGGTAGAATTAAAGATCCACTATAAGCAGATGAAATACCTTCCTTGCCCATTAATAGAGCTAATTCACCGTAAGCGACCATTTGATCGACCATACCGTTAGTTGTCAGTAAGAATAAAAATCTTACTAAGAAAGCTGACATTAGAACATATATAAATAAAGCTACTGGAGACTTTAAAGCCTTAATGATTTTAGCTTTGTTACTCACGACAGCGACCGTATTAGCACTAGCTACTGGAGTGGCGTCTACGATAGGAGCAGCGTCATCAACTACTTCTATAGTCGAATCTACATCAGTATCAGCGATTAAGCTCGCACTACTAGACTTGATTTTTTTCTTACGTTTAGGCGATGGAGTAGGAGCGATATTATTATCGCCTATGCTACCATCTATATTCTCTTCAATAGCCTCTCTATAACCATCTTTCTTGATAATTATCTTAACTGCAAAGTAAGCACCTACAAGTAGAGCTACTCCGAATATAGCAAGCACAACAGTATAAGCTACACCGCCAGCCATATCGCTAGTGAATTTGTGAGAAGTACTGATAGTATCAGTAGTTGTACCTACTGGGATATCTTTTGCACTAATTGAATTGATAGAAATATTATCAAAAGCAACTTTACCCTTAGCACCGCCTACATCTTCACGACCGATACCAGCAACTAAAGTGTAAGTTGCTGACTTGTTTGGAGAAAAGTAAACTGTCTTATGTACCCAGTCATCATTTTCTTCATTATCAGTTACTTTCTTTGACGCAAGAGTTAAGTATTCAGGATCTTCTAAGAAGCCAAAATAAGCACCGACAGCTTTAGAATTACCGCTCTCAGAAACTAACTTATTTTCGATCTTGTAATCTACATCAAATTGATATGAACGACCTGCATAAAGTTTTACTTCTTGGTAGAAATAAGCTACGCCAGGTTTTGTAGTAAGCTCAATTGAGTAGTAGCTTTTGCCTAAGGTATCACTACCTACAGAACCTACAGCAACAGGGACTCTAGTAAAGTTAGAGTCTGGAGTTTTTTCAGAACGGTAACTAGTCCAGCCCTCTGGATCAACTTCATTATCACCAATTGTTTCGAAATCATAATTATTTACAACCTCACTTCCATTCGTACCCGAACAGCCTGTTAAAGCAACTACCATAACAACGATTAATAAAAATATCGTTATGAGCGTCTTGTTAAATTTTCTCATCATACACCTCTTCATCAAAGTAATATTAATATAATAAAGCAAAAACTGGCAAATAGCAACCCTTTTTAGAAAATTCCTTACTTTTTTCTAAATATTTTATATATATCTATATGTAGTGCTAAATAACACCCATTAATTCGTACCAATTATATAAAAAACATAGAATTTTAGCCGTAACGTGTCTAAGATATATTACATTGGAAATTATGTAAACTTCTACAAAAAGCAATAATTAGTTCGAAAATAATAATATAAATTTTACATAATCATGACACTCAAATATGTTTATTTCATACATTTTAGCATTCTGAATGATTATATACAAGACTTTAATAACAAAAAAATAGACAACTATATCTTCATATAATTGTCTAAAGTATTTTGAATACGATATAAATTTTGTTATATTAATTTAATAAATTGCATATTTTTGCAATTATTTAACAGATTAATGTTCTTGTTTTCTACTGTTTGCTGCATAGAAAACAGCTAAAGTTCCATTACCTGTATGAGCTCCAATCACCTTATCTAGAGGAGAATATAACACTTTAACACCCGTGCTATCTTCTAGTTTTTTTCCTAAATCTAAGGCTTTTTCTTCAGCATCACCGTGCGTAATTACAAGATAATCACATACTTTTTGATTTAATTCATCTACTACAGTATTGTACATAAACATACTAGCTTTCTTGAATCCTCTTGCTTTTCCAGCGACAAAAATCTCACCTAATTCGTTTATTTTTAAGATAGGTCTTATACCTAGCAAAGTACCAATAGACGCTTCTAAACGGCTAATTCTACCACCATTTCTAAGGTGATTTAAGTCCTCTACTATAAACATAGAGCAAATATTTTGCACAATACTATGAATATACTGCGTAGTTTTCTCGAAATTCTTACCGTCTTGTCTACTCTTATAGCACTCATTAACAAGTATTCCAAGACCACCACTTCCGCTTGCAGAGTCAATTATCTCTATCTTTCTATCGGGATATTTTTCTAGTAATGCCTGTACTGTTGGTCTAAAGTTATCATGACTTGAACTTACACCACCTGACAATCCTATATGGATAATGTCATTACCTTCAGATAAAATCTTATCAAATATAAGACCTGTTTCATACTGATTTATTTGAGATGTTTTTGCAAGATTGCCCTCTGCTAAAAAATTGTAATAATCTTTGTAAGATAAATCATCATTGTCAGTATACTCCACTCCTTTAACAGAAAATGGCAAGATACATCTTAAAATATCTTCATGCGATGACCAAAATTCTTCTGGCATGTCGCAAGACGTATCAGTACTTATTATAAAATTATTCATTATTGCTCCTATTTATGAATTTGCATGACCAAATACATTATATTTTCATTATTGACCAAACAAATTGTTTTTATCAAAATCCAACCAAATAAATTAGAAAAATATAGATAAAATTGATTATTGTATATTTATAACAAATAATTAATTAATAATTAATCTGTTTATTAGATTGCTAAGCATGACAGTATCTAAACTGTCATTATCTATACCTATAATGTTTCTTATTGCTACACCTTCAATAATAGATAATAACAATTTAGCATAAAAGTAATTCTCATCATTCTTTTTGTATCTATCTAAGCACTCGCTTATCATTGATGTCCATTCTGTATATTTATTCTTAAACTTAGTCTTTAGATCTGGACATTTTACTACACTATAAGAAAGCAACATGTAATGCATTAATTCTAATTCAGCATTTCTTGTTATTACGTGTACAAGCCATTTAGCTATTGACTTGATATTTTTTATAACTCTTTCTTCTTTTAGAAAAGTTGAAAACATCAAATCTACTTTATAAAAGTATTCATCAGCAACGGCATGAATGATAGCGTTTTTATTTTTAAAATGATAGTACAAAGTACCTTTACTAATCCCAACAGCCTCTGAAATATCTGCAACACCTGTCTCACTAATTCCATATTTCAAAAATAGTTTAGTAGATTCGTCAAGTATCTTTTCTTTTAAATCTTTTTTCATCGTCACTCCAAACCATATAGGTCAAAATATCTTTTTGGCTGATAAATACTTACCTAGTCCGCAAAGGAATACTCTAACAATTATAAAGCGTATCTAGCCTCGCCCATGAAGAACATAGCTATAGTACCTTTACCAGTGTGAGACCCGATAACTTTTGTTAATTGAACATAAAGAACCTTAACACCAGTATTTCTTTCTATTTGACTACCTAATTGACGTGCAGTATGTTCGTCATCACCATGAGTCATTACCATGAAGTCACATAATTTCTTGTCAATTTTACGCATAGCAGTCTCTAGCAATATCTTACATGCTTTTTTCATGCCACGAGCTTTACTATCAGCACGTATCTTACCTAGATTATCAATAGCAAGGATAGGCTTAATTCCTAAAAGTGTACCTATAGATGCCTCTAACGTTCTGATACGACCGCTCTTCTTTAAGTGTACAAGGTCATCAACGATAAACATAGGTACTACATTAGGAAGAATACTCTCAATATAACCTACAGTCTCGTCAAATGACTTACCTTCTTCTCTAAGTCTTAAACTTTCGCTTACAAGTATTCCTAATCCACCGCTACCGTTTAAAGTGTCAACCAAAGCGAATTTACGCTCTGGAAATTTTTCAAGTAATGCTTTAATAGTAGGCTGGAAGTTTGCGTGACAAGCACTTACACCTGACGAAAGCCCAAGATAAATTATGTCATAACCTTCTTCAAATGCTTTCTCAAACATTAGATTAGACAAGTACTGATTTATCTGTGAAGTATTAGCCATATTGCCTTCAGACAACAATCTGTAATAATCTTCAAATGAAATCTCGTCATCATTGATATACTCCTTACCACATAAAGTGAATGGAAGAATACACTTTATAACATCAGTATGCTTAGCCCAAAACTCCGCTGGCATATCGCAAGTATTATCTGTACTAACTAAAAATTTACCCATAAAAAAACCTCTTTTTGATTAATAATTATTTATCGACCGACCGTCCGACCGACTATAAATATTTTATCACAAAAATATTGTTATGTCAATAGTAAATACGATAATTTTAAATAATTAGAAGTTATGTTACCAGATATTTACATATATTTATTATACTATAAAAAAATGGCAAACTAACTATATTAAAGCTAGCTTGCCAAATAAATTTCTTTATATGATATTACTTTTTAGGAACGAAGATTTTCTTTAACTTAGCAAATCTTGGAAGTCCATCTTCAAGTGGAGCTTTGCAGTCACCTTGAATAAGAGGAAGAGCGTAAGCAACGAATTCATCAGAGATTTGAGTACCATCATTGATGATCCACTCTGCTGGTACAGTCTTCTCAGTATTTGCAGCAAGCTCTAAAGGCATAGCATTAAACTTACATACATACTTACCATTAGCGTCATAAGTTCTCTCGAATACTACCATTTTATCAGTACCGCCAGCACAAGCTACTTTAACTGACTCACGACCAGCGATGAAAGCCTCTTCAACGTCAACAGTACTAGCAAGGTGTGCACCACATCTTTGCATTAAGCTAAACTCGATAGCTCTAGTCTTACAACCAAAAGTCTCTTTACAAAGATTAGCAAGAGCTTGACCTACACCACCCAATTGAGAGTGACCAAAAGAATCTTTTGTAAGATTATCAGCAAAAAGCTCAGCAATGTACTCGCCCTTGTCTGATTTGATACCCTCAGAAACAGCGATTAAGCACTTACCAGCGTTGTTATCCATAACATTCTTTACATCAGCAACGAATTTATCGATAGAGAAAGCAGTCTCTGGAAGATATATAAGCTCTGGACCTAAGCCTTTATGACAAGCTAGCTTAGTAGCAGCAGTAAGCCATCCAGCATTACGACCCATTACCTCAAGAACAGTAACCATTGGACTATCATATACACCAGCGTCTAGCTTAACTTCCATAGTAGTAGTAGCTACATACTTAGCAGCACTTGCGAAACCAGGAGTGTGATCAGTACCAAAAAGGTCATTATCAATAGTCTTAGGTACACCGATAACATTACAATCATAGCCAGAACCAGCCATGAATTTAGATATTTTATTACAAGTATCCATACTGTCATTTCCGCCGTTATAGAAGAAATATCTAACATCATACTTTTTGAATACTTCTAATAATCTCTTATAATCAGTATCATCTACTTTATAATCTTTTAGCTTATATCTAACAGAACCAAGTGCAGAACTTGGAGTGTTTTTTAGAAGCATAAGCTCTTTAATATCCTCTTTTGAAATATCGAAGAATTCTTCATTAAGAATACCTCTTATACCGTGAGCTGCACCGTATACCTCTGTGATACAATCCTGCTCTAATGCCTCGATGAAAACACCTGCGGCACTGCTGTTAATTACTGATGATGGTCCACCTGACTGACCAAACATACAAGTTCCTCTTAAAATAGCCATAAAACAACCTCCAAATTATGTTAAAAATTTAAATACTTAATATATTAATACGCTCATAAAGAGCTTTATTAAATTCGCCTTTGCATGCCATAGCCTCATCAATATCCATATCGATAATTGCATTGTTTTTGATACCCACAACGCGACCTGACTTACCTTCCATCAATAACTCTACAGCACGAACTCCGAAGTTCGCAGCAAGAGTTCTATCTGCCATACTAGGAGAGCCACCACGTTGGATATGTCCTAGAGTAGTTGATCTAAAAGACAGTTTAGGATTAATGCCTTTCAGCATAATCTTAAGATCTTGAGCGGAACATACGCCCTCCGCAAGGACGATGATATCAGAGTTTTTACCCTTTTCCGCGTTATGATTTAATTTGTTTGAAATATCAATTATATTATAAGGTACTTCTGGGATAAGCACAGTCTCAGCACCACCACATAAAGCAGTATATAATGCTATATCACCGCATTTTCTACCCATAACCTCGATTATACTAATACGATCATGTGAAGTCATAGTATCACGGATATTATTAATAGCTGATAAACAAGTATTGACAGAAGTGTCAAAACCTAAAGTAAAATCAGTATACTGAAGATCATTATCTATAGTACCCGGTATACCTACAGCATTAAAACCGAAATTAGTTTTAAGATCCTTTACACCCATAAAGCTACCATTACCACCGATAACTACTAAAGCATCAATTCTGTGCTTTTTAAGAGTATCCATTGCCTTCTGTTGACCTTCGATCTTCATGAATTCTGGACATCTAGCAGTCTTTAAGATAGTACCGCCTCTTTGGATAATATCAGAAACTGATCGTGCTTTTAGCTCGCGAAGATCATTGTCGATAAGACCTTGATAACCTCTTTCCACGCCAAACACTTTAAGACCCTTATTAAGGGCAAATCTAGTTACGGCACGAATACAAGCATTCATGCCTGGTGCATCTCCACCACTTGTTAAAATAGCTATTCTTTCCATAAATTTACCTCGCAATTGTGACCAAGTATAATACGATTTCGATTATAACGGTCAAATATTATAAATTAATATTTTTGAAATTGACTTAGTTTCCTATAACTTAATTACACCAAACTTAGTATAAACTTCAGCAGTACCTTTAATCTTTATTAAAGAAGTTTTATCAGTAAACTGCACTATTAGCAACTCTCCACTATTCACATTTTCCGTGTGATGAGGGCGAGTGTCGTTACCCCTTGTCATGCCTACTACTTGAGCACCGTCGCTCAATGCTTTTACTACGATATAATCATTAGTAAAATCTGTTGAATTCAGTTCCATAATGCACTCCTTTTGGTATAAATAATACGTACTTGCAATGATTTGCAATCATACAACAATATAAACATATCATTGCACCTTACCACCAGCTAATACTTATCAATACATTTTAATATAAATTAGTCAATTTGTCAAGGAAATTAGAGTTTCTTATAATTATTTTCACCAACAATGCTCGCAAGCTCAAGGTATAATGTATTAGTGTCCTGTACGCATACACCACTATTTAGACCTTTACCACGGAATTTTAATATACACGGCATAAGACCAGGGTACGCTTTAAGCACTCGTAATACTTCATCTACAGCACTGTAGTCCTCACTTACTATATTAATATACAGTTTGCTAGGCTTAGAATTAACGTCACTACTAGCATTTTTAACAATACTAGCAAGCTCACCGTTTAGTCCCCATTCTTTCAAACTTTTTGCGATGATTTGCGGACGTCCTGACACTTGCAACTCACCACTTACCATGATTATCTTATCTTTCTCTAATAGATGCTTACATTTTTCATAAGAAGTAGGGAACAGTACAATGTCGATAGAGTCGTAAAGATCTTCTACTTTTAATATTGCCATATTCTTTCCGTTCTTAGTTTGTCTGACACGAATATCAGATATAAGCCCACCAAAATCTACTTGTTTCTTGTCATAATCTTTTACAATACTAGTTACATCACCATTGATATCACTATCTTCCTCTTCGACTGGCTCAGTAGGTTTAGTTTCCATTTGTATAAGCGGTTTGATATTATTTAGAGTAAAGTTCATGTTTGAAAACAGATCACGATACTCATCAAGTGGATGACCACTCATATAGATATTAAGCATTTCTTTTTCCATTGTAAGTGCTTCGTTACGCGGATATTCCTCTATTATAAATAATGGAGAGTCTTCCACTTTCTCATCTATCACATCAAACATAGTCATTTGACCAGAATCACTGATTTTCTTATCATGCTTATTAAGAAGAATAATGCTTTCGTAATTAGCAATAAGAGTTGCCCTAGTATGACCAAAACAATCAAATGCACCAGCTTTAATAAGCGACTCAATCATACGCTTATTTACAGCTGACTTATCACATCTTCTGATAAAGTCATGGATGCTCGCAAACTCGCCATTTTCATCTCTTTCTTTTATGACTGAATGTATAGCAAGATCACCAACATTCTTAATACCCATCAGACCGTAACGCATGTTTTCATTTTCGCATGAAAAATAAACGCTAGATTTATTAATGTCAGGCGGATAAATTATTATATCAGTATTCCTAAGATACTCTACATACTTAGCTATTTCGTCTTGGTTAGTGATACGATTATTTATAACCGCAGCAATAAACTGTACTGGATAATAGCACTTTAAGAATGCTGTCTCATACGAACATACTGCATACGCAGCAGCGTGCGATTTATTAAACGCATACGACGCAAAGTTCATCATGATATCAAATATCTCGTTACCAATTATTTCTGGCACGCCATTACTTAATGCACCATCAACGGCAAGCTCGGCCGGATGATCAAGACTACCATCTGAATTATACGTTGCTTCTTTTGCGGGAGCACCATTAACGAATATAGCTCTTTCTTTCGCCATTACGTCAGCTTTTTTCTTACCCATCGCACGACGTAATATATCAGCTCTACCATAAGTATACCCCGCTAGTTTCTGCACTACTTGCATTACTTGCTCTTGATATACAAGACAGCCATATGTCATATTCAGTATAGGCTCAAGCAATGGATGAAGATACGATATAAGCTCTGGGTTATTTTTACTTTCAATATACTTAGGTATACTATCCATAGGACCTGGTCTGTAAAGTGAAATACCGGCTATTACATCCTCTATCGAAGTAGGCAACAGCTGTTTCATAAACTTTTTCATACCTGGCGACTCTAGCTGGAAAACTGCGTCAGTTTCGCCTGAGCCTAGTAGTCTATAGACATTTTTATCTTCGTAGCCGAGCTCTTCAAAGTCAATAATACGTCCAGTAGTTTCTTTAACATACTGCTTAGCTTTTTTTATATCGGTAAGAGTCCTTAGACCTAAGAAATCCATCTTAAGCATACCGACTTCTTCTACTTCATCCTTCTGGAACTGAGTTGTGATATCATCTCCACTCCTAGATAGCGGAACAAAGTCAGATATTACCTCTTTACATATAACAACGCCCGCAGCATGCTTAGAACAGTTCCTCGGCATACCCTCTATTTTCATAGCTATCTCTAGTACTTTCCTCATCTCTGGATTGTTATTATAAGCGTCTACTATCTCTGGGATTAAGTCAGGGAATAATCCCTCATCATTAGGCATAAAACCAAGTAATTTCTTTAGTTTGACTTTTCCTAAAGGTATAAGTTTAGTAAGCGCATTTACTTCTGATAACGGTACTTCGTATACTCTCGCAACGTCTTTTATCGCATTTTTAGTAGCAAGTGTTCCTAGTGCTAGTATTTGACATACTTTATCAGCACCGTATTTTTCAATAACATATTCGATTATCTTGCCTCTTCCGTCCACACAAAAATCAATATCAAAATCGGGGTTACTTACACGCTCTGGATTAAGAAAACGCTCAAAAAGCAGATTGAATCTAAGCGGCTCAACATTTGTAATACCTATCGCATATGCAATGATACTACCTACACCACTTCCCCTACCAGCACCGACTGGTATATCATTTCGCCTTGCATAATCTATAAAATCCCATACTATTAGATAGTACTCGGAAAATCCCATCTTTATAATGATGTCCAGCTCGTACTCAAAACGATCTTTTATCTCATCAGTAATTGTAGTATATCTTTTCCTTAATCCCTCTTCGCCAAGAGTCCTTAAAAAATCAGCAGGAGCTTGTCCAGTATCAGGGTGATAAGGAGGCAGCAGATCTTTCTTTTCAATACGCACCTTACACTTGCTTGCTATCTCAAAAGGTGTCTCCAATGACTCAGGACACCAACTGAATAATTCTTCCATCTCTTCATAAGTTTTCAGGTAGAATTCTGAGCCTGTAAATCTCATTCTCTTAGGATCATTTATTTTCTTACCTGTCTGTATGCAAAGTAATACGTCATGCATTTCAGCATCCGCTTTTTCTATATAATGTACGTCATTTGTAGCAACTACTTTAACGCCAATTTCTCGGGCGATCTTGACTAGCAAAGGATTGCATCGCTTCTCCTCAGGGATACCATGATCTTGTATTTCGACATAAAAATCACCTTCAGCAAAGGTATCACGTAGCTCAATAGCATGTTCTTTCGCCTTTTCATAATCATTTTTAATTAGATATTGTGCGACTCTACCACCAATACAAGCAGTAGTACATATCAAGCCCTTAGAATGTTCTTTCAAAAACTTCATGTCAATACGAGGTTTGTAATAAAAACCATCAGTATATGCTATCGAATCGAGTTTTACTAGGTTTTTATAACCATCATTATCTTTTGCGATAAGTAAAATATGATACATTACCTTGCTAGTCTTATCATACATATCGTCGCAAATATAAAGCTCACAGCCAATAATAGGCTCTATGCCGTTACTTACAGCAAGTTTTTGGAACGTATATACGCCAAACATTGCACCATGATCGGTAATAGCAATAGCTGGCATGTTTTTTTCTTTACACGCTTTTAGAAGTGGTGATTCCTTACCATTAACTAACCTAGCCGCACCATCAAGCAAACTATATTCAGTATGTACATGTAAATGTATAAAAGGTTTACTCATCAGCACTTTCTCCTTGATCACCAATGTTTCTTGCGATCTCCATTAATTTTCTAAACCTATGATTAATACCGCTCTTGCTAATATCGCCACCTAGTAACTCGCGTAGCTCATCAAGAGTATGGTCAGGATTGCTAACTCTTAAAAGTGCAACCTCACGTAGTTTATCTGGTAAATTATCCAGACCTATCTCGAGGTCAATTAACTTAATAGCTTGTATCTGCTTAACGCTCGCAAGTATTGATTTATCCATGTTTGCTAGCTCACAGTTACGCACTCTGTTAGTATCATTCCTAACCGACCTAGACACAAGTATATTGTTGATCTCCAAAACAGACTGACTTGCTCCAAAAAACGCCATAAAATCACTGATCATATTGCTGTCTTTTATATACAATCCAAATTGCTCACCTCTATCAATTTTCTTAACAAATATATCGAATTGAGCAAGATAATTCATTATATCATACGCAAGTGTTTCGCTATAGAATTGCATTTCCAAGTGATATCCGCCAGAGTAAATTTCTTCAATAATCTCATTTTCACTATCAGTCGTATCTACCGAAACTGGCACAGTCACGCTTATACAACTAGCAACAATGCCGAGTAAATACGCTTTTAACTCGTTTTTATTATCAAACTCATTATACGCACCCGCAGAGAAACCTACTGCCTGACCACCAATATAAGTAATAAATCCAGTATCGTCGCCAATCCTCTCAGTGTACTCTTTCGGCAATTTCACTTTATATGATTTATCAGAAATATTCGTCTTTCTTTGCACATCAATTTCGACAGATATGTCGTATATAACTTTTACTTCATTTACAAACTTAGATATAAGATTAAAATATTCATTCTCTACTTCTATATTCGCACCGCGATTATCTATGTGTATAGTCCCGCAAACCCTCAAGACAGCAGAAATGAACGCAAATCTCTCTGCGTTCGTTGTAAATTCCTTTGCTAATATCTCACCTTTAAACTCTGTATTAAAACTCATTTATTTCCTCTCATAAGTATATATTATTGATCATATAAATACAATTAATAACTTTATATTTTATTATTTTTTGCACTTAAAATCAAAATGACAATAACTACTATTTATCACACGTGCTGGGTCTACGCTGTACTCATCTAGCACTTTTAAAGCCCTGTCAATTACGCCTATACTCTCTACTTTATGAGCGTCACTATTCACCGTTATCATGCATTTAGACGCAAATAACCCCTCGTAATCAGCTGGAGTACAGTCATCATGACGTGTAGAAACCTCTATCGCAACACCATGATCATAAGCAGCTTTTGCCACTTCAGAAGTATCTACTGCTAGGTGGTATCCTATGTGAGAAATGATATCAATAGGCTGTTTTTTGATCAGTGAAATATATGCACTAGTATTTTTTTTGATTTGGTTTTTTGTAGGTTTATAAAGTAGCTTAGAATAGCTATTAAAAAACAAATTTGTGTAGTCGGACATTTTATCGCCCCATACTGGCTTATGAAAACCACATAGGACTATGTCTAACTCATGCCTCATATCCTCTCTAATATCATACTCACCGCCAAGACCTTTTATATTTGCCTCAACGCCAGTAAGGATATTTATATTAGGATATTTTTCACGTAGAGATATCACCTCTTTTGCTTGTTTAAACAAATTATCCTCACTTACTCCGTATATGAAATGGTGAGGGCCGTGATCGGTAATAGCTATAGTTTTAAGACCAAGCTCTATTGCTTTTAATACATTTTCTTCTACTGTCCCCTTACCATGACTATACACTGTATGAGTGTGATAATCCGCAATAATATCGTATTTATTCTTCAAATTCTCCAATTAATCTTACCTCTCTTTGCAGTAAAACACCGCATTCTTTTTCGACTGTTTTTTGAATATGACACATTAGTTTATAATAATCATTTGATGTACATTTACCAGTATTAATAATGAAATTCGCATGCTTAGTTGACACTTCCGCTTCGCCGACACGACTTCCTTTAAGACCACATTTTTCTATATAATATCCTGCACCATTATCATTAGCACGCTTAAAAACTGATCCTAACGATACTTCTAAAGGCTGTGATAAATGTCTTTTAGTTCTTGCATCTTTCATGCTAGACGCGATTAAAATAGGGTTTTTATGAACCAATCTTAATACTGCACTTATTAGCACTCCACCATTATCAAGCAAGCTACTGTGTCTATAAGTCATACCTAATTCTTCCCTATTCATATGTACAATATTGCCGTCAATATACACCTCTGCACTCTCAATAATATCAGACATATATCCACCAAAAGCACCAGCATTCATAGCTACAGCACCGCCTATACTTCCTGGAATACCCGCAAGTGATTCCATTCCAGACAGACCGAACTTTCTCGCGACAATGCAAGCATTGGATAGACTCTCACCAGTACTACAAATCAGCGAGTCTTCGTCTACATGTACGCCTTTGACTGCAGATGTTATGATAAGCTCACGATTTATACCTTGATCACTAATTAAAGTATTAGTCATATTTCCCAATACTATTCTGTCATCACTAGTATTTTGCAAAGCAACAATCAGACCCTTTATGCTATTAGGTTTTATAAGTACTCTTATTCGTCCGCCTGTTTTAAGCGCAGAAATACTATCACCCTTCCTATTATAGCATATACTTGCTCCATTTTCAATAATAATATCATACTTTTCCATATTCACCTCAAAATTATTATATGATATGAAAGTCGTAAATATTATAATGCGTATTAAATAAATAAAAAATCCGTCCCATGCTAAGATGAAACGGAATTATTTTACTATTTATTTTGATTTATTGAATAATATTGTTATTATTTAACAAATTCACTGTATATTGCTTTAATAGCATTTTCATAGTCAGGAGTATTAACACCTACGATGATATTCATCTCAGAACTACCTTGATCTATCATGCGGATATTGATGTTTTGTTTAGCTAAAGCCGCAAATAGTCTAGAAGCAGTACCTGGAACAAATGACATGTCATGTCCTACTGTTGCTATGATAGAAAAACCAGTAAGGAGCTCGATATGATCAGGATTAACAGTCTTTTTAAGTCTATCAATGATAGCATCTTCTTTGCCCGTAATCTCAGTATCAGCAACTACTATGCTCAGTGTATCAATGCCACTTGGCATATGCTCAAAAGATACATCATAGTACTCGAAAACACTAAGAACGCGTCTTGCAAAACCAAGCTCACTATTCATCATTGATTTCTCTATAAATACTATACTATAACCTTTTTTACCGGCAATACCAGTGATAAGATTGTTGTCTTTCTTCTTGTCACGCTCAGATACTATCATAGTACCCTTGTGGTCAGGCTGAAAAGTATTTCTAATATTGATAGGGATATTATTAATTCTAACAGGGAATATTGACTCTGGGTGAAGTACGTTTGCACCCATGTATGCCAACTCTCTAAGCTCTTTATATGACAATGACTCGATATGCACGGGATTTTCAACAATACGAGGATCGCAAGTCATAAAGCCATTAACATCAGTCCAGTTCTCATAGATATTAGCCATAACTGCACGTGATATAATAGCACCAGTAACGTCAGAGCCACCTCTTGAGAATGTCTTAATATTACCAGTCGCATCAGCACCGTAAAAACCTGGTATTACTGCGTAATCCACCTTACTTAAACGCTTTGCAACAAGCTCATTAGTAGTATCAGCGTCGAACTCACCTAAGTCATTGAACCTGATCATATCGCATGGATCAACGAACTCAAAGCCAAGTACAGCTGACATGATAATACCACCTAAATACTCGCCACGAGACGCAGCGTAATCACTTGTACGATATTTCTTAATACCCTCTTCCACTTCATCAAGGCAAGAATTAATATCAAGATCAAGTTTAAGATCAGTAACAATCTCAACATAACGTTCACGGATTTTTGAGAAAGTATCAGCACACTCGCCGTTTAACTCTACTTCATGGTAACACGCGTAAAGCATATCAGTAATTTTCCTATCAGCGCCAGTTCTCTTGCCTGGTGCAGATACGATAACGTATTTACGAGTATTGTCACTATTAACTATATTTGCAATATCAGTGATGTTATTACTGTTTGCCATAGATGTTCCACCGAATTTACACACTTTTGTTTTCATATCTTACTCCAAAATTTTTATATTAATGTATTTGCTACTAAGACTATGTAAAATAGTAGGTTTTTAGTAGCTCATGTTATTATAATTTAGCATTATAAAATGTATATTTTTATTTTATGCAATTAACATATCTTTATATCGATAAATAGTAATTATATATTATTTGATGATCTTTTTTGCCTCTAGGTAATATCTCTTATCGTTTGCCTCTCCCATAGAAAATGATTTTCTAGGCAAAACACCACGCCTCACAACATAATCGAAAAATCCATCTTTTGAAATTGTTGGCATAAATACACCTACTGCATCATGCTTTTTAACTAATTCTCTAAGGTTTGTATCACCATGAATATAATCTTCGACTATTTCTGGGTGATCTAGCTTATAGTTATCTATAAAGTCTTGAATATCTTTTATAGCGTCGCTAGGATTTGCAGACACCGCTACACTGTAGCAGTTCTCATTAAATCTAACTCGGATTCTAGCCTCGCCTGTAAGAGTTTCTGTGATACTAGTGACGAAATCTTCGCCCGCTCCTATTAGAAGTCTATGTATCGGCTCAAAAACTAGTGACTCATCATGAAGATTTACAAGCTCACAAAGTGCAAATCTAGCAGGGTGTGTCAAGATCTCTTCAGAATTAAGCGTCTTCTTAATATTATTCCAACACTCTTTTGCAGTGGCTAGAGAATGATTACCGTCGCCGACAGCAAATACTATACGATCATCACTACTATATCTCTCAATCATTCTGTCATGCGACATAAAGTCGTTGAAAGTATTTAAAACTGCTTCATTATCTGATATCTTATATCCTACTACGTTTCCACCTGACATGTTAAGGTCAAAATCATATAGCTTTTCCATATCATCAGAATCAGCATATAACTTCTCTATGATTTCACCTTCTGCGTCGTCCATAAGCAACATAATATGCGGTATCTCAAGACTTGCATTTTGTCTAACTTCAATCCTAACCGGTAGACGATCAACTACAGTCATTTCAGTCGCTTTTATAGGCGCATTGTTAGATGTAGTATACTCGTAAGCCTCTAGATCTACAGACAACATTAATCCAAGTCGCACATTACCATCAGACTGTGTACGCTTGACTAATATAAAACTTTCAACCTCGGTAAAAAAATCACTATTTAGTAATTCGTCCATATTTTTATTGATCTTACTAATAGTACTTGTCATATCATCTCTTAGATATACTTCAGGCAATATTATATTTAGTGAAGATGGAGCGTCCGATACTACGTCTTTTAGCTGTTCCCAATACTCCTTTTCAGAAGTGTATTGGTCACATGCAACTACTGACCATTTACTAAGATCAATATCCTTATTAGGGAGTAAAATTTTAGGTACTTTAATCATGTTTTTCATTAGTATTACCTCTTCTTTGGTTTACTTTTTGTATAATTTATTCCATAAGCATTTTCAATCTCTTCTAGTAATTTCTCAGGTGTCATGTATCTCTTTATCTCGCCACGTTTTACAACGCTTATGATACCTGTTTCTTCACTAACTACGATAGCCAATACGTCACTTTCTTCGGTGATTCCTATTGCTGCTCTATGTCTTGTGCCTAGCTCTTTACTGATATCTTCTCTTTGGCATATTGGCAAAAAGCAACCAGCACCGAGTATAATGTTTTCTTTTATGATCACAGCACCGTCATGCAATGGTGCTTTAGTGTTAAATATAGACTGTACTAACCCGTTAGAAACCACTGCATTTAGCACAGTTCCTGTATCTAAAAGATGGTTTGGAATAGTATTAGGAGTGATAACGATAAGAGCACCGATATCATTTTTACTAAGAGTCTGACACGCCTTTACCAATTCTACAGCAGCACTTCTTAGATCGTCTTCGCTATTACCATAATTTATCAAATCTTTTGGCTCATGCCACTTACTGAATTTAGACACTTTAGACTTAAGATCTTGCTGATAGACAACGCAAAACGCAACGATAATAAATATAATACCTGCATCAAGAATCTTACCTGTAACAAAAAGAATATTATTAGCAGTCATAGCAGTAGCAACATTTACACCAGCATATGCTGTCATATACAGCATTAATAAAAGAGCTAGTTTTTGATTATTCCTACGTTTAAAGAAAATTAAAAAAACTATAGATAACGCTATGATTACAAACAAATCAATAATTGCAAAGTAATCAATGTTTTCTAGATATATCACAAAATTGCTCATTCTCCCTCCTTACCTCTACTTAATTATATTATAGGATCACGTGAATAAAAATGCATTTTACCACACTCTTACTATTATTATAATGTTTTAAAATCAATATAAATATCAATAAAATATTAATATATACATTGTATACTATTTTCACATAAAAATAAAGCAAATGAGAGGTATTTTGCAAAATTTTCGTAAAAAAACTTTCTAAACACCCCTCATTAAATTAAACATTATTCTCTTTTTTGCCTTGTAAAAAATCTTCCATTTCCGCAAACCACGTTTCTACATCGCGAAATTCTTTATATACCGCTGAAAATCTAACATAAGCGACATCGTCTATGTTTTTAAGCCCGGACATAACCATGTCACCGATAAATTGTGAAGATATTTCCTGATCTAAAGAATTACATAAAGCTCGCTCTATTTTATTTACCAAATCATCAATAGCTGGTATTGAAACTGGACGCTTTTCACACGCCTTCAAGATACCATTTTTAAGTTTTAGAGTATTAAACTCTTCTCTAACTCCTGACTTTTTGACGATGTAAATAGGCGGAGACTCCATACTTTCATAAGTAGTAAATCTTCTTGCACACTCCGTACACTCACGTCTACGTCTTATACTCCTGCCATCTTCGCTTAATCTGCTATCAATTACTTTACTATCTAAACAACTACAATTAGGACATTTCATATTCCACCTCTATACAATTATTATACATTATTTATTAATATTTGTAAAGGGTTAAAATCAAATTCGATACTATTTTTCGCAATAATTAGCAATTCTATTTAATTACTTACTACAATTTAATTGTCATTGCAACCACAGCCTCTGTCATCATGATGGTCACGCGGATAGCAATTATCCCCACGTCCACCGCAACCACAATCATTGTTATTATTATGATCATGTCTGTCATGATGGTGTTTATCATCATCAACAGATCCACATACTGCTCCTGTCGCATTGCCAGATAGTTTTACCAAAATAGCGTCTTCTCCGATCTTTACTATGCATTTCCAAGGCACAAATAATGTATCACACGAAGACAATGCTCTAAGTAGTTTTTTTTCACCTGGAACTATAAACCCCATAACATCACCCGAGCATGTCATCACCAAATCTACTACTCTACCTAGTTTTTTACCGTCAACGGTATTAATGACCTCTTTTTCTCTAAGGTCACAAAAAGTTATTTCATTCATCATAATATAATAAATGCGGTGAAAAGGATAATTATGCATATATATAACCGAATTCTTACTTTAGTTTTATTAAATATAAGAATATAACGCGAGAAAAGCATAAAACAGCATAATATCGTAGAAATACCCACGTATCACGCTGTTTAAATTTTGCTATTATTCTACTATTTTTTAAAATTGTGCTCGCATTTTTGCAAGAGCTATTTTTTCCAGTCTTGATACCTGAGCTTGGGATACGCCGATATAGCTAGCTATCTCAACTTGAGTTTTATCACGATAATATCTCATACTTAAAATGCATTTTTCTTTATCAGTTAAGCCTTTTACGCATTTTTTAAGCATCACATTTTCTGTCCAATTTATCTCTGTATCGTCTTTATTATAAAGCTGATCCATGAGTGATAGACTATCATCCTCATCATTATACACGCTCTCATATATACTGACTGGTTCGCTGATCGCATTCAATGCACACGCAACCTCACTTATAGGCTTGTCTATTTCCTCAGCAATTTCAAATAGACTTACAGTCTTTTGCTCTCTACACTCTATAAGTTCTCTAGCTTTCAATGCTTGATACGCTGTATCTCTCATACTCCTAGTGACTCTAATGCTTGTAGATTCCTTAATGAATTTTGTCATTTCACCTATAATCATAGGAACCGCGTACGTTGAAAACTTGACATTGTACCTCATATCAAAGTTATTTACTGCTTTGATAAGCCCAACGCATCCTACTTGAAATAGATCATCACTATCATACTTGCTATCATATCTCTGTACCATTGCAAGTACTAATCTTAAGTTTGCAGTGATAAATTCTTCTCTTGCTTCCATATCGTTATTATCTTTAATTCTTTTCATCATATCCACCGCTTCGCTAGTGGTTACCTTTGGTAATTTTGATGTTTCAATTCCACAAATAAATACTTTATGCATACACACCTCCTTGTATGTAAATAAAACCTCAGGAGACTGCAATGATATCCATGCACTTCTTGTAGTAGGTATATAGTATTATGTGCAACACTTTACGCTATATACCATATTTTACATTTATTTTTTAGCTAGCACAGTATAATAATAGTTTATTATATCTGTTTAGCTATTTCCTTTTTCATTTTTGATATTACTTTTTTCTCGATCCTTGATATGTATGATTGCGATATCCCCATGATATCAGCTATCTCTTTTTGAGTACGTTTTTGCGTTCCAAGTATGCCAAACCTCATTTTTATAATTTGGCTTTCTCTCTCAGGCAGTTTATTTGTAGCATTCTTGATAACTTCTACTTCTACTGATTTTTCAACATCACAAAACACCGTATTTGGATCAGTACCAAGTATGTCTGACAATAGTAGAGAATTACCTTCCCAGTCGACTTTCAACGGCTCATCAATGGATATATTACCTTTGTATTTTTGCGACTTTCTAAGATACATAAGTATTTCATTTTCTATACATCTCGCGGAATACGTAGCTAGCTTTATTTGCTTTGTCATGTCGTACGAATTCACAGCCTTTATAAGCCCGATAGTTCCTACTGATATAAGATCTTCTATATCCATATTAGTGTTCTCGAACTTTTTTGCGATGTATACGACAAGCCTTAGATTATGCTCGATAAGTACATTTCTAGCCTCTACATCTCCCTCTGACATCTTCTCTATCATAGTCCTTTCCATGTCTGAGTCTAGTGGAGTAGGCAATGTATCATTACCACCAATATAATTAACTTCGCCACTGCTTTCATACCCGAGTAATTGCTTTAAATACTTTATAAATCTATGTAACATGATTATCTCCTTAATATGTGTCGTTATGCAATAAAACTTTATATCCATTAGTTAATTGATTGAATATACAGTACACGCTATCATATTGCCTATTCTCAATCATAAGTTTACTTAGTTTGTAGACATCTTTTTTTAGTTTGCCCGCTAGCGTTCCTATCTCAATACTTCCTACCGATTTAGAGTCATGTTTTAGTGACTCATCTATCACAATTACAGGGTAAATACCTCTATAATACATCGTGTTACCGCTATCATAATATGCCTTTTCTTTGATAATTTTCATATTTGTACTTATTATTACTTTCTTCACATTGCTCTCCTTGACTTTGTTTTTTATTATTAAATTTAATATTACCCTGCTCATCACTATTATCAATACAAATAGAGTTGCACCAAGACCGATATTAATATTATTAGGATTAGACAAAACTTCTTCTAGCGGTTGCCACATATTCATAATGCCGATCATTAATCCTCCGAAACCGAACGCATAACCAATGAATACACTACAAACTGTCAAATATTTCTTAATTGATCCAGGATTTGCTATTATAACACACATTATAAGTGCTACTAATATTTTTATAACTATATCACCAGCAAACTGCATTAACGGACTAAATAATGCATAAATACTTCCAAGTACACTACCAATAAACAATCTCCACCATACTATTTTACGCCTTAAACTTAGCAGTGTTATATACGCAATGAGGATATCAATAGCGATATTATTAATAAGCACGCTTTCTATATATATAATCATAATAATATTATAGCTAGTTATACATAATATACATTGCTATTATGTCATTTAAATGTCGAATGTTGACAAGTATGAATATTATGATTTTACAGATATGCATAATGACAACTAAAAATAATAGCGAATAATTGAGTCATTTGTCATCACACCATGCTTGTCTATGCTCATATAATATACTATGCATTCGCCATGGCAAATATACCCAAAAATAAAAATAGCCTACGTTATCTAACGTAAGCTATTATTTTATATATATTTGATTATTTCATTATCTTAACAACCTCAGGCACAAGCATATCTTTGAAGTAATATTTCTTATCTCTCTCACCGACAGCTCGCATTACTCTGCATGGATTACCACAAGCAACTACACCGCTAGGGATGTCTTTAGTAACTACCGATCCAGCACCGATAACAGTATTATCACCGATAGTCACGCCAGGCATGACCACAGTATTCGCACCAATCCAAACATTATTACCAATCACAACAGGCATAGCAAATTGCCCGTATGCACTTCTAAGATCAGGATCTAACGGGTGTCCAGCTGTAGCAATAACTACATTTGGTGCTAGCATACAATTATCGCCGATAAAGATCTCATTATCATCTACTAGTGTTAAATTAAAATTAGCATAACAATTTTTACCCCAATGAGTATTAAAGCCCCAATTAGCACGGAAAGGTAACTCGATATACAAACCTTCACCTGCGTCCTCAAAAAACTCTTTAATTAGTAAATTTCTCTTCTCAAAATTACTAGGTCTGGTATTGTTTATATCAAATAATAAGTCCATACGCTTTGACTGCTCTTGCACGAACTCAGGATCATCGCAAATATACAAATCCGTAGTTCTTAATTTTTCTTTTAAATTCATAAGCACCTCACTTAAATGTTGTTTTAATAATTATAGCACAATGCATGCAGATATGCAATACTAAATCTAATACTTATCATAAGCAAGTTGCGATAGACATTAGATTTCGTCTGCGACTTTTTTTATCAGTACTTACTATTAAACATATTAATATTGAAATCTCAAATACTATTCAATGCTTAATATTATTGAATTAAGCAAAAAAAATGAACGATGTTGTTACATCGTTCATAATTATTATAATTATCTAACCTCTTTAAGTTTTGCAGCTTTACCAATTCTTCCACGTAAGAAGTATAATTTAGCTCTTCTAACTTTACCGTGACGGATTACGTCGATATGGTCAATCTTAGGTGAGTGGAATGGGAATACACGCTCAACACCGATACCAAAAGATAAACGACGAACAGTGAAAGTTTCACGAACACCACCATTTCTCAAAGCGATTACAACGCCCTCAAAACCCTGGATTCTCTCACGAGTACCCTCTTTAATTTTAACCCATACTTTTACAGTATCACCGATTTTAACGACTGGTAGATCAGTTCTTAGATTCTCTTTCTCAATAATATCTATTAAATTCATTTGACTTTACCTCCTATAGCGAGATGTTCATATTCTTAGAGGAACACCCGAAGTCCTTAATATATTATCATACTTTTATAATTATTACAACTATTTTAAAGCACTTTTTTTGATTTTTATCATTTTTTTTCATAGTAAAAAGCATGTAGAGTATATTTTAACATTAATTAGCCCAAAAAGCATTTTCAACATGCTCTATATCAGTGCCAGTTACGCCTATTACATCAAACCTTATATCTCTTCCATAAAGTGATTTTCTAGCTATGTACGCTCTTGCACACTTGATGATTTGTTTTGCTTTTGCGGTTGTTACAGCCTCTATCGCACTGCCAAACTTATTAGTAGCACGAGTTTTAACTTCGACAAACACAATATAGCTACCATCAATAGCAATTATATCCAGCTCTCCGCCTGCAATATTCACATTACGCGCGACAACATTATACCCTAATTTAACAAGGTAATTACATGCTAATTCTTCGCCTTTTTGACCAGTAACTTTATTAAACATTTCAGACCCACTATTTGCAAATTTATCAATCATATATCAGTTATTAGACAATTTGTTTGTGAAAACATCAAATCTAAAGCAAAAATAACTTATATCGAACACCTAACCATATCTATAAGCATGCTTTATTTATATAAATTTCTTTATAAATGATAATCTATGTATAGGACACTTTCCGCTTGCACGAATAGCGTCAATATGCAACTTTGTGCCATATCCTTTATGCTTTTCAAAGCCATATTCAGGATACTCTATAGCATAATCACACATCTGTCTATCACGATAAACTTTTGCAATAATACTAGCTGCACCGATAGTATAACTTAACGCATCACCCTTTATAAGAGGCTTTGTAGGCATATCAAGGTCTAACTCAACTGCGTCTATAAGCACTACATCAGGCGTGATTTCCAAACCTTCTATAGCCATTTTCATACACTTTTTTGTTGCATTAAGTATATTAAGTTCGTCTATTTCCTGAGGAGAAACCTCACAAATACAATAACTAATAGCCTTATCTATTATCTGTGAATATAAAGCATCACGTTTCTTTTCTGATACTTTTTTACTATCATCAACACCTATAATTATATCATCTAAAGGCATAATAACTGCAGCACATACTACCGAGCCAGCTAGAGGTCCACGACCTACTTCATCAACACCAGCGATATACTTATATCCTTTTGAAACAAGCTCATTTTCATACTTTAGCTTATCTACAAATACTTTTTCTTTAGTCATTAGGATGCTCCAACATTATATTGCCATATTTTTGTTTTCTGAAATCATCAAGCACAGCTTTACATAATCTATCTACGTCGAAAGCACCGCCCCTTAATAAAAAGCCACGTTTTTTCGCCATTAGATCTAGTAATTCATGTATATCTTCAGGTACTTCATCAAGCTTGTATCTCTCTTTTAAAGCGTCAAAATGATTAGCTTTTAAGTAGTTTATTAGCTCAATAGCAAGCTCTTGAATGTTCAAAATATCCTCATTAATACTGCCGACAAACGCTAAATGTAATGCGTGAGTTTGGTTTTCAAACGACGGCCATAATGTACCTGGAGTATCAAGCAACTCAATACCAGTAGCAAGATTTACCCACTGCTTACCTCGAGTAACGCCCGGTCTATCTCCAGTAATAGTACGTTTAGAACCGCATAAACTATTAACCAAAGTAGATTTTCCACTATTAGGAATACCTACGACCATCGCTCTAATACTACGATTAGCACCTTTAGCTTGATATCTTTTTATCATTTCTTGATTTATCTTACGAAGTCCATCTACAACTTTAGAAGTCCTTCCGCTAGCACTATTAGTAACTATTACAGTCTTTTGCTCGTCGCGGAATTGCTCTAACCAACGATTTAAATCGGCTCTATCTACTAGATCAGCTTTATTAAGCACATACAATATAGGCTTAGTGCCTGCTAGTTTATTAAGTGACGGGTTAAATGACGCACCTACCGCCCTTGCATCCAAAACATATATCAAGCAATCTACCATCTTGATATTATCTTCCATCATTCTAATTGCTTTAGTCATATGACCAGGGAACCATTGTATTAACATTTGTCCTCCTTGATTAGATCAGGTCTGCGTTTTTTAGTCACTTCAACCTGCTGTGCATGTCTCCACTTTGAGATATTTTGATGATTACCCGATAGTAATACATCTGGCACGGACATACCATTATATGTCTGAGGTCTTGTATACTGAGGATATTCCAAAAGGCCATTACTAAAACTTTCCTCTGACGTAGACTCACTACTACCTAAAACACCGTCAACGTACCTAGCAACAGCATTAATCGCGACCATACAAGCAAGCTCACCGCCAGTAAGTACATAATCACCAATAGATAATTCCATATCAATTTCGCTGTCGATAACACGTTGATCAATGCCTTCATAATGACCACATAAAAACAATAAGTTATCCTCTCCAGCAAGATCTAAAACCACCTTTTGAGATAGCGTAACACCTTTAGGAGATAAAAATATCCTCTTGCATTTTCTATCGGGATCAACGCTTTTAATCGCGTCGAAAATAGGCTGAGGGGTCATCACCATGCCAGCACCACCACCGAAAGGATAGTCATCACACTTGTGATGCTTATCAGTGCTAAATTCTCTAATATCAGTTGCGTTTAGTGAAAACTTACCGCAATCTAGTGCCTTACCTATGACGCCTGATTTCATGCAATCAAACATGTCAGGAAATAATGTCAAAACCTCAATCTTCATATACTACTATCTGCTCCAATACTTCTGCATTAAGTTCTATTAATTTTTTGTCAATATCTATATTATCTAGAACTTTATTAAGTGCTGGGAACATAAATGAACTATGATCACCATCACCTTTTACATAATACACGTCAGCACTTCCATTCTGAAAAATTTCAGTAAGCACACCGCGAACCTTGCCTCCTACAGTAACACTGCAACCAACAAGATCAATAATCAAATATCTACCCTTAGGAAGTGAAGGCATTACCAACCTCTCGCAAGTAACAACTTGACCACGTAAAAGGTCTGCAGTATTGCGATCATCAACGCCTTTCAGCTTGAAAAATACACCATTAGTCAAGTTCTTAACTGTCTCAACTTCATAACTTACGTCACCAAGTTTGACTAAAGTAAGATTTTGATACAACTCTTTCTCGTCAGTCATCAAAGTGATCTTAACTTCACCTTTTATGCCTTGTGCCTTTGTGATTTTACCGATAGTAATGATATTATCCATGTTTGCACCTCCTGATTCTATATATAATCACGTCATTTTTAAATAGTAACATAGCCATTATTTTATACTATATTTATACAAAATACTGTATAAGAATATATATTATAATATGATTATATTATTCGTCTTGCAAAAACAAGAATAACCCCGCCAATGAAAGGTGGGGTTATAAAAGTCATTAAAAAAAATTATCTCTCGTCAATCTCTACAGTGTATTTAACATTATGTTTCATACCCGCAGATTTTACGATAGAACGAATTGCTTTAGCTATTCTTCCCTGTTTTCCGATTACACGACCTATCTCACATTTCTCAACAGAGATAGTGATAACATAATTCGTATCATCGACGCTGACATCAACATTAGATGGATCATCAACAAGTTGGTCAACAATAGTCCTAACTAATTCTAACATTATTTAATTATACCCTCTTTCTTTAGTAATGCTTTAACAGTATCAGTACATTGAGCACCGCATCCGATCCATTTGTTTGCAAGCTCATGATTGATTTTAACTACTGATGGTTGTTTTGTAGGGTCATAGTAACCTATTGACTCGATACATTGACCATCTCTAGCCTTTCTGCTATCTGAAGCTACTATACGATAGAAAGGCTCGCCCTTTCTTCCCATTCTTGTTAATCTTAATTTAACTGCCATTTTTATATCCTCCGTTAGTGAAAAAATTATTTGTTATATTATTTATATTTATATACATTAATATCTTTTAAGTGAAAAGTCTTTAATTAAAAAGGCATTTTCATACCGCGTCTACCGCCACTTGCCATACGACGCATCATGTCTTTTGTCTGATCGAACTGTTTCATAAGTGCATTGACTTCTTGAATAGTAGTACCACTACCTTTTGCAATCCTCTTCCTGTGTGAGCTTTTTAGTAACAATGGATTTATTCGCTCTTTTGCAGTCATAGACTGTATAATTGCTTTCATCCTTGCTATTTTATTCTCATCCATATCCAAGTTAGCACCTTTTATCTTATTTGAAAGACCCGGTATCATACTTAGCATGTCTTGCATACTACCCATACTCTTCATCTTCTCGAATTGATCAAGATAATCATTTAGATCAAAAGACTTATCTTTTATCTTCTTTTGAAGTAGTAACGCATCTTCTTCAGTGATTACGCTTTGAGCTTTCTCTATAAGAGTAAGCACGTCACCCATTCCAAGAATTCTTGACGCCATACGATCAGGGTGGAAAGGTTCTATATCGCCCATTTTCTCGCCGATACCACTAAACTTAACTGGCTTACCAGTCACCGCTCTAATAGATAGTGCAGCACCGCCTCTAGTATCGCCGTCTAACTTAGTTAGAACAACGCCCGTGATATCCAACTGCTGATTAAATGTCTCAGCGACATTAACAGCGTCTTGACCAGTCATACTGTCTACTACTAAAAGTATTTCAGTAGGATTTAGAACTTTCTTAATGTTTGATAGCTCGCCCATTAGTTTCTCGTCAATATGAAGTCTACCTGCGGTATCGACTATCATTATATCATGACTATTAGAAAGAGCAAACTCTCGAGCAATCTTAACTATCTTGACTGGATCTATCTGACCCGCTTCAAAGACAGGAACGTCTATGCTCTTACCAACTACTTGCAATTGCTTAATCGCAGCTGGTCTATATATATCGCCTGCCACTAGAAGTGGCTTTTTACCTTGTTTTTTCAGCATATTAGCAAGTTTACCACACATAGTAGTCTTACCTGCACCCTGAAGTCCACACATCATAATAATAGTAGGTGGTTTGTCTGCGATAACTAGTTTAGAATGCTTTGCACCCATAAGTTCTACTAGCTCATCATTTACTACCTTTATTACTTGCTGAGCAGGAGATAAACTTTTTAATACCTCTTCTCCTATAGCCTTTTCACTAACTTTCTTAATAAAATCCTTAACAACACTGAAGTTTACATCAGCTTCAAGTAGTGCGATACGCACTTCTCTCATAGCACCTTTTACTTCAAGTTCAGTAAGTTGGCCTTTATTTTTAAGTTTAGAAAATATATGTCCTAGCTTATCGCTTAGATTATTAAATGTCGCCATTATTCCCCTCCATTAGCGTCTTTAAACTATCTAGCTCGGTCTTGATAACAGATGTATCTCCGCCTAGCTTGTACTCGATAGTGCGTATAGCACTTTGCAACTCCTTGTCTTTGTGATAAAGTCCAAGAGTATCTTCATACTTTGTCAAAAGCTGTTCAGCTCGCTTTATGCTGTCCCTGACTGCTTGACGAGAAATGTCAAACTGTTCAGCAATCTCAAAAAGAGATATATCGCAGTCATAATAGAGTTTTATCATATCGCACTGATGAGCAGTAAGTAGCATGCCGTAATAGTCATTATATCTAGCCATATATAGCATATCTGATTTAGCCACGTTGTCCTCCAGTACTGTAAAGGCGTTAACCTTTACACCGATTATAATACAACTTCATTATAAAGTCAAGCATTTTAAACAAATTTATTGATGATTTATCAATTTTTAGCATTAAAAGTTATCAATCCTTGTAATTGACGAAATAACGCTTTGCTTTATACCGCTGTTTCGTACCACCCATCGCGATATTGGTATCAGAGTCACCCTCTATAACAGTATCACTTATAAGGTTTTGCACTTCATTACGCACTTGCAATCTATCAATAGTAGCAGCAACTTCATTAGTACCAAAATGCTTTGATATAATGTTGACCATACATTTTTCCAGTCTACTACTATATCTCCATACTAATACCATAAGCACGCACATGCCTATAGCAACAAGTGACCATATCAGCATACCCCACCAAGTATTTAGCGGAATAAGCTCGACTATCTCGACAGTAAGTGATGTAACAATGATTCCTATTGGACGCGTAATTATCTGCATAAGGAAAAAAGTACCGTATGACATAGTCATCACGCCTGCGAACATACAAAGAAGATCATCAGGGAAGATTGGGAAAAGGAACATTAAAAACAGCATCATTTTATCTCTACCTTTAAGCAACTTTTGATACTTATTAAACGACTTAGATCCAACCATCCAAACAATTAGTTTTACGCCAAACATTCTACCTAGGAAGAATGCAAACATAGATCCTGAAATCATACCGATAGTACTACAAACAAGTACTAGAGGCAAACTTTTGAATACTGCCATACCTGCGATAATGGTAATCGTAGACGGAATAGGCACAAAAGTAACTTGAAGAAACTGTATAAAAATGTATACAATAGGCCCCCATATACCAGCCTGTTTGATCAAATCCGCAAGGCTATCACCATTACTAAGAAGGTCTATAGCACCCGTTTTAAGAAGAGCTAAGAATATCGCAAAAGCAATACTGCCAAATACAAGAGTGATAAATGTTATTTTGAATATCGTTTCTTTTCTACGCTGAACGGCTAGCACACAGACTACAGATATTAAGCAGACTAAAATCATGACAAGTATAGGTATATAGATAGCGTATTCATTAAATAAAAATATACATTCTATCATTATGATTAGTCCAGCAATAATCGCCGCGACTGAGAATGCTACTTTACTTTTCTCGTTCATAATCTACCTCCTAATATTTTTTCTACTTCACTACGAGCTAGAGCGTCACACTCATTATTAAACTCATTATCACTGTGACCCTTAACCTTAATAAACTGTACTGTATGGATATTTGTAAGCTCGACTAATCTTTTCCAAAGCTCAACATTTTTAACTAGCTCGCGACCGCGTTTCCAATTATTTGCCTGCCACTTACCTATCCAGTTCTGTAAGAACGCATTCACTACATACGCAGAGTCACTATATAGATTTACTTCGCATGGCTCACGCAACGTCTCTAGTGCACTAATGACCGCTTGCATCTCCATTTTATTATTAGTAGTATGTTCGTCACCGCCCGATATGGCTTTTATTTTACCATTAAACATCAGCACCGCACCCCAGCCACCAGGCCCGGGATTAAAACTGCATGCTCCGTCAGTGTATATTTCAACTAATTTCACTTACACAACTCCTCCGACCTATTCTTACATTTAGTCATAGCACTATCAATAATGCCGTAAAGATTATCCGACTTAAAACTCTCTACTGCCTGAATAGTAGTTCCGCCCTTTGAACATACTGCACCGATAAGATCGGTAATAGACGACTGCTCAAGCCTCGCCATACTAACAGCACCTTCAAAAGTTTTTAATACGCTAGCTTTTGCCATATCGTAACTATAACCATTCGCCATAGCACCCTTAATCATGCCTTCGATAAACATATAAACATATGCAGTACCGCTACCACTAACACAAATAGCAGTATGAAACATGTCCTCTTCTATGTAGCAAGTATCACCTATTGCATTGAAAATACTCTCGACAAATAGCCTTTCCGAACCAGGTAGATCGTTATTAATCATGATAGCTGTCATACCTAGCTTGTGTTTGCAAGGCGTGTTTGGCATTACTCTAGAAATACTTACATCATCACCAAAGTCAGACGCAATCATCTCACGAGTAACTCCAGCCATAATGCTTATAATGTGCTTAGCATTGCAAGTGCTTGCAAGGAATTTTGCTATCTCTTTATATACCTGCGGTTTTACAGCAAGGACTAAGTACTCCGAGTTTGATAAAACTATGCTATTATCACGTACTGTCTCCACGCCGGACACGTCAATATTAGAAGTCCTAGCACTAGTAATTATCTCGCTTGATGATAGAATACCACCCTCAACAATCCCGCTTACTATTGCTTTTGCCATATTACCAGCGCCTATAACGCCTAATTTAAAATTATAATTCATAAATTCTCCTAAAACAATTGACATTTACAAAACAATGTTATATAATATGAAAGCTTAGGGGAGTGGCTCAACGGTAGAGTAGTGGTCTCCAAAACCATTGGTTGCGTGTTCGAATCGCGTCTCCCCTGCCATTTAATACAACTATTTGATTTATCAAGTGGTTGTATTTTTTTATTTATAATCACTGACCTCTTTCTATATATATATTATTATAATATAATTAAGAGAATAATACAAGCACTTTTCTATACATTTACAATATTTATTATATTGAGTACAATATTGAGACAATAATGACTATAAAATCAAGTTGCGACGGGATATACCCCGTCGCAACTTTTCTATAATTTACAATCAAATTGTGATCATATTATACATTTACTAAGCATTTAATCAAGCCAAAGACTCAAATGCTAACATAGCTTTCTTATAAGCAAGCTCATTAGTAATATCACTGTTATAGTAATTAGGCATCTGACCAAGCCCTCCGAGTGGGTCGATAGATTTGATCATGTAACCTTTGGTAGGTTGCATTGGATCTTCGTGATAATTTGCCCAAACCAACTCACCACCTTGGAATATCGGTACATCAAAATAACCAATAGTCATGTGCAGTCTTAGGTTATATCCAGGGATATCAAATCCGCCCTGTGCAACACCCTTACCATAAGTCTCCTCACCTACAAAAATAGTATCTGGCATATATGCACGAAGTGCACCAACAAGTCCCTCACTAGCACTAGCTGACCCGCCATTAATAAGGACAACAAGCTCATAATTAGCTTTATCACGACCTACAAAATACTTAGAATTAGTGATATTATCAGTAGTAAAGATTAACTCAGCACCGTCTTTCTTGATAATTCTATTAATTGGAACTTTTTTACCATGCACGTCACTGTCTATTAGGTAAGTTGCAATAGTAGCAAGATTATTAATATCACCACCACCGTTATCTCTAAGGTCAAGTATTAGTTTATTTGCATTAGTATCACTGCAAAACTCTGCTGCTGCAAGCTCAAAATCTTCAGCATCGTAACCAGCGAAAGAATTTAAAGTGATCATACCTATGTCATTGCCCATACTTGTATATTTGGCATCACTACCTGTAAAAATTGATCTTTCGATATCTATACTAATATAATAAATAGCACCATTGATATCGCGTCTTATCACAAAAGTACCCGTCTCCTTACCTAGCAACTCAGAGTTACTAAGCACATTTCTATCTAGACCTACGACGTTATGACCATTTATCATGTATAAAAGGTCGCCTCTAGCCATTCGCATGTAAAGCCCTTCAGGAGGGATAGCATTTTCTATTACTTCTCCTTTTTCGTTAGCAAGTTTACCGACTGTAGTTCCAGCACTAGAATTTTTCTCTACACTATTGACGTAATGATAATTACGACTGTCGCTAGACATACTGAACCCGAATTTAGGCTCCTCAGCAAGTCCTGTGATCACAAGTCTACTAAAGTTATCAAGCATATTTGATACACCAAGCGCCGCAGCTTTATCAAATTCCTCTCTTGATATGTCTTTATAATAAAACTCATCTAATAGATCATAAATCTGATTAGACAACCCCATATCCTCACTGGTATATCTATTTGATTTACCTATAAAATATCCAGCAAAAGAACTACCTATTACAAGCACAATACTGACAACAAGAGATAAAACTATTATTACCCATGTTGGCATTTTATCTTTTTTCACAAACATATAAGGGTTTGGATAGTTATCAGGATTGTTACTATTATTTTTATTATTACTATTTATTTGATTATTATCATCATTTTTAGCAGTATAAAAATCATCTAAACTATCATCTTTTTCATGTTCATCTTTATTATAGTTATTCATATCTCTCCTATATCCCATTGAGGGATTTTTACAATTGTTAATTTGCTGATATTTTTCTCTCCGAACCAAAATCATATAGACAATAAGCATTAATATTTATGTTAAAACTTATAATATCACCATCATTGTATGCTGTACAATTTTTATTGAAAAGTATATACTCTTCGTCTTGAATATTTACTGTGACATATTTTTCATCGCATTTTACTACCACTCCACTTATTAATCCATCCTCGCAAAAAGCAATATCATCTAGCGGAATAGCAAATATTCCGTCCTGAAAAACATTTGAAACTAGTTCCTTATTATAAGGAATTACTTTATCAAAAATAGTAACAGTACCGTCATTGTTTATGTCACAAGGTATCTCGACAACATCATCTTCATGCAAGTATTTTATCGACGCAACTGTATTAGTCATTTTAAATAAATCATCTAGCACGGCATAATCCGATAATGAATTGTAGCACAGAAAACCAATATTATTCGGTTTAAGTTTTTTTGCAAATGTAATATTTGTAACTGTTACGACTACAGTCTTATTTAAAAATAATTTTTTAATAAGATTAATTACATCATCACATTCATCATCACTCAGCCCAGCAAAAACATTATCAATCAAATACAATTTCCTATCTACCATAGCAAGTCTTGCGATACTGCACATAACTTTATCGAATCTACTCAAATCCTTACCTAACTTGGCAAGATAACATTTAATGCCCGACAAATTAACGATTTCATCTATCCTCTTATTAATATTGCCTAATTCGACCTTCCGTATTCTAAGAGGATAGGTTAAATTAAACAAAACTGATTTATTATCAAAGAAAGGTAATTTGTCAGTCAATAACCCTATGTGCCTATCGGCAATCTTAGAGTTAGAAATATCCAACCCGTCTAGGATTATTTCACCACTAGACAAATTCTCAAGCCCAGATATGACTGCAAGTAATGTTGATTTTCCCGATATAGGCCCGCCTACAAATACAGACATGTAGCCTTTTTTCATCGCAAAATTGACGTAGCCTAAGCCACGATAACCGCCAGTATATGTTTTTCCTACATCAGTCAATTGTAAATAGTTGTTATTCATAATACTTATATTACCATATTTACGATAAAATATCAATCTTTAGCATAATAGTACCAAAAATTGGCTATTTTGTAAAGCCATACAATGTTAGCATTAAAAAAAGACCAACAATCATTTTTGATCATTAGCCTTTTAGTTTTCAATATATTATAGCAAGCTGCGACGCAACTCCTCACCGCTAAGCGGAGATAGATAAGATACAGGCACGTCAAATACTGTAACAGCACCAGTTTTGCCCTGTTTGCTCATCTTCGCAATCGCTCTAGCATATGCAGTTAGCACACTAGCAGTAAATTGTGGGTTCGAATCAAGTTTGATAGATAACTCTAATACATGCTTGTTTTCAGTATAAGTATCACCTGATCTTATTACAAATCCGCCGTGAGGCATTTTATTGTGATTAGCCTTTAGTTCTTCTTCACTTATAAAATTAACCTGAGTATCATAGTCAGCAAAATAATTAGGCATATTTACAATACTGCTCTCAATAGCACTTTTGTCAGCACCCTCTTTAGCTACTACATAACATACACGAGAATGTTTTTCGCGAGTAGTAAGCTCTGGATTTATTCCACTTCTTACAAGCTCTAAAGCCTCTGTCTTAGGTACAGTATATTGTATTGCGTTTTGAACGCCATCAATACGTCTTATAGCATCACTATGTCCTTGAGATACGCCCTCGCCCCAGAAAGTATAATCAGTTCCATTAGGTAGTATCGCACCAAAAAGCATTCTTGATACTGAGAAAAGACCTGGATCCCAACCTACTGATATGATACCTAGTTTACCATTCTCTAAAGCTACTTTCTCCATAGCGTTATAGTATGCAGGGATCTTAGCATGTGTATCAAAAGAATCAACAGTATTAAAGTTCGCTATCATCTCAAGACCTTGTACAGGCAAGTCAGTAGCAGAGCCACCGCACATTACTAATACGTCTATGCTGTCTTTATATTGAAGAATATTTTTAACGTTAATAGATTTTATACCGCTAACAGTAGCTACACCGTCACGACGAGTAAAGACACCCATTAGCTCCATATCAGAAGCATTATTTACTGCGATCTCAACGCCTCTTCCTAAATTACCGTATCCTAGAATTCCTACTCTTATCTTATCCATATATATATCTCCTATTTATCTGTCGAATGTTGTTTACTTATTTATTATAGCATAATAAACCTCAAAATGCATTAATTTTAATCATAAAGTGCATATTATTTATATCGTTATCTTTTATTGCAAATATAATCAAAACTTATATCACTAACATTAATTACTTGCATAAGCAACTAAGTCACTAGATAGTACCAACGGACATTCCTGCTATCATTGCTCGATGCGTATTCAAAATCATACAGCTAATGTATCGAACATCACTTACCATATCTCTAGCACTGGTACTCTCCGTGCTAATATTATCTAGTGCACCGACAACAGCCGTTACTTGCATTCTTACCTTGTGTACATTTTCATTATCTATTTGCTCATCTACGCTCGCAACATAATCAACAAGCATATTATCTATTCTAACGCTTAATTCTTTTACAGCAGTTTTTGCACCTACAAAGTCATACACTCCCTTATCAATCTTGGTTGATATATCAAATAGACTTTCATACATTTCATCGGCATACTTGATTATTTTTTTTGTAGAATTACGAGTGGATACGGGGAAAAGATCATAATTAACCTCTCCTATCCTTATCTCATATATGCTCGTGACATAACCATTAAGATTAAGTTTTGCAGACACTGACAAGGCATCACCTTTACTAGGATACACCTCTGCTATAACACGGTATATATCATCATTTATAACATACCCACCAGCACCCGCAGCCCTGACTTCACTTGACATAAGCCTTGCAGAATTAGGGTCATCGAAACTTGCAAGCTCTATAGCATAGTATGTCTTAGATGTTACTTTGCCTGTAAATAATCCGACCGCTTTATCTATAATATATCCGCCTGATAGAGCGTCCGCTATCACGACCACTAGACCAAAACAAACTAACATCGCAATCATTCCGATAGCAAAATTTGTCTTACCACTACGCCCACTCTTGGCTTTTTTTATTTGTTTGCCTTGAGCATTTCGGCTATAATTATATTCCTGATCGTAGCTTCTATCACGACCAATATTTCGATCAGGAAGCTCTAGTCTTGCTATGCTCTTACTTATAATCGCAATACTATTACTGTCTTTTGCCGACATATCTGGTGCTTTTTGCACAGCAATGATATTAACTCTATCTATCTCTCTATCTGCATAACCATCACTGAGCGAGCCGACACGTACGATATCATCATCAGTAACAACTTCGCCAGTTACGTCTATACACGCATTATCATTATACTTACGCCTACACCTACTCTCATATCCATCGTCATAGCCACTATCACGGTCATAATCGTACGCAGATCTACGCCCTTCGTACTGGTTATCTCCGCGTATTCTATCTCCAGTATCAGCCTTTTTCTTCGACTTACTGTTGTATGCATAAGCACTATAATCTATCTCATCCTCATTAATTTCTGTCATAAAATACTCCCTATGCAAATTGCTGTGATATCATTGACATACAGGCAACGCAAAACTTGATAGTATAATTTATGAGTTAGATAATATAGTTATTACATTAGACAAGCAGTAATATTAAATTATGCACGAAAAAACAATGATCCGAGTAGATATGTACATACATCAACCTTTGCAACTATAGCAATACATATATTAGTAGCAACTAGATCTGTATGCAATTATTACTCGCGATTAAATTTTTCAACAGTGACACCAGCAGCATTAAACATTTCAATACTAAACGTGTCAGGATACCCCTGATCAAATACTACGCGATTAATTCCAGCGTTGATTATCATTTTCGCACATATAGAACATGGCTGATGAGTGCAATACAAAGTCGCACCGTCAATGCTAATACCAAGCCTCGCAGCTTGAATAATTGCATTTTGTTCAGCATGGACAGCATAGCAAACTTCATGCCTTGTTCCGCTAGGGATATTCATTTTTTGACGAAGGCATTCACCGCGTTCCATACAACTGACTACTCCACTACTAGCACCATTATAACCAGTAGTGATAATGCGTTTATCTCTCGCGATAACGGCACCTACCTTGCGATTTGACTGAAAACAACTAGCCCATGAAGAAACTAAATTAGCCATATCCATCATCCTAACATCCCACTTATCCATATTATCCTCCAAAAGTAACTTGATATATACATAATACAACAATTATTGAAAAATATCAATACATTTTTCGATAAAAATTCATGTAATTAGTTATAATAAGAGTTAATAAAGGAAATATTATCATTATCAAACAATATAAAATAACTATTTACTATTTATACAAAAAATACATTTACAAACAATCAAGCATGTGATATAATAAAGAATATGATGATTTTATATTATCTCACAAAAACACAAATTAATTAGTTATGGAGGCAAAAATATGACTATTAAACCATTATTTGACAAAATCGTAATAGAATCAGTTGAGAATGCTGATAAAACTGCAAGCGGTATCGTATTACCTGGCACTGCACAAGAAAAGCCACAGATGGCTAAAGTAATTGCTGTCGGCCCTGGTGGAAATATAGACGGTAAAGAAGTAGTGATGCAGCTTAAAGTTGGCGATATCGTACTTTACAATAAATACGCTGGATCTGATTTTAAGCTAGAGCACAGAGAAGTTAGCATTTTAAGACAATCAGACGTATTAGCAATCGTAGAAAAATAATTTTTAAACATAATAGGAGGCAATATAATTATGGCAAAGAAATTTAAATATGGTGAAGAAGCTCGAAGGGCTTTAGAAATAGGTGTAAACACACTAGCAAATGCAGTAAAAATCACTTTAGGCCCAAAGGGTCGTAATGTAGTATTAGATAGAAAATACGGTTCTCCACTTATCACTAACGATGGAGTTACTATTGCAAAAGAGATCGACCTTGAAGATAGTTTCGCAAACATGGGCGCACAGCTTATCAAAGAAGTATCTATCAAGACTAATGACGTAGCTGGTGATGGCACTACTACTGCTTGCGTACTTGCTCAAGCAATCGTTAGAGAAGGTCTTAAGAATGTAGCCGCTGGTGCAAACCCAGTAATACTTAATAAAGGTATCAAATTCGCATCAGAAAAAGTAATGGAAGCACTTAAAGAAATGAGTAAACCTATCGACTCAAAACATGCTATTGCTCAAGTAGCTAGCGTGTCTGCTGCTGACGATAGTATCGGAGCATTTATCTCTGACGCTATGGAAAAAGTAGGAAATGACGGTGTAATTACTGTTGATGAGTCTAAGACAATGCTTACTGAGCTTACTATCGTAGAGGGAATGCAGTTTGATAGAGGATATTCTTCTCCTTATATGGTTACAAATACCGATAAGATGGAAGCTATCATTGATGACGCTGTTATACTTATTACTGACAAAAAGATATCAAACATACAAGAAGTTTTACCAATACTTGAGCAAGTTGTCAAGAACGGCATGAGATTACTTATTATCGCTGAAGATATCGAAGGCGAAGCATTATCAACTATTATCGTAAACAAACTTAAGGGCGTATTTAACTGTGTAGCAGTAAAAGCTCCAGGGTTTGGAGATAGAAGAAAAGCAATGTTAGAAGATATCGCTATCTTAACTGGGGGTGTAGTGATCAGTAGCGATTTAGGTCTTGAGCTTAAAGATACTACTCTAGCTCAGCTAGGACATGCAAGACAAATCAAGGTAGACAAAGACAGCACTACTATCGTAGGCGGAGCAGGAAACTTATCTACTATAAAAGGTCGTGTGTCTTCTATTAAGGCTCAAATCATCGAGACTACTTCTGATTATGATAGAGAAAAACTTACTGAGCGTCTTGCAAAACTTGCTGGCGGTGTTGCAGTTATCAATGTTGGTGCTGCTACTGAAGTAGAGATGAAAGAGAAAAAACTACGTATCGAAGATGCACTTGCTGCAACTCGTGCTGCCGTAGAAGAGGGAATCATCCCTGGTGGTGGCGTAGCATTACTTAGCACTATTGCGTATGTAAAAGAATGTATCGTCGGATTAATCGGTGACGAATTGACTGGTGCAATGAGTGTTATTAAAGCACTAGAAGAGCCTATCAAGCAAATCGCTATCAATGCTGGTATCGATGGTGGAGTTATAGTAAATAACATCCTTACTGCTAGAAAAGGTATTGCATACGGATACAATGCTCTAACTAATGAATATTGCGACATGATCAAAGAAGGTATCATTGATCCAACTAAAGTAACAAGGTCTGCACTACAAAATGCAGTAAGTGTAGCTACTATACTACTTACTACCGAAGTATTAGTAACTGATGTACCTGAGCCAGTTGCGCCAATGGCACAAGGCAACATGGACGGAATGTACTAGAATATTATGATATACAAATCAAGTTACTGTGATAAATATTGCAGTAACTTTTTTTATACAAAATCACAAATGCGTTTCACACTTATCACCTATCTTAAAGCAAATTAAAAAATATGGCACATAAAATAACGCATATTTAGCTTATGCATTTATAATGAAATACAAACTTTATATATTATCTCTATTCTACACCTAATATCTATCATGAAATAAACATTATAAATAACGCAAAATATCATGATAATATATCTTATTGCAAACTAATATTTCTTAACATAGCAAAAAAGCTACCGCATATACGGTAGCTTTTTTTAATTACATATTATATTATATTATTTTATACTAGACTCATCATCATGATTGAAAAATATATCATGCTCTCTCTCTTCTTCGGTCATTTCCTTCGGAAGATTGTTACTTTCTTCATCTGAAGAGTCAAACATTCTATCACCAGTAGTCGTAGTCGAAGAGTCAGGAATTTTCTTATCTATAATGATCTTCATATTCATAAATACTAACTTCATCATCAAGTCGTACAATAAGAATAACGGTATACTTCCTAGTGCAAATATCAAGTAAGTAAGAGTGATATCCATACCAAAGAAATTAATATTAGGGATAATAGCTGAGGTTGCGAACCAAAGTATAGCAAGCGCTATTTGCAAATATGCCAGCTTAATAGTATACCCTACCACATACTTAAGAGTCACTCCTAATACATTATTATTTTTACCATTTTTGAACTTTATTGTAGCAAATTTCTTGACTGCGGGCATGATAATATCTTCTATGAAACGTTGCAGTATTGCGTAGAAACCGAAAAATATTATAAATGGCGCTGATAGAATAATACCGCCGATTAGAAATGCACTTATTGATACAACTATGTAACCAAGCACACTACTAGCCCACGATTTTTTAGTAAGTGGCAGCAATACAAATACAGCACTAAGCGTTGCAAATGTAAGTGTCATCGGTTGTACAAACATAGACGCTGACACGCATATTAGTGCAAGTGCACTTGATACGCCAGCGAGTGCTATTACTCGACTTTTTCTCAACTACTCACCTCTTTTATTAACAACAAGATATGCAATCTCCGCCACAACACTCGCAACAAGTATCCATCCACATCATGCAACAACATGTATCGCAACATGCTTTACTATTTGCTTGGTTTTGTGTAGGCTGTTGATATCCTGCACGTTGTTGATTTTGAGTATTGCCATAAACATTTCCGTTAGGAGCAGCGTTAGCATTATTGAATGGGTCATTTTTTGCCATGTCTTCTTTTAGTCTAGCTAAAGCACTTGCAAATTTAGTATTGTTTGGCTCTAAATTAACACATATTTCAAGTTGTTTTTTGCTGTCGTCTAACCAATTCTTTTTATAGTAAATTATTGACTGATAATAATGCCAGTCCGCATCTCTATACTCAATATCATCTAGCAAATTTTGTGCCTCGTCAATGCTTCCAGCTTTAACAAGTTTACTTATATTATCATACTTGTTAATCGGGCTATCATAACTAGCTCTTCCTTTTGCAAGTTCACGACATTCCGCATAAGCTAACTCTAATTCTTCTAGCTTTTTAGTAGCATTATTACCCGCCTCACCTTCAAGAAATCTGTCAGTCTTGTATCTCATGTTTAGAGTTCTGTATGCCTCATCTATCTCGATAAATGTAGCATCGCTATTTAGTCCCAAAACCGAATATGCGTCTTTATACATAATTTTAATCCTCCGATATTTTTATACTTTTATAAAGTAATATATTAATCTATAGCATAAAGCTATAAAATTATATCCTAATTTTTTTGCAATCACATTTATTAGCTAATATATCTTTTGTCCTCATCAATATACCATACCAAACGATATTTGTAAGTGGACCATTATTGATAGTAAGCTCGATCTTTTCAAAACATTCAAACATTTTATTATAACTAGACATTAGCATGAAATCCAATCTGCTCTGATTATCAATAAAAAACTTGTCTTTATTTTCATAATTATAACCGACTAGGAGCGGATTAAACTCACCTTTATTGTAGTCTTTATCTATATCGTCAATTGCATCGATGTAATATATCCACTTTCCTAGAAAATACATTAATGTTTCTAGGTCTTCAGTGCATTTCTCACCGAGTAAATGTTTAATGGTCTGTCTAAGCATATTTGCAAAAGGATCAGCTAATTTGTCTAAGCTTTCTTCATTTGCTACTTCATACTCACGTAGTCTAGTATACTCATTATCATATATTTTATCTAACTCAGGCAAATTTTTCTTCGCCTTCTTGTACTTAGAAGATACTACTCCGACCCTTGCAATACTTTTTAATGGATTAGGCTTGCTACTGTCTACTTTATCATCTAACAATTTGTAATACATAAGAAGAGTATTAACGTCTACTATCTTATCAGTAACGTCATCGCCTTTCGCTATTGATTTTTTCTTTGGCGATAAAATACACGGCTCATTTTTATATTCTGATTTTAGACCTAGTACATCATGTACTAAGAGATCAAGGAAAACAAGATCATAATTTGTGCTTAGACGCATAAACTGACCGCAATCCTTACCTATTCTTTTACAAAGCCCACAGTAATGTGCCCTGTAATGAAAATAGTCTTTCATAAACATATTCATTTTGTCAGGAATAACATATCCGAACATTAAATACCGCCTCGATTTTCGTATTTGCCACGACTAATTATATTATAGTTGGAAAAGACCAACTTTTTTATATACTTTTCTTAAAGTTTTTTGTGCAAGGTAAGCAGCTTTTTCAGCTCCTTCTTTCGCAACACTAATTAAATAAGCCTTATCACCCATTAGGTCATTATATTTAATTCTAACTGGTGTCAATAACTCATCTACTGCCTCGCCTACGTGTTGCTTAAATACACCGTAAGGCATATCCGAACACTCTGCGACAGCTTCATCAATAGTCTTACCAGTGACTGACGCGTATATAGTAAGAAGATTAGTAATACCTGGTTTATCTTCGCCAATTCTAATAGTATTATCACTATCAGTTACCGCTTTTCTAAACTTACTCATTACCACATCTCTGCTATCTAATATAGAAATAGTCGCATTGATATTTGCGTCACTCTTACTCATCTTACTTGTAGGATCAGCTAGACTCATTATCTTAGCACCCATTGTAGAAATGTAAGGCTCTGGCACATTAAAAGTAGGGCTATAAGCATTATTAAATCTATTTGCAATATCACGAGCAATCTCAAGATGTTGCTTTTGATCTACGCCAACTGGTACCATTGAAGTATTATAAAGTAGTATATCCGCTGCCATAAGCACAGGATAATCCATAAGACCCATGTTGATATTATCAGCATTCTTAGCTGATTTATCCTTAAACTGAGTCATACGACTTGCCTCTCCTACATAAGTGTAGCAATTAAGTATCCAAGTAAGCTCAGCATGTGCAGGCACATGTGACTGGAAATACATAATATTTTTCTCAGGAGAAACGCCACAAGCTAAGTATTGAGCGAAGAAACTTAAAGTTCTAGCTCTAAACTCTGCTGGATTCTGTCTTACTGTTAAAGCATGTAAATCCGCGATACTATAGATACACTGATACTCATCATCATCTTGCAGTTTTAGCCAATTGCCAAGTGCTCCTATATAATTACCTAAAGTAATACATCCAGTAGGCTGAATGCCACTGTATATGATTTTCTTATCCATAAAAACACCTCCGCATATAATGATTATATAATTATAACATAATAATTATCCAATGTAAACAGATTTGTGAAATATTTTGCAATTTTTACACTTAATCGACCAATTATTGAACTATATTAAAAAAGCATGCACACCGTTACACAACAGAATACATGCTTTATTTTATTATACTTGATATAATTAGTTGAAAAAATCTTGGAATTTTTTCATTACTTTTTTACTCTGCTTCTTCATGGTTTTCTCAAAATCCATATTCTTACTCATTAGTGCATATGTCGCCACTGCACCAGTTCCCATTCCGATAACTAAACTTGTCCTCATAATCCACCTCCTTACACAAAGTATGTGCAAATACTTGCGGATTACTAGTATAATATACTTATTTTAATTGGCAATTATAGCCTGAATAGCTAGTCATTATGATACATGATTGAGCAAGTGAAATGTATTAAAAAAGGTAATTACTTCTTTGCTTTATAGTCTGCAATAGCCTCTTTTATAGCTTCTTCAGCAAGTACAGAACAATGTATTTTCTGAGGAGGTAGCCCCTCTAGAGTCTCTACAACGTCACTATTTTTGATACTTAAAGCGTCGTCAATGTGCTTACCAATAACCATTCTAGTAGCAACAGAACTAGTAGCAATAGCAGCAGCACAGCCAAAAGTCCTAAACTTCGCGTCAGTAATGATACCACTGTCGTCTATTTTCATACTAATTTCCATTATGTCGCCACAGCTAGCATTACCTACTTTTCCAACGCCGTCAGCGTCTTCGATAAATCCAACATTTTGAGGAGCTGCGAACTCCTGCATTACTTTCTCATTATACATTAAATGTACCTCCATCTTTCATTGCAAATAATGGTGATAATTGTCTTAAACTATCAATGATAGTTATTAAACTTTCCACAACATAATCCACTTGATCTTTTGTATTATTGATACCAAAACTAAACCTTAATGACCCGTGAGCAAGCTCTATCGGTAATCCTGTAGCTAACAAACAGTGTGATGGCTCAAGACTGCCCGATGAACAAGCCGAACCACTTGACACTGATATACCTGCAAGGTCTAATCTTAGTAATATTGACTCGCCTTCTATAAATTCAAAGCTAAAGTTAGCTATTGAAGGCATTCTATTATTGCCTTTTGTGCCATTATAATATACGTTTGGTATCTTGCTTTCCACTTCTGATACGAAGTAATCACGCAACTCACTTAGGTGCTTATTATTAGCATCTCTATCGCGGACAGCTATCTCTATAGCCTTACCAAGTCCTACAATACCAGCCGTATTGTGAGTACCTGCACGCATTGAACGCTCTTGCTCGCCACCAGTAATATGCTTACCTAGCTTGATACCATTCTTTCTATATAATACACCGATACCCTTAGGGCCGTAAAATTTATGTGCTGATAATGACAAGAAATCTACATTTTGCTCGACAACATTTATACCGAAACTACATATAGCTTGTACAGCGTCAGTATGGAATAGTACTTTGTTATCATGTGCAATTTTTCCTATTGCTGCGATATCTTGATAAGTACCTATCTCATTATTTGCTGTCATGACAGTCACTAGAATTGTAGTAGGTCTGATAGCACTCTTTAGCTCTTCAAGAGATATGAAACCTTCTTTATCTACACCAAGTTTAGTTACTTCGATACCATGACTACGTATTAATTCGTCAAGAGTCTTATTAAGTGCTGGATGCTCTATAGCAGTAGTAATAATATGGTTGCCTTTAGTTTTATAAGCCTCAACAACACCCCTCACTACCCAGTTATCCGACTCAGTACCGCCACCAGTAAAATAAATCTCTGAAGACTTAGCACCTATTGCGTCAGCTACTTGTTTCCTCGCAATATCTATTAATTTTGCAGCATCTCTACCATGAGAGTGTTGAGAACTACCATTACCATACACCTCAGTAAAACAAGGCATCATAGCCTGTAATACTTCTTGTGAAACTGGTGTAGTAGCTGAATGATCCAAATATATTCTATCCATTACATCCTCCGTTACATATCTCTTCTAGACTTACACTGTCTAGCGACTTATTCATTACTTGGTATAGCTGTTGCCATACTCCAAAACTTTTACAGTTGCATTTATTGCTGCAATCACCGCTAATACAGTCAACGAATTCTAAGTCGTCTTCTAGCGGTCTAATTATCTCACCGACACTAATATCGCAAGCACTCCTACTAAGTTTATAGCCACCGCCAGCACCTCTTATTGAAGTAACTAGCCCTGCACGTCTAAGCGTAGCCATTAACTGTTCTAGATAAGCATCAGATGTACTTGTCGCACTAGCAATAACAGCAATACTCATGACATCATCAGGACGCGTTGCAAGTTCGCACATTGCCTTTAGTCCATATTTTGATTTTGTAGATAATCTCATAATACACCTCCTCAAATTAATCCTACTTATTTAGTTGGTTTTATTTTAGCATATCAAATTATGTTTGTCAAGAATTTATAACACCTTATATGATATTTTTACAATTATTACCTATTTGATTACTCAAACTATATAATTCCTACTAAAATACTCGGATAAATAATAAAAAAATATCTCTATACTGATCATTATCTATATTATTATGCTCAAAATCGACATTATAAATACAAATTAAGCTAAAAAAGCACCGCTTATGAATAATATCATAATTACGGTGCTTTGATTTATTAATTATTTTACAATTTTTTTATCTCATATTATGTAGTACCATATAATCATGGGCTTTACTTAGAGCTTTCTTTTCTATGCGGCTTACATAAGATCTTGATATTTTAAACTTAGCTGCTACCTCGATTTGCGTGTAAATAGCACTATCACAAAGACCGTATCTAAGTATCAATATTTGCATTTCCCTATCATCAAGGACAGTTTTAAGCACTTCCATGAGCTTATTCGCAATGTCAAGATTTTCTACTTCTTTAGTTACACTATCCTCATCAACAGAGAGCAATTCTATAAGTGATATTTCATTTCCTTCTTTATCAAAACTAAGCGGCTCGTAAAGTGATCTATCATTTCTTCTCTTTTTATTTGAACGAAGTGTCATCAATATCTCATTCTCAATACACCTCGCGGCATATGTTGCAAGACCTGTTGCTCTGTCCAAACTATAAGAATCTATTGCTTTTACAAGTCCTATTGAGCCTACAGATACAAGCTCGTCAATATCGCTATAATTATTGTATTTCTTGACAACATGCATTACAAGTCGCATATTATGTTTTACAAGTATATCTCTCGCTTCATTATCACCTTTTATCCGCCTCTCTATCATAATTTTTTCAGTTACCTTATCTAATGGCGGAGGATAATTTCCACCGCAATCAACATATGAAGTCTGAAATATTATGCTAGATAAAAATTCAAATATTTCTATCATCTTCTACACCTCTAGGTAAGATATGCATAATATTTGTACATAATACGACTTATAAGCAAAAAGGCTTGACCAATTATTTATGGTCAAGCCTTTTTTACTTATTATTAAATTAATATATCAATTAATGACGATTAGTCTCTGTCAAATCTCTTTGGAGCGTCAGAATTTCTTCTTGGTCTATCAAAGCCATCTTGACCATCGCGACGAGGAGCACGATCACTGCTGAAACCACCCTCACGGCGTGGAGCACGATCACTGCTGAAACCACCTTCACGGCGTGGTGCACGATCACTACTGAATCCACCCTCACGGCGTGGAGCACGATCACTGAAACCACCTTCAGTTCTTGGAGCGCGATCACTGAAACCACCCTCACGGCGTGGAGCACGATCACTACTGAATCCACCCTCACGGCGTGGAGCACGATCACTGAAACCACCTTCAGTTCTTGGAGCACGGTCATTACTGAAACCACCCTCACGTCTTGGAGCACGATCATTACTGAATCCACCCTCACGTCTTGGAGCACGATCATTACTGAATCCACCCTCACGGCGTGGAGCACGATCATTACTGAATCCACCCTCACGGCGTGGAGCACGATCATTACTGAAACCACCCTCACGTCTTGGAGCACGGTCATTACTATAACCACCTTCACGTCTTGGACCACGATCTCCACCGCGACCACCACGATCACCACCACGTCCGCCAGTACGCTCACCTGCGATTTCACAGTTAAGTTTTCTGCCATTGAAAGTAGTCTCGTTAAGAGCTTCCATCATATCCTCACAGCCTTCAGCTACTTGAGCAAATCCAAATTTCTCTAATAATTTAACTTCTAAGATACTAGCCTCTGGTATACCAGTTTTAGCAACGATAAATTTCTTAACGCTGTCTTCATTAGTATTATCCATTGTACCAATAGTCATAAAGAATCTAGTAGAAGCAATTCCAGCTAGTTTTTCTTTTCTATCGCGAGTGTTACGGCTGTTATTATCAGTCATAACCATGCTACCAGCACCCTCAAGAGCAACTGCAAGAAGCTCTAAAGGAGTGTACTCAGTGTTGTTCTCAGTGTTGTACTCTTCAAGAGACTTAGTGATGAAGCTAACTGTGTTTGAGTGATTTTTATCTAAACCTTTAAATAGGTTGTTTAATTTTTTACTGCTAAAGTCATTAGTAGACTGTGCTTTATCCATTTTAATCATAGTGTTTTTTGTATACCTCTCGTATTTAGTGATAAGATCCGCTTGGTTCTTAGTGTAGAATGTGTATGCGATACCAGTTCTATTCGCTCTGGCAGTTCTACCTATTCTGTGAACATAATACTCTTCATCGTTCGGAGTATCAAAATTGAAAATTGCTTGAACATTGTCTACATCAATACCACGAGCTGCAACATCGGTAGCTACAAGCACACGAGTTTCACCAGCACGGTATCTTTTCATAACACGATCACGTTGGCTCTGTCTTAGATCACCGTGAAGTGCTTCTGCATTGTAACCTAAAGCACAAAGTGAGGCTGAAAGCTCATCAACTCTTTTCTTAGTGTTACAAAATGCTATAGTCAAGTTATAATCATGAGCGTCAAGAATATCAGTTACAAGACCGATTTTATCGCCCTCTTTACACTTGATAGCAATCTGCTCGATTGTTGGTAGGTCAGAACCTTTAGTCTTAACTAAAATTGGGTCAACTTGATAGTTTCTACTAATCTCGACAATAGTTTTTGGCATAGTCGCAGAGAATAATACTACTTGTTTATCACGTGGACAAGCTTTGTTAATTTCGTCTAAGTCTGTACGGAAACCCATGTCTAGCATTTCGTCCGCCTCGTCAAGAACAAATGTCTTAAGGTTATGAAGCTTAAGAGTACGTCTTCTTAAATGGTCCATTACACGACCTGGAGTACCACATACGATCTGTGGTTTTCTTTTTAGTCCCATTAGCTGACGGTCAATATTTTGTCCGCCATATATCGGAAGTATGCGTACGCTTTCGCTGTACTTCATAAGTTCCTTAAACTCATTACACATCTGTATCGCAAGCTCTCTAGTAGGACATAATATAAGAGCTTCTACGTCTGTCGACTCTGGATCGATACTGTTAATGATAGGTATAGCAAAGGCAGCTGTTTTGCCAGTGCCGGTCGGGGCCTGAGCGATAACATCTTTACCCGCTAGCAAGTGAGGTATTACCTCGCTCTGAATAGGCGTAGGCTCGGTAAAGCCCATATCCTCAATAGCGTGTTTGATTTCGCCAGCGACTTCGAAGTCGCTAAAATTATTAATCTTTTGCATTATTCTCCTTGTTCTATGGTCATATTTGTTAATTTACATAAAAAATGTGTGGCAAACTTCGAGTTTAAATGTGCCACACATTATTAATCAAAATAAAATGACATCTCACCTTCGCTGAAATAGCAATAAGGGAGTGTAATTAATCTCTTGCAAAAATGCATATACCGCATCATGAAGTGATTATTTTATATCGCATCTATACTATCACCCTGCTGATAAACGCATCAAACTAGCCACAAATAATGTAGACATGCTTAACTGACATCAGTAAGTAAACTTATATATAAATACGATTGTTGTGAGCTTTCATTTATAGATATTAAAATGACAAGCACACGGCAATATATACTATAAAACTATTATGTAACAGTCTTAGTAGTTATTATTTTTTACCCTGCTTGATAACTGCTTGAGCAGCAGCAAGTCTTGCGATAGGCACACGGAATGGAGAGCAAGAAACGTAGTTCAATCCAATATTATGACAGAACTCTATAGTAGAAGGATCTCCACCATGCTCACCGCAAATACCAAGTTTGATTTTTGGACGAGTGCTCTTTCCGCCAGCGATAGCCATCTTCATAAGTCGACCAACACCGTCTTGATCTAGCTTTGCAAATGGATCAGACTCGAAAATCTTACGTCCATAATACTCATCTAGGAACTTACCAGCATCGTCACGAGAGAACCCGAAAGTCATCTGAGTAAGGTCATTAGTACCAAAAGAGAAGAACTCCGCTTCAGTAGCGATCTCGTCAGCAGTAATAGCAGCACGAGGAACTTCGATCATAGTACCTACAAGATATTTGAAAGTAACGCCATGACTTACCATAACTTTTTCAGCAGTCTTAACTACTACTTCCTTGACATACTTAAGCTCACGAACATCGCCAACAAGCGGGATCATGATCTCAGGAACAATATTTGCACCCTTAGCATTAAGCTCCATAGCAGCCTCGATAACAGCCTTAGTCTGCATCTCAGCGATCTCTGGATAAGTTATAGATAGTCTACAACCGCGATGACCTAGCATAGGATTTGACTCATGAAGAGCTTCGATTTGAGCTTTTAGTTCAGCAAATGATAAACCCATCTCTTTCGCTAAAGCCTTGATCTCGCTGTCTTTATGAGGAACGAACTCGTGTAGAGGTGGATCTAGGAAACGGATAGTTACAGGACGATTGCCCATAGCCTCGTATAATCCTTTAAAATCCGCTCTTTGCATAGGAAGTAGTTTTTGAAGAGCACGTCTTCTCTCGTCTTCCGACTTAGAAACGATCATCTCACGCATTACTGCTATCCTATCTTCAGCAAAGAACATATGCTCAGTACGGCAAAGACCGATACCTTCAGCACCAAAACTAACAGCTTGAACTGCATCAGCAGGAGTGTCAGCATTTGCTCTAATCTTAAGAGTACGGATAGCATCAGCCCAGCTCATTATAACAGCAAACTCATTTGATAAAGTTGCTTTTTGAGAAGGAAGAGCCTCTCCGTATATATTACCAGTAGATCCATCTAAAGAAATATAATCATCAGAGAATAAAGTCAACTCACCGATAGTAAGCGTCTTAGCCTCTTCATTGATGATAATCTCTCCGCAACCAGCAACACAGCATGTACCCATACCACGTGCAACTACAGCAGCATGAGAAGTCATACCCCCACGTGCAGTTAAAATACCCTCAGCAGCATACATACCCTCTATGTCTTCAGGAGAAGTCTCTTGTCTAACAAGTACGACTTTTTCGCCAGCTTCAGCACGAGCAGCAGCCTCTTCAGCAGAGAAAGCTATCTTACCACAAGCAGCACCCGGAGATGCAGGAAGACCTCTAGCAATAACATCAGCAGCAGCAAGTGCGTTTGTGTCAAAAGTAGGATGAAGAAGAGAATCTAACTGTTTTGGATCTATTTTAAGAAGAGCTTCTTCTTTAGTGATCATGCCTTCTGATACAAGGTCGCAAGCGATCTTAAGAGCGGCTGCGGCAGTTCTTTTACCGTTACGAGTCTGTAGCATGTACAACTGACCACGCTCGATAGTGAACTCCATGTCTTGCATATCTTTATAATGATCTTCAAGACGCTCAGCAATAGCTACGAATTGATTATAAACATCAAGATTAGTATTAGCCAACTGGTCGATAGACATAGGAGTACGGATACCCGCAACAACGTCCTCACCCTGTGCATTCATTAGATACTCACCGTAAAGTTTTTTCTCACCAGTAGAAGGATTACGAGTAAAAGCAACTCCAGTACCTGAAGTATCACCCATATTACCAAAAACCATTGACTGAACATTTACTGCTGTACCCCAGCTACTAGGAATATCATTCATACGTCTATATACAATAGCACGAGGATTATTCCACGACTTAAATACTGCTCTAATAGCACCAATTAACTGACTCTTAGGGTCTTGCGGGAAATCCACGCCTTGATCAGCTTTGAAATATGCTTTAAATTTAACTATAAGCTCTTTTAAATCAGAAGCAGTAAGTGCTGTATCAAGCTCAACTTGTTTATCTTCTTTTACTTCGTCTATAATTTTCTCAAAAGCACTCTTACCAACGCCGATAACAACGTCACTATACATTTGAATAAATCTACGATAACAATCGTAAGCAAATCTAGCATCACCAGTAAGTTTCGCAAGACCTTCCACGCTAACATCATTAAGACCAAGATTCAAAATAGTATCCATCATGCCCGGCATACTTGCACGAGAACCAGAACGAACAGACACTAAAAATGGATTTTCTTTATCGCCGAATTTCTTTCCAGCGATCTTTTCTACTTCCGCAAGTTTTTTGAAAATTTCTTTCTCGATATCTTCATTGATTAACTCACCATCTTCGTAGTACTGAGTACAAGCCTCTGTAGTGATAGTGAAACCTTGTGGAACTGGCATACCAAGTCTTGTCATTTCAGCTAGGTTTGCACCTTTACCACCGAACAAATCACGGTTACTACCATCTGCATCCTTAAATAAATAAACAAATTTCTTACTCATTTTCCCCTCCGAATATAAATATACATATATTCTACACTATTTTTGATTTTTTTTCAAGTACTTTTGACATGAAATACATCATTTACACGAAATAGTTAGAAAATCTACGTATTCTTTGGTTGCAATCAATTTTTTTTCAGTAATATGCTCTACATAATTGTATAAAACCGTAATAAGTGTATAGATATTATCTAAATCCTTAACATTGTTAATTTCCCTTTCAACAGTTTTTTGATCATAATTAGTATCATTTTCACGCTCATTTAGACTATTTTTAGGAAAATCGCAAGATTGACCATCCTCGAGTTCACGTAATATATCTAATTGTGCTCCAGTCAAATACACCGCATCATAACTGCGACAGCACTCATATATAATACCGCCATTTTCATTGCTAAAATATGCTCTTTTGCCTGTTGTTTTACCACATTTTACACAGCTAGAGACAGTGATTTGATAACCTATTAGAGTTAAAATATTGTACAAATGTTTTAGGAAGAAATAAGAAATATTTTGTATATTTTCATAGCATAAAGTCTTCAAAAACTGTAAAGTAGAGGCAGCAAGATTATCACTAATCTCGCTGTCTCCACTAAATTTATCTAATAATTCTATTGCTGAAATAGCTGGGTAATATTTGTCAATATCACCCCATAACCCGTAAAAACTCTCTATCTGATCACAGCCGGTCACGGTATAAAAGCCATTACGTCCAGTTAAGTAATAAGTGCCAAAACATAGTATTGATGAGGCATATTTCAACTTAGCTTTAGGCTTTTTGACGCCCCTACAATTAGCAGTTATCTTACCAGTTCCAAATGCGTATAGTGTAATAAGTTTATCATTTTCCTTATAATCCATACTTCTTATGCATAGACAATCATGAGTGATTTCATTCATTTGCTTATCCTTATGATAATACCAGTTAGTAATATCATTTTGCGCATATACTACTCATCCACATCAGTCTTATGCTTATCGTCAAGAGTTTTGTACAGCATAAATAAACCTGGATCACCAGTCTGCATAAATTGCTTCCATATCCTATCTTTAATCTCCATATTATCACACTCCTAATAATAATATATCCATATTTCATAAAAGTATACATTAATAAGGTTTATAAAGAATTAGATATTTTTAAGATCATAACCCATTTCGTTCATTACAAAGTCAGAGTCTCTCCATGATTCTTTAACTCTTACGTATAAAGTAAGGAAACATTTCGCGTCAATAAGTCTTTCGATATCACCTCTAGCAGTAGAGCCGATATTCTTAAGCATACTTCCGCCCTTACCGATAATCATAGCCTTATGAGACTGTTTTTCACAAACGATATCAGCGTCGATATCAACTAAACCATTATCGCGTTCTTTAAATTTATTGATACAAACAGCTACGCCATAAGGTATCTCATCACCTAGATATTTCATTGCTTTCTCGCGGATAATCTCTGATACCATAAATCTTAATGACTTATCAGTAATCATATCTTCTGGGAAATACTGCTTACCTTCGTTAAGATTAGCCTCAATTCTCTCTTTTAAAGGCTCTAAATTCTTACCTTTCATAGCTGATATAGGTATGATAGCGTCGATGCCTTCGATGTCTTTTAGTGAGTCGATCATGCCTAAAACTTTCTCACGATCTGCAACGTCAAGTTTATTAATTATTACGATAAATGGAGTTTCAGCACTAGCGTACTGACGGATATATTCCATATCTTTATCATCAATTCTCTTTTCGCCGTCGATAAGATACATTACCATGTCAACACCCTCAAGAGCAGTCTTAACACTCTTCATCATGAAGTTTGATAACTGATTTTTAACCTGATGAATACCTGGTGTATCTATAAATACAGCCTGATAACCGTCTCCATTCATGATACCAAGTATCTTATTTCTAGTAGTTTGTGGACGCCATGAAACTATCGCCACACGCTCACCTACTAATGCATTAAGTAGAGTAGATTTACCTACATTCGCTTTACCAATTATTGCTACAAATCCTGATTTAAACATATAAATTATTCCTTATTGTATTTATTATCTGAAATACTTAGCCTTTGTAAGTATCTCATCTTCTTTAGCCCTCATTACTTTTTTCTCTACTTCATCCATATGATCATAACCTAGTAAGTGCAACATTCCGTGAGTTAATAAAAACGCACACTCTCTAATTGTAGAATGACCATATTCTTCGGCTTGTTCTATCATAATCTGTCTCGACACGATAATCTCGCCTATATACAAGGTTTTATCTTCTGGAGACAAACTCTGATGATAATCTTTTATATTGAAAGGAAAATTAATCTCCTCTGCTGGAAAACTAAGTACATCAGTCGCTCTATCGACCTGCCTTGTCGACATATTAAGCTCATGTATTTCCTCGTTTGTTACCATAGTTACATCCATATTAATTCGCCTCGTGACAATACCATGCGACTTCATAACTGTTTTAAATATCTTTTTTGCGACCTTTATTTCTTCGTCTGTTAGGTCATAAACGTTTATCATAATAGTACCTCCTAAGATTAATTCTTTTGATAATCTATCCTTTTGTGATATATAGACGGTATAACCTTAGTCATAGCAACTTTGATTTCATCTAGATCAGCAAATGTAATCTCCGATTCACTAAACTGATCGTCTTTTATCTTTGCATCTATTACATTATCAATAATTCGCCTTAATTCTTCCGCATTATCAGGTTGCTTAGCTCTAGTAGTAGCTTCAACAACGTCACATATCATGACTATTGCGGATATTTTCGAGCTTGGCTTTGGACCATCATACCTAAAACCAGTCTCATCAATCTTACCGGCAGTAATATCTTTTGCCACGTTATAAAAGTATGCAGTTAGCGTCGTGCCATGATGCTCTTTTGCAACTATTGCTATTTCTTCAGGCAAGTGGTTTTTTATAATTATTTCATAACCCGCATTACCATGCGATATAATCATTCTTGAGCTATGCTTAGGTATAAGATCATCATGTGGATTATATTTACCATCCTGATTTTCCACGAAATACTCAGGGTTCATCAGCTTACCTACATCATGATAAAGTCCCGCAGCTTTGGCAAGGTTTGGATTTTCACCTATTGCTATAGCACAAGACTCTGCTAAGTTTGACACCACTACACAGTGACTGAATGTACCTGGTGCGTTGTCAGCTAACTTACGAAGTAAAGGTCTTGACATACTGCACGCCTCTGCAAGTCTAAAGTTTGTCCACACATCGAATACCTCTTCGTAAAAAGGAATTAATATAGAGAAACCTCCGACAGTAATGACAGTACCTACAAGAGAATACGCATAAGCAAGCAAGAAATATCTCCAGTCTAAAGATATAATTAGCGATAACATCATCGCTATAAACGCAACAACAACACCTACCAATAACGAACCGTAAATAAGTTTAAATCTCGAATAATTTTTATTTGTCATAAACATTATAGAGTAAGTGGCTAGTATACTAACTGAACAGCCAAAGAAAACTTCAAGAAAGAATACAGAACCGCCATTTACAGCGAAATCAAGGATACCTACGCCCATAAGAACAAGCAATGTAGTAGCAAGATTTGCAATAAAGCCTATAGTTCTACTTATCAAAAGTGCAACAATAATAGCAGATATAGCGAGTGGAACAGCATAAGGACTAAGATAAATCATGCATACAGCCGATAGGATAACAGTAAAAACTATAACAGTGAATAAAATACTTAGATTTTTAAATATTTTAACCGTACTAGCCGCTTGATAATAAAAATATCCATACATAGTAATTAATATACCGAAGTTACACAGTGCAAGAATAATTATTGCCATATAATCAGTGACAAACACTTGTATACCTGATGTAAATAAAATAGCGAATATGCAAGCAAGACATACTGATGCTAACAGTAGCACCGTAGAAACTAAAATGTTTTTATATACTAAATTAGCTTGCAGATCATTGATTTTTTTCATTAGTTGTTGCCTCCTAGTTGTAAGCAAACAATTTGCTTACTGACTGCATGTCCAGTCAATTTAAGGCCAGATTATCTAACCTTTTATATTAATGTATTTCGATTTTAAGTGATTGTTTCGATTTATTGATATCTATAATTAAATTAATTTAATATGATTAGTAATCAAACCCACCGTTATCAAGCCTTTGCTCAACTTCATAAAAGACATCTAGAACTTCGCCAGTCGATACACCTTTTAACTCGTGATGGCTAGAAATAATCCTAGCACCCGCAGGCATTTCCGATGATATTTCTTTATTGATGTCACTAAGCACTTTCTCTATATAAATACTCTTTTCTAATACTACTTGTTTGTATTCGTAGTAAGTGTAAGTTACATATTTAAATGGTAATAAGTTATAAGTCTTTTCTTCAGACCTTGCGACCTGATACTGATTGAACGGTACCGAATGTGCCTTCCCAACTCGCATATTACCTAGAAACAACTCTGTATAAGTTTTCTTGTTTCCTGTATATTGAATATATAATGTTTTTTCAGGGATCACTATTCTTTTATGATGGTAGACAGTTCCGTATACTTCTCCGTCCGCCTCACAAGGCACTTTCTCACCTTCTTCTATGTCATCAGTAGGTGTATTATCGCATATGTGATAACCTGCAATTAGCTCATCACCTACGCTTACTCTATCGCCTTCTTTTACAAGCGGCGTACCGCTTCTAACCATAACTCGCGAAACTATTCCTTCCGTAGTAGACACTAAAGTATCATGACTACCCGAGCTATCAGGCAACTCCGACTGCACAACATTAACACACAGCGATATACCATCTATATATACAGTAACGAAGTTTACTTCGGGTATATTATCTAAAACGATTTGTTCTAAGTGCTTTTTGTCTATAGATATCTTTGACATCACTCCAACTATCCCATTATCGACTAGTATTTTTTCCACTGCATAATTCGAATTGCCATTTGCGGTAATAACTCTTACATCATACACAAAAAGCGAGCCGATAAACCCCATGATGACGGTGACACATAGAGTCACGACATACGGTAGAGAAATGAGTGATTTTTTTATAATGCCCTTAATTCCATAATTCGAAATTATCTTCACTTTAAAGGCAAGCTCATCAGCAATACTGACAAGTTTTATATAATCATTGTCATTGATGATCAGTATTGCACCATTTTCTGACAATTCTACGTTATTAACTTTTATATTATTAGCTATCAATAAGCTAACAAATCTACTGCCATTAGTGCAATCAACTTTTACTTTCACGCTGCTATATTTCATGCCTACACTACCTCACAACTGGAGATAATACCATCTAAAATAAGCAATCCGCGTTGGGCTTCTTTCACCGCTAGACCAGTGCCATTGATATTGAGAATAGCTTTATTAACTCTTAGCTCTACATGCGTATCGCTGTAATAAATAATGCTTTTAAATCCTTCTATTACGATGCCACCACCACCCAATATAGTCAATTTATAATCAAGTTCGGTTTTTACTGTTTTTAAAATATCCTGTATGTAAGCCATAATTCACCTCAAAATAGTATATGTGATTATGAGATAAGATATTCTAATTAATATGTATAGCGCAATAGATAATTCGTCATGAATATATTCTGCAACTATTATTCGTTGTCTTGGTTGTTTATTGCTAGTTTAGCCATATCAATTGATACAGTATCAGCAAGTTCAGCCGACCAATCTAGTGGCGGAGCATCAGCCTCGACGATATGTTTTGGCTCTGCATCAGGATCTTCCACATACTCAACATTACTCTCTTCATTCGCATATACAACCGCTCCACTCACTACTGGAGGAGGGTTAGCCGTACTTAATGTTGACGATCCAGAATTATCACTATCGCTAGGATTTTTACTATATGCTGCAGCTTTTGCAACGGTATCATTATCAGCATTCTTCTTGAAAAACTTTACTTCTTCTACAGTGACAGGAGTGAACTTAACCATACTTCCTTCCCACTTAAAGCTGATCTTACCACACTCACCACTACGGTGCTTGATAATGTGAAGATCTATCACTTCAAATTCATTACCTTCTTGACCTTTATCCTTAACAAGGAAATAAACCTGATCGGCATCCTGCTCTATAGCTCCCGACTCTCTAAGATCGGATAATTTAGGCTCGCCGTCCTCACGCTTCTCAAGGTCACGCGATGTTTGCGACAGTGCAAGTACTGGTACATTTAATTCTTTCGCCATGATCTTAATAGCACGAGAAATCTCAGTTACTTCCTGCTGGATACTACTTCTTGAAGTCTTAGACTTTAAAAGTTGCAAGTAATCGATAACGACAAAATCAAGTCTACTCTTGATCTGTTTAAGCCTTCTACACTTACTCATAATCTGCTCTGGAGTAGTATTTGCCGTGTCATCTACATACATGTTAGACGCGTCAAGTACTTTCTTAGCCTCCCAAAGTTTCTTAAATTCATCAGCAGTAGCACCGCTTTGAACGCTTTGTTGTGGCACTGATGCAGTAGTTAAAAGTATCCTTTGAGTAAGCTCGGAAATACTCATCTCCAAGTTGAATACTGCGACTACTTTCTCTGGCTCATGCTTTGCAATATTACATACTACATTCATAGCGAAAGACGTTTTACCGCAACCTGGACGGGCTGCAAGAACTATCATTTGTCCACCTTTATAGCCATGGATTATATTATCCAAGTTCTTAAAATGCGTCAACTGACCACGAGGCTTGTCTGGATTAGTTAAGATATCCTCATACATAGCTAGTACATTATTAACAGTATCATTTACATGCACTAAGTCTTTATTCTCTACATTATCTGATATCTCAAATATTTTCTTCTCAGCATATGAAAGTGCAAGGTCAGCATCTTCAGCAAAATACGTGTTACGTATTATATCGTTACTAGTGCCGATTATCTTCCTAAGCATACCATTATGTTTGACAATATCAAAGTAAAACTTGAAGTTGGCAGCAGAAGGTAATACATTCGTAAGCTCTGATAGATAAGACATACCGCCGACAGTATCTAGCTTATCATTTTTAGTAAGTTCGTTCGCCATGGTAATGACATCAATAGGCATACCAACCCTTTGAAGTGATGCCATGCTCTCGTATATTTCCTGATGAGCTGTATAATGAAAATCACTCCTCTCAAGCTCAGATATAGTCTCTATACCTACGCTATTGTCTATTAAGATAGCTCCTAAAAGAGACTGCTCCGCATCGATATTATTTGGTAATATCTTAGGTATCTCTCTCGCTTTCTTTTTCTTAAAATTGTCATTGTATTGATTTTCCATTTTACACCCTCTTAATTTGCGACTACATATATAGCCCTTAATATAAATTCATTAGTATAACTGATTAAAAAATATCAATCTTTAAAAAAAACTTTGACTTATCCTAAACTTTTCAATTCGTTTAGAGTAGCTTTAAATTCAGCCATTGCGATATCAAATGTTTCAGGTTTTTCAAGGTCTACGCCCGCAACTTTTAATATCTCTGCTGGTGGCATACTACCGCCAAGGCTCAAGAATTTCTTATAACTCTCTACATTGCTACTATCTTTTAGGATATTAGTAGCGATAACCACAGCCGACGTAATACCAGTAGCGTACTTATACACATAGAAACTGCGATAAAAATGAGGTATTCTAGCCCACTCGAACTTGATCAGATCATCACTGACTACATTCTTGCCATAATATCTCTCATTTAAAGCCTGATACTCATCGCACAATACTTCAGCAGTAAGCGACTCACCACTCTCATAGATTTCATGAGATATAGCCTCGAACTCAGCAAATTGTGTCTGGCGGAAAAGTGTAGTCCTGAACATGTCAAGATAGTAGCAAAGTAAATACTTTTTATTCTCACCTGTCGCATTTGCAATAAGATGTTTTAATAATAACACTTCATTTACAGTACTTGCAACTTCAGCGACAAATATTTCATAGCCAGCTTTAGCATAAGGCAGTGAAGTATTCGAATAATAGCTATGCATTGCATGACCAAGCTCGTGTGCGATTGTAAATATATCATGAGTAGTCTTAGTGTAATTCAATAAAACATAAGGATGAGCATTATAGCTACCCCATGAATAAGCTCCACTTCGTTTTCCTTTATTCTCATAGACATCTATCCATTTATCACTAAATGCCTTATCTAAAAGCTCTCTATAATCCTCGCCCAGCGGTACTAAAGCCTCAGTCACAAGTGAGCAAGCGTCCTCATAATCAAGGCTCATGCTCTCACCTGTTACAAGTGAAGTGTGCATATCCCACATGTGCATAGTCTTCAGACCTAAAGCCTTTTTTCTATACGCTACATACTCATGCAGATACTCAAGTGACGAATCAACTGATCTAACTAAATTCTCGTAGATATCACAAGGCACATTTTCATTAAACATAGCTCTAGAAAGTGCGGTATCATAGCCACGAACTCTAGCATAGAAACAATCTTTCTTAACATTACCCGCATATAAAGTAGTGATAGTATTGATCATGTTCTTATACTGACCAAACATCATTCCAAACGCTTTTTTCCTAGCATTGCGGTCATCAGACTGCATAATCAAGCTATAAGTACCATGAGTAAGGTGCATTTTTTCACCTTCAAATATGATATCACCAAAATTCACATCGGCGTTATCAAACATATTAAATGCGTCATGGAAACCATCCGCAAAACTGCCACATTCACTTAATATACGCTCTTCTTTATCGGATAAAATGTGTTTTTTACTCTTTATAATATCCTCTAAAAAACAAGAAAAGTCAGCAAATTCAATACTTTTAGACATGCTTAAAAGCTCATCATCAGCTACTAAATTCAACTCAGGGGTTACAAAGCTAGTGATTGTAGACATGCTTACTAGTAATCTTTCAGCTTTATCAGTAAGTGCCTGATACTTAGATAAAGTAGCATTCTCATCAAGTTTCATCTTCGCATAAACGTACAACCTTTCTACAAAGCTACTTGCATTCAATTTATCAGTTAAACAAGCTAAAATATCAACTCTATTCGATAACTTACCCTCATATTTACTTAGATCCTCTATCAAGATAGAAGTACTAGCATACATATTATCCCACTCAGTCTCACTGCTAACTATAGCAGATAAATCCCATTTATATTTCTCGTTTATTTCACTACGCAACATATTTTATCTCCCTTTATTTTGTTATAACGTCTATGTTTAGAGCCGTTAATTTGACAACAACCTAGTTACTGACTTAATTCAGTCTAAATTATAGCATTTAACTACTCGCATTTAACGTTTAAATTATTATTAGCAGTATAAAAGATTATATACCGCCCATACAGTCATCACATATTTCTTTTACTATCAATAACTCTAGGTAGTATTTTGTTGATACATCAGCACTTGATAACTGCTCAGGTAATCCCTGCATAACATCGCGGGTTAAGTCATCTAGTTTATGCACTATAAATTTATTAATCCCGATAGCATTTGCAACACGCTCTATAAGCTCTATTGCAATATTTGAGATATCAACATATTCTATTTTGAATACTTTGATTATTGTTGATATAGCCGAACTTTTATCTTCATACACTACACCTAATATACTGCATATTTTCATATAAGTATATTCAGTAAGATCCGCAAAACCATAACCAAAAGGCGTATTATCGCTAGCGTCAATACAATATCTAAACCCGATATACCCACGCAATATTTTGATAGTATCAAGATACCCTAAATCAATAGCAGTCACCTTAGACTCATTAGAAAAATCCATCACTCGCCCAGGTTTTACTGACGGCACAAAATAATGTATTTGAGCTGTTTTATCATTAGGCTTACGTTTAGGAATATCGCTCTTAGTCTCAATAGCGACTATGTCACGATATCCTCTATCAAGTAGCATATTAATAGGCATGTTATCATACAACCCGCCGTCTATGTAACTGTGGTCACCGACTACAGTCTTTTTAAAACCAGGGAATGTAGCACTCGCCATTATATAATCTGCAATAGTACCACTTGGCATATCGCTAAGGAACATAGGTCTAGGCTTACGATCAGTACGAGAAACGGTCATCACACCAAAGTCAATCCCGCTATCTCTTAGCAAGTCCTCATCTACATTATCCCTTATCATCTTAAGCATTTTTGAAGTGTCAACGCCGTTTGATTTTACGCTATCTTTGAAAAATTTGATAAAATACTTAAGAGTATCAGTATCGACATTACCGCGCGCAAGTCGGTGAGCATAATCATCTTCGATATCGAAAAAGCTAGAAAATTCTAAACTTTTCCATAGCTCGACACTTTCGTCGAACTTACCTTGTGCTATCATCACGCCATTAACCGCGCCGATAGAAGTACCAGTCACGCCGTCAAAACGATAACCAGCGTCAAACAATGCACGAAGTACGCCTATTTGATAAGCACCTCTAGCACCACCGCCTTCCAAAACCAATCCTAACTTGTCATTATTAATATTTATCATAAATACCCACTTCTACTTAAAAATAACTAATCATCAAATAATATAACAGAATTCTATTATAATAAAAGTATGCGATAGATAATAATGCGTGCATACAAATTCACTATAATATTATACTACTAATACCCAAATTTTGCAAGTGTATTTATAAATTAATATGAGTATATGAAATATGTCATAAAATATACACGTTAAAATGGTGAATTACTGAAAAAAATAGCATCCACATCGGAAACATAATGTAATTCCCGTTGCAAATGCTATATTTATATATAAAATTGGAAATTATAGTATTATCGACGAGGTTCGTCTATACCAAAGTTTCTAAGATCCGACTGGCAATCTCTGATCACATTCAGCACATGTATTATTTTATCCTCAGCAGTTATCATAAGCCCGTTAATATTATCACTCGCTTCTCGCTTCACGTTATCTACATATTGCTCAGCTCTAGATATGATCATCTTCGCTTCATGGTTTGCACGGCTAATTATCTCCGACTGATCAAGAATCTTATTCATCTCTTCGTAAGCATTATTAACTATGTTTTTAGCATCATCGTTCGCATTAGATAGTATTTCCTCTTTTTCCGACAATACTAGCCTAGCCTCTTTCATCTCGTTCGGGATCATGTTTTTCATTACGAAAATATAGTCCATACACTTTGCTTCGTCTATACACCTACTGCTACCAAGCATTGTCTTTTTCGAGTCTCTTATTTCATTTTCTAACTTAGATAAAATATCCATAAAATCATTCATTTCCAAACCTCCTAAGTTCACCGGCTACTTCTGTCGGGATTATCTTGTCTATATCAATACCACCCGCATAATACTCTCTTGCTATAGTACTACTCATACCTATGCAATCTTCACTTGCGGGCAATATGCAAGTCAACACTCCTGAGTTTTCATGATTAAAAACAGCCATTTCCAGCTCGTATTCATAGTCCTTACTATTTCTAAAACCACGATAAATAACATCAACGCCATGCTCTATGCAAAAGTCGGAAACTAATCCATTAGAACCCAAAATACGGATATTATCCATGCTTTTAAGTGCAATTGTCACAAGGTTTACTCTAGTATGCAAGCCACACATATACGATTTTTGCTCGTTATTAAAAACTCCAACGATCAAGCTATCTACTTGATCAAGAGCTCGTCTTATTATATCAACATGCCCTACTGTAATAGGATCAAAACTACCCGTGAAAAGCCCTATCATAGTGGCATTTGTTCCTGACTTTTAAGCTTATATACATCAATGGAAACAGTTCCGTATCTCTTGCTTTTGATAAGCTCAAAACCGTCAATTTCAGGTTTGTCTTGCTTATTATGCAAGCTCTCATATACGATTATTCCGTCTACATCTAGCACGTTATATTTTATTATAAGAGACGCCATACCTTTAATATCTCTATTTGCAAAAGGAGGATCAAGATAAATAATATCGTAATTCCCACCCCTTAGTTTATGCAATGCACTAAGGTAATCAAGGTATAAAACATCAGCACTTGCACCTATTTTTTCAAGATTAGCTTTGATTACATCTACACTATCTTTGCTTTTATCTGCAAACACGCATACATCTGAACCGCGACTTAGAGCCTCAATACCTATAGATCCCGTGCCTGAGAAAAGGTCAACAAATCTCGAGCCAGGAATGTAGTCTTGAAGCATACTAAAAACAGCCTCTTTTACCATATCAGAAGTTGGTCTGATGTCTTCAGTTTTTGGAGAGTTCAATACTCTACCACGATATTTTCCACTTATTACTCGCATAATTCCTCTCTAAATACGTATTTTTTGCTATAAATGATATTTACAATATCTATCTATAGAATAATCTGTCTAGTTTTATATCTTTATCATCAGTAGGAATACAGTCAAAAACTTGTTGACGAAATGCTACTCCTACTTTGTAACACGCTGGGTTTTCGGCGAAATATCTATCATAATATCCTTTGCCTTTACCTAGTCTATTACCATCTTTATCTACTGCTAAAAGCGGAGTTATCACGCATCTAGGCATGATATCCGACTTATCTCCGATAGGTTCTAGTACTCCATAAGCACCTTCTTTAACTACACACGGCAGTTTTACTATCTCAAGATTATCACCGCAAACTCTAGGCAAATAAACAGTTTTACCATGACCTAATGCCCACTCTATAAGTCTATCAACACACACTTCGCCAGCAAGTGACTTATACATCAGTATACTAGCATGTCCTCTAAGCAATCCCGATGCAATGATATCATCAATGACCATCTCACTATTGAAAGTACGGTCGAAGTCACTCATATTATTAAGTTTTTCTCTAGCGATTAACCTCGCTTTATCCTTAGTTAAAATAGACATATTTATACCTTCCTCTGAGACCCGTATATATCTCATGCATAGACATTTTTGCATACTTGGATATATCTGAAACAGTTATATTTTCGCTATCCATGATGATAACACTGTCACCTGCTTTTGCTAGTACTCCACTTATATCACACTGAAAACTATCCATGCTAATCTTACCTATAATAGGACAACACTCGCCGTTTATAATTACATTGAAACCAGATAATGACCTAATTATACCGTCTGCATATCCGCCCGAAACTATTGCGATTTTCATGTCACAATCGGCAGTATAATCGCCGTCATAACCTATAGTCTCGCCTTTCAACACATGTTTTATAAGCATGATATCAGACAATATCGATACTGCTCCAGTATATAATCCTATACCGAGCCTTGTCATGTCAGTAGTCCTTACATGCTCACTATCCATATTCGATGAGGAGGATATGTGAGTAAATCCATGCGATAAACGTTCTTTAAAAACGCTTGTGAACTCGTCAAATACGGTCATTTGCTTAGCAATATTTGTGCTAGAACTATCAAAAATATGGCTATAAATACCGAAAATATTATGACCATCGCTAGTATTAATACACGTTTTCAGCTCATCAATACTCTTCATGCCAAGCCTATTCATACCAGTATCCACTGCTATTTGATAGGATAAATCATCAGTATAATCATCCATACTAGACAATCCTACAGTAAGATCATAACTCTTTGAGATATCGTGCTGAGACGAGTTATAGCCCAAAACTAGTATTTCTTTCGTAATACCTAGCTCTCTAAGCGATGCGCCTTCTGTAGCACAACTAACACCAAAACAGTCAACAGAATCTTCTATATACTGACATAGAATATCGCCTTGCTCGTAGCAATTCGCTTTAACTATAGCCATAATACGCCTTCCACCGCTGACAATTCTTGCATTATTTATATTGGTTTTTATTACGTTTATATCTATTATTTTCGTTAAAATAGTAAGCCTCAATCACAAGGTGCTATGATCACCCTGCATAATATTATTGTTATATATAGTAATAACAATATATTATAATAAGAAAAACTATATTATATGATACTATTCTCTAGTATTTTGATGTTATTTTTTGCGATTACTGATAGTGCAACATCTACATTATTAGCCTTTAGGATAATGATAGCACGATTCGCCTCAGTTCTAGCGTAAGAATATAAATACTCTATATCTACTCCGCCATCATCTAATAGTTGTAGTACCGCTGATAAACCACCCGCTACGTCTTCTACTTCTATTCCGATAAGCTCTGAGCTAGTGACAGTAAATCCAGCATCACGCAATGCCTTTACAGCAAGCGCATTATCGCGAGTTATAGCTCTTAATATACCAAACTCTTTAGTATCGGCTATACTCATAGATACCAAGTCTATGTTATTGTCGGCAAGAACTCTTGCAAAGTCGCCTACTCTACCTTTTCTATTTTCAAGAAATACAGCTATCTGATTAACAAACATAATTTATCTCCTTTTTCCTTATTATATATAATTCATCAATTAATTGTGACTGACGAAAACTCATTATCTTAATATTTTCATATTAAATTATTTTACGACATTCCTAAGATCAATAATACGCTTAGCCTTGCCTTCACTTCTAGCGATAGTATTCGGATTAACTAGTGTTATCTTCGCACTAATACCTAGATTTGATGTCATGTCATGCTCGATCTCTTTTTTCAATTGTTGAATAGCGGAAATATTATCACCGATAAGATTTTCCCCCATCTCGACTTGTATTTCAAAAGTATCCAATGCACCTACTCTATCTACTAAGATTTGATAATGAGGAGTTACTCTATCGCCGATATTTAAAAGTACGCTTTCTATCTGAGAAGGGAATACATTCACGCCTCTGATAATAAGCATGTCATCTGATCTACCAAATATTCTATTCATACGAATTAGCGTCCTACCACATGAGCACTGCTCAGTCTTAAAGCTAGTTATATCACGAGTTCTGTACCTGATAATCGGTATACCTTCTTTTGTAAGTGTAGTTATGACAAGCTCACCGCTCTCGCCTAACTCTACTGGCTCTAGTGTATCAGGATCAATTATTTCAGGGTAAAAATTGTCTTCATTAAAGTGAAGACCGTCTTGAGCCTCGCACTCGCATGCAACGCCAGGACCCATTATCTCGCTAAGACCATATATGTCAAATGCCTTTATCTGTAGACGATGTTCGATATCTCGACGCATCTCCTCACTCCATGGCTCTGCACCCATAATACCACGTTTCAGCTTAAATTCACTACGATCAGAAAAACCTTCTTTCGACATAGACTCCGCAAGGAATATAGCATACGAAGGTGTACAGCAAATAGTATCAGCCTCAAAGTCACGCATAAGTTGCAACTGACGAAGTGTGTTACCGCTAGAAGTAGGAACAGTCATAGAACCTAACTTTTCGCTACCATAATGCATACCCAGACCGCCCGTAAACAGACCGTACCCGAATGAATCTTGTACGACACTATTATTATCACAACCGACCATTCTCATACATCTTGCTACCATTTCAGCCCACATATCAATATCGGACTTTGTATAACCTACAACAGTAAGTTTACCCGTAGTACCACTAGAGGCATGAACTCTCACTATTTCACTTTTCGGAACGCTGAAAAAATCAAACGGGTAGCTTTCTCTAAGATCATGCTTGATAGTAAAGGGTAGTTTTGTTATATCATCAATACTCTTTATATCACATGGTCTTACGCCACACTCATCCATTTTTTTTCTATAAATAGCAACATTATCATACACTTTCTTAACTACTTTAGCAAGTCTTTCGCCTTGAACTAGTTTCATCTCGTCTCGAGATAAATATTCCATTTTATCTATACAATTATTGCACATACTCATCTCCTAAGTCTAAGCATTAAAACCCTTGTCAATAGCTAGAAGATTTACTTCAAGCAATTTTGCTGGAACAGTATTTGTAACAGCCTCTACTATATCTTTTTTATCAAAACCGATATTCTTTGCAAGAGCACCGATCATGATAGTATTTGCTACTTTAATATTACCGCATTCTTTAGCCATTTCGCCAGCGTTAATAACTAGCAAATTGATACCTTCAGGCTTTATCTGCTCAAATACTTCTACAGGATACGGCATAGCACCGACTATAACTGGCATTGGCATGATTTCTTGATCATTTATAACTAGAATACCGTCTTTTTTAAGGTAATGTCTCCACCTAAGTGCTTCTAATTTTTCAAAAGCAATAATAATATCGGCGTCGCCCTCTCTTATGATAGGACTAAATATTTTCTCGCCAATACGTACATGAGTGACTACACTTCCGCCCCTCTGACTCATCCCGTGCACTTCTGATAATTTACAGTCAAGTCCTCTATTGATAGCATAATTTCCTAGCACTCTTGATGCTAATAGTGTGCCTTGTCCGCCCACTCCAACTATTAAAATATTAGTCATTATTTAGCACCTCCAACTAGTTTTATACTATCGAATTTACACATTTGTGCACAAACTCCACAGCCATTACATTGACTTGGGTTAAGCGTAATCTTACCATCAAGACCTCTTGATATAGATGGACAACCCACCTTCATACAAGCTCTGCATTTAATACATTTATCTTGATCGATTTCGTAAGGAATTCTCACTTCTTTTGTAAGTAGAATACAAGGTCTACGTGCGATAATAACGCTAACTTCGTCCCTGTCTAACTCTTCTTTAAGCATACTTTCAACTGCATGCATATCATATGCGTCAACAGTACGAACACTTTTCACTCCACACGCCTTACACATAGCCTCTAAGTCTAGCTGATGAGTAACTTGATCGCGAATAGTTCTACCAGTAGAAGGATTATTTTGCTGACCAGTCATGCCTGTAGTAGAGTTATCAAGAATGATAATAGTACTAGAGCCTTGATTGTAAACAGAGTTAATAACACCTGTAATACCGCTATGTACGAAAGTAGAATCGCCTATTACAGCAACAGTCTTTCTACTAGCATCTCTGCCTAACGCTTTATCAACGCCGTGCGACATACCAATACTAGCACCCATACATATAACAGTATCAACGGCATTAAGTGGCGCGATAGCACCTAGCGTATAACAGCCAATATCAGCAGTAACCATAAGTTTCATCTTATTTAATACGTAAAATACTCCTCTATGAGGACACCCTGCACAAAGTACTGGAGGTCTAATAGGGAGAGAATTATCAGCTTCAGGAATAGGCTCGTCAAGTAACTTATTGCGAATAATCGCAACAGACAACTCGCCTTGAATAGAGAAGATCTCTTTTCCTTTACATGCTATGCCCGCAGCCTTAATTTCTCTTTCGAAAATAGGCTCTAGCTCTTCAGCAATGATAAGCTCATCTACCTGTGACGCGAAGTTTTTAATCATATCCATTGGGATAGGGAATACCATACCTAGCTTTAAAATACTAGCTTCTGGCATTGCTTCTTCAACATACTGAGAAGACACACCCGAACATATAATACCTATCTTCTTGTTCTTAATAATAATTTTATTAATATCCATATCATTAGCGTCTTTCGCTATTTGATTGATCCTAGCCTCTACCACAACGTGACGCTTTTTCGCCATAGCTGGCATCATAGCGTACTTTGCAACATCTTTCTTATACTCTTTGATAGGTACATTCACTCTATCAGAGTTCTCCACAAAAGTTTGTGAATGCGAAAGACGTGTAGTAGTCCTAACCATTACTGGAGTATCGTACTTTTCACTCATGTCAAAAGCTAGTTTAATCATATCCTTAGCCTCTTGACTGTCCGTAGGCTCAAGCATTGGTATACTATTTGCCATAGCGTAGAATCTACTGTCTTGCTCGTTTTGAGAACTGTGCATACCAGGGTCGTCAGCGACTACTAGCACAAGTCCAGCATTAACTCCAGTATAAGCAACAGTAAATAGTGGATCAGCAGCGACATTAACACCAACGTGTTTCATACAGCAAATACTTCTAGCTCCTGCAATAGACGAACCGATCGCAACTTCAAGTGCGACCTTTTCATTAGGCGACCACTCTACGTATATATCTTTATAATCAGCAAGCGCCTCTGTAATCTCTGTACTAGGAGTACCAGGGTAAGCAGTACTAACTGTAACGCCCGCTTCATAAGCTCCTCTAGCAATAGCTAAGTTACCTAACATAATTTTCTTCATAAACACCTCTTATCAATTATTATTACTCACAATGCTTATTCTTTTGTATCATTTATACGCTAGAATACTTATTCAATTACGTTTTTATTTACTTTATAAAACGCAAAAAAACACATTGAGGTTTATCTTAAATACTTATATATCTATCAGCACATTTTAGCAATTTTAATACTGCATATCAATACTATTAATTAGCACATTAAATACTGCTTAAATAACGCTATAGATACTTTATTGAATTCATTTTGCAAATTTTGGATATTGTATAACATGTTACACTCATCACATATGTATATTTTATAATTTTCTTAGATCGGTTACTCTCTTTGCCTTGCCTTCAAACCTCTTTAAAGTAAGAGGTTCTACAAGCTTCACACTAGCATCGATTTGCAATACTACTCTAAGTTTTGCTTTAACGCTTTCTACTAAATTTTCTAGCTTAGCGAAGTTATCTAAAAGACATGCGTCTTTCACTTCAACATTTATTGCTAGCTTATCCATATGACCGTCTCTAGTGACTATGATCTCGTAATTACCGCCTATTTCTGGCATACTCATAAGCACGCCCTCGATTTGTGACGGGAACACATTCACTCCACGGATAATAAGCATATCATCAGATCTGCCTTGTATCCTATCCATACGCACAAGCGTACGACCGCATTCACACTTCTCACGAATCAGCCTAGTGATATCTTTTGTACGATATCTAAGCATAGGCATACCCTCTTTTGTAAGCGTTGTAATTACCAATTCTCCCCACTCGCCGTCCGCGACAGGTAATAAAGTCTCTCTATCAACTATCTCAGGGTAAAAATGGTCTTCATTGATGTGCATACCGCACTTGCACTCACACTCGCCTGCAACTCCAGGCCCGATTATCTCGCTAAGACCGTAGTTATCAGTAGGGAATAAACCTAGCTTGTCTTGCAACTCAGCGTGCATTTCAACACTTGATGCCTCAGAACCGAATAAGCCAATTTTTAAATTTAGATCGTCTTTAGTAAGCCCCATCTTCTCGACAACTTCACTGATATACAATCCGTAAGACGGAGTAGCAATAAGTGCTGTAGTGCCCAGATCTTTCATAAGCATTACTTGTCTTTCGGTATTACCCGATGAAGCTGGTATCACAGTCGCGCCTAATTTTTCATAGCCTTGATGTAATCCTAAAGCGCCAGTAAATAACCCGTAACCAAAGCATACTTGAACTATATCAGTTTTGCGACCGCCAGCGGCTACTATAAGCCTTGCCATACAAGTCGACCACATATCTATGTCAGCCTTAGTATACACCACCACTGTAGGTTTGCCAGAAGTACCACTTGACGCATGCACACGCACGATATCATCCATTGGTACAGCAACCAAGCCATAAGGATAGTTATCACGAAGATCAGTTTTTACTGTAAAAGGGATCTTTGAAAGATCGCCTAAGCACTTAATATCAGTAGGCTTAAGCTCTATCTCATCGAATTTTTGCTTGTAAAAAGGCACATTATCATACGCGTACTTTACCATTGTTTGCAACCGTTCAAGCTGTAGCTTAGACATCTCCTCACGGCTCATACTCTCATAATTTTCTTCATAAAACATTGTTCTACTTCCTATCTCTATAATAATTCATCAAACAACCTGATGCGATGATATCTTTTTCGCTTGAAGTCAATGCGTCAAGTCTTAGTGTAATTTGCGTTACATTATCTCCGTTTATAACAGTCGCTGGAAATTCACTTGTACCAGACAATACTCCAGCACGAACATTCGGAACGTAAACGATATCGTTTACATTAAAGTCGTAGCCATCACAAAGGAATGGTATCATACCCCAGTTAATAAGGTTTGAACGATATCTCTTAGTCGCATATTCTCTAGCGATATTACCTGTACCACCCAAAACTCTTTGACATGACGCGGCTTGCTCTCTTGCACTACCATCACCAGGCTTTACAGCATAGATAACACTACCTACACTAATGCTCTCGCTTGGAGTAATGCCCGCAGTGATAAGTGCATTAGTATACTCAGCAGTAAGAGCACCGCTCTCACGACGAGAAACCTCGCTAGCATATACTTCTTTTGCACGTCCTACATACTCAGGAACTTTTCTTGACAGAGTAAACTCAGCAAGTTTTAATGGATTTGATCTATAGCTTGAAGTCTCACCCGATGGTATTAGCTCATCAGTAGTAGTTACTGCGTCATTGATAACAGCAGTCATCTTCAACATGATATCATCAGTAAGAGCTATAACCTCTGGCCAGTTCTTTATGTTAGGGCCAAATACTAGATCACTACCAGTAGGCTTTTCAACGCCGTTATAACATCTATTAGTATAAATGCTCGCATCGTAACAAAACTCTGGAACATTATTATCATAATCAATACCAAGTGCAGAAGTAAGCACACCACCATTCATTGCAGTAGCAGCGATACTTCTTGCGTCCATAAGCGCAACTGATGCGATCTGTCCGCTGATAGGCTTACTACCCTCACGACTCTCGAAGTTACGAGTAGTATGTCTGATACTAAATGCATTATTAGCTGGAACATCACCAGCACCAAAACATGGTCCACAGAAAGCAGTCTTTACATTTACACCCGCTTTCATTAGTTTAGAAATAGCACCTTTATTTACAAGGTCATAATACACTGGCTGACTTGATGGATATACACTCATTGTGAATTCATCAGTACCGATGAACTTGCCATCAATAATATTACTAGCCTCAATGATATTATCATAAGTACCACCAGCACAACCAGCAATAATTGCCTGTTGAACATGTACTTTACCGTTCTTTATCTTGTCCATAAGCTGAAAGTTTACATCATTAGAAGATAAAAGCTCATTACCCTCTTTCTCAACGATAGCAAAAATATCAGCAGGATTTGCAATAACATCAGCAAGGTTATAAACATTGCTTGGGTGGAAAGGCATAGCGATCTTTGGCTCAACCTCTGATAGATTAACCTCTACCACACCATCATACATAGCAAGTGAACTAGGAGCAAGCTCTTCATATTCATTAAGTCTACCATGATTTAGGTAATATCCCTTGACAGCGTCATCAGTCATCCATATCGAAGATAGGCAAGTAGTTTCTGTAGTCATAACGTCAATACCATTACGGAACTCGACAGAAAGATTACTAATACCATCACCAATAAACTCCATAACCTTATTCTTTACGAAACCAGACTTGAATACAGCACCTATTATTGCAAGAGCAACGTCTTGAGGGCCTACGCCGTGTCTAGGAGTGCCAGTCAAGTTAATCGCAACAACATCAGGATAATTGATATCATAAGTACGAGATAACAATTGCTTTACAAGCTCAGGACCGCCCTCACCCATTGCCATAGTACCTAAAGCACCATAACGAGTATGAGAGTCACTTCCTAATATCATCTTACCACAGCCTGACATAGTCTCACGCATGTAAGTGTGGATAACTGCTTGATGAGGAGGAACGAATATTCCGCCATACTTTTTAGCAGCAGACAAGCCGAAGACATGATCATCTTCGTTAATAGTACCACCGACAGCACACAGTGAATTGTGACAGTTAGTCAGTACGTAAGGGATAGGGAATTTCTCAAGACCACTAGCGCGAGCAGTCTGTACAATACCAACATACGTTATATCATGAGATGCCATAGCATCGAATTTAATCTCTAATCCAGCACCCTTAGCAGTAGTACCTGAAACGTTATGTGCCTGTAAAATGCGATATGCAATAGTTCCTTTATAAGCCTCATCCAAATTGCGATCAGTCATACCTAGACCGTGCAAAAAATCAGCATCAACTAGTTTATTGTTATAATAATATTTCTTACTATTAATAATATTAACCATTTAATCTCTCCTTTGTTGTACGTAATACTTATATATAATACTATAATTTCGCTGCGAATGCAAGGAAATACGATAAATTTACCATATAATTATTATTATTATATATATCATCTTATATGGAATTAATTTTATGCACTTTTATCTCTATTTTGCAGCTTTAATATTATAAATATCAAAACACTTGTTTTTGCAATGTCGATACTTATCATATTTTTTTAATTATTAGCCATTTTCACTATTACATTCGTTTAATTTTGATTATAAAAACTACTATATGCTGTAAAATAATTATAAAAATTGTATAAAATTTTTAAAAAAGACTATTATTTTGTCATGAATTATGATACAATACTATCATGAATAAAAGATATACGTTTAAAGTTAACAAAAAACTTAATATTGCTCTATACATATTACTTGCAGTGTTACTTGCAGGCATTATCGGCAACATTGTCATGATCAGCATTAGACTTACGTCTCTTGAGCCTGTTACGATCATTACCAATGCTGTAAGTCTTGCATTTACTGTTATAGGGTTTGCACTTACATTGTCACTCAAGATAGCTTTGTATTACAAACTTACCGACAAAGGATTTTCTTTGATATTCCTTGCTCGCGTGATAAAAGTCAAATACGATGACATTTTATTTATTCGCCACAGCACTGCGGAAAGAATTACACTAATGTATTACAAAAACTATACTAAGAATGGTGAGGAAGAAATAACTTACCTATCTCTTTGTATTGACCCTAAGCTACTTGACGACTTTTTTGCTACTGTTAAAGGATATAACTCTAATGTCGTGTACGAAGAGTTTGATAATTTAAAAACAGAAATGGAGAATGACGCAAATGATATTGAAAAATAATAGCGATTTGATTATCGCGAGCAACAATAAAAACAAAATCCGTGAGATACGAGAGATATTTGTAGATGTTTTCACCAACATCTACTCTCTTTTTGACAAAAATATCGATATTGAAATAGAAGAAACAGGTATTACTTTTGAAGAAAACGCAATAATTAAGGCGGATACTATATCGAAACTGACTGGAATGTATGCTCTTGCCGATGACAGCGGACTTGAAGTTTACGCTTTAGGCGGTGCACCGGGCGTCTACTCTGCTAGATATGCGGGCGAGCCTTGCTCTGACGACTTAAATAATCAACTACTTCTTAAAAACATGCAAAATATTAATGATAGACGTGCTAGATTTACCAGTTCAGTAGTAATATGTGCCCCTGACGGCGAGATTATATCAAGTTACGGTCACGTGGAGGGCGAGATAAAACACGAACTTATTGGTAGCGAAGGTTTTGGTTATGATCCACTATTTTACTCTTTCGAACTTGGTGAGACTTTCGGTGCTGCTTCTAATAAAATGAAAAACGAAGTTAGTCACCGTGCTAGAGCTCTTCATAATCTTGCTAAAAAAATCAATAAGGATAACGACTAATAGTCTAGTTTTTGGACATATATTAACATTTCTATATTAATATATGTATTTAGTCTAGTTATTAATCTATTCTTTTATATCAAAATAGCAACATTTTCGACATTTTAAAAAAAAATAATAATATTGCGTAAATTTCCTTGACAAATACAAATTAATTGTTTATACTACATGAGGTTGAGACAAATCAGTCAATTAATTACATCTTACCGATGTCACTAATTCACGATAAAGTTTTAAATTTCAGTTTTTATTAACGTTTATTTACAAATAAATCTTTTTTAAAAAATGTGTTAAAATTTCTTGACATTTCTAATATTGTGTGTTATTATTTTGTAACATTGAATTAGTTATGCGGGTGTAGTTCAAAGGTAGAATCCCAGCCTTCCAAGCTGGTTGTGTGAGTT
>CAMQWP010000008.1 GCA_947038565.1 uncultured Clostridia bacterium
TCCACGAGTCGTGTAGGTTATACACTATTTACTATGCAGTTGTCAATGTGCAATGGACTTAACATCAGTTAAGTGCTGGTGGGCTCAAGTGGACTCGAACCACCGACCTCACGCTTATCAGGCGTGTGCTCTAACCAGCTGAGCTATGAGCCCATAATGGTGGAGATGAGGAGAGTCGAACTCCTGACCCCCTGCTTGCAAGGCAGGTGCTCTACCAACTGAGCTACACCCCCATATAAAAAATCGAGCAGGTATTAATTTGTTTTGCTACCGTTGCCGACAGCTTACATATAATATCATAACCACATGTATATGTCAACTGTTTTAACACACTTTTCAAAAAATAATTTAACTTTTCTTTTCGAGTGATAATTCAGTTAATTTACGCAATAATTCCAGTCTTGGAAAACTGATTAATTGCAATACATAGAAGATATAAATGATAATATAAAGTATATATAATGAAAATACAATATATAGTAATAATCAATATATATAGTAGTAAAGAGCTAAATTATAGCTAACTCGAACTACTATATACAATATTATCACAAATAAGATATTAAATCAACATAAATGAGCATGAATTTATAAATTTTCTGAAAAATTACATTTTACAGAGATCACTCCAATAACATACACGTAAATGTAGCGGTAGCGAATTAATTTTCTGAAGCATTACTTCAAGCCAAGCAAATTATAATAATTTCTTTTTATGCAAAACTATACCTACGATGCAACAAGTAGTAACTATCACACCTATAGCGATGGCAAATCCCCACCATTTTTGTTGACCTGGTACCCAAGTATTCATACCCCAAATACCAGACACTAGTGTCGGTATAGAAAGCATTAGAGTAACAGAGGTCAAGATTTTCATAATGTTATTCTGATTGTTTCCGATAACGCTTGCATACGCGTCCATTGTACTAGCTAGGATCGCGGTGTACATGCTTGCCATTTCCATAGCCTGCTGAGTTTCAATCTTTACATCTTCTAAAAGCTCTTCATCCTCTTCGTATTTATCAATTAGCTTAGTCTTAGTAAGTTTATTAATAATCATATCATTTCCTTTAAGAGAAGTGCTGAAGTAAACTAGCGAGTTCTCAAGGTCAAGAAGCTGAATAAGTTCTTTATTTTTAGTAGATTTTTTAAGTTCGCTCTGAATCCTACCACTTGCCTTATCTATCTGTTTTAGATACTGTAGGTATTTGGTAGAAGTGCTATACATTGCCTGGAACAAAAATCTTGTACGTTTGTGAGTAGAAAAAGTCTTCACTCTACCTAATGCGAAATCACGCAAAATTGTAGTTTCTTTTAAGCTGACAGTAACTACAAAATCGCGAACCATAACAAAACCTAACGGCAACGTATAGTACGAATAGTAACTACCTTCCTCTTCTTCTATGATTGGAATATCAAAAAGCACCAATGAGTAATCATCTTCATGCTCAATACGAGATCTCTCTTCATCATCAAGCGGAGCTTTTAAGATATCCTCTTCAATCTCAGTCAAGCGACTAACACTCTCTATTTCTTTATCGGTCGGGTTAACAAGATTAACCCACTTATTATTTAGCTCAGCTTTGCTTTTAAGAGTATCAAAAGATACCTCAGAAACACTACCTTGCTCATCTGCGTAAAACACTTGAATCATTAAACTTACCTCCATTACATTATACTGCCACGACTAAAAGGGCATAAAAATAGCGTGGATAAACACCACGCAACGTAATAGATTAAGAATAAATCCTTAGATTAAATTACAGCGAGGCGATATTTGATTGTTAAAATTGCAACTATTCGGATCAGCGTCCACAATATGCCTCCTGATAAATTTATTAGCACAAATAATTATGCTTAAATATATAATAGCACATTATGAAAGCTATTGCAAGTAAAAATCTATCATGCATAGTAGTTTATTTACCGAAAAGAGCCTTGCCACACAGTAAATACTGAGCAAAAGCAAGACTCTTATAATTATTATAATATTATAATATTAATTACATATTATATGTGCTAGATATTTTTAGGCTAATATCACGCTAGTTTTGAGTATTTATTTTCAATATCATGCACAAGACAACTCAATCTCAACTCATCAGCAGGGCTGACATAGCCCGTAACCAATAATGATCTTAGCCCGTCCACTAACAGCCCAACCATACCTCCCGATACGCCATCAGCGAGAATATTATCTATCATGCGTCCAAGACAACTAACATTATCATCGTGCTTGCTTAAAATATCTGGAGCGGTTGCTTTTTTTAGAATCGTGTCTGCAAAGTAATAGCTTTCTATTTTTTCTTTATTTCGCGAAATAGATAAATTAGTATTCTTATAAAGCTTCATAGCGATAGAGTCTGCAATACACTCGTATTTATTACTAAGGTAATATAGCTGAAAAGCAATAGCGACCATCTCAATCGAACCACTAATAATCGCAAAACATATATACGATGAATACTGCATACTGCCCACACCGCTAAGCGACGCAAGCACTGTAAGCAATACTACGCCGATCAAAAACAATATAAAAAATGTAATAATCCCGAATATTCCTGCGGTTTCTGACTTCCTATTGATCTTACTCTCCCAAGCGACATCAGCGTAAGCAATACCTTTTTTATCGCATTTTCTACAAAACTTTTTTATTGAAAAAGGCAATTTTGATATGCATGTCTTGCGGAATATTTTTTTATTTTCATCATTAATCTCTCCGTGTTTGCCGAAAAAACGATTCAGCGCACTATCAAACGCATCAAATTTTATAAAATCACTGCCGACTCCGTGCGCCAACATCACTACTATAAAAGCAACAAAATAGACCGCGGCCACCACAATAGCAACGTTCATAATAGTAAAATAATTTTCGTACACCATATAAAACCAATCGGACACAACCGATAACCACTCAAAACCAACCATACTACACCTCAATTATATTCTTATGTAATTAATTATGTATGAGTAAGTAAGATTTATTCACTTTTCATGATTCATAATGATAAATTATCGATTATTATATGATACTAGGTCAAAATTCTATTATTTCATCGCGTCCTATGACATAAATAACACTGTGATCGACAGACCTTCCTAACGCTTCTGACACTGCAAGAGAGTAAAGCTCTAGTTGCTTGCGGTATCTTTCTCTCAAAACATTGTCTGGCTGATTAGACTTCTTAAAGTCGACTACTATTAGCTTCTCGCCATCTATTATAAGATCAACTGCTCCTTGCACTAATATCTTATCATGCACGCTCGTATCCATTACATCACTAGCCATTACACTTAGCATAAATTCGCGTTCTCTATAATGCTTATTTGCACTCGCATACTTCATTAAATCGCTAGTAACAACTCGGAGTATCTCATCAGCATTTATTTCCTCTAGTTCACTAGAAGATATCAGACCTTGCTCCGACATAGCGTATAGCTCGGCTTTTACCTGATCAATACCAGTTATATCATATGAAATACTTTCTAATATCGCATGGTAATTTGTACCTCGCTTCGATTTATCAACAACTTTTGGCTCGTAATCGGTATTATTATTTGTGTCTTGCTCGAGTCCGTCCTCATAGCTGTCAATCTTATTTATTTCCGTTACGGTGTATTTTATACTTGTTTTTGTGTTTTCTTCGTATGGATATACAAAATCCAAGTATTTATCTATCTCTGCAATAGGCTCACACTTCGTTGCTCTAAAAGTATATCTCTCCATAATATTAGTTTTAACCGATTCAGTATCGTGAAAATTTATACAATTTGACACTCGATAGTCGGTAAGCGCCGTGTTATATATCCAGTCAATAAACGAGTTAATTTTATAAGGGGATTTATATTTTGTACTATCACTAGCGACAGTTCCCGTTAAAAACAATGCGTTTTTCGCCCTTGTAAGCGCCACATACAAAATACGCATGCTCTCATTCATCTCGTCAAACTTATGTTTTTCCGACAACGCTCTGAATACAAAGTTGTCAAGCGCGTACATATTTTTGTCATCAAAATAATTAATTGCAATACCCATGCTCGTATCTAGCTGTACTTTTGGGATACTAAATCCGCCACCACCGCTAGTGTGTGCAAGATCACACACAAACACGATCGGGAACTCCAAGCCCTTGCTTTTATGAACAGTCATCGCACTAACTATATTGCCTTTGCCTAACCCTTCGATCTTGAAGTCATCGCCAGCATCACTTTGCACATATTCAGTCACTGTAACGCCAGCACCTAAAGTGCTTAACGATGATATAAATACCTGAACGGTTGACAGCTTATAACCGCCTGACTTATCAGACAAAAGATACTTATCGTATCCATAACCATATACTATCTCTGTCACAACCTCAACCACACTCATATAACTAGCCAATAATCTCAGCCTTGCAATCATATCGTATAATTTTCTTAACTTTACGTAATTTTCTTTTTCGAGCAAGCACGCATTATGGAAGAACTTTTCATCTTTATGCTTATGCCTTATCTCAAACTGCTCGTCCATTTCCATGCCGATCCAGTAGCTATTTAGCACTGCCGATAAAGGTAAATCCTGCATATCATTCGATATCAGCTTAAGTATCTCTTTAATGATCTCGACTTCATGCACATCAGCACTTTTCACGAGCGAAGATATATCGGTAGGTATACCTTCTTCTTGAACGATACGCAGTATTTCAGGAACACAACCGCCCTTGGATCTAGCTAGTATTGCGATGTCCCTATACTCTACCTTTCGCTCGTGACCTAATTCAGTATCGAAAATCGTACCTGTCGCCACTAGCTGATGTATCTTGTCTGCAATAAATTTACCTTCCTGAACACCTTTCGCCATCTTGTCACGTCCGACTCTATCACGTTCTACAGAATACACTTCATCAGTAAGGCATAAAGTTTCCTTATCTTCTTTATCCTTCACGAATAGGTCTATATTATAAGGTTTAATATTCCCAGTATCCTTATAATCCGCTCCCGCAATAAGCTGATCAGTACTTTCATAGTCCACGCCTCCGAATGTTTCGTGCATGATATTATTAAATATCATATTAACAAAATCTAGTACACGCTTATCGCTTCTATAATTATTATCAAGGTGGACAGTACTGCCAACGCTTTTTCCTGACTTATAATCCCTGTACTTGCCCAGCATTATCTCTGGCTCAGAAAGCCTAAAACCGTATATGCTTTGTTTACTATCCCCGACCATAAATAAATTGTTTCCATTTGAAATACACTGGAACATACTCTCTTGAGCATAGTTCGTATCTTGAAATTCGTCAATCGCTATATAGTCATACCTTGCTGATATCTCCGTACGTATATCATCATCAGCAAGCAATTTTAAAGTGTTTTGCATAAAATCAGAATGAGTAAATCTATTAGTCTTGTACTTCTCATCAGTATATAAACGCAAAGTTTCCTTGTATACACTGATCAGTTTATTTATATCGCTAGTGGTGCTAGCATACACTTTACTTGCATGCTCATAATTTTCCACCACCATATCGCATAACCATGAGTATACGTCTTTCGCGTCGCTATGACATCGCTCTTGCTCGTCCCAGTCAATCACTATCTTAGCATTCTTGTTTGGTTTTTTAGCATAAGTGAATGATCTAACTACACTATATATATCTTGGTATTTTTCAAGTCCTTGAACTTTTGCAAAAAAATCCATTTTCACCTGATAATCGTTAGCGTGCTTTTCCGAATACTCTTCGACTTGCGACTTAGCTCTTTCCAGTCTTGATACAGCAAACCCACAACGCTCTATCAGCATTCTTTTAAAATACGTCATAGCGATAGATCCGTCTAGACCATCACTATTCTGCTCGTCACCCGCTAGAGCTATCCACTCTTCACTATCAGGACTCGCTATTGCAAAGTTATTTATTCGCTTAACTTCATCGAATAGTTTTTCACGTCCGCCTAGCTTTGTGGTAAGATCGAAAATCCATGATATATCGCTACTGATAAAGTTATCGACAGCCATCTCAAAACACTTTCTGATCAGCATTTTTTCTTCCTTTTCGCCCATTATATCCATCTCTGGATTAATGCCTAGTACATGGAAAAATTCGCGTACCGTCTTATTGCAATACGAGTCATTAGTTATTATGTTAGCATACGCTATGTTGTCTAATTGCTCACACAAAAACTCCACATTTTCACTGTCATCCGATTCTATTTTCGCGAGTATCTTCTTGTATAATTTTCCTCTTATCTCACTAGCAATTGATTTATTAAAGGCTAGTATTACTATCCTATCTATAGGTGTTCCTTCTTCGATGATCTTCATAACTCGCTCAAGCATGACGGTAGTTTTGCCACTACCAGCCGACGCTGCTACGACCATGTTGCCTTCGCGGAAGTTGATTATTTTATTTTGCTCATCATTCCACTTTATACCGTTACTCATCTTTTGCCTCCATTGATACCGACTTATAATACCTCTTGCATTCCGCATTTCCTCGACTCTTGCATATGCTACCATAATCGCAATATTCACATGCCTTATCGATCGGCTTCGGCTCAATGTATCCGCTGTCAATCTCGCTGATCGCATCCGATATCACGTCTAGCGAATATTTTTTCAGCTTGTCAAACTCTTGCATTGTGTATAGACCAGTATTTTTAATCTCACCTTTACTAGTAATACCGACTGGCACACAAGACTCATTATTCCTAAATTCTCTATCAAAATGCTCTATGTCCACATCACTATTACGAGTAAGACCGACGTACTTATAGTTAGTACTATTCTTACTCGGATTTTTATATCCATATGGCATAGGCATATAATATAGAGCAAAAGGCTCAAGACTTCCGTCCGCCTGCAATGCATTTAAATAAAGCAATAACTGAACTCTACCACCGTAATACACATCTTTAAGACCAAAGCTCATACTTGACTTCGTCTTGTAATCGATAATAGCAATACTATCACCTAGCTTGTCCACCCTATCTATGATACCTCGCATATAATACTTCTTCCCGTATACATCGATCTCTAGTGGTGGTATTCCATTTTCATTCATTCCAAAGCGTACTTCCGTACCGCTCACAGCAAAGTCACTCTGACCGTGGCACTTTACTAACTTCGCGATAGTAAATCTAGCTCTTGCAAATAGTTGCTTTTCTATACCAATCTCTGTCATGCCTCGAACTATATCCGCAAAGGCATCACTCTTAATAGTGTTCTTACAAATATCCATAACTATAGCATCTCGCTTATGCTCATCAATAAACATATCGGTAACGCTCGCAAAATACTTCTCTGCAATCTCATGTATAAATGTACCCGTAATACTAGGCTTTAGATCACCAGTTATAGGCTCTTTCAGCTTCAAAACATTGTCAAGGAAAAACTTAAAAGGACACTCAAAGTACCTTTCTATCGCCGATACTCTTGCGAAAGTCTTACCCTCTTTAATAGACCATGCGTCTTTATTTGGCATAATATGCGTTGAAGATTTATCAGCCATTAAATACTGATAATCAAAATCGCTATTCATTTTTGTATAAAGATAATCAAATACTTTTTCATCACCGCAAAACGTACCGCTCATTCGTTCAGAATAATATGTCATAATCTCAGAAATAGCATTCGCTTTTGTAGATATTTTGCGTCCATAGGAAACATTATCAACACCAGCGATATTGCCTTCTGGTGCAAGAAGCATAGGAGTAACACCAGCTATTCTCTCTACTTGACGTACTAATACTGACGGCTCGCCTGACTGCATATCATAACTGATTACTACCTTATCAGTAGCCTTCAAAAGCAACTGGCAAATATAGAATTTATCAAGAAGTATTTTATCTCTATTATTCGGGAAAAACTCTACTCCTTTGCTTTCTATTATCTTTGCTTCGCTAGCAGTAATTATCCCGCCATAAACACTGTCTTTCGGGTAATTGCCATCACTTGCACCGAGAATAAACATTACCTTGTTATGCTGATATTTACTCTTGTCAACTTGACCTAAAAATACGCTGTCTACAAACTGCGGGATAGTAGATATTTCTATGCTAGAAAAAGCAGTAAAAATAATATCCACAACTTCAGATAAATCCATTTCTACACTCTCGAATAAATCCTCTATTTGAGTTATACAATTCATAACTTTTTCGATAGCAATCTCTGCTACTTTTCCACTTCTTTTGTCTACTAAATTAAGAGCATTTATATACTGCGAATAGCTAGATTTTGTAGCTAGATTATAAAAGTCTTTTATACAATTAATATATCCTAAAGTACTATCACTTTTCGCTGCTAATACTGATAAGATTTCACACAAAAACCTACGAACTTTTTCCGCACCTTCGTAAAGCGGATCATCAGTTGCAATAGTGAATTCACTAGCAAATCTACTATAATTTATACTAAACTTATTAGCGTATAGTTCAAATGCATTAACATCGCTATGATTGAGCCCGATAATTTCTGATTTTGATAATCTTATCATTTCATCTTTTCGCATATTTTTATCGACCGCGTCTATGCTTAAATTTAACAATTTAGCTATAGCAGTAGTTGACAAATTTTTCTTATTATCTAAGTATACAGGTATGTCAAAATCAGCAAATTCTTTCGCTATAATTGTCTTGTATTTATCCACATCACTTGCTACTATTGCTATGTCACGATATCTATAATTTTCCTCTACTACTAGTTGTCTTATGTACCTTGCAATACTTCTAACTTCATGCGTTATATTGCCTGCGATTTTTATCTCAAAATGCCCCGCACTTTTCACGTCCGTTTGCAAGTTATAACTAAATAATCTATCTAATATTTCTCGCCTTTCTTCAGATAGATTTTCAGCTACTTCTTCTCTATCTATAGCTAGGTCTAACCTACTTACTTCAGACATAACAAACTTAACTAAAAAGTTCGGATATAGTCTAGAATTTTTTGCACTTTCTACATCGACTACTCCGATAGTGAACGACTGAGAATGTTCGATAAATGCTGATAAAATATCCATTTTTACTCTAGTCAATTCATGAAAATCGACCACATAAATATGTGCATTTTTGATATAATCCAAGTTCGGGATTTCTATGGCTAAACTCTCTAGCTCGCTACCCATGTCGGCATATCGTGTAGATAATAGACTTATATATCGCTCGTAGATAAGAGCTATGTCTATAAGTTTATTTGCGATGACTCCTCTTGATATACTAGCAGTTTTTCTAAGTGCCACTGGAGTGATTTTACTATTTCGCATATTTGTAATCACGGCATAAAGTTCACTTACATAACCAGCTTTTTTACATACACGATTGTAGCATAATAGCTCGTCCTGACTCTCCATAATAACCTTTTTTAGCAGCATAACACTAGTGACCTGATTAAGCATTTTGAGACCTCTATCACCAAGCACTTTTGTAGCAAGCCTTGAAAAACCCGCCACTTCGATATTAAATGAACTCTTGATACCTAAATGATCTAATACTTCCATTTCGCTAAGCAGAGTGAACTGATCGGGAATAATAACGATATGCCTACCGCTAGTCATGCCGTTATTTTTTATTTCATCAAATACCCTTTCAGATACACATTTAAATGTATTTCCTGTGATCAATTTTATCGACATTTTTTTATCTCCCTTGCATTGAAATGTATTATGATACTAGTATCGCACAACTTTTTGGATTGCTTATTGTATCAAAATGATCATTATTTATTATATCTTGCTCGTATATTATAACACATTCTATACATTCCGACAATATATAATCAGTATTTTGTAAGAAATTAGGTTAAATGATTTGTGTTTTTCTGAATTTGTGCTATAATAATAGGGAATATATCTTAATAGAGGTTAATATGAAAAAAGCGATACTTATAATATTAGTACTTACAATGACGACTTTGGCTTTGGCTGGTTGTATAAGCGTACTTCCACACAAACTATTTTCGGATCCATGGGAGAGTAATGAAGTTGCCACTTATGAGGCGACTAGATCTATCCATGACAAAAACACATCGAAAGATGATGATAAAAAGATCACCGGCACTACTACTATGACTACTACTCGTCATAACAACGAAGAGATCACTGTAGGCACTGCTGTTATCAAGAATTTTACTGGTACTACTGTAAATGTAGATACATTATTTACTGATGGTAGCCTAATGAAATCATGTGTTGCTTTCAAGCCAACATTTGAACCAGTAGCAAGCTACAAGTATATCAATGTAGTTGGTTATGAAAATACTGACCCTTCAAAAGATATTGAGCAAACTTATCAGCTAGAGTACAGTTATAAAAAGGCGGTATATACTCAAACTGTAGATAGTGTTCAAAGCACTGGCGAGATCAAACTTGGCAAGTGGAATAAAGATCCTTACTACGATAACCTTATGGTATATCATGTTGCAAGAAGTAGTTACAAGTACAAAGACGATAGTCTACTTTATAACAACATTTCTCTTGATGTGATATCGACTTCTAATATGGAGCTTAAAACTCTTACTACTGCTAAACAAGGTGTTACTCCTGTCTACTTAGGCGATGATAAACCAACTGAAACTCCTGAGGGTGAGACGCCAAAAGAAATGCTTTTATGCGATGTAGTTGCAATTTCTCTAGTACAAGATATCACTGGTAGCGGTAAACCTCTAGAGGCTTACTATAATAATGTTAAGCTAAAGGAAGATTATCAAGGAATTAACTTCAAGTCTGATAGACGTCTTGTAAAGTTTAAAGAAGGCAGTATTACTTATGTACTTAAGTCTCTTGCTGAAACTAAATAATAAGTATTAATAATTATAAAACAAAATAGCCACTGATTAAATCAGTGGCTATTTTTTTATGTCTTTTATATTTTTAATAACTGTATCTCTTTTGAACGATTAGAAAGTATTATTTTTTGTTTTTAAAATGCAACTCTCTTAGACCCTCTACTTCATCACAAATTGACTTCAATGCACAAGTTTTACAGTCGAAATCCATCTCAGTAAGCACATGGTTTAGAGTCTTTGTAACTCCGTCTACCTTGACAGCAATACGTCTAAGGTCATCAAACCTTGATATCGCGTCGGTGATAAATATAATGTGTACATGTTTGACTTTAGGATTTTCTTTCAGCTTAGCAATGTACGCACTTCCGATATTACTAAAACTTATACCGCCATTCACTGCGTCTTTAGAAACTCTTACTTGCTCTCTAAACTCCATGAAAGATGTTCTCTGCATGTAACCTCTTGGTATCACATCGTACTTAACATACTCCATATCCCTCACTGCTTTATAAGCGACTGAATCCTCGCCGACATCATCAATGTGGATAAGCATAATCCTAGCAAAAGGACTATCCGCCTTTATGTCGCAAAGGTCAGCACCTATTAGAGTTATCTCGTCTTTTTCTATTACGCCAGCTTCAGTCGTTACAAGCGAAGTGCTAGTGGACGGCAAGCCGTCCGCACCCAATTCAAAAGCAGACTGTTTTGCAAGTATCAACTCATTCTTTGCTAGCATTTCCCAGCAAGGATCATGAAGAGTAGCAAGCTCTCTGCTTTTATTTTCGCTTAATATCTGATTGACTTCGTCTATAAGACTATTATACAATTTCATTAAAAAGTTGTTTCCTTATGCTTTTTGTCAAAGCGTTTTTGTAAAAATTTATAAACTACTGCCATTATTTTCATGTCAATATTGAAGTAGTAAATTGCGAATAATGTTATCATATTTCCTCCTACGCTTATGCGTTTAAGCCTTTTTGACGAGCATACTCTGCCGCACCTAAAGCACCCATTAATTGTGGATCAAAGCCATTATCATGTAGATCTATTACTTTTAACTTTAATACCTTCTCTATAGCTTTCTTTAGACCTGTATTTTTTGCACAACCACCAGTAAGCGTGATACTATCTACCGCACCAGCTTTCTTTGCCATAACGAAACAACGTTTTGCAACTGCTAGCTGAATACCTGCGGCTATTTCCTCACGAGGCTTACCTTCACCTACTAAAGTGATGACTTCACTCTCGGCAAATACTGTACACTGCGCTGTAATAGGGATCACGTTCTTAGCAGTCAAGCTAAGATTTGAAAACTCTGTAAGGCTTATCTCAAAAGCATTAGCCATGCTCTCAAAGAATCTACCCGTACCCGCAGCACACTTGTCATTCATAGCGAAGTTTTTAACAGTACCATCAGTATCTATAGCGATACCCTTAACGTCCTGACCACCGATATCAATGATAGCCTTTACGCTAGGATTTGCAACATGCACGCCCATAGCATGACAGCTGATTTCTGATATATTCTCTTCTGCCTGAGGTACTTTATTACGACCGTAGCCAGTACCTATAAGGTAAGCAAGATCAGCGATCTCATTGATACCATCTACCGCACTAACGCAATCAACTAGTGCTTGATTAGCACTGATCTCAGGATTAATTTTACTCTTTATAGTAGTACTTGCTACCATATTACCACTCTCGTCTAATATAACACACTTGGTATATGTAGAACCTACATCACATCCACCAAAAAATTTCATAATCATTTCTCCTTTATTACCAAACTAGTTCATCGTCAAAGTCGACTAATGTTGGATCTACTGGCTCTTCACGAAGAACAGTAGTCATGTACCTATTTAAACTCTCTCTCATAGATTTTCTCGAAACTGTACGAGGATCCATAAGATCATGCTCAACCCATACTAAATGTATACCACGCTCTCTTGCTTGCTCATCGAATAGACCTTTCAGTCCAGCCATTGTCTTACAAGAAACACCCTCAAGCATAAGTACCATATCGGCATTAAACTCTTTACATACTCTCCATAACTCATCAAGAACATTAACATAACCGCCATTAGTGTGGCGACGCATAGTCATACGCTCGTAAGTATAAGCAACGTCTTTAAGTGCTTGCTCTTTATCAGTAGTACTAAACATTTTAGTAGCAACCAAACTCTCCATGTCTACAAGAACATTGATACCCCAGCAATTCTCTGCCCATAGCGAATAATGCTCATAGTAATGTGCTGGAGGCGACCATAGAACAGCACGGTGACGTTGCTCTTTAGAACACTTTTCACCAGACTGGTTTGCTTTAGTGATGATTTTATCTACCTTTTTGCTAACCTTTAAGAATAAGGGATCGCGAGAGGCTGATATCAAGAATGAATACATTCTATACATCGCAAGAGTTGCACCAGTTACCTGTGGACAATCAGTCTTATTGATCTCCCACTTATTCATCTCTAGCTTAGTCTCTTCGTTGTATCTACCCATGCAAGTGAAGAACGCGTCCCAGTCGAATTTCTCGCCAGTATTCTCTTCAATGAATGCGATAGCTTTCTTTATTTCTTCTACTGCGTAATCTTCTGCACTCTCGTCCATATACCTAACAGGGAATACAAGCGGGAAAGTAGGGATATTATAATATCTATTCTGGTATGAGCTAGCCATAACTGATCCATCACAAGGCATTGAGCTAGAAATATAGCACTTACCCATCTTTGGATACTCGTCCATGATAGCAACCGCCGCTTCACAAGCAGGTAACGGACATACATCAGCAGGCAGACCATAATTCTCTATAGCGTCAAGGTATGGTATCATACTATTTTGATCCATAACCGAACACTGGAACACCGCCGCAACTTGCGCTGGTATACCTATAAGGTTAGGGAATCCCGCCATGATATGCATAGGCATCATCTCATCAAACAGCACTACCTTTTCTGATAATTTATTTTTACCAAATCTCTTATCCGCTTTAAAAGTAGTAGCCATTAGCTTAGTAGTATTCTTAATCATCGCATTGTACTGCAAATGCAATACTCTAAGTGCACTACCCCTCAAGCCCATTGAGTGCCTGTCGATAAATGCTGGCGATGATAGGTAAGAACACAACCAACGATAGTTAAACATCGCTTTTGTTATACGTCTTGGAGCTCTAGCCACGAATACCATAAGGTCTTTCATAGTTATAAGCCAACGGAAAAAGTCGTATGCTGTATCCTTAAAGCCTCTCCATTCACGGTGCTTCATATACATCTTGCCGTTGTAAAGATCGCCTAAGCCTTTTAGTTTTTCTTCTTGAGCTTTCATCTTTGCTTTTGCTTGAGCTCTTTTCTCATTTTGCTTAGCCTGCTTTGCAGTATCATTATTTTCCATTACGCTTAGCTCCCTTGCTATTATTTATTTTCTTAATCTCTATACTCTCGATAAATGCTTGCACTCTAGTTCTAAGCTGTCCTGAGCTTGACTTTGAGATATAAGGTCTATCTATAGACAATACTTGATAGCCGAATTCGTTTTGCATTACATGGCTTGCCATGGCACGCTCATAACCCCAATAGTCACAGAACTTGATTTGCTCGTATATAATACCGTCAGCATTATACTCTTTTGCATACCCGTCTACCATGTCATAACGTTGCTGTATCTTGTCTTCGCTCATGTATCTAGGGCATTGACTCTGCTCTAAATACTGTCTACATATACAAGTCAGTACATCTTCGCCCTCTACTAAGTGCATTTGCTGTCTGCCAGGGAATGATCCGAAACAGAATCTATCTGCTACTATCAAAGCACCCGTATCTTCTATCATCTCAGTAAGTGCAGGATCGTCTATCTCTGAGCCAACAAGGACTACTCTTGCACGCCATTTTTTATCATCAGGAGTACGAGCTTTTATCTCTTCAAGTGTCTCTCTCAACATGTCTACAATAAGAGCCTTAGGGCAAGTGTAAGTAATAAGGTTCAAGATATGGAATTCATGTCCTGTAACTCGTACTTCCTTTTCCTTCCTAAAATCACCTATCTCAGTGATAATAGCACATACTTCATTGTGTATATCAAGTGCTTTCTTGATAGCTTCATCAGAAGTATCTACGCCTAGCTTAGACATCTCATCCAATACTCTAAGTCTTACTTGATTTGTATAGTGCTGAATACCATTGTCGTCTACTTTATACGGTACATCAATATGCGACATAAAAAATTTGTCTTTATCTATAAGTTTCTGTATGCTGATATTCTCAACGCATCTATTCATCTGTGCACAAGCATCTACTGCGGCAATACCGTCTAAGAAGTTATATCCGCCCTCTATACTACGCTCTAGTATCGCTCTACAAAACTCACATACATAATTACTCATGTAATAGGTAGAAATCTCAAGCGAAGTAGTTTTAGGTGCTCTAAGTCTTAGCGAAAAGCATTTGTCAAGGTTAAGCAAAAGCTCTGGCATATGAAAGCAAGTATAGCCTATAGCTAATCCGCCTTCTTCCTGTGCTTTTACTACTAGCTCATTATGAGCGTCCTCGAGTAGTTTCTCGAAGTAAATCATGTGTTTTAAGTCTTTCATAAGTCTCCTCTCAATGATTTGTGATTGTAGCCACTTTTATCATTTTTCGATTATTAATTTCAATAGTTTATAATGGTAAAACATTCATTTTCTGAAGGGCTTTCTTTACTCCCTCTACTACTGCCGAGTTTGCAGGCAAGTGGAAAATACTCTTTCCCTGTACATCATAAGAAGACAAGTTATTATCAGCACCGATATAAGATATTATATCAAGGCCGTCCACAGTAATATAAGGCATAAGGCTCTCATCAGTAAGACGATTAATAATAACGCCTACTCTATCATACATCACTAGTTCGTCAGCAACGCGTTTAATAGTACCTACTACCTGTCTACCCTTTTTGCTCGGATCTGAAATGAGAATAAGATCAGTAACTTTCTCCATTACACGGCGATTAATCTGCTCAATACCAGCCTCTCCGTCTATTACGACATAATCGAACTGCTCACTAAGTAGACTTATCACTTCCTTTAGATAAGAGTTGATCTTGCAATAACAGCCCGCTGTTTCTGGTCTACCTACTGATATGAATTCAAAACCGTCTTTTTCGACCATTGCGTCAAATATCTTGTATCGCACTTCACCTAACATCTCGATAGCGTCTTTTGTATTGCCGTCTTCAACATTCTCTATGATAGCACGTCTGATATCATCAATAGACATAATAGGCTCTACATCAAGCGCCGTTGATAATCCAACCGCGGGATCAGCGTCTATCGCTAAAATCTTCTTATCTGGATAATTCTCTACTAATAGCCTTACAATGGTAGCAGCGATAGAAGTTTTTCCAACTCCGCCCTTTCCTGCAACGGTTATTATCCTTACATCATTAGCCATAAATTCTCCTTCTATAATATAATTATATCTTGCGACGTTCTGTAACGAACATCGCAAGACAAATCTTTATGTTTATATTAAATTTTTCTAGCTAGGCTAAATGCTGAACGATTAGCCTCTAGTACTCTACCAGCCTTGTGTGAATCGCCGATATTGAATACTTCTTTCGCTATATTTGCTTTCACTACATCATAATATAGCTTGTCGTCTGCGCCGCCACCTAATGCAACTACTACTAAGTCAGCGTCTAGCTGTACATCGCGAACACTCTTATCCGCTTTTGCGAATTTTGGAATGTCCTTGTTTGATGGATGGAATGGCTTCCATGTAGTATATGGAGCTACTGGGTTCTCGATATTATGAGGAAGAAGTGGAGTCCATGTAATATACGGATCAGGTATGTGCTTAGAAACGTTCTTCTTGATAAGAACTTTACCAGTATCAAAACCTTCTACCTTTGAACCATTATGAAGAGGGATACCCGCTTTATTCATATAGTGAAGTAAATGACCACGGTTAGCAGTACATACGCCTGACATGAAGTCTTGCATCATCTCTACTACTTCTACCTTCTTGCCTAGCTCGTATGATAACCAGTATGCAGTCTCACAACCAACTACACCGCCACCTACTACTACGACTTTATTTAAGCCGTCAGCAAGGCTTGGATCAACTAGTAGATCAATTGCCTGAACATGCTTAATCTTATCAAGTCCTGGGAATCTAGGACACATATCCTTCGCTCCACAAGCTATAACTATACTGTCATAGCCCTTATCTGCTAGACTCTCTACAGTAACAGCAGTGTTATACTCTATCTTAAAATCTTTCTTTGCACTAGCTTTCTCTACTTGACCTACTAAATACTGTAGATAGTTATCAAAATCAAACTTAATCTTTGGAGCAGCACCTGGTACTACCTTACCGCCGATATGGTCAGTTTTCTCAAACATTGTAACCTTATGTCCACGCTCATGAGCAGTAAGTGCGAAAGTAACTCCCGCAGGACCTGCACCAACAACGCAAATATTTTTCTTTACTTTTGCCTCTGGTAAAATGTCTGGTATTCTATCTTCGTTACCAGTTCTAGCATTAACAGCACATTGAGGATGTCCACCCTCTACGAACTCATTTACACAGCCTTCTTGACAACCGATACAAGGAATAATCTCATCAACATCACCTGCATAAGCCTTGTTTGCCCAGTCTGGATCACTAAGAAGTGGTCTAGCTAGCATAACCATGTCGCACTTGCCGTCACGAATACTTTTCTCTGCAAGATCAGGGTAACCTAACTTACCTACAGCAACGATAGGCACTTCACGACCTGCGTTAGATAATATCTTATGCTCAGCAAAATACTCTTTTGCGATCTTAGAAATATCAGTAAAACAACCCGCTGGCATACCTGCTGGAGGATGAGGAAGCCACCAGTTATCATAGCAACCAAGATCCACGTCGAACATGTCAACACCTGCTTTAACAAGGTTTGCCATGTACTCTAAAGTCTCTGCGATAGTTCTACCATTAGTGAACTTCTTTAGTGACTTAACATTTTTCATATTATCGCCATAAGTCTCATTAAGAGCAAGCGATAAATCAATACGGTACATGATAGGATAATCAGATCCACCGCGTCTTCTCATCTCCTCGACACAATCAATACCAAATCTCTGCCAGTCCGCATACTTACCAAAAGATCTACGGTTAAAAGCAGTATTTGTCATCTGCTCTAGTAAATAACCTTCATGACCGTGCAAGTAAACACCATCTAATCCACACTCATGTGCATCGGCAGTAGCCTGACCCATACGATTGATTATCTTAGATAGAGAATGTCCTGAAAGTCTAAGACATGGAAGTTTTGGTGTATAGAAGTTCGGGTTAAATGACGCCGAACGCGGGAATTTATAAGAGTTAAGTAGACAGCTTGGAGGACCAACTCTGCCTAGACCCGGAGTAAGCTGAACAAATATCTTACTACCGTAAGCATGACAACCTTGAGCAAGATCTCTCCAGCCCATAAATGAAGTCCTAGCCTTGCTGTCAAGAACTGGGAACATAGTCTTATGGTCAAGCTCTGAAACAGTAGGATCGATACCGTGACTTACTGGAATAAGTCCAGTAGTGATAAGACCTACACCACCCTTAGCACGAGCGAAGAAATACTCTAGCATTTTACTGCTCGGACGACCTGTTTCTTCACACATCATAAGGTTACCCATAGGACCCATTACGATACGATTTTTAATAACCGTTCTATTAACAGTGATAGGCGAAAAAATGTTATCATAAGGGTATAAATCCTTAGTCATTTTCGCTAGACCACACTTGCAAGTACTTGACTCGCCTTGTACCCAGTCACCATATCCGTCAACTAAGTTTTGAACTACAACATCTTTCTTCATATTGTTCTCCCATATGTTTTATTTTTATTTATTATAATAAAATTATATAGCATTTGCGTTCAAAAATCAATACCTTTTACGAAATAATCTTTTATAATATTACGTTAATAAACCAATGTTACACTTAAGACATACGAAAGTTTACAATTATCGACTTTTATAGAAAATAACTGTTCGGAGATGAAACACTCTTTACCTAATCTTTCCATACCTTAAACCCAAAAATATGCAAAAACTCGCGGACGTTGACGTTCGCGAGCTATTTTTACATTTTTTACCACTCAATATTATTCAGTAGTATATAATTATACACTATTATTTCTTTAGTTTCTTGTGTGTTTTTGCTTTTGTTTACATGCATTTTCTATCTATTTATAGTACTGATTTCTCTTGCTTTTACAAATGCTTTTATTGATTACTGAATGCTAGTTTTTTCTTCATTTACTACTGATTCTTTTTCAGCTTTTTTCGTTTTGATTTTATCATATATTTTGCAGAAAATATTTGGTTTTGCGATCTCTTCTTGACTCTTTTTCGTCATTGCTAACATATACATTTCATCACTATCTATCATGTTATTCATATTAAAGAAGTCAGCAAAATGCTTTGCCTCGATATACGCAGGCTCTAGCATGTTTGATATCTTGCCCGCTGCTTTATTATGTCTGTTATTTATGACATCAGCACTCTCGCTATGGATAATATAAAGCTCACCATTTTCATTAAGTAAGCTAGATATCTTGCTTGCAAATCTTCTTCTATTCAAAAAGTGAGGGTATGCATTAAATACTATTATCTTATTAAAACTATCAGTTTTAAGGTCGTACAAATCAGTATTTATATATTCTACTGGTAACTGTGCATTCTTTGATATCGCTATCTTTATCATTTCTTCCGCATTATCAATAGCTACTATTTCTTCTGCACCGCGTAGTACTAATTGCTCATCTATAATACCTGTTCCGCATGCTACGTCTAGTACTCTATCGCCGACATTTATATCCACCATGTCCATTAGATTCACTAATCTTTCATCAGTGATATTGCTCATGCCGTCCCACTTTTCAGCCATATTGTTAAAGAATGTCACGCTTGCTTTATTACTACTCGGGCGAAGTCTTGATATAGCTGATAGATTATATTTATCTACTTTCACTAAGTTCGCTTTTTGCAATGCTAGCCATAGAGTTGGTATTACTATTATCTGGATAATCATACCTGGTAAGCCTGTTACAAACGATGCTACAAGCCACACTTTCATAGTGTAGTTTGGATTTCCAAGTACAACACCATTCATGAAACCGCCGACAAATCTTCCCATTAACATTGCTAAAACGAGTGCGATACAAACGTCTAGAATCTGCCATTTTGTCTTGATAAGTCGTGAGAACAATCCAGAACATAGTCCGTAAACGGCAAGCTCAAGCATCATTGTTGGCAATATCGCCGCTGGAGGCATTCCTGTCAATAGTGATGACAAAAGTGGAGTCAAAAGACCTGCTTGCATACCATACATTGCGCCACATATCATACCGCATAATAATACTGGTATGTGCATTGGCAGAAATACTCTACCCGCGTCTGCTACAGTATGGAAAGCCATAGGAAGTAGTATGCCCACTGCTATAAGTACCGCAGTGTAGACCATTTTCTTAGTATTGTTCATATTCACCTCATTTGCATAATTGAATGATATTCTATATTATTTAGATACATCATTGTTTGTTTTATTATTAGTTTTGTTTTTATTTTTTTTTAGATATTTCTTCTTATCTAATACGGAAAAAATATAATCATCGAATATATTGTGTAGACCTTGCCAGTGAAATACTCGTCTATCAAACCACTTTTGCTTAAAGAATGCTCTCATTTTACTAGGTGCATAGTCTTTCGCTTCAGCCATGTTATAAACACCCATCATCGTCAGCAACTTATAATAATCATCCATACGCTCGACGTAACTATCATAGTCATGAGAAGCTGTATTTGTCCACGCGTTTTCAGCTATTGCACCAAGCCTTGGGAATGTTTGAAAATATGCTTTCCTCATGTTTGGAACATACTCCGTCCACAGTGCCGCCTCGATACCTATCTCGCCTTTCAAAGACTCGTGATTACAATAAGCGTTCTTCAACGACATCATTTTATAAGTAAAATCAAGATAATTTTGATGACTACTTGAGTTGATAAGTTTACGACCTGTATGTGAATTAGCATTAAGTCCGTCGGATATACTTTTATCTACTCCCCACACTTGCCACGCTATATCTTCGCGGACTTTTCCTGTTATTTTATGTTCGTTCCACATGATACTTGATCGGTCATGTTTCTTTACATATTCATTTATAACATTCATAAAATGTGCTTGCAATTCGTCATAATCACTTAGTCCTAACTGCTCTTTCATACCGCTACAGTGCGGACACGCTTGCCATCTCTTTTTATAGACTTCATCGCCACCAATATGGATATATTTATCTGGAAACATATCAAATACTTCATCAAGAACATTATATATAAACTCATAACTAGAGTCTTTTCCCACACATAATATGTCATGTTTTACGCCAAAGTGAGTAGCGACATTAAGTTTCCTATCAAAACAACCTAACTCGGGGTAACACGAAAGTGCCGCAACCATATGCCCAGGCATATCTATCTCAGGTATAACCGTTATGTTATGATCATGACAATACGCTACCACTTCACGCACTTGGTCTTGAGTATAAAATCCACTCTCTGCCTTCGGGATAAAATTCGTTGCACTGCGTTCTTGTCCTTTTGTAGTAAGCAAAGGATATGCTTTTATTTCTATCCTCCAGCCCTGATCCTCTGTGATATGCCAATGAAAAGTATTTAATTTATGAAGACACATTATATCTATAAATTGCTTTATCTCCGCCACAGTATAGTAAAACCTTCCGACATCAAGCATAAAACCGCGATAATCATATCGTGGCTTATCGTGTATAGTCGCATAAGGCAAATCGCCACCGCATTGTAGCAATATTTGCTGTATAGTGACTGCCGAATATTGCGCGCCCGTAGAGTTTGCAAAAGAGGCTGTGACGCCTTGTTCATTTATCACTATCGAATACTCTTCTTTTTCCATTTCTACGGTGACAAAAGTAATGTCAGCGCCGACTGAAACTTCAGACATTTGAAAGCCTAACTTCCCCGAAAACTCGATGAATTCTTGCGTCCACTTGCCTTTAATAGTTGTGGAAAAAGTAACATTCTTTGATAAAACATATTTATTTCCCATGTCATAAGCTATATCATTTGGCATTGGTATTATGTGTAACATGCTATCCTCCGACGTTTTATTTTAACTTTATATCTGATAATTGTCAATGAACGATTTACCCATTATTGTTTATTATTGGATATACCTTTCTTATTGGTTGATTATATAGTACACTAATTATTAGTATTCGTCAATACTTAATGCATTAACTTAATTACAATATTTGCATTATAATGATTTTAACATAAAAAAATCAGCCTTACAATATGATTTGAAAGACTGATTAATATTTATAATTCTTGTTTTAATGCTTCTAGATATTATTATCTAACTGCTATAAACTTATGAGTCTTAGTAGTTTTCTTTTCTAACCTCAAAAAAGCTCATTGGATGCGCGCAAACTGGGCACAATTCTAATGCACTCTTGCCTGTATGTAGGTGTCCACAATTTCTGCACTCCCATACTCTTTCAGTTTCTTTCTTGAAAACACTGCTACTTGCAATATTAGCAAGCAAAGCACGGTATCTATCTTCGTGTGACTTCTCAATAAGTGCAACGCTTCTAAACTTAATCGCAAGCTCAGTGAAACCTTCAGCTTCTGCGTCATTTGCCATTCTCTCATACATCTCTACCCACTCGCCATTCTCGCCAGTCGCAGCAGCTAATAAGTTCGCAGTAGTGTCGCCTAACTCGCCTAGAGCCTTAAACCAAAGTTTAGCATGCTCCTTCTCATTCTCAGCTGTCTTTAGGAATATTTCCGCGATCTGCTCATAGCCCTCTTTCTTGGCTACACTTGCAAAATAAGTGTATTTATTGCGTGCTTGGCTCTCACCAGCAAATGCTTCTTGTAAATTCTTCTCAGTCTTTGTTCCTTGTAATTTCATAACTGTTCTCCTTGTTGTAAATTAGTAATGATTATTATATTTATATTATACCACATTTTGATTAAAAATACAAGTACTTTATTTAAAATATCTGCATAAGTTTACTTTGTGAAATTTATCAGCATTGACATAACATCAATATCATGATATAATTTACCATAACAATTTATAAGCGAGGTAAAAAATGTCAAGCAAAGCAGATTACATACAGTTTGTAATAGGTCAGCTACGAGAGTATGACAACATAAGATATCGCAAAATGTTTGGCGAATACATGGTGTATATCGACGATAAACCTATTTTGCTTGTTTGCAATAATGTCGTGCATATCAAAAAGCATGAATGCATAGCGAATGACATGGAAAACGCCGATGTAAGCACGCCTTATAATGGTGCAAAAGAGCATTATGTGCTCGACGTAGAGGATTCCGACTTTGCATATGCCATACTTGGCAAATTACTCGAAGTCACTGCTGTGCCTAAGCCAAAGAAAAAACAGGTCAAGTAAATATATGTATTTTATCGTCTTTACTTTGACATTAACACAATCTGATACAATTCTTAATAAGTTAAAAGAGTAGGCAAAATTGCCTACTCTTTTTATATATTATATTTATATCATTATGATTAGATATTTTTCACCACATCAGCACCGACAAATACTTTATCTTGCATGATAAGTATAGGTCGCTTTACCAACATTCCGTCAGTTGCAAGCATTGCGTACTTCTCGTCTATCGTCATATCTGCTAGCTTGTCTTTAAGTCCTAGTGCTTTATACACAAGCCCCGAAGTATTAAAGAACTTCTTTATGTCAAGACCGCTTAGCTTATGCCAAATAGCGAGTTCTTCAGCTGTTGGATTATTTATTTTTATATCACGCAACTCATAGCTTATCTCCGCGACATCTAACTGTTGTTGTATCTTGACGCATGTACTGCATCTAGGATAACACAAGTAAATATTATTATTCATCATTTATCACTCCATCATTTTAAATATTATTTCATCACATAGTATATGTCTTGTCTTCACCCATGCCGAATATATCATCAACACTATGCTTAACGCCGTTTATGTCTTTAATCCAACCTTTATGATATCCGAACGGTGCTATATAATTCGCTCCGTAAAAGCTAATGCCTACCTTTAGTTTAAATGCGTTTTCGATAATAAACTCCACATGAACAGTATCATGCTCGTCAGTAGCTAGCCAATTCCCGTTATCCAATCTCGCAATCTTTACCGCTGGAAGTGGGTGCATATCGCCATCGAGCCATAGATAATTTTCGTTGTATTCATGAGTATTTGTCACTTGATTGTCAGTAAGATTAAAACCGATTATACCATCTTCTTCAGTCTTGCCCATGCCAGTGATCCAGTCATAATGCATTCTGTATGGATAAAAGCCCTTATGATCGTCTATGATAGCTACACTATTTTCATTCATCGTAAAAGTCGTGTCTCCGATAGTAATACTACCTGTCGCACTAAATAATTCTTTGTGGCTATATAGCGGACGATTATCGCCTAAAGGCATTACCGCAACACTTGGCTGAGATATACTAGTAAGATCACAGTCAACCGCCATTTTTAATTTATCTTTCTTTGCTGGGCAAGAGCTCATAACATGGCACTTTCCGTCTTGAAACTGATTGTCAAATGTGATCGAAAAGCCCTTGTGCGTGTTTGAAGACACACTATCTATAAGGCTATCCTTGACAACTTTGCCCGGGCCTGGCTTGATATACTGATTGCTCTCCACTTTCTTGCCAGCCTTATCGAAAAATATGATCACATTGAATGTCATCATTCCTATATCGTAAATAGCACCGACAACAAACCCTTCGTCAAAACTGATCTCAAATGCTTCCCACTCTTTAATACGCACCGAGTTAAGCCATCTAGGAAAATGTTTCCTGACAGGATTTTTCGCGTCGAGAATGTTCAAATCACTTATCGGGTCTTTGAATGTGCCAAAAGCAACTACTCCATCTTTTACAATGCTAGCTGGTGCACATATAGGTCGCCTTTTCTCTGCAATGAACTCTGGGTATACCGCATTTTGTACTATCTCACGTTGTCTCATAATATCTCCTTATAATATACTTAGTCTATCACGCATTATTAGTATTGTCAATAGTGAAATTATATAATATTGAAATGTTACAAAATTACTCTTTCCCTTTTAAGTTTATGCGTATATTGACAGTTTTACTATATTTAAAACTGATAACCATAAGTATTTTTTAGTTAGTTATTGAAATTGTTTTCTTAGTATGTTATAATATATCGATATCGTGCAATAATATACTCTTTTGGGAATTAAGTACATTTTGCATTTAGTTACAAATTCCATGTCCAATATTTAATCAATAATATATAAATGAGGAGTCATTATGAATATTCTATACAAAGGCTACTGCCGTGCATTTCAAAATACATTAAAATTTGCTGCTTACTTTATGCCTTGGAGGAAACCTTTTATCATAGAAGGCGCTGATAGCGTTTTGAGATTACCTGCCAAAATCATAGAGTTAGGTCTGAATAATGTCTTAATTGTATCTGGAAAAACAACACCTAAACTCGGACTTTTAGACGGTTTGATCGCGGAGCTTGAGAGTGTCGGTGTTGGATATGTCTTGTACTCAGAGTGCATTCCCGACCCTACTATCGAAGTAGTCGAAGACACAGTTTCTAAATACATTGAAAATAATTGCGACGCTTTTATTGCCTTTGGCGGTGGTTCGCCTATGGATTGCGTTAAAATTGCCGCTGCTAGAATCGCTAAACCTAAAAAGAGCATACCCGCCCTTAAAGGACTTTTGAAAGTAAGAAAGAAGACACCTACTATTTTTGCGGTACCTACTACTTCTGGCACTGGTAGCGAAACTACTCTTGCAGCGGTGGTAAAAGATCCTGCAACTCATGCGAAATATGTAATAACTGATCCAAGCATAGTACCAAAGTATGCAATACTCGACCCTAAACTTACTATTGGACTTCCACAGCATATCACTGCACAGACTGGAATGGACGCATTAACTCATGCGGTAGAAGCATACATTGGAAACAATAATACTAAAAACACCGAAGATATGGCGATCAAAGCAGTGCGACTAATCATTGCGAATTTGAAAACTGCTTGCTTTGATGGCACAAAAATATCCGCAAGAGAGAATATGCAACTAGGCTCATTTTATGCTGGAGTTGCATTTACCAAAGCCTATGTAGGATATGTGCATTCTATCGCTCATACTTTAGGCGGATTTTATGGCATTGCTCACGGTCTAGCAAATGCGGTTATACTTCCACACGTACTGCTTGCTTACGGCACTTCGGCACATAAGAGACTTGGTCGTCTGGCAAAAGCTGTTGGCATTGAAGGCAATACTAACGCGGAACTATCACAAAACTTTATATCTATGATAAAAGACCTTACTCAAAATATAGGCATTCCTGATACTTTGGCAGGCATAGATATGGATGACATAGCCGAAATGTCCGAACGTGCAGCGCGTGAAGCAAACCCCTTTTACCCTGTCCCTAAAATACTTAGCGCAGAGCAATTAGCACCTATATATCTAGCCATATCAAAATAACAATATATTAGATTGCTAAATGTATTAATTAAAATTATTTAATATAAAAAAGGCTTACTCGTTATGAGTAAGCCTTTTCGTTTATTTACTTTTGATTTTTTTGTCGTGCTGCTCTTAGAAGTTTATTTTCTTTGAACTCTAGCTCAGTATTGCTTGTGTACCATATAGCTCTCGTCCTAAGTCGCTTGATAGGATTCTTACAGCTTGCAATATTCGGCTCGGCATACCATATATCGTATACATCAAGTATTCTCTTAAAATTCTCTAGCCTTGCAGAAAACTCCTTAAAACTATTTCTAGGAGTACCCCAGCACACTTCAGCAAGAGCTTCCATTCTTGGGAATAGCTGCATATCCAACTTCTCTCTTGAGCTTATAAACTCAGTCCATACTGGTGCTTCCACTCCGATTATCTGTGAGTCGTGGCGAGTTTTGATCCCCTCCATATGCTCATTAAAGTTATACATGTTTTTCAAATTGTATTGCGCGTAACTCATATCCATGTACATAGGCTTATGCTTACTTAATATTATCTTGCCACCCTTATTAAGATGCTCAACTACACCGCGATCTTTCTGTAATGTCCAGTACTGAACAAGCGTACTGTTGTCAAGTTTTCCACCTTCTAGTACTTCATTCCAACCGATAAGAGTTTTACCATGACTTTTGCAAAATTTGCTAATCTCATTGATGAAATAACACTGCAACTCATAAGTATTTGCGATACCATTTTCTTCCATATACTTAGCACAATGCGGACACTTACTCCATTCTTTTTTCTCCGCTTCATCTCCGCCTACATGAAAATAAGGGCTTGTGAATAACTCAAACACTTCAGTAAGCACATTATAAATGAACTCGAAAGTGAAAGGTTTACCTAAACATGCACTTCTAAAAGAATTTTCGATACCCATTTTTTTAGCAAACTTTCCGCCATAGAACCATATCGGCTCACATGGTATCTCACGACATGCTAGTTCTGGATATCCTGCAAATGCCGCAGTAAAATGCCCTGGCATATCTATCTCAGGCACAACAACTATACCTCGAGCAGCAGCGTAGGCAACTATTTCTTTTATGTCATCTTGTGTATAAAAACCACTATGTGGCGTTTCGTCTACATCTAATGATCCCCATCCATTTATTTGAGTCCTAGGTCTATAAGAACCTTTCTCAGTAAGTAGTGGGTATTTTTTTATCTCAATTCTCCAGCCCGAATCATCGGTTAAATGCATATGAAATACATTCATTTTGTGAAGAACCATCATGTCAAGAAGTCTTTTTACTGTATCCATTCCGTGAAAAGATCTTGCCACATCAAGCATGATTGCTCTCCATGAATGCTTAGGCTGATCGACTATACATCCACACTTAAGCTCACACTTCGAACCTTCTACGTCTACTTCCGCAAGCACTCTTAGCGTCTGCAACGCATAAAGCACGCCGTTATAGTCACTGAAAAATACTTCTATAACATGCTCAGAAATATTTATTTTATAAGCCTCTTTTGACAACTTACTATCTACTATGAAGCTGATACTTTTAAACTCTCTCGTATTGACTTCAATTTTGCTTGAAATGTATTCTCTATACAATTCTTTAAAGCAGTTTTCTCCGCTAACTGTTGTCACGTCTAAAAGTGAAATTTTGCTGTCACCGATTAAATCATAGCTCTTCAATGCTGGGATCATGTTACTCATAAAGTCCTCCACAAATGATAATGTTTTAATAATATTACCATTAATTATATAATATAAAAATTTAATTTTTATTTATTAATATCAAGTAAATAATACCATGATTAGCGGATATTGTCAAGCCCAATTTAATAAAGACTTCCTCTTAATTATTTATCTGTAATATATCTATTCGGATCGAATAATTTTTTAAAAATATTTTGTTTGTTTTGGATTATATCATCAACGAGTTTTGCACCACAAAAAGAGTTAATTATACCATTTGCTCCACAACTAGTAAAGTAGAAAATATTCTTATCTTCGCCTTCACCGATCAGTCCAAGGTTATTATCAGTCTGCCCGAAAACGCCCGAAAACTCATAATCAATTGCTATTCTACTTTCGTACTGTTTAAGCATTTTAATTAAACTTGCATTTAGCTTTTCGTACTTCTTCTTTGCTACACTTTCGGATATTGTATCACCAGAAAATTTTGTATCTTCTCCTCCATATATTAGTCTATTGTCAGGTAGCATTCTAAAATAATGATAAGGGTCTCCGCTGTCTTGCATTAGTGCATTATTTTTAAAACTAAGCCCTTCTATCTGCTTTGTTACGAGTGAGTATGTCACATATCTTTCACACATGTTAGCAGACGGCATTTGCTCAAAATTAAAGCCCGTAGCGTATATTATTTTATCCACTATTATCTTATCTCCATAGTTCATATATACATGATACTTATCATCTATTTTTTCTACGCTTTCTACCTTTGTATTTTCAAAAATTTGTGACTGATTACTACTTGCTTCAATCAGCTGTTTTGTAAACAAATATGCGTTTAATTCAGCACCACCATCAGGTGCAAGAATACCCGCTTTTAACTCGAATGGATATGGATTATTATCCGCATTTATATACTGAACATTAAAGCCATGTTTTTGCCTAAACTTATACTCTTTTTTAATAGACGGCATATCAGTTATTTTATTAGAAAAAAGCATTGAAGGTCGTTTTGAAAAATGACATTTATTTCCTAACGTTTTTATAAGTTTTGCTATCTCTTCAATGCTATCTAAACCCATCTTATACACACTTATTATTTCACTTTCACTCATAACGCTGTCAAGTTCATGTGCAAAGTCATCTAATTGGTACTCAAGTAGAACTGTTGCACAAGAAGTACACCCACATCCTATTCTTTCTTTTTCTACTAAAACACAGTTATATTTTTCACTCAAATAGTAGTTTGCAATAGCACCATCAATACCGCCCCCCACTATCAAAATATCTGCTTTTTTCTCTCCTTCAAAATATGGATATTGTTTGCACTTATTTTCGCTTTTACAAAAATATGGAACTCCTTTTACTACTTCCATAAACCCTCCTAATTATATATTATTCTTTAGGGTTATTATATCCTATTAACATGCGATTAATACATACAAAGATATTGCATATTTTACAGTATACTATCTCGTATAAAAGCCAGTTATATCTGCTCTAAATATTTGTATTATAACACAGAAAAATAGCAATGCTACACTTATGTGATCACATTGCTTTTTTGGGATATTTATATTAGTTTTTCATTTTATATATATTTTATAATAGTATTATAACTTCCATACTTTTACATAGTCTACTATAAAGTCATAGTTTTTTAATTTGTCATTTTTTGATGGATTTCCATTCCAACTTTTCATTCCATTTTTTGCTCTGCCTTCTACCATTTTATACCCCGCGACTTCATTTGAAAGTAGCATATAACTAGGCTCTTTACTGACTGTACCATTTGAGTCTTTCATGACTGCGGTACATCGTCCGTCTATATAGAACTTGTATCCTTCTTCAGTCCATAGCACTCCCGCAGTATGATAATCGGTGTACAAATCATTAACTGTTACTAGCTTACTTCCATTTGATTTCAGATTCTTACCATATCCGCCTATATGTATCGCATGACCAGTTACTTTATTACTATGTTTATAGCAATACAGCGTTTCCATTACATCTATTTCAGCACCCTTAGTGCCATCTTTTAGATCGATGTTTTTAAAGTTGTTTTCGGGCATCAGCCAAAATGCTGACCATATTCCGATACATTCTGGTGCTTTAAATCTCGCTTCATAATAACCGTAAGTATTTACGAACGGTTTAAACAATTCACTCATTGCTTCCGTTGTACCATGTGCCTTGTTATGAGTAATTAATGCACCCGTATACCAACCCCTTCCATTCTTTCCTTCTTCTTGCCAGTTAGTCCTAAGCACTAGATTTCCATCTTCGATGAATGCATTATCATGCACGTAATATGCGGCGTTTCTTACCACGCCATCATTATACATATGACACCACTTTGCCATGTCTAGAGTGTCGAAATTATCTTGAAACACAAGTTCCATTTTCGACGTATCCACCGCATTTATCGGTAATTTTGTAAGTTTAATTCTGCTCATATATTCCCCCTAAGAATAATAATTTATATATATTAATTTATATTAATTGTAACATGTATTTATGTACAATATAGGCACTTTTATTTATGCCTATATTTATCATAGTACCGCCCTGCATATCTTTATTATGATAGCTAGCTATTCAAAACTTAATTCCGTAAGTTAAAGTCTGCTCTACTATAATTATTGTCATTCTAATACTATTCATAATTTTGCACTATATTATTTAAAACTTTAGCATGATATCATTACCGCCATCGTTGCCTTTGCTGAACTCAACTTTTTGTTCAACACCGTCAAGAGTAACGGTCATTGATACTTTTGTCTGCAATGGATTTGCTACATATATGTTAAACCCATCACCGCTTGGCTCGCATATTACCGCACATCCGCGACTTACTGACAATACCTGTCCTGTAGGTAGTTTTATCTCTCCACCTTTATAGAACATAGCTTGCATTACACCTAAGCCACTATGCCATACTGCCTGTACGTTTTTATTATTTTCTATGGTAGTGATGGTAGGATTTGAATAATACAAGCCTGTTTGCTCCGCGTCTACATTCATTAATACCATGTATTCATAGCTTGCGTTATTTGGTTTTACTCCATGATTTATCCCTATATCTAGCATATTATCAGTGTGCATTGTGCTTTTAAGTCTAGTATTTATCGCTTTCCAGTCCCCAGTTTTCTCTCCCGCGAATACATTTATTGGCTGCTTAGATATATAAGAAATACCGTTATTGTTTAGCCAATCAACCTGACCAGATAAGTTGCTAATCGTCGCCGCTGTCTGAATACTTCCGCTAGTAGAATATGTCACATCTCCACGTAGAAGAGTTTGATTTATGTTTGTATGAATATTCTCTTGCTTACTAGAACTAATGTCCGCACCTAAATTATATACACCTTCTGGGAACATGAAATACGCTTTACGCCCACTTACGCTATCTTGCTTAAAATCAAATCCACTCATGCCGTACTTGCCATTGCTAACACCGCCAACAAAGTTAGTTTTACCTTTTTTTGTGTAGGCTGGCCCCTCGGTGTAGTTTGGCATGTAACCTTGTCTAGTAGTAGTGCCCGGCACTCTTGTCCAATCCCATAGTGGCAAAGCATTATAATACTCGCTACCGTCTATATAGTACTGTGTAGCCCCTACACCTTGATAGTATCCTAGTGCATTTTCTCCGTTTAATACTTCACTGATCTTCGTGTTTTTGCTTGCGTGTCGTACTGTTGCCATGTATCCTGCGCCGTTATATACTTGATAGTCGGCTTTCCAAAAATACTTATGCTGTCCAATACCCTCTGACACTCCTTGATCAACATCCCCGCCACGAGTTTGTAGAAGATTCATTAGATCATCTCTTCGAGCTATTCCCTCATACGCAAGTATCTCATTGCAAGCATTTAATACTTGTTTTTGTATGCCGTGAAGTCCATCGATTCTAGCAATACCTCTACCTGAGGCATTTATATCTCGGTAATTATTTCTGTATGCATACTGAAAACCCTCTAGTACAAAATCGGCATAGTTATTTATCGCTTCAGTAGATAAAGCAAACTGAGTACCGTGAGTATATCTAAGATAACTATTAATACCATCCGCAAATACTTCTCCGTAGCCACCAAAATACAACAGCTCAAAGTGTTGCATAAAACTTTGATCCGCCCTTATACCTTCCGCGTCGCCCGAGTGCGCATTCCATCTGATCTCTGGTCTTATATCTAGCTCATTTTCGACTAGACTTCTAAGCCACATCAAATAACTTCCTCCGCCTTGCACTACTTCTACTTTCATTTGGTTTATTACTATATCTGTAAGGTTTCCGCCAGTAGTGTCGACAGTTCGCTCGTAATGATTCCACCTAGCACCAGGTATGCTTTGATTATCAAAATTTGCATACTTATCAAATTTATTTACGATTTCTTTATCGATTGACTTGCTTCCGCAAATACTTTTTGTAGGGAAAAGTCGGATATCAGCCATTCGCATAGGCGAGCCTATTTCTTGATACCAGCCATTCCAGCTACATTTGTAATTTTTATCGCCCCAATACTTCATGGTGCTAGATATAGCGTCAAACACTTCTATCTTATTGTAATGCAAATTACCCGAAGAAAAATATGCTATGCACAAATTTTTAATGTTATTAAGATGGTTCGTAGGCTCCCAATAATCGGTGCGACTAGAATCGTAGTCAATATTACTAAATGACCCGTCATCATTCAAGAACTCCAGCGTTTTTGACATGTCAAGCTCGGCGTCATATAGCTCTGCCAACATCCTACTCGATATTTTCTCCATATCACCATTATTTGAAATAAACTCAAAATTTGTATTAGGCTTTTGTCTAATACACCCTACTAAAGATACCGACATCATTGCTATCGCTATTACTATACAAGTTAACTTTTTTTTCATAATCTTATTCCCTCGATATTGCATGGTTACAATTCACCAATCAACACCTATTCCCACCACATTGGATTTGTTATTTCATACTATATATTATAACACTTATCCGATACTTTTTCAATATGTAATATGATATTTGTCTACCTATAATCAACTTTAATTATAGGTCAAAATCATACAAAAGTGTTTTATCTATTATTATTTACTCAATTCTGATAACTTGATCAATTTTTTTGCTATATATTATTTGACTTATTGCGGATTTTTTGCTATTATATTATTAGATAGGGAATGAATGTCTCCCTTAGGTGTATGCCTAAAACTGCTGATTATTCTAGCTGATGACTTCTGCTTAATGCAGGAGAACTCAGCTTTTTTTATTGCAAAAACCACGCACGCCTACATAGTATTGGCATATAAATAAGACGTTCATACACTGCATTGTGACTTTCGATGCATTTGCGTCACCTACTAATTAATACGAAACAAGGAGATATTTACATGTTTTTAAGCCTTTCATTAATATTGCTTTTAGGAGTGATACTACATTTCACATTCAAACTTATAAAACTGCCTTCGCTTATAGGATATCTTTTGCTCGGCATAATAATCGGGCCTTTCGTGCTCAATCAAATAGACAGTAGTTTGCTTGCTATATCTACAGAGATCAGGCAGATCGCACTCATAGTCATACTTATACGTGCCGGCATATCATTAAATCTTGCTGATTTAAAACGAATCGGTAGACCTGCACTGCTATTATGTTTTTTGCCTGCACTTTTCGAGATAGCTTTAGTAGTGGGTATTGCGCCAATACTTTTTAATATCAGTCATATAGACGCTTTAGTCCTTGGAAGTGTGCTTGCTGCCGTATCCCCTGCCGTAATAGTTCCGCGTATGCTGAAATTAATCGACGGCAATATCGCGACCGATAAAGGCATACCGCAAATGATCATGGCTGGTGCAAGCGTAGATGACGTGTTCGTGATCGTGCTTTTCTCCTCTTTTATGAGCGTAGCTAGCGGTGCTAGTGTGGGAGTTATGACATATCTAAATATACCTATATCTATCATACTTGGCATAGTCTTCGGCATAATAACTGGATTAATTCTAGCATTAATTTTCAAAAAATTTAATATTCCTACATTATTAAAACTAATCACCGTATTAGGTACTGCCTTCGGTCTTAAGGCTATAGAAATACTACTAGAGCCGTATTTAGCCTGCTCTAGCCTTCTTGCAACCATGTCGCTTGGAATGGTAATATTAGCAGTTGACAAACCTTCGGCGGAAAGCCTAAAACCACAACTAAGTAGTATATGGCAAGTCGCGGAAATATTTTTATTCACACTAGTCGGCGCGAGCGTGGACATATTAGTACTTGCCGATAATATCGGTCTAGGTATCGCTTTAGTTACTTGCGGTATAGCTGTACGCATGATAGCAGTATTTATATGTACCATACACACAAGACTCAACGCCAAAGAACGTCTATATTCCGCTATTTCTTATACACCAAAAGCTACCGTTCAAGCGGCAATTGGTGGACTACCTCTTGCTTTAGGTCTTGCCTCTGGAGAATTAATACTTTCTATCGCCGTTATATCCATATTGCTTACTGCACCATTAGGTGCTATAGCAATGGACGCAGCGTACAAGCCATTGCTTACTAGTAACAATAGACAAGCAATTGAACCGCCTGACGTAAAAAGTGAATTTGATGAGTAATAATATCATATTGCCTATATCGAAATATTATACAATTAGTATTATCAACATACCCAAAGATTAAATCTCTCACCATGTGTTTACTATATTAATCAAATATAAAAAGCCGCACGATTATCTCAATCGTACGGCTAATATTATTTTAAACCATATTAAATTTTATGATACAATAACGTTTACTTCCCATTTAGCTGTCAAGATCATGTCTTCAGTCGGGATACCATTCTCAAAGTCCCAAAACTTATCTTCTACGCCATCAGCCACGTACCAGCCTGCAAAAGTATATCCTGCTCTTATAGGCTCAGTAGGCTTTACGATCTTATCGCCATCATTAACTTTAGCAGTTTCATCTGCTACACCCTCACTCTTAAAAGTAATTGTGTGTATTTTAGTCCACTTTGCTACTAGCTTCGTATTGCTGAATACTTGCTTACTAAAATCCCACTCAACGCTATTTAAAAACCAACCTTCGAAGATATAACCTTCTCTTGTAGGGTCTTGCATTGGAGTAGAAGGGTTTTTATCGTGGTCAATAAGTGGTCTTGTCGCAATACCGCCTTGCTCTAAAACTTGCTCAGGAATACCACTCAATGATTCTCCGCCGAAAGTTACTCGAACATTCCATTTTGCAACCAACTCCATACTCTCAGTAACGACATCCGTCTCAAAAGTCCACTTAACACCTTTATAATACCACCCATCGAAAATTCTTTCTGGGTATCTAGGATTGTTAGGAATTGTTATCTTGCCACCATTATCAACGCCTTGTACATCAATCGTATTTCCACCATTGCTGTTAAAAGTGATCTTATGATCCCACCAGTTTGCTTTTAAAGTCATGCTGTTCTTTATAGGGTTATTAAAGTCCCACTTTGCATCTCCAGCATACCAACCATCGAATACATACCCCGCGTTGCTAGGCGTAGCAAGTGCGGTCATCTTATCATTCTCAAGGACAGTGATAGTTGTGTTATCTTCACCGTTATTATTATCAATAGTGATAGTAACATTCCATTTAGCAAAAAGAGTCATGTCTTCGCTAACTTTGCTATCATTCCACTTCTTGTTTTCTTTAATATACCAACCCTCGAAAATATAACCTTCTCGAACTGGGTTTGCAGGCAATGCCAAAGTACCGTCTTGATCTACAACGACATCACTTATCTCATTGCCGCCATTTGTTAGAAATGATACGGTGTATTCTTTTTTCGCAAGACCAAGAGCAAGCAATGTAATAGTCGTTACCAAAACTGCCAATAATACAACAGCAGTCATGCTAATAATTAATTTGCGATTACGTTTCTTTTTAGCAGCAGACACTGGAATGTCATTCCCTACGTCTTTTTTTGGTAAGTTATCTTTATTATGGTTCATACTTTTCTCCTACAGCCAACCGTCTTTTTTGTCCAGTCAGTTGATATTTTTATTATAATGTATCCATTATAGCATTTTTATATAATATAGTCAATGCTAAATAATTAATATGCTGCAAACTAAATTGTGGATGTTTTTTTTGTAAATATCTTATCTATTATTAAAAAGTCTTATCTTATTAATAAATTTTATAATTGCATCTGCATAATATTTGTTTTACATAATCTTGTATAAGATTTTCATTCCTATGCCCACAAGTACGGTACATATGCGACGCAAAGCCCTATCGAGCCAGCAAATAAAAGTATCATGATCGGATTCACCCTAAATGTCTTGGATCTTAACAAGACTAGACATAAGGCAAAGATTCCGACCGACCATAAGTCGAGTACTGATATATTTATGTAGGACAGTCCCTTTATAAACGAATAGCTTATACACGCAATACACGCACTTGCACACAATCCTATACCACTAATAGACATGATTGCGCTAGTCCTTGTTGCTCTCAGCTCTGGCACACTTAGCATTCCCGCACATAAAACAAGCAATGTCATACAACATACCACGCCTACGCTTAATGATACATTAGTCTTATCTCCAAACATTGCAGTGAACGTAATACTCAAACTTGATGATGCAATAAGTCCAATGATTACTGGTCGTAGCTGTTTTAAGGTGCCTTGTAACAGCTTAATCTTTGAAAATTTAAAATATACAAAAGCCACTGCCGATACTATTATTATTGATGGAAGTATACAGCTAAATGTAGCTACTAATGCTCCAGGTATTCCCGCTTGTTGCTCACCTACAAAAGTTGATACATTAAGTGTAATTGGTCCAGGAGTCATCTCTGATATAGTTAACATTTCGTTAAATTCAGGCCCTGTCAACCAACAATGCTTTGATACAACTAGATTTTCTATAATAGGTATAGCGGCATATCCGCCACCTATCGCAAGCAATCCTACTTGAAAGAATACGAGAAATAAATCTAAAAATATATTAGGTTCCATTATTTTTCACCCTCCTTATCTTCAGCAGTGTTATTATTTTCGATACGTTCATCAGAAATATCTTCAGCCTCGATTATCTCATCGTGACCACTAACTACTTCTTCACTACTGACCAAGACTTCATCTTCTATTGGTGTCTCTAGCAGTATTTTAGATTTGTTTTCTTTCGCAATTTTTTTGTCCATTCTAAACTTCTCAAATAGTGTTATACCTATTGCGATAGCGAATGCAGGGAATATAATAAATATTACATTAATACCCATGAATGCAAGCACGAAAGTGATCGGCAATGTAATCACTGCCCACCAGTTTTTTTCCTTTTTTACAACTATAACTAGAGACAAAACTACGTCTATAATAATAGCTGCAATGCCTGCCTCCATACCGTGCATTACTGCCCCAAGTATTGCATTATCTGATATCATATCATAAATATTTGATATGATAGTTAATATCACTAAAGGAGGAATGATAGTACCGAGTAGACAGCTTATCGCGCCAAGTATTCCACTAAGTTTAAAACCTAGAAGTAACGAAGTGTTTACGGCAATAGGTCCAGGCGATGCCTGAGCTAAAGTCATAATATTCATCATTTCCTCGTCACTTATAACTTTCTTCTTTTCCACATACTTCTTTCTCATCATAGATATGATTACATACCCACCACCAAAAGTAAATGCACTTATCATAAGCGAATTAAGAAACAATATCATGTTTTCTTTTATTTTTTTCATATACACCTGCTTTTACATAATCTATTATTTTACTACTTTTTTCGATTCGCACACTTCATAGGCAGACCTGTAGCATAATCTAATTGAACAAAATCGTCTTGTACCAACTGCCTTGTATAACCGGTATGAGCAAATGATGGTTTAACATCACTTCTCCATGGACGACAATGCCAATAGTACCCACGATAAACGTCTCTTGTAGTATTCATCAATTCGATTAGCTTATCATGCAACTTATTTCTGATATCTGCATGTAGTGGCGACTCTATAAGATTTGTCATTTCATAAGGATCAGCTTTCAGGTCATATAACTCGTCAGTAGTAAGCAAATTAATTACTAGCTTATACTCTTGATTTACTATGCATCTAATAGGCTGATATCCCATAAACGAATCATGATCTACCTCATATCTGTTAAATTCTATAAGCACTTCTCTATCACTATTGTGTGGCAATTTTTGTATCGGTTTACCTTGCAATGCAGGTGGAACGTTAATGCCAAAATGCGTAATAATTGTAGGCAAAATATCCACATGAGAAACTGGTGTATTGTCCACTCTTTTCTCTCCAACTCCGCTTATGATAAAAGGTATTTTTGTTATCTCATTATACATAGCACAGCCTTTACCGATAAGACCGTGAGAGAGCAACATTTCTCCATGATCAGAAGTGTATATTATCATAGGAGTTATGCCTAATTCTTTAATTTTTTTTGTAAGCCTACCTATCTCATAATCACAATATAAATTACATGCGTATAGTCCTCTATGGCTTAAATTTGTTATATTAAAAACTGCATTTCTTGTTATGTTTGCCCATACCTTGTGATGCTCTGGCTTCCCCTCCAAACTACACTTGACATTCGGAGTTCGGTGAAGGCGATATTTTGCCTTTGATATAGCCTTTATAAATCGCCTCGGACATACGCTAGGATCATGCGGCTCATCTAGCGAAACTGTTAGAAAAAACTCTTTTTCCGCGAACTCTGTGACGAAGTCAATAGCTCTATTTACGCATCTATGCGCAAAGGTATTTTCTTCCTTTGGATTATCTATTCTTGTAGACATATATCTTCTGCTTTTTCTTCTATCTTTATCGGAAAATTCTTCAAGAAAATTTCTCATGTCATACCAGTACTTAGGGTTATAGCCATCAGGACATATTCCATTCCCAAAATAGTCGCCTCCATCTAAGTGCCACTTTCCAATATATCCACACTCGACACCTTCAGGAGTAAGCCATTGCCCTGCATTTTTCACATCAGCTCCAAGCATCATGCAGTTTGCGATCATGCCATTAGAGTGAGGATACAGCCCCGTAAATATCGCTGACCTTGCAGGTCCGCAAACAGGCTGACAAGTGTAAGCATTATTATACATAATACCTTCACTAGCTAAACTATCTAACGTACTAGTTTTTATACTATCTTCACTATAACAGCTCAACATATCTTGCCTTTGAGTATCAACCATTATTAATAAAACTTGATTCATAGCACATTCCCCCTCGTACTCTAAACTGATAATTAAATAACTTAAAGTACGTTTTATATTATAGCATACAATTACCATTTTGTAAATAAATCTACATAGTTTTATGATAGATCATGTTAATAAAAGTATATTTTTGTTGTTCACTTTTCTATAAAATATTTGTGTTATTAATACTATATTTTACGGCACCTTTTATAAAGATAGTTTTTAATTCATACATAATATAGCTGTTAGCTGTGTACGTAAACACTTTTTTGATCAAAAGCTATTATAAACAAAAAAACCGCAACTTTTACAGTTGCGATTTCATTGTAATTTTTATTGCTTTTATGAGTTTTTTTTATTGATTTTTTTACTTAAAATTATTCACATCAAATCCTAATCTTTTAATCATTTCCTTATCTTCTTGCACGTCCACACCCGATAAAGTTAAATAGTCACCTGTTATAGTTGCATTTGCTCCGCTTTTGAAAGCTCGCTCTCCTTGATCAGGCATCAGCGTTCTACCCCCTGCAAGCCTTATAAAATTATTCGGCATAGCTAGTCTAAACATGGCAATAGTTCTTATAAACTCATCGTAAGATATATTTTCGTCCTGATTTATCGAAGTACCTTCTATAGGTGAAAACAAGTTAAGCGGTACCGAGTCTACTCCTAGATTTGATATCTCAAGAGCCATATTTACCCTGTCACTAAAACTTTCGCCCATGCCAATAATACCGCCACAGCATACCTTTATTCCTGCTCTTAAACCGTCCTTAATACTTTCGATTTTTTCATCATAAGAATGTGTTGAACATATGCCTTCAAAGTATTCTCTACTACTCTCAAGATTATTATGATATCTAACCATTCCGCTATTTTTAAGCGAAGTAAATTCATCGTAACCTACAAGACCAATAGACCCGCAAATGTTTATATCCTGTGTGCGTTTTATATCAGCAATAGTATCACAAATTTTCTCTATATCATCACCGCTAATTGCTCTGCCAGAAGTGACAATTGAATAATTATCTATGCCACAGTTATCAGCTAAAATAGCACTGTTTTTTATCCTTTCTGTATCTAATAAATCATACTCATTTATATCGCATTTGTTATGCCCTGACTGACTGCAAAACTTACAATCTTCCGTACATTTTCCTGACTTTGCGTTGATAATAGTGCAAGTATGAAAAACATCCCCCATGGACTCTTTTCTTACATCATTAGCTATCAAAGATAACGCATCTATGTCTATATTCTCTAAGCTCATTAATTCATCATAATTTAGTTTTTCACCGCTCAATATCTTGTCTTTATACCCTGACAATATCTCGTCTATCTCATAACTACTGACTACGGATTTCGCACCTATTTTATTTAAGATTTTACTGAGTTTTAATGACAGAAAAGAAGCGAGTAAACACTTAAAAACATCTGGTATAGTGTTTATAGAAAAGAACATAATAACCAGCTCTTTTACACTTACTCCGTCGCCTACATAAAAGGTCATAATTAGATAAAAATAAAGCACTCCTATTATGTAGATAATAACCATATTAACTAGGCTTGCAATGATGTATATCCATATGCTTTTCTTTTTGCTTTTACTGACGATAAGTCCACACGCAATAGCACCAAAAACAAAACCTAATAGATAACCAAAAGTCGGTTGAACAACATATGCTATACCTCCACCAGTAGTAAATACTGGCAAGCCTATAAGCCCCATTAGCAAATAGATAGCGACCGTTGCACCACCCCACAACCCGCCGAGCATAAGCCCTGCCATCGTTGTAAATAGTATTTGCAACGTAAAAGGTATTCCTGGTATTGGTATTTTAATAAATGCACCTACTATTATAAGCACAATAAATACAGCACTGACTGCAAGTTTTGTCGTCTTTCTGCTATTTTCCATTTTCACACCTTTTATCCTATCTATTTTCTAGTTTTTTATTCTATTATTAAACAATATAACAATATTGCACAATCGTACTTTTTGATATAATCATCGTTTATTTTTTGATAAATATTGATTATTATTCAATATCATGGTATAATATATTATACATTATATTTTCTGCTTTTATTACGTTGCCATGATTATGAATATAGGTTAACATAAATAAATCATTAAGTCAACCGTTTTATAATTATTTTCACGAAATCATGCATACTATATAATATAAATACAAATTAAAGAGAGGTATAAAATGAAAAATGCAATAAAAAGCATAGACGGAATGTCAAAGATATTTAAGATCATATTAGCTCTTCCAATACTAGATATATTCTGGTCTATTTATCGTACAATGAAGAGTGCGTCAAAGGGCAAGACTTTAGGAGTTGTTCTTGGAGTATTACTAATAATTATAGGTCTTCCATTCATGTGGATCATAGATCTTATAACTATTGTAGTATCGAATAAAGTAGTTTGGATAGACTAATACTACTTTAAATATTAAAGTAGTATTACTTTATAATACAAAATAAATATCTCCCTAACGCTATTGTTAGGGAGATATTTTTCATTAAATAGTATTTCAAAACTTATAATTTTTTTCTCATAAATTTTATTCTAATGAGTTAAATTACATCATTGTTTATTAAAGCTCTTTAATTATACTGCTGTATTTACCTTCATGAAAGTAAGTACTTCATTATAGTTAACTGCTCCAACTTCTGATAAAACATATACATTATCAGCGCTATCAATAGTTACGCAAGAATAGCCCGCTGCTCCACCATACAATAATTTGTTTGTCCAACTCTCACCATTATCAGCACTTACCGCATAAGTTAAATTGGCTCTTGTACCAAACGCATTTGGATAAGTCATTACTAGATTACCATTAGACATAGTATCTACTGACGACATACAAATTGATGATTTAAGGTCGACTATTGACTTAGTAGTGATATACCATGTTTTACCGCCATCCTTAGAGAATGACAATCTTTGATACTGTTTTGGGTGATAAGCAGAACCTCCGATATTATCTCTTACGACCATAACTAACTCGTCGTTTGCAAGAACTGTTGCTTCGCACTCATTGCCCTCTCCTGCAGAAGCACCCTTATTCCATGTCCTACCATTATCGTCACTATACATTATAAACGAATTTCCATCATTACTACACGGCAAAATCAGTCTATTAATTCCTCCGATTGTCATTTGTGTTCCTTTTCCTGGTCCGATCATAAGTGTATCTTTTCTAACGCCATCAATACCATTGCTAGTTTCATCACCTTTTGGCAAAGACATATTGATAGTTTCTATAAGAGTAAGGCTTAGATCCTTTCCTATAGTATAAATGCCGTTAAAAGCGTTGTAATCATATCCACTCTCTGTAGTAGCCGACATGTATGCTATATTAAGCTCGCCTGTAACCTCATTGAATATGACTGTTGGATTTCCGTATTTTCCGTCTTCTTCAGTAAATTCTTTAAGTACTTGCACATCACTCCATACTGCACCGCCACTTACAGAAGTTTTCATAACTAAATCAATCCTACCCATATCGTGTGAAGAATCGCGACGACCCTCAGCAAGTGCGATCATAAAGTCAGACTCTAGACTCGTACCTGCTTTATCGTTTAATATATCATGATCAATGGCATATAAAGAAGGGATTCTGAAAGTGGTATAACCCGCTTCACCTTTATCAAATAAAACTATTTCTTTTCCGTCGATATTCTCGTAGTCTTGAAAGCCTTGTGCACTGCTCCAGATATAACCTGCAGACATAGTTGCAATAAGCATAACTGGTACGATTATAGACATAATCTTGTCCTTGCATAGAAAATAGCTGAGCACACTGCTAATAAGCAATAACACTGATCCTGTTATAAGCAGAATAGCAGCTACTTGATTTATTGAAACGGGCTGGAAGTAATCAACAATTACCGAATATAAAACTGTCATAAACAGCATAAGTATTGCACTTCCTATCACGACTATAGGTATTATTTTCATAACCTTACTGTCACCAACTTCTTTTTTACGCAAAATCAAGTAAGCAACTGGCACCGTCAATACGAGCAATGCGAAGATAATAGCCATTGCTGCAGTGCTAAAGAATATTCCGTGATTGAAGTACACGAAAAAGAATAGTCCTATCGCAAAGACTGCTAGTGATACTACGTAAGCACTCACTGATATAATTTTTTTCATAATTTTCTCCTATATGAATAAGTATTTATATAAATCGGATTTTATTGATAATCCAATTAAATATCATATTTTGCTAGTATTGCGGCTGGGGTCTTGCTAAGCATAGTAACTACTGGTATCATAGCGCAAAGAGCAGAAAGTGTAAACAATCCTATTCCTACTATCAACCATAACCAAAAAGGCAAGTAAACTACTGTTAACATCATTACATCTATACCCATAATTGCCCATATTAGTGAGCTTGCTAAGATAAAGCCTATAAAAACTGTAAGGAAGAACAATACTAAAAATTCTATGAAGAAACTTCTTATAATATCGAATTTAGTTGCACCGATAGCCCTATAGACACCTATTTCTTTTACCCTCGACATTAGAGACGTACGCATTATTAAATAAATGCAAATAGTCATAACAGTTACTATAATTATAATCGCCACGATCCAAAAAACCGATGAACTCGGTGGATTTACATAATTACTATTTATTAGTGAATCTTCACAGTTATAATTTATTAATCCTTCTAGATCGCATTTTTTAGAAAACTCGATTGCATTAGTCACTGCAACATCGAAATACGTACTATTAAAAGCAGTACAATCGACTAATTTGTAAGCACTGTCTTTGTATGCTTGATCATTGACTATAAATGTTCCTTGGTTGGTATAATAGCAAATCACTTCACTGATTGATGCACTAGTACTGCCTCCATTTTCATCGTAAACACCTATCGAGTCTACAATAGTATACTCCATTTCCCCAAATGCAAAGGTAGCTCCTTGTTTGAACTTGGAATGTGTATACGGTATTAACATGTCGTAGTTTACTACAATATCAGCAGTCTTGCCAACTGCATCATATTTAAGTTCTTTGCCGTAACTAGCGTTTGATTGATCAGAAAAATTGCAATATATCGTATCATAAATATTTCTATACGCATTTTTATGTGAAACATAGATATATGAAGAAGTCTCATCGGCAATTCCTACAATGGTATATGGTAAATAGTCGATTTCTATCGTCACACCGATTAGATTATTTGCGTTATCTATATAGCCTAATAGTCTCGAGTTAATGATATCTTTTGCTATGCTTTTTGTGATGACTATTTCATCATCATCCACTTCTTTCACTCCTGCAATAAGCGGGCTTTTTATCTGATCTACTGATAAAAAGCTTGTATTAAAACGGTAGGATTGTGCGTTCTCAGTTAAAAACTGTGCTCCTTTTGCAATTGCTGTGTATGTATTTCCAGAAGATAAATCACTGCTTACACTGCTATCTCCTATCATATTTTTTTCATTTTCTTTGGCGATATTTAGATACTTATCCATGTCTTCTTGACTTGTAATATGCACTTTCACTATGTCTTTGTTTATTCCATTTAACAAATAAGCCCCATCATTACTTATCGAGGCATACATTGTAGATACTAGCAATGTCAATACTATCGGGAAAATCATAAGTAGCATAATCAACATCTTTTTGACAAATCGACCTTGCTTGAATGCGGTATTATACCCCATCTTGACACTATCCCATGTCGTAAACATTTTCGATTTCTTCGCTACTATTGGAGATAGTTCAGCCAAATCATCATCATGTACGTTCTCCATGATTTTTCTCGGCACAAACTTTTCATCAACAAGCTGTAGCTCACTTCGATCGTCTAAAAATTTGACATTATTACTATCGGAATAGATATAAACTTTTCCGTCTTTTTCTACGATTTTTATATGACTTGCTAGCGACTGTTCGCCATAAAACTGCACCTTAATATCTCCAGAAGCAACTTCTGTAGACTGCATATCACCCAAATATATTTTACGCTGATCACGCACCGACTCATTATCATTATTACTAAGAGTTTTAGTATCTTTTATACTACCATCAACTAGCTCAATTACTTGGTTACAATAAAGATCTACAAGGTCATGCTCATGAGTAACTAGTATCACTAGTCGTTCGTGAGAGACTTTCTTTAAGATATCCATTACTTTAATAGTATTCGCATCATCAAGATTTCCTGTTGGCTCGTCGGCAAGTATTATCCTAGGGCACTTTACCAACGCCCTTGCTATCGCAATACGTTGCTGTTGTCCACCGCTCAATGTAGATGGCAATCTTTTAGAGAACTTTTCTAAATCAACACTTCTTAAAGCACTCATTACCCTATTATTTATTACTTCAATATCTTCAATTCCGCACAACTTAAGTGCCGTTTCAACATTTTGAAATACTGTTTTGTTCTCGTCAAGATTATAGTTTTGAAAAATATAACCGATATATTCATTACGTATTTTATCGACATTGCTGCCCTTAAGAGTAGTACCGTCTATCTCAATATCACCTGCTTGACTTTCGTCAAGTCCACCTATCAGATTAAGTAATGTGGTTTTTCCACAGCCACTTTTACCAAAGAACGCGACCATTCCCTTTTCAGGCAACTCAAGTGACATGTTATTAACTACACATATTTCGTTGCTTTTTCTTGCGTTAAATGTCTTTTTTACATTTGTTAATTTAATCATTTTTGGCGTCCTCCTTTTAGGTTTTTACGGACTGTCTCTCTAAATATTCTTCTATTTATTATTTTAGTAGCAAGGAACATTACTCCAAACAATCCGACCCATAACGCTACATATCCCCAAATACTGATATATGCAAATAGCAGTCCCGTAGGCGTTAAGAATAGTATAAACATTAATATAGTGCTAAGTATCAGACAAGGTAAAAGTGCGATAAAATTGTACCAATACATTGACTGCTTGATCACTTTAGCCTCTACGCCCATTGTTCTAAAAATAGCTATGTCTTTCTTTTGGCTATTATGCACTCTAATACAGCACAAGCCCAAGAACACACCTATAAACAAAACAGTCGATATCCATAAAAAGATCAATAAAAGATCTGCTAAAAATGAACTTAAACTACTATCAGGACTTATTACCTGAGCATAACTCATAGCCACATTATAACCGCTATCTGTTAATTCACGCATGCAGTTTTCTGCCAGTTTGTCTTTACTAAACATTAGAGAAAATTGATAATCATGGTCATTAACTATTGTCTCTGCCAGTTCCTTACTTATATATGTACCTGATCTATACCATGACTTATTGCTATTGTAAAAGTCTTCATTTTTTTCAATTAAATAATCATAATAGTTGCCCTCATAAAATTCTCGATCATCTATACGCACTACTTTATAAGTTCCTATAGCGTACTTTAATTCATCATCAACTGAGGAGTACGAACCTCCGCCATTGACGTCATATTTGATAATCTCATTACCTTTTAATTTAGGTGATATCATGATCCCAGGATCGCTTGAGTACCATTCGGAAGTCTTAAATGAATTTATCAAAGCCCTTTCGTACATTATATCGTAAGACTTTTTACCAAATAATGCTTGCGCTGGAATAGTATTATCAGTATAGAAACTACAACCTACTATATCATAAATATAGTCAAGAATACTAATCTCAGAATTCATAACTCCGCTCGTTTGCACGATATGCTTATAAGAATATGGAACTCTTATCATTATTTCGTTTTCAGCAGTAGGAGCTCTTCCAACGGTGATCTTTTGATCTGTGTACTTGTCCATTGATACTTTTGGTTGTTGACTCCTTACGATCTTACCATTTTGTATATAGAATGCTAAACATGGTCCCATATCACGCAACACGTCTCTATCAGTGTATGTAGCGTCATACTTATCTGCAATAGCTTGCTTTTCATCAATGCTAAATACGCTTTTGTCCATATTTGCGACTACAAGTCTTCCCTTTTCGTATGCGAACATATCAGAGTCGAATTCGCTTGCAACATTTAAAGATGTCAAAAGCGATATTATCAAACTCATACCTATCACCGCCACCATACACATTATAGTGACAAATGTTGTTAGTTTTGGCATTGATAAATACCGTCTAAATCCGAGATTTACTGCTTCTTTATTAAGCTCAGCTTTACGCTTTGCAAATGCTGATACGTTACTAGCTAGCTTTTTGCATTTACTTGGTTTTTGTGGCATTTCATCTGTATTGATCTGACTTTCTAACCCGTCAGCCTCAGCACCGCATACATCCTCTAACGATGATTCAGCCGAATTTTCTACTGCCGTTATCTCTTGCTCTTTTGCAATAGTGCTTGATTCTTTATTATTATCTATTTCTTGATCTATTGTTTTTTCAGGTATTTTTTGCTCATCCGAAGATATTTCTCCGTCGAAAATCCTTATCTCTCTAGTTGCATACCCTTCAAGCTCTTCCACATTATGAGTGACCACTACTACAAGTTTGTCTTTTGCGATCTCGCCTAATAGTGCAATGATAGACTTAGCCGACACACTATCAAGATTTCCTGTAGGCTCGTCAGCAAGTATGATCGGACTATCCTTAGCAAGTGCTCTAGCAATAACCGTTCTTTGTTTCTGTCCGCCTGACAGCTTACTACCCTTTTGTTTTACGACACTAAGTAGACCCACTTTTTCCACTAGCTCAAGAGCTTTCAAGCGTCTTTCTTTATGATCTTTAATATGCGTAAGTGCAAACTCAACATTATGTAGCACACTAAAGCTCTCAATAATGTTATAGTCTTGGAATATAAAAGATATATAATCCTTACGATATTGCTCCCAATCACTCTCGATAAAATGCGAGGTTTCTTCGCCATTAATATACAGCTCACCTTCTTCGTAACTGTCAAGTCCACTCATTACGTTAAGTAATGTGGTTTTACCGCAGCCACTCTTTCCAGTGATAGCGACAAATTCTCCCTTTTCAAAACTCACATTTACGCGTCTTATTCCTACCGCAACGGCGTTAGCTGTCGCGTAAATTTTTCCGACATCTTTCAGTTTTAATATAGCCATATTCTCTCCTATAGCACATTTAAGTTTCACTTCTTTATAAATTTGTATGCTACTATTATATTATATTAGTCACATTCATCACGTAACACATATAATTATATCATATATGTACGATTTGTCAACTTTTATTTATTGTTCTGAATATCGTTATTTAGATCAAAAAAGCATATCTATATTAACTCATAACAATATGCTATTTGATTTATCATTTATCTACGCATGAATTTACCTATTGAGTTTTGTTTTTAATCATAATGTGGTAACCTTCAATATCATCATTAACGATCCGCTCTTCTACGTACTTATATACCACATACCCTCGCTTTAAATACACTGGATATCCCGGCTTTGACGCTATGATTTTTATCTCTGAATAATCGCTGAAAATTATATTTTCTATGTACGTTAATGCGATACTTCCATATCCTCTACCCCTATAATCAGGCAGTATAAAAAATCTTGAAAACTCATTCTCTTTTATAGTGAATGTTCCTATGATTTTTTTACCTATTATCATTAAATAAGTACTCCCTGATATCACATCTTTTTCGATATTTTCTATCGAGTGAATGTTGAGAAAAAACTCGATAATGCCAGCACTATAATACGCAGGATATACTTTATTAATTGTAGAATATACAACGTGATTTATAGCCGATATATCCTTGTATTTAGCATTGATTATTTTCATAAATTTATCCCTCTTTTTTTTGCATTAGTGCGTATAAAAGCATATATTTTTTTCCACACAATTTTACGCAAAAAATATTTTCTGTTTTAGTTTTTATTATGTGATATTTTTAATAAAATATTTAAACTATAATTAATTAATTTATTGTTTTTTTATTCATTTTACTATTTATAAATTTTGCCACAACTCCTGCACTCATCACCACTACACCGACTACACTGACAGCTAAAAGCACATAAAACACCATATTCCATCCATTTGCCTCTTGTGTAATGCCCAGAACATATGTAGATAATGCACTCCCGCAATAACAACAAGCATTGATAATCCCCGCAAGTAAACCTGGATTTACACTAGTTCTTAATGTCAGTGGAAGTGCACTAGTCACTATCGAATTTATGCCTGCAAGAACACACGAAGATATGCACAATGCTGATATTGTAATGATGACACTACTGTCTATAAAAACAGTTACTAAAGCTATGCTAACTGCGGATATGCAAACAATATAATTCCGACAGAAAAGTAATCGCGAATTAGTTTATAAAGTCCCTGAGAAACAAGTACACCACCTACCGATACTAGTGGCAATAAAAGCGTTAATAATATCGAAAAATATCCCGGCATGTTATAGTTATCTTTTAGAAAACTCGGAACCCAAGTGACGATGCCATCTTTCGAAAAATTGTTAAATGCTCCACCGATACATGCTACAACAACAACGGATATTATGTAACCTAAGTTGCGTCTTTTATCCGCTAAGTTTACTTGTTCAATCGGCAACTTATTTGTGTCATTTAGACTATCTATAGGTGATATAGTTTTGCAAATATTCCCAAGGCACAACCACCATATCATCGCAGTTAATGCAAGCAAAATACTAGCAACATAAAACACGATTTTCCAGACACCTAGAAGTGATGCAATAGCTGAGATGGAATACGCCAGAGCCGTGCCAATAGGTACCGTAATACTAAGTATAATAATACTTTTATTCATATACTCCGTTGGCAAGTATTCTCCTAGTATCTTAATAATAGACGACCACAGGATAGATTGAGCAACACCATTTAATGCCCAAAGGTATTTCATTAAATTAATATCGGGTATGTATGGCATTATCAAATTGATCACTGCTGATGATACTAGCGATACTGTTATCATCATTTTTACATTATAAAACTTCGCAAAAATACCATTTATTAACTGACCTGCTCCATAAGATAGAAAGAAAAATGTACCTATCAATCCGACTACTTCTTTCGTGGAATCAAAATGATCAATAATATCTATTATCGACGCAGTAAAGTTCAGCCTGCCAATGTAAGCAACAGTGTATACCATTGCACATAATAATATAAGATAATTGTATTTTTTGTTTCTAACATTACTACTCATTCTAGCCTCCACAAAACAACTTCAAGCATAATTATACTACACTGAAAGTATGATGTCAATAATAATTTTATTTATATATAAATAAAAAAATACCCGTCCTAAGAAAAAGGCAAGGTATTCTTTATATTTTATTATTTATTATTTAGCAGACCATAGTCCGTGTAAGTTGCAGTACGCTAATGCCTCTACAACTTGCTCGCCGTCAGCAAGTGAGAATACTGCAACTGGAGCTGCATTTTTCTCAAGATATCTTGTATTCATACCGCAAGTCGTTACTAGCGTAATCCAAACAATATTATGCTCATCCAACATTGGGTGCTCTACACTACCAACACTAACTGTTACTTTCTTGCATTTTTTAGTAACTATTGGCACGTGTTTCTCAGTAGCCGCATCTACAGAATTAGGTACTAGCTCAACCATTTTAGTTCCACAGCACATGATAGGCACATTATTATCCTCAATAAATGATACAATGTTCCCACAGTGTTCACACTTCATTATTTTCATATTCATTATCCTCCACGATACATTTATTATATTCTCAGCAAAAGAATTCGCACTTTTATGCAATTCGTTTGTTTAACATATAATATCACATATACTTATAAAAAGCAAGTGTTTTCAAAATATATAGTAATCATTATTATTTTTGCTAAAGAACTGATATGATCTTTAAATATTAGATTATACTTTCTACAATAGTATAACCATCTTTCTCATCTTCTAGATCGCTCAGTTTTGGTATCTGCACTTTAGGACCACGATACACAGTAGAAAATCTATATACCTCATCAAAAGTAGTTATGCTACCATCAGATACATACTGGTACACGATAATATTATTTAACTTTCCGTCAACTACTTCGATGTGTATCATGTCACCTTTTAGTGTACTATCGGGGCAATGCTCTTCAAAAAACTCTGGCTTAATAACAAACTTCATCGACACCAAATACATTTGCCCTGTGAATGAAGCACCTTCCTTGCTGAATGACTGTTTCCAAGTCGCATCAAGGTCTATATCATCAAGTGTCAGCATTTTCAGATCTTTTACTTTGCTATACAGTGAGTAATCAGCGAAGAATTCGCTCTCTACAAACTGTTTAGTAGTCATTTCTTTTCTAGTCTTTATCTCTATTCTGTCTTGATCCTTGGATTTGTCAGTAGCATCTCTTTTTATAAGGTAAGGAACTGCACCTTCTTCACTTTTATCAGGTAATCCCACTTTGTAATCTAGCACATGAGTAGGAGCTTTTTTACTTGATGTTTTCTCATAAAGGCTCGCTTTGTAATCGATGTATTCTTTATTTTCATCTTGCATTGCATTGTTTTCACCGTCGACTTTTCCTATAATATTCACTTTCCTATTTATAGACTCTTTTTCATTTCTATTGTCTACTTCATCATAAAAATAGTAAGTAGCGTCAAGTGCTTCTTGTACACCTTTTTGCAGTATATCGAATGCTTTTTCTGGCGAAATTATTGTCGCACAAGAAGTAAGCGTTAGTGAACAAACTATAGATAAAACTATTATGGTTACTATAATTATAGCTTTCTTTTTCATAACGTCTCTCCTCCTTTGCTATCATCTGTCGCGTCATCTTTAATGTCTGAAGGGGGTGTTTGATCAATGAAAGTCTCTATGTGCTTAGCATTATTTTCTTCCATTTCTAGTTTTTTTTGCTTTTTAGCTTCTGCTGACTTTTTCTCTGTCGCAACCGCTTCTTCGATCATTTTTTGCATTTGCTCTTTGCGAGCATTTTGCTTTTCTTTCTTTATAAGATACTTTTCTTGTTTCTCTAAAGGCATTTCTTCTATCCTGATTTTTTCAGCAGCTTCATAATCAGCCAAGACCTTTGCTTTTCGCTCTTGCTCTTCAATGATAGATTTTTGTTTGCCATCCTCTATAGATAATATAGAATCCTCATACATACCCTCTATTTCAGCAAAATTATCCATAGCTATTTTTTGCTTAATCAACATTTTGGTATCACGATAATTCTCAGTAATATTGATGTATTTACTCCAAATACTTCCTTCCCTCTTTAGTGCGATTTTTCTTGCCTTCTCTTCTTCTTTATTAGTCTCAGGCATTGCTATAGCTTCGTTTAGTTTATCCATTGTCATACGTTTAAAGTTGCCATCATACACTTTATTCATTTTCTTATGACTTCTTAGCACTCCCCTAAACTGTGCGTTTAATGATCTCTTTTCTTTAGGCGTTAGTACTACGCAATTGTCCGCGCAATATCTGCCGACGGCTTTAGCTACCGATTCTTTCATCTCCAGAACATCACGCCCAGAAAAACTCTCAATACCCTTATCACATAATTCATGCGCAAGCACTAGCTTTATTTTATTAATCTCAATATCAAACTTATGGAACTCGTTTAAGTACAGAACTGTATGCTTTTGCTTATGTGCGATATTTTTAGCAGTAGCAATTCGTGCATAAATTCGCTTTGATTGATTTTTCTTTTCTTCTTTTGCCATAGTCTTATCCGCGTTAAGAAGTCTTAGCTGTTTCCTTAAATCGTTTATATCCTCATGCTCAATGCTATTTATCCTCATTACTTCACGGTGGTCATCCACGCCACGCTTGATTCGCTCAGGCTGTAGACAATCATCAGAATAATCTCCTATCATAGCCCTTAAATTATTTACCCTTACGACGTTTACATGCATTTCGCGGGGGAAGTCGTAAAAGAAGAATGGTACTAAGTTGAGAACTGCACCCACTATTGACATCACTAAAAGCACTGTAAACATTTGATTTCTAAAACTTGGATCATAAAGTATATTATAGTTTATCGTTAGTCCAAAACTTTGGTATGCGATAGGGATTATGTATCCTGTTGCAATTATTATAGGCGTATTTATCATGCTTGAGGCTGGTCCGAAAACACCATCCATTCTTTTACCGCTTAAATAGTGTTGATAATCTCTCATCTCGCCGTGTATAACTGGACCGTAGATTAGTGCCAAGTAATTAAACAATAGATTAAAGAACAGAAAGAATATAAATAGATATGGTATTTGGAATGTGAATAGCATAGCCACGATCAATACTATATTCATAGAGTTGTGCAGCAATAAAAGGTTTTTATTTCCAACCTTCTTCAAAAGTATCGGTGTAAGCACCATTGCAATGGTTGCAGACATTCCTAAGACTGTCGTTACCATAGAGTACTCTACCATGTCCTGAACTCCGTACACATACATCCATAATAACAATGTGTTCGCGGCGCCTTCTAAAAATGCTACCCAACCTGCACAGTTGATAATCCACCAATATTTATTTCGATATACTTCTTTAATTCCTTTAAATACATTTACTTTTTGCACATAGTTACGAGAGGTAACAATACGCTCTTTTGTTCCTAGAACAGTCACTAGCGACAATACTACTCCGAAAAGTGCCATCGGCAAAATAACGTAACGATAAGTATCGATCGAAGTCAGTCCACCCGTAAATTCAGAGAACAGCGGCACTATAAAATTTGTTAAAGTAGGCGCAAGCGAATAGACTATCGAATAGATTGTTATTATATTCGTACGCTCATTACTATTAGAAGTGATTACATGTCCTATACCTACAAATGCTTCAAGCAAAATAGGTTTAAAAAACTCGACGCAAATAACAAAAGCAATTACAGCGGTTAGTTTTTCTTTATAAGTCATGACATCGAACTCTAGAAAAAACATAACTCCAATGATTGCAACTAGCGGAATCGCACTTAACATAATCATTGGCCTAAACTTACCCATCTTAAGTCGCATGTTATCGAAAAGGAATGCCCTTACGAAAACAAATCCGACATTTAGAATAGTAACAATAGTGTACATAGTTTGTATGTGCATAGGCTTAATACCGATAGTAGAGCCTAGGAAAATTGTACTAGCATTAAGAGCAAGCATGTACACCATGTACATAATCATTTCTTTACCCATACCGCCGACACTGTACGCTGCTACTTCACGATAAGGAGCTTCATGACCTGGTGCGGGTCTATTCCAATGCGAGCTAATGTGATTACCAAAGTATATAGCTTTATTTTTCGCTTTTTTTGTCGTTTGTTTAAAATTCATCAACGATTCCCCCGAATGTTATTCTCATAATGTTTTTTGCAAATTATAATATAATAACTTACCCACCTATTATAGCACTTTCTAAATATTAAATGTTGGAAAATATACATAATACGCTTATAAAACCATTTTTACATACTAATAAGTGCTTTTATATTATGCAAAAACCTTTTTACTACTACTTTAGCATGTGAATATCTTAATTTTACAAACAAAATGATACTAAATAATATGTCTTTTGCAAATAACAAAAATCCTCATAAGTTACTTACTCTCGCATCGTAACTGACAAGGATTTAACAATTAAAAATTTCAATTTGTAAATATAAAAGGTTTTATAACTCTTCTACTTCATAAAACATAGTAACAAAAGATTTTTCTCCGTAATTATCAAAGTTTACAATAGTAACCTCATCATCAGAGCTAATTATATTTCCTTCACCATACTTCAGGTGTCGACAGCGTTTCACCTTTGGTTCTTCAGCAATATTAACAGCTATTTCCTTCACCATATTTTTAATATGTTGAGTGTCAATTTTTCTAATATCGTCACATACAAGCCTCGCTGGAATATATGACAGGAAGTGGCTTCTCCCTCCTATCATTCTTGGATCATCAGGGCTCGTATAATAGGATATTTCAAGCATCTCTTTTGCTCTAGTAATAGCAACGAAAAACAGTCTCTTTTCCTCATCTTCATCGGCACTTGTCTTCCCTCTCATAGGTATACTTCCATAGTTAGCGCCTATGATAAACACGCACTTATATTCAAGACCTTTTGACGCATGTATTGTATTTAGTTTTACCTTGTTAGCACTGATATTTTCTTTATCAAATAACACATCTATTCCATATAGTGCTGCGGAGTTTGAAAAATGCGTCAGGCTGTCAAACGTACTATTATCGCTTTCTTTCACATGATGTATGATCTTACTTATTAGTAGCGTAATATTATTTTTATCCTCAGCAAAAGTCGCAGAATTTTCTCTGATTAAATGATCTAATTCGAAGTATTCATAAATGTTGTCCATACAGTTTTTTGATTTTACCCACTCTTCGAATTTTAATATCTTAAGCACTAATGAAACTTTGCTTTTTTCGATTTTATTTAGTTCATTTCGCATTACGCTTTTTTTGCTAAACACTCCATAATTTTCGTCAAGTAGCACATATTCCATGTTTGATTTATCATCAGGGTTGATGCTACACTTTATTAGCTTAATGAACCATTTCAATACACTTACATCATTGATTTTTTTCTTAAGTGATACCTCGCAAGGTATCCCGTTTTTTTCAAATATTTTTTCTATTTGTTCTGACTGCTTTTGCAATCTATAAAGTATAGAAATGTCTTTATATTCGTATCCTTTTTCTAACAATTCTTGAATTTTTTGAACTAAATAACTTGCTTCATAAAAAGCGTTGAAATGCTTCTTTATCGTTATTTTTTGCCCGAAGTCCTTTACGCCTTCTAGTTTTTCATTGTTGGGGAGCACACATTTAGCTACTTCGAGTATAGATTGGGTAGATCTATAGTTAAGCGGAAGTGATAATTCTGTCGCATGATACTTACAAGAGAATTCTTCAAAAATATTACTTTTCGATCCTCTCCATGTATATATAATTTGACTAGGATCTCCCACTACAAACACCTTACTTTTTCCTCCTAACATATTGTCTATAAAAATTAATTGTTGACGATCGCAATCTTGGAACTCATCAACTATTATATACTCAGAAATAAATGTTCGCCTTGCAGTTAGCTCCACTATGTAATCAATTATATCGTCAAAACTTAATTTGTTCTGTGCTACTTTTTCGCTAGTTATTTCTTGCATCAATGATATAATATCATCTTTATTTTTCATGTTCGCATACATGTATTTTCCGCTTCTAGCTAGCTGTATTCTCTTATCTATTTTGTTTAAATATTTGATATTATACTTGCTTTTTTCTATGATGATCTGAGCTAATTCTGCTTCTTCATAAGGCTCTATTACTTGTGGAGAACGTGTGAAACCTAACTCTTTTATATCAAATTCATTTTCCATCATCGCTAGAGCTACACTATGAAAAGTACCGCAATACTTCAGCTCTATTATTCTTTCTCCCAGTTCATTTGCCAGCCTTTCCTTTATTTCATTTGCGGCTTTATTTGTAAATGTAAGTATTACTATTTTATCTAAATCTACGTTTTTTTCGCATATTATTTTTTTGATTTTTGCTATCAATACACTAGTTTTTCCACTGCCAACGCTAGCGTTAACTAAGCACGCTTTGTCATTATTATTGACAGCTTTTAATTGGTATTCATTTAGCTCAAATTCTTTAATCATTTTCTACTAGATCCTTGTATCTTTTTGCTATTTTCTCATATGATTTTTTGTCATCATTAGTACTTATTGCTTTGATCTTGACTGGTGTGAACTTTTCACTCGATAGCTTTCCCTTGAAAGGAAATATAACATACTCTTTTAATATATTGTAAATGCTCTTATTTGTATAATTATCGTTAGCCCAGTCAGCAATAAACGCATTTTGCACAGTGATATATATATCATGCTCTATTACCTTTACAGTGCTAATTCCTGATAAAAACTGTTGTATGTCACCACCATTTTTTGATAATTCTTTTGCGACCTTTTCCCAATTATTCTCTAGATCGTCTAGTCCGCATATCTTCTCGGATATGGTTTCTTCTCTTTTTATATATTCCTTTCGAGATATACTCTTCGGCACTTCTATGTCTGCATATATACTCTTCAATGCCCAAAGCACATACTCTTTATTTATCGCATAATCACCTACGCATACCGCACATCCGCTCTCGCATTTACATTTTTCGATGCTCTTCACTGCACCTCCGATTATACTATCAACAAGCTGGTATGCTTTCTCACTATAACCAAGACCACCAACATACATATCATATAAAACTATATACCTTTTCCCGCTAATACCATCACTCATATACTCTGAACTCATGTCCGATCTATCTGCCATTGTTGCCATTTTTGCCGAGTTCAATAGTACGTATCCAACAGCTTCTTTGTAAGTTTTGTGTCTTGCACTACGTGACACTCTCCCACCTCCACTCATTGACATAGTAGTATAATCTGACTCATCATCCCTATCTAAACAGTAATCAAATACGTCTCTTACAGTACTAGGTATTTCTATAAGCAAGCCTTCAGTATCATAGTTTTTAGATAATGGTGCAATGTCATCAAAACCTAAATTTTGCCTTGTATGCAACTGAATTCGCTTATGTCCATCAATGGTAGTAAGCACATTTATATCACAAAAACTAACCGCCGATTTACCCTCAGTTTTTTCATTTATAACTGCAAGTTTTTTTATCAAGGTGTCTCTCTTTGGCTCTGTATAATAATTGACCTGCAATTTTTTTGCTCTTGCTGTATGACTTGCTATATCGAGTCTTTCCACTAGATAAGTATCACCGTGGTGCATGTATATTGCCCCCTCATGTAGCTCAATAAAAGCATGCAGTTCGTCCATTTCAGTTATACTTATTTCATTTTCTCTGTCCGTTATATCTAATAATTTGTATCTTATATTATCCATATTACGTAGCGAATAATCACCGCATGGATAGTCCGGCCCTGTCCATAAGAATTTGCCTTGCTCTGCACTCACTTCATTTTTTTTCATTAATACTGGTAACATTTCAGCAAGATCGGGGAATATTTTCGTATCACTTAAACATAGCGGTAACTCCGCAGCGGCAGACCTAACATGTGCTAATTGAATAAACATATTATCCTTGTCTATTACGGCATTCTCACTATTGCTATTAAAAAGCCACTCTGGCTCAATGCCGATATACTGATCATTGGGCAGATCATCTAATATCATATATATCTTTGCACTGTTACCCGCACGCCCTGCACGCCCAGCTTGTTGCCAAAAAGATGCATTCGTGCCAGGAAATCCTACCATCACTGCCGTATCTAGTTTTCCTATATCAATACCTAGTTCAAGTGCATTAGTAGATAAAAGTCCTTTTATCGAACCGTTAATCATACCATCTTCTATTCTCTTCCGCTCTAGCGGTGTATAGCCCGCTCTATAACTTGCGATCATGTCCGCATAGAAAGCATTGTCTGACCAAAGCTCTTCGCGTATTTCTTTCAGGATCACTTCCACGGCTTTTCTCGACTTGCAAAACGCTATAAAATTATTGTTTTGAAATATCAAGTTCGGCAACAAATCTTTTGCTACGTCCGATACAGAATACGGTATTTTGCTTTTTAAATTCATTGGTGGTTGTATGAAAAAATACTCTTTTTCAGACGCACCCGACCCGTCATTATCAATACAATCAAACTTAACTCCACATACATTTTCAGCTAACTCGGTAGCATTTGCAATGGTAGCAGAGCTACACATGTACTGCGGTGAGGAATTATAATAATTGCATATACGTGTCAGTCTTTTTAGCACATTTGCTATGTGTGATCCGAATGCACCTTTGTACGTATGAAGCTCATCTAAAACCACGTATCTAAGGTTTTTAAAGATAAAATCAAAGTTGTTTTTGCTATGATTAGGTAGAAAAGCACCATTCAACATCTCTGGATTTGTCAATATTATATTTGCATTTCGCCTGATCTTTGACCGCTCGTTTATAGGTGTATCGCCATCATACACGCCGCAAACTACTTCAAGCCCGCTCATTTTATCTAGTATTTTGCTTATTGCTCTATGCTGATCTTTTGCCAGTGCTTTTGTCGGATACACAAATATCGCCCTTGTAGACGGGTCTTTCATTATCCTTTGTATTACTGGTAGTAAGAACGCCAACGTTTTTCCGCTCGCAGTAGACGTTGTTATAACGATATTACTACCGCTATTCATCTTAGAAAAGGCTTCTGCCTGATGACTGTACAAATTATCAATCCCCGACAGCTTAAGACTTTCGCGGATATTAGTGTGTAACTCCATAGGTAAATCCACAAGATTTGCATTTCTTGCTGGAACTATTCTACTATAAATTACATTATCACTTAGGTTTTTATTATCATTAAAGTACATATATCCTCCATGTCTATACCATCTGTCTTGTCGTTATGGTTACATTATATCAAAACTTACGCAATAATACAATAACAATGTGAAAAGATATTTATATTTATCTCTTATACCGTTTTCATATCCGCAAAGCAATGTCCGATCTTGTGAATATGCAAGATGTTATCATCACATTACTGCATACAAAAAGCGTAACAAGAAAACTCACTACGCTATATTTGATTGTATAATATTGACCTCTTTTCCTTCGAATATATTTATTATTCCAGTATATTTTTTGACGTAGTTTTCAATTTTGATGTTAGGTACTTCAGTACAATATGACATATAAATGTTGCAATTGGAGCGATCATCATGACTAGATACATTTTATTAAACCCGATAGAATCAACGATTCCGCCCGCAATACTTGGAAATATCATAGCTCCCATATCACCAGCTATAGCTAGTCCGCTGAATATCCACGCACCCGCGTTTTTGAAACTATCACCCGCAATGACTAAAGTTCCAGGCCATAATAAGCTGACTGTAAATCCTGATAACACGACGAAAAAAAGCTGTACAATAGGAGCATTTACTGCTCCTACTATCGCGTACATAGCAATAGACATACCACTTCCCGCTATTAGCAACTTGTGGATATCCACTTTATGTCCGATAAATCCATGTATTACACGTCCCAAACCCAAACACACTGCAAACAGCATCATGCCTAAAAGGTCAGCCTGTATCTTAGAAAGCCCTAGCGCGATCTCTGCAAATGCTGATGCATACTGATTCATCACAAGCTCAGACGCCGCACCGAAGAAAATAGCAACGCAACAAACGAAGAAAATTGGAGATTTTATTGCTGTCTTGTTATGCTCTCGGCTGACTTGTCTTACTTGAACGATATTTGTAGTACTAAATAATGCCATACAAACAATAGGCACAATAATAGTACTAAGCGCTATATAATTCCAATATTCAATGCCTACTACATAAAGCATAACACTGACATAGAGTATACAAAAAACTTGACCCCAAGCATAGAATGAATGCATTAACGACATTGCACTTTTCTTGCTCTTATAGTCATCAGGAATAGTATCCGTAATAGGACTCAATACCACCTCGCAAATACCACTTGCAAAAGAAAATATTATCGTCGCCACCACAATAAGTGGAAAAGGATTATCAGGCATAATTACTGGCGCCATCGCAAAGACTATCATTCCAATTACTGATATCACATTTGCAATTTGCACAATATTCTTATACTTTATCTTATCTATATATATAGTAAGCACAATATCAGCTACCATTTGCGCACAAAAATTTATACCTACTAACAATCCAAATTGCGTAATGGTTATGTCGTATAACATCATTAGCGGCACAAATAATATCGCTGTAATATTAGTTAATATAGCTTGATTTGCAATTCCACAAAAACATGAAGCTAAAGTCCTTTTATGATTTATCATTTATCCTCCAATCTAACAAATAAATACTTTAAAATATAAATAAATCACAACATACTACTAAACTACCTAATTTAATATACATTAAAATTTCACACCTCGAACGTACTTAATTTATTACATTATATAGAGTATAGTATAATTTAACTATAATGTCAATAGTATACATCATATGTTGACAATTCTATCTTAACGATATAATAATATTATTATTTTCAATTATCTATTGACATGCTACCTTTTATTTGATATAATTTAGGAAACTAGAATATTTTTTTTAGTTTCTTGTTTTTGTTTAAATTCAGTTAACTAATTAGCTTGTCTATTAAATACACTTCTTTGCAACACATCCTCTTCATAATTAAAGGAGATTTATCAATGATCGATACTAAAAATAAAATTATCTTATCTGCGATTTATCATTATGAGAAAAGCGGTGTAAAATTTAAAATTGAAGATATTGCAAAATCATTATCAATAAGTAAAAAATCAATTTACGAATACTTCGATAGCAAGCAATCGATAATTACTCATGTTATAGATTATATTTTCGATGATATAAAAAACCAACAGCAATTAATAATAAAGTCTACTGACAACAGTTTGATTAAATTACGTAATTTACTTACAGTCTACCCTAAAGTTATGAACATAGCAGGCGTCAGTCTTAAGAAATTGCAAGAGTTCTATCCTGCTGAGCATGATCATATACTCGATAGACTCAACAGCAATTGGGATCCGACTTTTAATACGCTAGATAATGCTATCATCGATGGGTATATTACAGCTATTGATCACTCGCATTTTAGAACGCTTATGGTAAGTCTTTTCGACAGTATATTGATTCAAACTTGCGACCAGCATGAATTATTAAGCACTTACATTAATATTATTTTCAATGGTCTACTGGTGCGTTAAATACTTATATATCTAAAAATAGCAGTTTAAGCAATTATTATCTAAACTTTTGCTTATAGAACTATACTCCTTTCTTTTACTATAGTTATTATTATTAATGTCAACACTAGGACGCAAATTTAGTTTTAACGAGCAAAAATAGCGAATAGCCTATCATTAATTTAATATAAAGATAATCAGGATTTTAATTTTGCAATCACACTAATGTAAAATTTATTTGATTGATTTGAATAATATGTATAAACTCTCCTTTACATATTAATAAAACACCCTCCACTGGCTTATGCTTATGGAGGGTGTTTTATTTTTATTTTTATTCATGACTATTTGATATTTTTATCTACTACTCGATATTTACAAGCTCTATCTCCACAAAATAACCTATTGCAAAATATTAATGCAATTAGCAAATAATACTTATATACTATTCTTCGCTACTTCTTAATAAATAAATCATCATAAGTGCAGATACTGGGTGCAGTTTAGTTTCGTGTTTTTTAAAGAACTTCTCGATTTTATCGCAAAACCTACGCATTTCTGCAGTACTGATATTGCTATCTTTTTTGACATTGTTCCTGTTGTTCTTTTTCTTACTTATTGAAAAATTGAAATAGTGTACCATACACCTGTTTCGTTTTATTAGATATTTCGTATAATCTCTTAATAAATTTAATATAGCAATACTGGCAGTTATTGACGAAATACATGTAGCTATTATGTCAATAGTAATATTGATATCGCCTGCTCCTGATGTAAATGAGCTAACTAATAATAACACAATGGACAATGCCAAAACGGATATAGTGTCCAAGTATGAAATGGCAGTCATCAGTATGGACATTCTCCTATTCGTTGTATCACTTGCGTTATTATCTATCTTTAGGTTAATACCAAACTTTTTATCTGACTCGAAGTTTTCCACTGCTGATTCGACTTTTTTCTCGATTTCTTCCATGCAATCATTAGACTTACTCTTTGTGTAAATATTAAAATGAAACCGTCTTTTTTCTTCTATAGGTCTTAATTCTATAAAAGGTATTTCATTCTTTTCTACTTTACATTTAGTGGCATTTTCATCAATCTTACTAGTAGGACATATCCCGAGCAATGATATACCTAAGTATTCAAGGCTATTATTTGTAATTTCCACACCCAGTTCAGCATAAGCCTCTCTTTTAACTTCATCACTAAAGTCGATTCTTCTATCACTTTCTGTATCGATAGTAGGATTGTCCTCGTATACTGATTTTTTATAAAATGATACATTATTATCAAGCAATTCACTCTGTCCATTGCAAGAAGGGTATATTGTACCAGTATCCACCACATCAGCGCTTCTCCTAGTCATAATATGCCGACCGTCAATAGTTAATATGTCACATGTCACAGCGCATGTATTGCTATTTAATGAACACTTTACACACTCATTTACTTGATCAATGCTTACATTATCGCCCGATAGATACATGCTTTTTAGCTTATCTTCATATATATCAGCACGATCCAACACTTCTCTATATGTAGTATCCTCATTAATAGCACCCGAAAGAAGTATATGGTTTTTTATATAGCTATTGTCCATTGCATCAAGCGTAGCAAATGTCGTCTTGCAAAATTTAATATTATAAATTTGAAGATTACCGTTAGCACTATTATCCTTGCTCTTTTCTATTTTTAATACCTTGGGCATGACTCCTGAATAATAACATTTTGTTAAGCCAATTATATCCACATCAGCCATATTTAGCGGCTCTACTATTGAAGTTTTTTGACTTTTACTAGTTAAACAATCGTTTTCTTTTACATTAAAATTCGTATACAATAGCGGCATTACCTTATGCAATGAACATCCTAGAGCGCGCAACTCGTACTTAAATGTGATTTTTCTCCTATTCTTAGTTGGCTTCGTTTTTATTTCATAATCCAATCCTAACACTAAATCGCTGTTCTTTAGAAACACAAATACTTCTTTTGCAATTCCTGTTATATCAAATTTCAGTCCAAATTTCATTGACATACATATCAATGATTTCGCAAATATAGCCTTTGCTGTCAATTCTTGATCTAAACTGCAAATTGGACTATCTATTTTTCTTAAACTAAATATCGGAGAATTTTCTGCAAGTTGTACAATATCGCCACTCATTAACTAATGCATGTACCTTTCAAAACTCTCAGAATTACTAAATGCATTTAGTTTTATTGCATCGATTATAACCGTTGAATCTACTCTCGGTGATAATCCGTGATACAGCTCGCCCTCAGTACTATTTTTTTCAGGATAGTCCAGATTAACATATTCTCCTACTATTGATAACTTCTTTTTCGCCTTTTTTTCCACTATACTTTTTAGCAAATTCACTTCATTACTGTTTTTCTCCATCAGATCACTTAGTACTTTATTTGTCTCAGTATTGCTATCATACAAAGTATTACTTATCTCACTATCTTCATTTATTGACTTCTTTTCTCTCATGTTCGCTTACCTCCACACCGATAATTTATACAGTATAATTATTTATAATATATTAATTATAGCACATAAGATTGATAATTACAATAGCCCATTTATCTATTATGATTAAGTCACATAAAGACTGTATTAAATTAGTTATTTGTTTTAACAATTATGACTAACTTATGTCTATATTTTGCTAATATTCCTCATATATACACTCATTATGTATACAATCATTCTCTAAAACATGTACAGCCAAAAATACCAAAATTGGCATGAAAAAAGCACCCTTTTGGGTGCTTTGGTGAACGATAAGAGATTCGAACACATTTTACGCAACTATAAAGTATCGAAAAAACAGCTAAAACCGTGCCTTTTTGACCATTTTCAAGCTGTTTTATAATTATTGATATTTTTGACACTTACACTGACACTTGTTTATATAAACATGTTCATATATTATGAGCATGTTTTTATTTAATCAAGGCACTTACATTTATACCAGTTATACATATATTACAAATCTGTCTGTTTCAAATACACTATTTTCTATATCGATTTTAATTTTCGCCCAATCGCCTTTAGTTCCATTATAATACACCTTTGATAAATTACCGCAATTATAAAATGCGGATTTCCCAATACTTACTACGCTTTTTGGTATATTTATACTTTTCAAACCTTTACACTCATAAAAAGTATACTTTTCGATTAATTTGATTCCCTCTGGAATTGTAATAGAGCTTAGTGCTTTACATTTCCAAAATGCAAGCTGTGCAATAGTTTCTACAGTGATAGGTATATTGATTTTTTCCAATGACGTACAATCTGCAAATGCTTTATTCCATATTTTTGTTAAACCATATGGTAATTCAATACTCACTAAGCTAGTACAGTTCGCAAAAGTATTAACTCCTATCGAATCTAGCTTAGAAGGTAATGTTACCTTTACTAATGATGTACAACCATTAAAATTGTCATATAACGATGTAATCTTTTCTGGAATTACTATTTCTTTTAAATTTTTACATGATGAAAAGACTCCATATCCTAATGTTTCTATAGTATCAGGAAGTACTATATTCTCAATTGCACAACCAAGGAAAGCATTATTATCGATTTTAATAATACTATTCGGAATAGTTACTTTTGTAAGTTGATTACAATTAGCAAATGCGTTTACACCTATAGCAGTAACTGGCACGCCATCAATGTTTGACTTAATCAAAACAGTTTCAATATTCTTGTTATCTACAGACTTAACATAATATTCATCATTAAATAGCTTATAGTTAACATTCTCTATTTTGTCTATTATAGAATCATCTTCAGTTATCCCTTCATTTGCTGATCCCTCTTCTGAAGGTGCTTTATCGCAACCAACAAAAGAACAACATGCAAAAATTAACAACACCATTGATAAAACAACTACAATCTTTTTCATAATATACCCCTCTAATTAAAATTATACCATAAAACAACCTTTATACAACAATCTTTTTAGAATTTGCAATTTTCTTATCACGTTTTATAAATAAAAAAAGCGAAACCTAAGCCCCGCTCTTTTATTGAAGTATCCAACATATACTTTGTTTGCATTTTAAGTTATTTTTATACAATACTATTGAATTTTATTATGTGTATATTACATTGCACGATCTTCATTAATTGTAATATATACATTATATGTATTATTTAAATTATTAGTAATTTTTTCTTCTTTAAAAGTACTAATGTTAGTGTCGATGTTTTTATCTTTAGAAAATAAAGTGCAAAGACATGTTGTAATGCAGTTTCTTTTTCTAATATTTTTTTGTGATTTAGTGATTTTTTCTAGATTTTTTATTTAGATATCCTCCTTTTTTATAAATACTTTGTAAATATTTATGATATATTTAAAAAATATTTGCAAATCATCGAAAATCATGATATAATATTATTGTTATATAAAATACTGTTGGCATGTTTTGTCGATAATTACTTTTAAACGGGCAAGAACGCTATTCTTGCCCGTTTTTTTTGCAAATAGTTATTATTAAACTAACTTAACGATCAACATTTTTTCGTCAGAATCGTATTCAGTTACAAAAGATTCAGAGTTGGCACCCAACTCCCTATTAATTATTCTTTCTATTTCTGCGATAATTGGTTTTGGACAAATTCTGATCCAATTAATTTCGTTATCAGCAGAGCAGAACTTATACTGTTTAATACTGCCATCCTCTTCTGTGGCTTCAGATATAGCCATTATTTTAGCATTTTTATCAAAGCCAACCTTGATATTTAACGCATTGCTCAATTGAGAAATATGGTTTTTCTTGAAAGCAATTCCTGACTTACTTATTGATATTGGAATACTTGCGTCTTCTACATCGTAATTTATATTATATTTACCCATTAGTTCACCGCCTTTTATTATATTATTATTATACAATATATTTGCTTAAAAGTCAATAGTTTTTTTGAATTTTTAATATGAAATTTTTAATAAAAATTAAATATGCCGATACAAAAAAATAATGCTTCGATAAATGATTTTAAAAAGTATTAAAAAAGTATTTTTAAAAAGTATTAAAAAAGTATTGAGCGGACACATCGGGGGGGGGTGGGAATTATACGTATAATACTTTAAATTTTATTCATTTACACATAAAATACACATATGGTACACGTATGATATACGATGAAAACACGATGAAAACACGATGTATATGCGATGAAAATTATTATTTCTCCTTATCCATTTCCCCCGCGATTGATAATGTACGAGCAAGCTCTATACATTAATTGATATTAAGCGTTGCTTAATATTAGCAAATCGAGTTAACTCGATTATTGTAATGCGGGTTTTAAATCATTCTTTTTTTAAATTAAAGTATAAAAAAACGGGCTACACTCATATATAACGCACTGCTTCGCTTTGTGCTTTTATATATTCAAGTGTTGTTAGCCCGTTTTTTTTATTTCTTTTCTTTTTTCTCACCTTCATTTTCTTTTGTCTCTTTTTCTTTTTTCTTTTCCTCCTCTTCTTTCTCTAACTTGATTCTATCATTGTATTCTTTAATATAATTTTTTGCTCTTAATCGAGCAAGCTCTTTCTTAATTACAGTATCAGACTCAGCATTATCGTTATAAATATTTTTCCAATCTGGATTTACCATATTTTCTCTACAATAACTATTTTGGCTTGAATACTCATCTACTGTCATCGTTGTACTTCCATATGCTAGATAATGCATTACGCCCGTTTCCGAAGCCACAGTTTTCTTTTGGAAAAACTTCTCATGCGTTGCCGTTTTATATCTATCTGCGTGTATCTTAGCATTACATAAGTAATGTTTAGTTACTTCTAATCGCCCGTCTAGTTTACCGCTCTCTATCTCTCTTGTAATCACCGCATAACCGTATCTGTTCTTTCTGATATAGTACAAGTCATACAATACCTTATCAATCCGTTTAAGTGCATAATGCAGTAGCGTATTATCACCTCTATAGTACCTGATAGCATCATCAAATCGATTATATCCCTTTGACCAAATACCATACACTACGCCTTCCCAGAACAGCGGTAATACATTCTTTTCCCCTTTAGGACGTTGCATATGCTCTAAGTTTGATATCTCTCGCGTGTCAGCGTTCATTGACATAGCTCGTTGTGTATCTTTGAGAATATGCACATAGCAATGTCCCATAATAGTGGCTCTATGTCTGATAAACTTCTCAGTCTTTGTAATGCCATCATTCTTAGGATTGGCGTAAGTCGAATTAACACTATCGGCTAATGTCTCCACTGCGTTCATCTGCTCTTTGTCAGCTTCAGCCATACATATAATGCCATACTCTAGAGAACTATTGCCTTTCCACTCTTTTAATGTCTTGCTCATTCTAAGTATATCAAAATTAAGTATCTTTGACATATAACTACTGCTCTTGTAATCTTTTTTGAAATTATAAAAGCTATAGTCCCACTTAAAAGTATTACCCTCAGTATAGATAACCTTATCTTCTCTTATAGGATAGTTAGAAATTATAAATGAGTTTCTTGTCGATACATATAAAATATGTAGTCTTGCATAATCTCTTAGAACTTCAAATATTGGCATTTCTGCTATTCCATTATTACTATTAAGTCCATACCTCGCCTCATCATAGCCGTATAGATTAAACACACCTTTTGCATGATCCTGTTCCAAGTTATCTACATACACACAAGCCGTAGCCCAATTGAGTATCTTTTTATCGACAACACATTTCTCAATCTCTAGCTCGAACTGGATCCAGCTAAACATCGGGAACATCTTGCGACATACTGACTTGTCTGCTTCAGCTTTTTTTGTATCCATTACAGACAGCGTCAATGCTTCATCGGTCAATGTCTTTGTCTTACACGTTCCCATTGCCCCATCTTTGGTAGTAGATATTTCTCTATTCTCGAGCTGAGCCTCATTGTATGCTTCAAAACTCTCCAGCCTTGCCTTGCCTAATTTGATACGCATTTTATCTATTACAACAAACGCAATAGGCACTAATACAAACGGAGTAAGTAACGCTACATATTTTAGGCTAGCTATAATAAATACCAACTGTTTGTACAGTGCCAATAAATCCCCTGATATAGCAAAATACAAATAAAATGGTATAGTGGATATTATAATACCTGGCAAGTTAAAGTTAAAGCACCATATCATATACAACAAGTATTTAAACTTGCTTGCTTTTATTACCGCCGTAAGCTCGCGAATATAATTGCATAATGGAACTATGCTTACGCTCGATACCTTCCACCACATACACAGCATTTTAGTATTCTTTCCATGCTTATTATTCACCTTGAAATACATTTTGATAATGATAAAATACAGTATAACAAATACTGGCACAAATAACATCATGCTTGATATAGTTCTTAGCAAGACATTCGCTAGAGTAGTGCCAAATATCGCATACGAATGCCCCGATATCAACATCATGCCCCACATTTTCAGCCTTGCGATCATAATATCTGGATTGACCGCTATAATCGGTGGCAATGGTGGAACTACCTCACCGCCACCATCAGGCGGAACTACTGGCGGTGGCAACGGTGGCACTATCTCGCCACCGCTTAAGAGAGTAAACAAGTCCAATACATACTGCCAAGCGTTTTGACATGCTCGCCATAAATCAACATACGCACCAGAGAACACCAACCAACCTAAGAGCATACTCGTAATGATCAGCAAGATTATTCCGATATTATACTTGTGCTTATTGAGCTGAACTCTAACTTTACATTTCATCACTACCCCCTTGCGTCATTTGGTATAGATACGCCCAACCGTTATCGCTATATATTAGATCATGCTCGACAAACTGAAGAGCATGCTTTATACTAGTGTCAGCTATCGAAGTAATAAGCATTGTATTTCCTTCCAGTGCTTGTATTGTGTACTTTGTAGTTATGCCTTTATGCGTTATCTCTAGCTTGTCCGCCGACTCAACATACATTACAGTATCAAGGTCGGTAGACATGAACTCACTTCCAACATAATCATTTATATCAATATTTAATGTCCTTAGAGCATAAATACTAGTACTTATTACAAACACAACACCTAGGACTATCGCGATTTTAATGATTATTTTACTATACTTGATGAATTTTTCTTTCATATTATCCCCTTTTATTATGTTTTTTGTTTTTGTTGTTGACATTCATTATATTTAGTAGTATAATATAAAGGCAGGTATACGTTTAGCGTATATACCCCTCAGACATGATTGCTGGGGGGATTTTTTTATCTTTTATGTAGTTCGTCTTTTTTTACTCTATTTCTAGACCCTTGCTTTATATTGTCAAATAACGTTTGCTTAATAGTATTTATTTGACTCTTTTTCAGCTTGTTTTTGTCATCAGTTGTTTTAAATTTATCATTAACCATTATAGGTTTTTTCTCATTATCTTCTGTTTCTAAAAAGTTCTTAAAGAAAGTGTCTTTCCCGTTTCCTTTTCTATAATCTTTTATTTTAGTAGTATTACTAGTATTTTGCGTTGTTAACTTTACAACGCCTAAGCCACCAGTTTTATTTTGCTCAACTACTGCAACTCTTCTTTCTTTCATTATTGCGTTCTTATTTTTTTTATTTGGTAAATACTTATCATGAGTAGATAGCACGTTACCAATAAGCGATTTAGGATTGCCTGGCTGTTTATCCTTTGGCTTGCTATTTACACGTACTGCTACACCCTTAGCCATTAAAGGCTTTTTAAGTTCTTTAGACTTTGGCTTAATAGCTTTACTTTTATTACTTGCTCCAGCTTTCTTAGCTGGTGCTTTTGTTTTGCTCTTAGATTTATTAATCATTGTATTATCCACCTCTATTCATGCGTTTATTTGCTTTTTCTACTTGTTTACTACCATAATGATTAGTTTTATGCTTGCTTAGTTTATCTGGTTTAGTATTCGCAATTTCACTAGTCATCTTTTCTTTGGATTTCTTGGCTTTTTTGCCTATACTTCCGATGCTCTTAAATGGAATAGAAACTACTGTTGCGACTGCTTTTACGCAAACTTTAATCAGTGGATAAAATAATATTAATAGTACAAATAACAATATCAAACTCATTATTAATATTAGCCACATTATCCATGCTGGTAGTCCATCTGACACGTCAGGAGAGACAATACCGCCAATAATATCAATAGGGCTTGCAACAATTGGTATGTTATGATAGATACCATCTTTATTAAAAGTAAACGTTATTAAATCAAAGTCAAGAAAAGCTGTTGACTGTGCCATATATGTATCACTGTGATAACCACTGCCATTCAACAAGACTTTCATCGCAAAATAATCCGTAATACTAAATCTAAATAAGTGCATAGATTTATTCGATTGAGTTGATAAATTATATGCCTCAGTAAAATCAGTCTTATCATTTTCATTAATATAAAGAGTATCTATATCAGCAATATTATTTACCTTAACAATTGGATTAATATTCGTTTCTAAGCCTTCTGGAACGTTGCCCCATAGATTAGACCAGAACGCGTCCCAACCGTCTTGAACATCTTTCTCATACAAGTTGAAAGTATCACCTGCGTCAATTTCTTGCATAAAGTATCCCTCTTTATGATTAGGCTCAAATACTTCACCCATAAATAAATCTTTACTTAAGTTGCGGTGTGGTAGATAACCATTATTATTAGACGCGTTATAACTGTAAATATATCTTAACAGTTCAGCACTTGTAATATCTTGTGTTTGATCGCCAAAGTTTTTGTTAAAAACATACGGCAATTGGTTTGATGTCTGAATCGAGCTACTAATAGAGCCACTAGGCTTGTTAAAATTCACGTTATACGACCAATATGCTTTTTGCAATGACTCGCCATATTTACTAATAAAATAATAGCTAGGGGTTTTACCGGTTCCATCTACATTAGGATTTGACACCACCGCTCTATTTGCGAATATATCTGCATACAATGTCTTGTCTTTTGTCACAATTATAGGGCTTGTCTTATATTCATATGCCTCAAATTGGATTTTCTGCAATACACCATAAGCATTCATTACATTGTTTGGAATACTGAAATAAACACTATTTATCTGATCATGATGTCCCATACTGCCGTTCTCTACAGGCATTATATAATTAGTAAAAGCTAAGTCACTGATTTCTATAACATCAATATCTTTAACAGTGCATTTTAAGTTTGACGCAGCACTATTATCCTCACCATAGCCTTTAGAAAAACCAGTAAACTTATAAGAGCCACCTACTTTAAATGCTT
>CAMQWP010000009.1 GCA_947038565.1 uncultured Clostridia bacterium
GTGCCAAAAGTAGGATGGTCGCAATACGCCTCACCCGTCACATATACAAAGTCTACTGGCAAATCTGCCTCATCTCTTTTTATCGGTAAAAAACTCATCATACACCTCCTAGACATAATAACACATGCTAGATTATCTGTCAAGCAATGTAGAAGAGCTATGCAAAATGCTTAGCAAAGTAGCGATAATATACGATAAGATATTGACAATACGCAACTTATATAGTAAAATACATACATAGAGGTGTGGAATGCTAAATAATGTAATGCGAATGTTAACCGAATTATTAGACAAAAAGACTGTGACAGCGAGTTACCTTGCTACTCTCCTAGACGTAACGCCACGCACGATATATCGGTATGTCGACACGCTAAGCAGTAGCGGAGTGCCTGTATATAGCATACAAGGCAGAGGCGGAGGGATATGTATCGGAGAAGAATACAAGCTGAATTCCGCTATTTTCGCACGCAGTGAAATGGAGTTTTTGCGTGACATGGCGAGCAATGTCGATAACACGCAAGACAAGGCAAAGTATAATAATATCATATCTAAAATAGGTAGCGTGAATACACCGCTTTCGCACAATGTCACATCATCAAGTCTATACATACAGCCAGACCCGTACGCAAACGATCAGCTACATAGCAAGATCTCCACGCTAGAAAACGCTATAAACAATACAAACGAAGTGAGTATTAGCTATGTCGGCAGAAGTGACATATCGAGTAGGCGAACTATAAGACCGCTAAACTTCGTACTTAATAACAACGAGTGGTACATATACGCATACTGCACAAAGCAAAAGGATATGAGGATATTTAAGCTAAGCAGGATAACAAAACTGACCACGACAGATATTAAATTTTCACCTATCACCGACTATTCTAAGACATGGAAATTTGCATGGAATGACGATAAAGAACTGATAAATATAATACTAGAAGTCACCCCGAATGCGAAGTATGACGTAGAAGAATGGCTAGGAATCGGGAGCGTTGCGACAAGCAATAATGGCGGACTAATAGCTCATGCGACAAGGTATCTTGATGACGAATTAGTCTATAAAGTATTGTCATACGGCAAAGGCGTACGCGTAGTCGAGCCAAAAACGCTAATTACTCGACTTACTCAAATAATAACAAGTATGCAAGATTACCAACAATAACAAGCTTACAATCATCTAAAGTAAATGCGTAATATCACTAGCTATATAATAACACTTACATTATCGGAAATATGCAAAATTTACTGCATATCTTGCTAAATCTAGCGGTATATGATAAAACAGAAACTAGGCAAAACGCTATAAAATGCGGACATATTTACACTACAATCATGTAATGCAAATGCGTAATATCAAATAATAAAAGGTGCTATCTAAGTAAGATAGCACCTTGTTTTATATTTATTTAGTCACTTAATAATAGTGGATTATACTCATAAAAACAGCACATATTGCGACATTTTTATATACTTATTCGGGGGTAATAACACGCTATATATCAACTAATCTAGGCTTATAATGCGGTAAAAACATCAAATAATAGTATATGATTATATCTTATAATCACCCTTATTTATAAATACTGAGTCGTAATTTCCCACTGACGGGAACGTGATAATGAACTTTGTACCCATGCCGAGCTTACTTGACATGGCGATCTTTGCTCTATGCATATTGACTATATTTTTAACAATAGATAGACCTAGACCAGTAGAAGAAATATTCCTATCGCGACCCTTGTCGACCCTGTAAAATCTCTCAAAAATCCTAGCATGGTGCGACGTATCAATACCGATACCGTTATCAGCAATAGTCACATTCACACCGCTTTCACTCTCTTGGATATTGACAGTAACAGTACCGCCCTCATTGTTATACTTGATAGCATTCTCCATAAGGTTTGTAAGCAATTCTTCGAGCTTTAACTGTACGCCGACTACCTTACCAGCACCGCTTATAGTGATACTCACATCTTTAGCAATAGCTATTGACTCGATCTTGCTCTTGACTTCTTCTGCGACAATTTCTATGTCGATAATATCCAAATGCTCATCATCCAACTTGGCTTCTAACTTAGAAAGCTCTAGCATATCAGCGATAAGTGCAAGCATTTTATCAGTATTTTTGCATATTTCAGACGAACATTTCTCAAGAGTTCCTTTACCGCCCGTGATAGACAGCAACTCACTAAAGCCTTTTATAGCAGTAAGCGGTGTACGCAACTCGTGCGACGCATTTGCAAAGAATTCGCTCCTGATTTCAGCCGATTTACTCTCATTAGTAATGTCACTAAAAGTGACAAGAGTGATTATACCGCTTTCATAATCATACCAGCCTTCATTCACTTGCTTAAGCTCCACAGAGAATATTCTATGGTTTGAAGTCTCGTACTCAAACATCATATACTCGCCTATCTCTAGTGCTTTGTTTATCATGTCAAGTAACTGCTGATCGTGGATAATATCGGATATATTTTCGCCTAGCAACGACGAATCGCATGCTAATATCTCCATGCAAGACCTATTCATAAGAACTAAATACCCTTCTGGCGATATTGCCATGATACCTTGAGTCATGCCGTCCAAAATGAACCTTGACTTTTCACGCTCGTTCGTTAAGTTCTTGAAGTTATTTGTTATCTTGTAGCCGACCGTGTTTATCTCATCTACGATCCGCTGTACTTCTCTGTACTTCGTCTTGACCTCGTACTTCCTATACTCGCCGTTCGTAATGTCGATTATATTCCTTTGTATACCAATCAGCGGACTTATCGACTCATCAACAAGTGCTTTTATAGCGTAGTATGATATACCCATCACGACAAGCAATGCAAGTGGTACTAGTAGCATGATAAGGACGAAATAATTACTATCAAAATTGATAACCATCTCAATCCTGACTACAAGAGTAGTGTTATAAGCATCGTTGCGAACTAGTGCGTAATGCCCGACTACTTGCGTAGCATAATAGTCCGATGTCCCGATAAATGTATCAGTAAGTCCATTTTTCGCATTGATAAAGTCTTTTTCTTCACTAAGATCACGCTTGACCGAATCTCCAGCCGAGCCATTATCCGCGACTACGATACCATTTATGCTAGCGATAGTGACCCTGAAAGAATCTACTTGCACCTCATTTACAATGTTATTAAGTTGATCAAATAAGTGTAGTGATTGCTCTTCTGTAGTAGACGGCTCGCTAGGCAAGTTGATTTTCTGCACCTTGCTATTGAACATGGTATTGAAATGAACAATATTCTCGCCGACCATCTTATTGCTAAGATAGGTTATCATAATCACGGAAAAGCTCGCAAAGATAAACATTGCGAGCGATGTGATTATAAAAATTTTGTTTGCTACGATTTTTCTCATACTATAGTGATAAACTTATATCCAACGCCTCTGATAGTCTGAATGTATTGTAATGAAGTCGCATCAGCGATCTTGCTACGTAGAGACTTAATGTGCATATCTAAAGTACGTGTCTCACCAAAGTACTCAAATCCCCACACTTCGTTAAGGATAATCTCTCTAGGCACAACGTTATCGACTTTGCTCATAAGTAACTTTAGAAGGTTATACTCTTTTAGAGTGAAAGTAACGATCTTGCCAGCAATAGTCACGACATGCTCGTTATTATTAAGTCTGATCTCACCACATTCGATGATAGAAGACTCTTCATTCGCTAGTAAAAGTTTACGAAGATTTACCTTGACACGAGCAACAAGCTCTAGTACACCAAAAGGCTTTGGTAGGTAGTCATCAGCACCTTCATCAAGACCACGGACTTTATTTATCTCGTCACCCTTAGCACTTACAACAATAATAGCTATCTGTGGATAGCTCTCTCTTATAAGTCTAACAGCAGTGATACCGTCCATACCAGGTAGCATAACGTCCATAAGAATTACGTGTGGCTGTACTTCTTTAAGTGCTTTGAACATGTCCTCAGCAGAATTGAAAGTATGGCAATCGTAAGTCGGCTCAAAAGTATATTTGTATAAATCTCTTATACTTTCATCGTCATCTACTGCATAAATAATGTATTTCATAATAATCCTCTCATGCTTGCAATATCAAGCTATATTTTAAATTGTTTTAATAGTTATTTTAGATGATAATCGTACAAATTTACATAATATCATCTTATTAGTAATTATACCATACATTAACAATAAAAGCAACCTCATTTACATATAATTTACATATCAAGTAAACTGGCGATTTATTATAGTATTGATAACAATTCTAGCCGAATTATCGTCGGTAATATTCGAAATACTGATATAAATATCGGTATCCATACTGACGTATACTTCGGTGGCATTGCCCGTCTCGATCAGCTTATCTACTATCTCTTGCATAAGCAATTGACGCTTAGAAGAAGTAAAGATAGGCTCGGTAATGATAGCGACTATCACCTCACCTGACTCGAGCTGATACGCCTTGTAATCTCTCACAAGGTCAATATCAGTCATTATTCCATTTACCCAGCCGATCACTGACATAACAGCAACAGCCATCACACATAAAAATTTATTCATATGTCTAGCATGTGTTATATTTTCCTTAATATACCAAAAATCTCATAATTCGATTATAATCTATAACCTTACAAATAATCTCTAGGCATGACAACACCTATATTAATAGAATGCTGGAAAATATAAGCTAATATTTCAAAATAGACTGACTTTTTTATAGACATAAACGCACGATATATTTTTTTGACAAAAAATATACTGCATACTTATTAATTAATACGCAGTATATTATTTCTTTTATCATTATCCAAAAGGCTAAGCCGATCAAACAAGACTATCTAGCTATTAAGCCTCGTAGTCAAATCTCTCAACATTCTCGCCGTCCGTCCATAACTGATCAAGGCAATACATAAGTCTGCTCTCGTCATTAAAGACATGAACTAGGATATTACCGTAATCGATAACTGCCCAGCGTCCTTCAGCGACACCCTCACGACGGATAGGCTCTAAGCCTAGCTTTGCGATCTCGTCCTCGACATTGTTTGCGATACCCTTTACTTGAGGTGCTGTTCTACCTGTACATATAATAAGGTAATCCGCTATTACTGTAAGGTTTCTCACGTCGATAGCTACTATGTCTTGAGCTTTCTTGTCCTGACATAAATTAATTATTAACTGCTTTAATTCCTCTATATTATTGAAATCCATTTTATTAATCCTCCACATATTCGTCGTATGCCTTAATTGATAGCTGATGTATATCCGCCTCTCTGTCTAGCAAATGCTGATAACAATTATTCAGACATGCGATAAAGCCGTCATTGTGATTGTTATAATATATTGACCTCAGGCGTTCCACTGTCGGGAATGTCCTGCTATATTCTAATTTGTCCGATACATAAACTAGCTTATCCAGCTCGCTCATGCCCACCCTTGCTGTCGTGTGATAGCATATCGCGGTGAGTATTTCTATGTCTGTAATACCGTAGTCACGCATTGCCTTCGCCATACCAGTGTACGCGTGTAGCACGGAACTATTATACTGATAATCAGCCATGATCTCTGGCATGTTCGCTCTCGCGTAGCTGATAAGACTATCATTATCATCACTTTCTTTTGCACAGTCATGTAGCAATGTCGCAGTCATTACTTTGCCGTAATCAAGCCCAGTACCGCTTATATTCTCCACTGCAAAAAGTGCTGTGCTCAGGCTGTGCGAGTATCTTTTATCACTAAGGTCACATCCAAGCTGTGCCTTTATATTAGAATACTCATTATATAGATTATTATTAGTAATATAATCAAGCACGCTAGCGTCTACCATGCTCGTCACATCATAGCCAAGTCGGATCTTATTTCTAATACTGCTAGACGACATACTGCTCGGCTTATAGCTCGCAAGCGTAATACCTAACTTCTCACTATCGTCATACGCGGATATTGCTCGCCTTGCATTCTCATCATCACTGTCCCTGCTCGCGACTAGGATATGAGCCATCTTGAGTATATCAAGCGGTCTTGACCACTTCCCGAAACTTGCCATGCTGTCACCGCCGATAATATACTCGATATCATGCCCGTAGATAGCCTTTAACTTCGGAATATAATCCGCCGTATAACCTATCTCGTCAGTGTCCATCTCAAGCGTGCATATCTCGAACTCGCCTTTGCAAGCTAGCTCTAGCATATTAAGCCTGTGCATGTCAGGGGTCTGGAGTGTCTTGTGCGGAGGGTTGTGGCTCGGCAAAAATACAAGCCTTTCATAACCTCTTTCGCGCATGATCTCTCGTGCCATATCAATATGAGATATGTGTGGAGGGTCAAATGATCCACCAAACACACCTATTTTCGCGTGGCAAACATTATTCATAAGCATAGTATACTATATTTCTCGCAAATTGGCAATGATTTAAACGGAATAATGGTATAAAAATAGTAATTTTTCATCATAATTTTATCAATCGGAGGCTATAATGAGCAAATTGTTTGATTTCATACTATCACGGCTTTTCATGTTCGGATTTTTCGTCGTAGTACTACTCGCATTCGTGCCTGTGATATGGTACAACTTAGCTATCAGTGCTATCGCTACTATCCTCGTGAGTCTGATACTAAAAGTCGCAAAACTAGGTAGCAAAAAACGCATTAGTTATAAGGCATTTGAGCTATACTGCATAACCGAAGGTGCGGACTACATACTCAGCACGCTAGCTCTTGCTATGCCTAGCTACCACTTCACTCAGGGCGAAGGCGTACTACTAGGCAATAATAAAGATAAAAGCATTGCACTTTTACCGATGATAAAATTCGGTAGTGTCGGCAATGATGAGGTGCTAAAACTACACGCAAAAGCCGTGTCTTTAGGCGTGACGGTGCTGTACTTCATAGCAAGAGAGATAGATAGAAAATCACAACTCATCATGCACAACTACTCTAAGGAAGTGGTATTTGTGCCGTTATCCGTCGTCTACAAAATGCTAAAGGCAAAAAAAATGCTCCCTTCTATCACATCGGCTGAACGTGAAAAAAGGAGCATTACCAGCGAAATATTTAATGTCATATTTGCTAGGGTCAATATAAAAAGATTTCTTTTTGTAGCGGTGGTACTCTACCTAATGTCGCTACTGATACCGTTCAAAACTTACTATATCACTCTCGGATCTATCAATGTAGTGCTTGCGATTATCTGCATTGCTCGTGACCGCACGCAGAGCTTTTACGGCAAATACGGCGTATTTGATGAGCAAATAAAGCATTGTACGGATACTGATAATCACACTAGTGCGATCTCAATGCAAGCTGATGACGGGACTAATGCCGATAGTACACAAGCCGATGATAGTACTGACAAGACTTTGAGCAGTACTCATAAACTCACTGAACATACTACTGACAATCACAATCAAAACCACGACTGTAGTCTGACGCAAAACGATCACTTAGGTAATACGCTAGATACTGATGATAGTGCTAGCAAATCGTGCGACGGCGAAGATACTTCAATGACTGAAAACCATGATAATGATGTGAAATAAATCGTAACATCAATATTCTATATCTCGCCATTTATCCTAAGTAGCTTGACTATACTGAAATGCTTTTGCTCGCATAGACTACCGCTTATAACGTCGGATAATTTTTCTAGTGATATGCTCCTAGATAGAGCAAGCCCTGCGTCGTAGTAAATGCGTCGGTAGTTCTTCATAGCCATGATAAGACTGTCCCAGATACTGGAAATGTAGCTAGTTATATCATCTCTGTACTCATCAATGACGTAAGTAAGTCTAGCCACTTCACAAGACTTAACAATGCTGATATTTGATACTACTTGCTTTAGTTTCCTATTCGTAAGTGTAGCTATTCTCTCCGCGTCCGCTACGATATCGGCAGGATAAAACAAATCCGCACGCCCGTAGTTAAGCACTGACTTCAGCACATTAAATGAGTACCAACCGACTAACATGTCACACTCGCCGACAAGGATTTTACCGCCGATCACAGTACGTACATTATTACTTACTACATCGTAATTATGTAGTATATCGCCACTTTTTAACATGCTTTCATACACCGCCACTTGTAGCACGGTAGATATAAGGTCGCGAGTAAAATCCCCGTCGCGATAGTATACATAACGGCTCTCAAAAAGGCTTATAATACTGCTTTCTATCTTGGATAGGATATCCAAACACTCACCACTTTTTTCACAAGTAGTGATAGCCCTATAGTCAAGCACGCATAAAAGTTTCGTAATAAGTTTACCGTATCCGCTAGCAACATGGCTAAGCGGACTTTTTGATATCGCAGAAACATCTACCAGCACGTAGCTATTGCCATCACTAATAGGCGACGTAAATGCAAGCGACGTGATGATATACATATCATGCCCACCGCAAGCAAGCGAACTTATATACTCACCGCCTATATATATAGTAAGCTCACTTACCGCTGACATGTCCGCGACTTTTTCGGCGTTTTCGCGAAATCCTTCTTCGCTCTCGCAAATTATCGCTACTTTATAAGTATAACCATTCGCGTCAAGTTGCACCTTTAAATCACTCGCATACTCAGACATATCCTCGCTTGCTATAATGCTGACCGTGCCAGCTTTGATTACTCGCTTTATATTACTAATAACGCCTTTTATGCCGTCATCTATTACAAATAAATTATCAATCTTCGAGCGGTGGACGTTGCCACACTCACATTCGTACTTCATTATCATATAAAATGCCCCTCCATATGCGATTATAGCACATATAGAAGGGGCAATTTTGATTAATATTATCGGTTAATATCGCATTTTGTCGAATACATTCTTGCAAGCTCAGCTACTTCCGCATTTTGATGATTAGCAAGCAATAATACCGCGTCTTTGTGCGTATAATCCTCCGCTGATAGTAGCGAGTATATAATAAGTTTCGCCGTCCAGCTCGGTTTTGAATAGTTATATCCGAATACGCTCATGAACTCGCTCATGCTACGCTTACCCTTTGCAATGCATTCAAGTAGCGTATCTATATCGAGTATTCTCGCGATATGCTCGGGCATTACTTGACCTGTCACGCAAGCATTATGAGGGCAAGCGTTCTGACACTCTTCACAGCCCAATACTCGCTTTGACATATCCGCATGGTATATCGGGTTGTCTTGGATATGTCTCAAACACTTTGACCGCTCAAAACCGTCTTTTGTAAGGGCTTTAGTCGGGCAAGCATTATCGCAAGCATGACAGCTATCACTACACTCTCTTACTTCAAGGTGTGGATTATAAGCGTAAGCACCTTTTATAGTGATGTCTTGGAGCGTTATACGCGTGCCATAGTCTTTCGTTGCTAATAGTTGGTTATGCAAGATACTTCCCAATCCGCCGCATTCCGCGAGCTGTTTTAAGTGAAGATGACCCACATCCACTACCTCAATACCTACTGATATAAGTGCATTCTTGATATCGCTAGTAGCGTGATAAAGGCGATTAGACGCCTCGTAAAAGGCGTCTATATTAGCAGTACTTGCGGGGTAACTTATGTATGGAGAATAAGGCAACATCAATATAATGTGACTTAACTCTCCGTCCGTTACCGAGCAGTATTGCAAATTGAATTGTCCTAAGATATTAGGTATAATGTCTATTGTATTATCAAGCATTATCTCGCCTCTCTCAGACTATTTACTATATGAGTGTTCTATTTAGATAGGGCTTACTATGTTTTTGCCTTTCGCCTTATTATACCACTCGAGTATTACTCTGAATGTCTGGATAATAAATGTCGGTGCAAAGGCAAGTAATGCCGAGTAACCTATAAGCTCAGGGTTTTCTACAAGAAGTGGTGAAATATCGAATAATCCATTGATTCCCGGTATAAACACTACTGCAGTCAAGAACAACACGCCAGTGAAGAATGCTATTACTGAATACCAGTTTGTCTGGAACTTTAGCTTGAATATGCTATCTTTACCACGACTATTAAAGCCATGGAATAATCTACCTAGAGTGATAGTAATAAATGCTAACGTAGCCGCAAGCTCGCCATTCATCTCATAGCCGAAGTAACCTAAACTGTATGAACCGATAGTTGCCATAAAGATAATGATACCATTAGTTATGATACTTATCATTACTGCCTTGGATAATATCGACTGTTTCGGATCTCTCGGGCTTTCGTATAACAATCCCTTACATGCAGGCTCCATACCTATAGCAATTGCAGGTAGGCTGTCGGTAAGTAGATTGATAAATAATAAGTGGATAGTAGTAAAAGGTATCGGCCAGCCAGCAAACGATGTAAGCAACACGCAAAGTATCGCCGCCATATTGCCTGATAGCAAGAACATAATAGCATTACGGATATTTGCATACACGTTACGGCCATTAGTGACACTCTTAACTATAGTCGCGAAGTTATCATCAGTAAGGATCATGCTCGCCGCGTCCTTGCTTACTTCAGTACCAGTTATACCCATAGCTACACCGATATCGGCTTTTTTCAGTGCTGGAGCGTCATTCACTCCGTCACCAGTCATCGCAACAATATTACCACGTTTCTGCCACATGTCGACTATACGTATCTTATGCTCTGGCGATACTCTTGCATACACCGTTACTTTATCGAATACTACTTCTAACTGATCATCGGACATCTTGTCAAGCTCTACGCCCTCAAGAGCCAGATCGCCCTCGGACATGATACCGATACTAGTAGCTATCGCTGACGCTGTAATCTTATGGTCACCAGTTATCATAATAGTCTTGATACCCGCAAGTTTCGCGTCCGCTACTGCCTGCTTACTCTCCTCACGTGGAGGGTCTATCATACTTACAATACCGATGAAAGTAAAGTCTTGCTCATCAGCAAGTTTTATAGAATTCACATCATCAGATACTTTCTTATACCCGAATGATAGTACTCTAAGCCCACGCTTTGACATGCTCATATTAGCATTGATAATATCCTCGATATCACTATCTAATAACTTACGCGGTGCATCCGCATCTAGCAAATGACTAGTACGCTTTATCATCACGTCTAAAGCACCCTTAGTAAGCATATACTTTTCTCCGTCTATAACGGTAAGGATACTCATAAGTTTACGATCGGAGTCAAAGGCTATCTCGCTAAGTCTCGGACTAGCAAGTCTTTCTTCTACTTCATTTAGACCTAGTTTCTGGATAAGGTTAGTAAGTGCCACCTCAGTAGGGTCACCTATCTCCTCTCCGTGCTGATTAGTACTATCATTAATAAGCGTCATACTATTTATCAGCATGAAATCCGCGAATATGGCTTGCGACAATTCCTCACCACGCTTACTACCACCCGCAAGATATACTTCTTGAGTAGTCATCTTGTTTTGAGTAAGAGTACCAGTCTTATCAGAGCAAATAACACTTACCGCACCTAGCGTTTCGACAGCGGATAGATCCTTAATGATAGCGTTTTGCTTAGCCATCTTCTGCGTACCCATTGCTTGAACGATAGTGACGATACTTCCTAACGCCTCTGGTATCGCAGCTACCGCAAGAGCGACTGCGAAAGTGAATGAAGATAATATAGAAGTCCAGATAGTATTCTCTCCGACTAGAGGGAATTCATTGAATAGAGTAAGTCCGAATACCACTACACTAATAGCAAGTACTGCGATCGCAAGTGACTTACTGAACTTATTAAGGCTCTTTTGAAGCGGAGTAAGTTTTTGAGCAGTCTGATTCATAAGAGTAGCTATCTTACCTAGCTCAGTCTTCATACCAGTAGCAGTAACTACCATCATAGCACGACCGTAGGTAACAAGTGAGCCACTAAACACCATATTCAGCTGATCACCAAGTGCGATCTCACCGTCAGGGATAATATCCGCATTCTTCTCTACAGCGGTAGACTCGCCCGTAAGCGAACTTTCATTGACTTGCAAGCTGAAGTTATCAAGTATCCTACCATCAGCGACGATAAGGTCACCCGCCTCAAGCAAGATGATATCACCGACCACAACATCCGCAGACGCAACGATAGTAGTACTGCCATTTCTCACGACCTTGCATGACGGAGCGGACATAGCCTTTAGAGCTGATAAAGACTTCTCAGCCTTTACGTACTGCACCGTACCAAGGATAGCGTTTAGCATGATAACGGCAAGGATAACACCCATGCCGGCATACTCGCCAGTAGCACCCGATATAATAGCCGCTATCATAAGAATGATAACAAGCAAGTCCTTGAACTGCTCTAAGAAGATGATGAAAATACTCTTCTTCTTTGACTCTTCAAGTGCGTTTACGCCGTTAAGCTCACGGGACATAGCGACTTGCTCGTCATTAAGTCCAGCTCTAGTCGATGACACTTCTATCAGTGTATCATCAGTTGATTTGTTAAAAAACTTTGCCATAAAACCTCCATTTACAAATAAAAAAAGACCTATTACACATCAATATTAAGACAAGGCAAAATAATCCTCGTCTGTCTTGATGTATAAAAAGTCTTGTCACCTTTAATAATATATAGGTATCTATTACCAGCTATAAAAGCGTGATGATGATAATAGATTTAAACTACTCCCTCTTTATAACTCATGTCTAGTATTTTCTTTCGTTTGTATTTAGTATTATATCAATTATATACAGCATTGTCAATAACAATACACAAAAAACATTAAAATTAAAGGGAATTAACATAGATATTACATACTTTGCTCGAATAAACTAGTAATGCGGCGGATAATAATCGCTTAATCGCACGGCATTACTTGCGTGATTTTGAACATTTTAGGCTAAAATACGCTTATTTGAGGCTGGGTATAAGCGGTAATTATAACAACTATATGAAATAAATCACACTAAATAGTAAAATTATTGCTAAAAACTATTGCACATTTTCGATTATTACTATATAATTAATACAATAATACATTTATGGAGGACACAAAACATGGATTTTCAAAATACGTATCTTAAAGATGTCATGGCTCAGGTAGCTAGCAAGAATGCTGACCAACCAGAGTTTATTCAAGCAGTAGAAGAGGTTTTAAAGTCTCTTGAGCCTATCGTTGATTTGCACCCAGAGTATGCTAAAGCTGGTCTTATCGAGAGAATGGTAGAGCCTGAAAGACAAATTATGTTCAGAGTACCATGGGTTGACGACAACGGTCAAGTCCACGTTAATAGAGGTTTCCGCGTTCAGTTCAATAGCGCTATCGGACCTTTCAAGGGTGGTCTTCGTTTCCACCCTTCAGTAAATCTTGGTATAATCAAATTCTTAGGTTTCGAGCAAACTTTCAAGAACTCTCTTACTTCTCTACCAATGGGTGGCGGTAAGGGCGGTTGCGACTTCGACCCTAAGGGCAAGTCTGATAATGAAGTTATGCGTTTTTGCCAGAGCTTTATGACTGAGCTTTACAAGCACATCGGTCCTAATACTGATATCCCTGCTGGTGACATCGGTGTCGGCGGTCGTGAGATCGGTTACATGTTCGGTCAATACAAACGTATCAGAACTGCTTTCGAGAATGGTGTTCTTACTGGTAAGGGTCTAACTTACGGTGGTTCACTTGCTAGAACTCAAGCTACTGGCTATGGTCTTTGCTACTTCACTGAAGAGATGCTAAAGGCTAATAAGAGTTCATTCAAGGGCAAGACTGTAGTTATATCTGGCTCTGGTAACGTTGCTATATACGCTACTGAGAAAGCTACTGAGTACGGCGGTAAAGTCGTAGCACTATCTGACTCTAATGGTTATATCTACGACGAGAACGGTGTAGATCTAGCTATCATTAAAGATCTTAAAGAAGTTAAACGTGCTAGATTATCTGAGTATGTAAACCTAGTTCCTACTGCTAAATACTTCGCTGGTAAAGGTATCTGGACTATTAAGTGTGATATCGCTCTACCATGTGCTACTCAAAATGAGCTTAATGGCGACGACGCAAGAACTCTTCTTGCAAATGGCTGTTTCTGCGTAGCTGAGGGTGCTAATATGCCTTCAACTCCTGAAGCGATCGACGCTTTCATCGCTGCTAAAATCCTTTTCGGACCTGCTAAAGCTGCTAATGCTGGTGGTGTTGCGACTAGTGGTCTTGAGATGAGCCAAAACTCACTAAGATTATCTTGGACTTTTGAGGAAGTTGACGAGAAATTATTTAACATCATGAAGAATATCTTCTGGGCATGTTCAAATGCTGCTAGTGAAGTTGGCATGGACGGCAACTACGCTGCTGGTGCTAATATCGCTGGATTTAAGAAAGTTGCTGAGGCTATGATGGCTCAAGGCGTTATCTGATATCCTGAATACACTGGTACTTGACAGTTTTCACTTGATGATTTCATTTGATGACTTCACTTGATGACAAGCGTATGATATATGTGGTATTATTGTAAGTATATTTTAAATATCAACTTACACCACCCTACGCATTATATTATCATCACAAGTACTATTACAAACTATAACAAATAAGCACCTAACTTTAATTAGTTAGGTGCTTATTTTATTTGATTTATATTATTTTGCCTTTCGTCGACAGCTATATTCGGATATTAAATCCATAGTCAAGCTATTTGATCAGCACTTACAGGAGTAACTATACCCTTTTTTAATTTCTCAAATTCCGCTTGCACATCATCAGGGACAATTATGCTTTCTACAGGAATAGAAACAATAATCTTTTTTACTTGAACTTCTGCAGAAGGATACTCAATTTCAAGTTTATCTCCTACAATAGTAAACACCATTTCTGCAAGAAAATCTGGTGTAGGATAGTTCTGTGATCCTATTTTTAATGCCGTCTCATATTCGGCATACCTTGCAGGATCTATTACGTATGTTTTTTGTCCTTGATTTCCACTTGGGATCAAATATGTATCAAATCCGTCAAATATATAACTCACTAATGCAACCTGAAAGGCTACAAACTTAGTCAAGTCTTGCCCTGGTGCTTTTTCCGTTTTGACTACGCCATTTTCGTTTCCATATATCAATATGCTATTTTGCCATCCAGTCGCATAAGCTAATTTATTTATTCCATCTAGTTGAGATTCATACTTAAGCATATTGTTAGAAGTATTTAGCTTTTCAGTATCTTTAATTAAACCTATATTGCCTTTAGTAATATTTGAAGATATGCTTTTTAGGAAGGTAACTTCAGGGGGTTTACTATTTATGTAATCATTGATATCACTTAGCACAGTATCTGGGATTACGACTTCATTATTAGTCACACATATATATACATGACTTGCACTAGAAGAACCATAGTTACTTGTTATTTTTATTTTATCGCCATATATAGTAAATACTATATTTTTGACTTTTTCTTGAGCCACTTCATTTGCGTCACCTAATTGATTACAATACTCGGCGATTCTTTCAGGGTCTACCTTATAATTTAAGATACCTAAATCGCAGCTATGTGGTACTAAATACTTATCATATCCAGAAAAAATGAAATAATTATTAAATAATAGGCTTTGCTTAAACTGCGAAAAGTCTAATAGACTGCCTGAATCTTCTATAGTAATTTTACTTCCTTCTTTATGATATGAATATACTATTCCATCAATACTGGTAGCATACGATGTTTGGCTGCCTAATGCTACATCATTTTTAACTGCTAATTTTGAAATGCTTAGTTTAATATCACCTTGAGTAATTTCAAGATTGCCATCAGTTATCGCATTAGAAATATCGTTAAATATTTTATCGACATTCTTGTTGACGAATTTTTCAACATCTATCATTACATACGCTGGAAGTACATCTGCTGTGTTATCATAATTATAGCTAAATATAATACTACTATCATCGCTCTTATCCGAACATATTGTGAATTTATCATCAGATATTAAAAAACTGATTTCAGCCAATATGCTTTCATCAAACGCGTCACCCAAATTATGATTATAGGCACTCAGTTTATCAGGCGATATTATGTACTTTCCTGTACTATTGAAGTCATATGGAACTAAGTATTCCATACAAGACTTATCCAAAAACGAATCTTGCAATATCGCTTTCTTAAGCTCCATCCAGTCTTGAAACAATGTTTGATTTATTTTTACTGGTTGCGTCGACATTTTCTCATGCGAATATATCGTATTATTAAGCGTAACATAATAATTAATATCACCATTACCGTGATTTAGAACAAAGTCTTGATTGAAGTCATATTCACCATTTATATTATTCGTTTTAATATCTACGTTATTATTGATTATTTTATCGTATTGTGTTCCAATTAACTCAGCATTGTGTTTGTGTGCATTTTTCTGAGTATTATATGCGTCTAATATAATGTTTTCAGCGTTATGGTCAAAGACTGGCTCAGTTCCTGCTTCAATCACATCGAAATGCGTATTATGTCTATGCAGATCAGCTGAGTTCTTAATAGTAATTGTATGTCCGATAAAACTATATCTAATACCTGTGAAATATGTCTTATCCTTGTTTGTCGCAGCATTAATAATCTTGCTATAAGTATTGTCCATTACCCCTCTATACTTATTATCAGCAATACTCAGTTCCATTATTTTATCCATATATTCATCAATCTTATTAGGACTGATTAAATATTCATTAAAATTTTGATTAGTATCATCTAGTACTAGGAATTCTTGTAGTCCTGTAAAAATCCCGCCACCTAACTTCAACTGCCTATTAAACTCTTTAATATCAGCATTTTCTTCAGTATAAAAATCGTACTTATTAAAATCTGCATTTATGACAAAATATCTTTTACCGTCAATATTCATTGCATATGTATTATTTAGTGTAGTGGCTACATCCTTTAATATCATGTTTTTCTTATCATTCACTATTACGGATAATACATTTTGACCTAATTCATTAGTAATAGCAATATTCAAATTATCAGAATTGATAGCTTTGTCAAATAATATACTGTCTTCGTCTGTCACTTCACCTACGTCACCAGCACCGCCGTCATTGGCTATATCGTCTATTTTCGCTTGCAAATCAGCTGGCAAGGTCGCACTCTCAGTGCCTACCGTTGTCCTACATACTAGCGAGCCAAGTGCATTTATTGCGAGCTCCGTTTCCATACCCTCGCTTGTAGCAATATACTTAACGTCCTTTATCTCTTCCGCTTTATTTATAGCAAGACTCGGCACGTACACAAGTGCGTCACTAGCCCCTGACGCAGTCACTACCGCCTCATAATATGTGTCCTTTTTACTCTCTTCTACCACATATTCGTTTGCTTTATCGCCTTTTACTAGATAATCCGCATACCCGTCAAACACAAGACCTATGCCTGCAAAAGTATCCGCTCTAAGCGTATTAAAATTACCGCCCGTCTTAGTTAGAGTCTCTCCGACAATGTCGGTATATACCTCTTCGCCTACTCCGACATAATATATCTTTTTAGCAAGTGCACCAGTAAGGTCATACGTAGTTACTAGTATGTATCCTTGCTGAATATCTATAATCGCCATGTCAATGTACGCGACTTCACCTAAAAACTCGCCTTTTGACGACATTTTCAGTTGATAATTTATATCAGTTTTACTGATATCTATTAGACTAAGATCTTCGCTTTTAGGATCAGCGCAAGACGCTAGAACGCCCGTAATTAAGATTATCACCGCAAGAATACTTGCTAATATGCAATATCTTTTTCTCATTATATCCCCCTCTGATTCTTTATTTTTTTATGATTTAATTATTACACACTATATTATATCATATTTATTATACAAAATCAATACCATTTCTATATATATATTATATGTAGTAGCATCTAAGTACGTTATACGTTAAATTTATTTAATCATTAAAATTAATATATATGGTTGCATTTTTGCACAAAAAAAATAGCTAGTCACGAATTGCCGTCACTAGCTATATATTGTATTATTAAATTATTTTATTAGATAAATTGTATTATAGTATATATATAATTTATATCATTATGTTATAAAGCTATATCTTACTACGATTTATACTTCACTATCTCAGTCTTATCTCGCCAGTCGTTCTGTCCATATAGCCCCACTTGCCTTCTTTCTTAACTAGTGCAACGTCATCAATAAACGATGTAGCCGCCTCATACTCAAACGGGAATACTAACTCGCCTGTCTTGTCGATAAATCCGCACTTCTCATCTGCCGTTACAGCGGATAATCCTTCCGAAAAGCTACAAGCACTTTCGTACTTCATTTCGATTGTTAACTCGCCTTTCATATCAATAAATCCACACTTCTCTTCCATCTCGACACATGCCATGCCCTCACGGAAATTAAATGCTTCAGTGTACTTCGGCTCGATAACGACCTTTCCGCCTTCATTCTTATATCCCCACTTGCCCGCTCTGAAAAACTTATAAAGTCCGTCCGCATTTTTAAGTGGTTGGATAGCGATGATCTTCTTTTCTATCTGTCTACTGCGTTCTTCTCTTAGCTTGCGACTATTCACGATATACTCAGTAGGTGATACGCCTATATCCTTTGGTGACTGCTTGCCTTTAGCTCCGCCTATAGTTTTGCTAGCCTTGCTATCAAACTTCTCTCTACGCTCACGTCCACCTTCGTTAGATCTATTATTCCTACCGTCAGTATTATTACCACCATTTCGATTGCGACTAACCGCCTCGCCAACACCTATATTAGGCTTGCCCCACTTGCTCTCCGATGACTTGACTGCTACGCTAGAATTATTGATGTTTCCGCCCTTCGCGTTTGGATTACCATTCGCGTTAGAATTAGCTTTTTGGTTTCCGCCCTTTGCGTTTGGATTACCGTTTGCGTTAGGATTAGTTTTTTGGTTTCCGCCCTTCGCGTTTGGATTACCGTTTGCGTTAGGATTAGCTTTTTGGTTTCCACCCTTTGCGTTTGGATTACCGTTTGCGTTAGGGTTAGCTTTTTGGTTTCCGCCCTTTGCGTTTGGATTGCCATTTGCGTTAGGATTAGCTTTTTGGTTTCCGCCCTTTGCGTTTGGATTGCCATTTGCGTTAGGGTTAGCTTTTTGGTTTCCGCCCTTTGCGTTTGGATTACCGTTTGCGTTTGGATTTGGCTTTTTAACAGCATTATCCACCGCAACATCGCCCTCTTCTCCTTCCACTACTTCCGCCTTAGGCACACGCAAAAAGTCCAACTGCATTGACTGAAGTTTTCTAAGTACCTCAAATACATTCTTCTTTCTTAGTGTTTTTATTCTGTAAAGGTGTCGCATTTGGATACGGCAAAGATCGCCTACATCGTCAAGCCCTGCCTCGATTAAAGCCTCGGCAGTTTGAAGAGTAAGACCAAGGTCCTGTATTTTCTTAGTAAAGTGCTGTGGATCACCCTCAGGCACGTAACTATCGCTTATAAATTTGAATTTTGTAATTTGATTATCCGACATAGTCTCTCCTATTACTTAATTATTCTTTATTATTGTAACATAAAAACCAATTACTTGCAAGACAATTATTGATTTTAGCGAAAAAAACATTTACATTTACTCTTTTATCATGTATAATGTAAGGTAGAATATAATGCGAGGGTGAATAATGAAGAAATATTTAACTACAATTTTAATACTTATCGTCATGTTGACAGGGCTATTAGCTTTGCCGACCGTTTTGGCTGAGAGCAATAGCGATACTATACCCACTCCTAAAGCTAGTGATATCGCGACTGAACTTCCAGCAATTGATGACTACATGAGCATTGTCAAACCTACTCGCACCGCTAGCGATGGCGACATCATCATCGCCAGCAACGATACTGATCTTTACATGAATATAAATGGCAATGTGAAACACTTCGGCAATATTATCCCCGATTCGCTTAGTGGTGACACTATACACACTCTTGCGATCTGCGGTAATGACATCCTTATCCTTATAAATTCGCCTCTTGAATACAAACTTATACACGCGGACATCAGCACTAGCAATACTTTTAAAGAGATTACTCTTACCGATGAAAGCACTCAAGTAAGCCCGAGCAGAATAGCAAGTGATGGTAAAAATTTCATGATAATGTCTACTACCACAGAGCTTTATACATGCAGTATTAGCAGTAGTGTTCTTTCGTTTTCTAATAAAACTAAAATCAATATGAAACCTGATGACCTTAGAAATATCTACACTGCAAATGGCACAACTTACAGTGCTAAAGAAAATAAAATCGTATCAATACATGGCACTGATGAGATATTTAGCTATGATGCTAATATGGCTATCGATGACTTCAGCATTGCAGATAATGTGATATATTACTCTACTGATAAAAAGATAAATTCGTATAATATAACTAGTAAAAAGATCGTATCTAAACTAATACTAGAAAACACCAAGAGTATCACAAACTCTGGCAATGATATCATCATTACCTCACCTTCTTCAAATAGATTAATCGTGCTAGACAAGACAAGCCTTGAGCCTAAGGATTATTATGGCGATAGCGGTGCTGAGTTAGATAGACTTGACACTCCTACCGACGTTGCGTATGATGGAGATGATATCTACATCGCGGACAGTAAGAATAATCGTATAGTAGTGCATAGTGGAGATAAGATAACTGCTATCCCTCTCGGCACGCACTCGCCTACACTAGTAGCAAAGACTAATAGTAAGATATATTTCGTATCAAACTCGGCGTTATATGAGCTAGTAAGTGTGGATGGAAAACACAACATAAGCATTATCCCCGCTGTCACAAACATAATAGATATAGATAGGTATAATGACAAATTAACAGTACTTACTTCATCAAGTATCGTAACGCTAAGTGCAGATAATACTATCTTGCATACGATCGCGAATATCACTAATGCAAGGAGTATCGTCGTGCCACTAGGTACAAACATGCTCTACACTACTCCTAACGCACCGCTTAGTAAGATATGCAAATACAACCTAGAGAGCGGAGCACTGATAGGAAGTTACACATCGCCTAAGACTAGTAGTCATCACGACTTCGATTATAGAGGCAACTTGTATTTGACGGACGATCAATCTATAGATAGATATACTTTTGACAGTGCAAGTAGCACTTATACAAAGGACGTAATATCAGCCGTTACAAGTGCTGTGAGCGGAGAGATATCTACCACTATCAATATAAATAATGGCGATATGTATATCACATCAAAGACAAACCACAAGCTATACAAGATAGAAAGCAAGCATATCGCGAGCATATCTATCGTAAGTACTGATCACAAGCCACCTACTGACCTAGACGTGATCAAAGTCGCTACAGTATCGACTGATGACGCCGTTGCACTTAGCGTACCTACTATCCCTGATACATCAAGAGATCTAACGCTCGGCGAAAAAGTACTTATCCTTACTGAATACGGCGAGGCGAATGAGTACTGGTATGTAACTTATGAGGAAGAGAACTTATACGAATATATCCTAAAAACTGACCTTACCGCACCTGTAGATAATATTGACTTAAAGGGCGTCACAATGTCGGCATTCAATAAAACTAACGTATACAGATACCCTTACACACACACCGAAAACACTACTAACGCTATCATCACAGAGATATCAGCACTACAGCCGATAAAGGCGTTATCAAAAGTAGCTGGTGATGGAGTTTGGGACTGGACAAAGATAGAAATAACTACTGACGCTGGAGTGCAGATCGGATACGTTATGTCGGTAAATATCGCAAACGTAACGCCTACCGCACCGCCTGACAGCACTGTATTCGTAAAGACAAAGTCACAAAATATCGGCGAGAAAATCAAGATGTATACTACCCCTAACCTAGAATCGGCGGTGGTGTTTGCAGACATTGATGACGGTATCGACATACAAGTAATAGGCAAGTTTGACAGCAATTCTACATTCACAAAAGTATACTACAATGAAAAGGAAGGATATATCCTGACAGCGAACTTACAAGAGTCGGGACTTACTCCTAGCCAAATCATCGCAATCAGCGTGAGTAGTGCGTGCCTAGTAGCATTTACTCTTATCTTGATACTATTACTAATGCTTAAGAAAAGTCGTGCAAAAAAGCAGTCAATAGAGTTTACTGAACAGCAGTAACTGATCAATATAGCACCATGAACTTACTGATAATATAAAAACAATCCCCTAGTACGAACTAAATCGTACTAGGGGATTTTATTATCGGTAAATATTCGTTTTATATTACTTTAAAGCATGATTTATGTGCTAAAAAGCATAAACTTATTATTTTACTTCATTCTATTATGTTATATTAATGCTTGTATTTTACCACATTTCCGTCACGATAATCAACTGTTTGCCGTTATTGTTTATTACATCACAACACTGATATTTATGACTTTACCGCTCATTTTTTACCACATTGCAGTCGCAAAAATCAACCTTTCACAGTTATTTTTTACCACATTACCTCACTGATATTTATGACTTTACCGCTGTAATATCTATAAGATTATGTGCTTTAACTCCTGATATCTCTCCGACGATATTCTTCATCGGCTTACCGCGTGAGTTCATGTTTTCGATATTAAGATCATCGCTATTTACGCTTATTACGACGCTATTCTCACCGACTATTGCTAGGTCATAAGGGTTTTTAACGTGTCCTGCAAATACTACTTTTGACCCGTTCTTCGCATTGAAGTCTTGTATCTTATTACCCTTTCTATTCCTCGGTGATACTTTAACTAGCCCTGCGATAACTCGCTTTGCATAACACTTATCAGTGATGATGATTATCTCGCCTTCGTCGTCGATTTGACCCGCAAATACTACACTATCACCGTCTCTAAGCGACATGCCGATCACACCACTTGCTTTTCTGCCTTGGACTGGTATATCTGACTCCATATTAAGTGCGATACCGTCACCGCTGACCATCAGAATACTCTTGTTTGCGTCTAATATCTCGCATGACAATACTTCATCATCGCCTTTTAAAGTGATACCCTGATATATCCTCTTTCCTACTTTTAGATCAGCGCCCGTAGTCACTTTTAGCATACCGTTTTTGGTCATAGTAAGGATACTATTATCATTCAGCTCACTTTCTTTATACATAGATACGACGTACTCATCACTCGCAAGCTCAGGGATTAATTTACTAATCTTTGTGCCTTTACTACGCCATTTATCGTCCGTCAAGCTGTCAACAGCGAATGTCGACACGTTTCCTTTATTTGTAAATACATATATCGGTGATTTGTTATCACACGCAAAAGCCTTCTTCACTATCTCTGTAGCGCCACAGTTTTCTACTGATTTGTTTGCCATGTTGTAAGCCTTAGCCGACAAGAACTTAACGCAACCAGAATTAACTAGCAATGCAACACCGCTCCTTTCGTCCACTTCATTTATATCAAGAATACGGATTTTTTGCTCCACTCCATCTATAAATATCTTAGAACGACGCTCAGTCTTGTACTGTTTGCGTATCTCTAATAGCTCTTTTCTAACTAGACTATACTGCTTTTTAGGACTCTTGACGATAGCAGTCAAATGCTCAATAATCGCGATAAGCTCAGCTATTTCCAGCCTTAAATTATTCACATCTAGCTTTGTAAGTCTGCCTAGCTTTAGCTCAACTATCGCATGTGCTTGCTTTTCTGATATGCTAAATCTTTCTCTTAGCTTTGTCTTACTCTCCGAAATCGACGCAGACGATCGTATTATCTTGATCACTTCGTCGATATTATCTATCGCGATAATCAAGCCTTGAAGTATATGCTCCCTCGCTTTTGCAAGTGCTAGCTCGTACTGACAACGTCTGTAGATAACGCTCTTTTGATACACTACATAGTGCCTTACTAAGTCAAGTAAGCCTAATTGCTGTGGCTTGCCTTCCGCTATCGCTACTATGTTTATATTGAAGTTTTGTTGCAATGACGTATGCTTGTATAGTGCGTCAAGTATTCGCACAGGATTTGCTCCATTTCGGATCTTGATAATTATCCTCATGCCTTGTCTGTCCGACGCGTCGATGATTTCGCTGATGTTGCCAAATATCTCTTTCTTTGTCTCGCGTAATCTGTCGATATTCTCCACAAGCACCGCTTTGTTTACTTGGTACGGTAGCTCTGTTACGACGATAGTATACTTATCTCCATCCTTTTCTATATCCGCTTTGCATCTTACCGCTACTTTGCCTTTGCCCGTTTCGTACGCTTTCTTTAAGTCCTCGCCCACTATTAGCTGTCCGCCAGTAGGGAAGTCGGGGGCTTTTATATACTCCATCATTCCGTCAAGACTGATGTCGGGATTGTCAATGTATGCACACACGCCGTCGATTACTTCGGTGATGTTATGCGGTGGTATATTCGTCGCTAGTCCGACTGCTATTCCCGATGCTCCATTTACTAGAAGGTTTGGATATCTTCCAGGTAATGTCCTCGGCTCTTTCATCGTGTCATCGAAGTTTAGACCCCAATCAACGGTGTCTTTGTCAATGTCGCGTAGCATTTCCATAGCAAGCGGTTGTAGCCTGACTTCTGTATACCTCATAGCCGCAGCAGGGTCGCCGTCGACACTACCAAAGTTACCATGACCGTCCACTAACTTCGCACTCATATTGAAGTTTTGTGCCATTCTCACGGTCGCACCGTACACAGAACTATCGCCATGCGGGTGGTATTTTCCTAAGCAATCACCGACTATTCTCGCACTCTTTTTATGTGGCTTGTCAGGCGATACGCCTAGCTCAAACATTGTAAATAATATCCTACGTTGTACGGGCTTCAGTCCGTCCTCAACTCTCGGCAATGCTCTATCTAATATAACATACTCCGAGTACGGCATCATGGATTTGTGTAATACCTCGGAGATATCGCTCTCTAAGATATTTTCTATAATTAACTTTTCCTTACCTGCCACAGCACTATCCTCCTATCTCATCAAAATTATCCGTCTTATTAAAGTTCGCATAAGTGTTGATATACTCTTTTCTTGCATTCGCATTGTCGCCCATAAGCGTTGTGATTAGCTTGTCCGCATCGACATTGTCGCCCACGACCACCTTGACTAATGCCCTATTCTCAGGGTTTAGAGTAGTCTCCCACAATTGCTCTGGATTCATCTCGCCTAGTCCTTTGTAACGCTGAAGAGTCTTCTTTCCGCTCATGTCTTCTAGCAACTCTTCTAGCTTGATGTCGTCGTAAACGTAATGGATTTTGCCTTTATTCTCCACCTTGTAAAGCGGTGGCATACCGATATAAACATGTCCTTCCGTGATCAGCTCACGCATGTATCTGTAGAAGAATGTCAATAGTATCGCGCGAATGTGTGCTCCGTCCTGATCGGCATCGGCTAGTATGATTACTTTGTTATACTTCAAGCTGTCGATATTAAACTTCTTATGCACGCCCGTACCTAATGCACTTATTATAGTACGTATCTCTTCGTTATCCAATGCTCTGTCTAGCTTGGCTTTCTCTACATTCAAAGGCTTGCCTTTCAGCGGTAGAATCGCTTGAAAATTCCTATCCCTTCCGCTCTTTGCCGATCCGCCCGCCGAGTCACCCTCGACTATAAATATCTCGTTTCGGCTAGCGTTCTTACCTATGCAAGGCGATAACTTTCCGATAAGTTTATTGTTCGAAATCTCTCGAAGTTGCTTATTTACATCCTTACTATCTTGCAGTCTTTCACGCTCTTTCTTTGCGAGCAATGCCTTGTTATAAATACTTACAAGCACTGGCTTAGATAGTTTCTTAAGCGAGTCGGACATGCCGTTATATACCATCTCTTCGACTGGCTTTTTAATCCACGCATTGCTTAGCTTCGCCTTAGTCTGACCTTCAAATTCAGGGTCGATCATGTTTAGCAACATCACCACCGTAAGCCCGTCTCTGAAATCATCTCCAGTAAGCACATCTTTCTCTTTAAGCAAACCGTTAGCTTTTGCAAAGTCATTCATTGCTCTCGATATACCTAGCTTCATGCTCATCTCATGCACTCCGCCTTCGCTAGTCGGGATATTGTTTACAAAGCTACTTATTGACTCACTGCTGTCCGTGTGTTGCATTGCGATCTTTACCGCTAGCTTGTCTATCTTGCCTTCAAAATATATCGGCTCTTCATACACAGACTTCTTGCTATCATTCTGATACAGAACGAAGTCGACAAGTCCGCCTTTAAAGTTATATGACGCTGTCTTCACTCCAAATAAATCCATATCCATACGCTCATCAGTAAGCGAAATAGTAAGAGTATTATTTAAGAAAGCAAGCTCTCTTATACGTTTATTGATAGTATCGAAACTAAGTCTATTCCTGCCGAATACTCTATCATCAGGCATGAAATCAACTTTTGTACCACGCTTATTTTTAGCACAGTCGATTACAGTTAGATTTGATTTTTTGATACCACTTCGCACCTTGCCCGCCACCTCTGGCGAATGAAACTTCATAGTATGCGAGTGACCGCCTCTATACACGGTGACATCAAGCCACCTAGATAATGCGTTAGTAACAGCCGAGCCTACGCCATGTAGTCCGCCAGAATAATTATAAGACTCATCGCCACCAAATTTAGCTCCAGAATGTAGCTTAGTAAATACAAGCTCTACCGCTGGCACTTTCAATTTCTCGTGTATGTCTACGGGGATACCTCTGCCATTATCGGTAACGGATACACTATCATCACTATGTATAACAATATCTATTTTATTACCATGACCATTCGCTACCTCGTCGATACTATTGTCGACTATCTCCCATAGTATATGATGCAATCCCTTAGCCGAAGTATCGCCTATGTACATACCAGGACGCACACGCACAGCCTCTAACCCTTCTAGGACATCAATACTCTTAGATGTATATTCGCTACTTTTAACTCCAGCCATTAATATCTCCTTCTGCGTCGTCATCATGACGACAAATCACTTCTATTATTATAGCACACAAATACATAAAAATAAACCCCTATTATAATATTATAACAAAATATTTTATACATATCCTACCTCTTATATCAGCTATCGCCGTGCATTGTGTCGATTTTTATCATGATTTATCTTATTTTAGCATATAGGTAATACCGATTTTAAATACCTAGATAATGCACAAGTCAAACGCTCGCTATTGCAAATAAAAATAAGCACAACCGCAGGGCTATGCTTATTTGTTTATCACTATATTTTTACTGATATTTTTACTATATTATCTTCCGATTTATATAGTATTTTTTTATCATTTCGCACGCTCATAAATATTGCTAAATCAATAATTCATGATGATGATCAATACCGATGAATATTACTTCATTTCACAAAAAGCCTATCAGCATACTCTAATACGTCCGCCATTACTTGGTCACGAACTACGTCATTTAGTATCTCATGCCTTGCCTTTGGATATAGCTTTATACTCACGTCATTAAGACCATTCGATCTATAACAATTATAAAGATTTGTAGTCGCCTTACCAGACCCGCCTACAGGATCACATTCACCACTGATGATAAATATAGGCAAGTCGCGTTTGATTTTATTCAAGTTTTCAGCTTTATATAATTTTGTAAAAGCACCACTCATTGTCTTAAAGAAATCTATCGACATCACCATGCCACAAAGTGGATCTGCATTGTATCTATCGCACTCGGCTTTTTCACTTGATAGCCAACAGTTGACAAACTTATCCTCTTTAAACATAGCGTCATACGGCTTGAAAGCCATATTAGTAATCATCTTCGCAGGCTTATCTTTATTGAAAAGTTTTGATTGCATACCTGCTACCATCTTGCCAGATTTTATCAAGATACCGTCTTGCTTAGCAGAACCGCAAAGGACTATACCTGCTAGCAAATCACTAGCATTTTGAATGTATGCTTGAGTGATGAATGATCCATAGCTATGACCAAATATCATAAGCGGTAGATTGTACTTTTCTTTTAGATGTTTTGTAAGCATTATCTGATCTGACATGTTATCAAAAAATGGATTACCAGTCTCGCACACACCTACACTATTATTCTCAAGAGCGGTGTTTCCGTGACCTCTTAGATCACTGCCGACTACAAGATATCCATTGCTATTCAAAAACCTAGCAAACTCGTCATATCTCTCCACATGCTCCGCCATGCCGTGTATGATCTGAATGATGCCTTTTGGCTCACTCACCTCAGTCCAATTCACGGTGTTAAAAACTCTTTTATTGCTACCAGTAAATTTCTCAATTTTCATACTTTTATACCCCTTACAGTATTCTTAATTTTTTCGATAAAAGTGCACTAAGTTTCACTTACAAAAACTATCTAATATCCGATATAAAAACATCACTATAATATAGATAATTTATAAACATAAAACCATAATCAGCAAGCAAAAACTACTTACTCTCTTAAATCTATTACTATATATATTCTACACTATATTTGCACAAAACACAATGCCTATTTAAAAATATGAACGATTTAAGCATAATTGTGCAAAGAGCTACTATACTAGTTATAACGGAGGAAAAATTATGCAAAAAATCGTATTGACAGGCGGAGGCAGTTGTGGACACATACTTCCTAGTATCGCACTACTTCCAGAGCTGAAAAAACACTTTGATAAGATATATTATTTTGGTGAGAATGACAGTCTCGAGCAAAGCATCGCAAAAGAAAATAATCTTGAGTTTTTCCATACAAAAGCTATCAAGCTAACTCGCGGTAGTATCTTGAAAAATCTCGCTATACCATTCGTACTACCAAAGGCAATATATGATGCTAGATTATTACTTAAAAAACTATCCCCCGACGTAGTCTTTTCTAAAGGCGGATATGTATCACTTCCCACTACTATCGCCGCACAATTATTAGGCATACCAGTAGTAGTTCACGAGTCGGATAATACGTTAGGTGTAGCGAATAAACTAGCATCGTATACCGCCAAACGCGTTATTATGCCGAATACGCATGCAAATAAAAGCGAAAAATACGTGCAAATTGCTAATCCACTTAGAGCTAAAATCCTGAATGGAAATGCAAGAAAAGTGATGATAGAACACCAGCTTAGAATAAACTTTCAAAACATATTAATCATAGGCGGAAGTCTAGGTGCAAGTAGTATAAATGATGTAATAATGAATGGGATTAGTGAGCTGACAGCGAAGTATAATATCATACATTTAACTGGCAAAGGCAAGATATCCCACATAAAAACTGAAGGCTATTATCCTCTAGAATATGCTAGCAATATAGAAGATTATTATGCAGTAGCTGACTTAGTAATATCGCGTGCTGGTGCTGGTGCTATAGCTGAGCTAAAAGCTCTCGGCAAAAGAGCTATATTGATACCGCTACCCGATAGTTGTTCAAGAGGCGACCAAAAAATCAACGCGACTGACTCTGGATATTTAGTTATGGATCAAAATGATTTAGACGCAACAAGTCTACTTCATAACATTGCATGTGTGATAGATAGTGAATGTCCTGAGTCCAACTATGACTATGCTACTCCAAAAAAGATAGTAGACGTGATAATTACTGCGAAAAACATGCGAGTAAACTCTCCGAATAACACAGCAAAATACTGATCCAAAAAAGATAATAATAACATATATAATGCGTCATTATACGCATTACAAAATATGAATTTTTTATAATAATTATAATCAAAAAAGACAGCCATATTACGGCTGTCTTTTACTGATATTATGGATTATTAATCATACAACTATAGGTTCGTTCTTACTTGATTAATCTTTATCAATATACCCGACTCCATCGCTGGGATTACTGATAATACCTAGCACTACTAATACGCCAAGTACTGCTGATATTATCTCATTTACATACGGTACATCTATCCTAAGACCGCACGCTTGAAGTAGCATAATAATGCAACTTGCTACGCTCATCCACAGCCCGTAATTCTTAAATTTTTCTTTCATACTCGCTCCTTATATAGCCTTATTGGCAATACTAATTTGCTATTGATTTGCTTAACTTCTTCGTCGATTTCTTTGACTATTACTAGCTCATCAGCTAGCTTTGTTATCAATTCTTGATACTTGTTTTCTCGCTTTTTACTATCTGAAAGTATATAGAAAAGTAAGCATACAAACATGATAGCAAATATCCCACTTTTCGCAATTATTGCGATAAATTCATTAGGCATTGCGGTAGCTTCTTACAAATTTATTATACTCATAACCTAATAATTCTGATAGTGCTGGATTACTTTTTATCATGTCTAACACCTCGTCTTTATCGAATTTATCATAGTATGCTTTTGCTGACTCAACACGCTTATTATAATGCGTTGCCCTATCGCCACTATAGCCGTACCTTGCCTCTTTTTTAAGCTCCGCTTGTAGTTGAGTGTCGTAGTCTTTTCCTTTTTGATCAGCTATGTCTAGCTTGTATTTTTCGAATTCCTCTTGCTCTTTGGTTGTAGCTTTATTATACTTTTCTACCTTTTCTTTCTCTTTCTCTCTATCGCTAGTTTGACTTTTGATATTGCCATCTACTTTGCCATTATAACTGCTTTCAAGTTTTTTACCACTCTCTAGCTTTTCTTTTTCAGCCTCTGCTTTAAGGTCATTTGCGAGCTTTATCTCATGCTCTAAACCTGCGATTATTTTATCAAGCTCCTCTGATGCTAAACCGTCTAGCTCAGTATTTTTACTACCAACTATTGACGAATCTAGTATGCCTTTTACGTACGCACTATCTCGAAAATCAATCACGTCGTCCTCTAGGTTTTCACTCACGATTTCGCTATCTTTATCCGACTTATTTTCTGCATTTTCTATATCCTCATCAGCATCATTTATATCCTCACTATACTCAGATTCTATAGTAGATTTACCATCGTTATAGTAAGATTCATACTCTTCTTTTGCAAGTCTTTCTATCTCTTCGTCGCTAAGTCCCTCATATTCCTTGTACACGAAATCCTTATCATCAGGCTTAAACATGTCTATATAGTCTTGTTTTTCTTTCTCAAGCCTCTTGCGTTCTTCTTCCGCAAGTGCTTCAAGTTCCTGATTAATACTAGCCGAATTATCATCGTTACTAGTAGCTTTTTGCACGCTTTTGCTCTCACCTTCAAACCATTTTCCTACACTGTCAAATACACCCATTCTCTATACCTCCTATATTAATTTTAGCCCGACACCAGACAGTTTCAGCCTTGCCATGCTAAGTCCTGTACCGGTGATAACAAGCTCAATATTATTCATTTTTTTACTTTTTACCTGCACGACACCACTTGCTAGCATATCGCATGTCGGGACTATTATATCGCCATTTAGCTTCAGCACGCACGTCACATCAGTACCACTAAGCACTGTTATCTCGTATCTTAACACTCCGCTTGTGACACAAAATCCAGTTATTATATCAATACCGCCAGACACTGCCGATCGCCTCTCTATACTCCTAGACTGAGTTATGCTACTACTTAAAAGTAGCATTTCTTCGTCTATATCCTCTAGCTTATATTTTACTTTGCTTAACTCACTCATAACACTCCTTACCGAAAAACACCCTACGCTTGCACTGATTATTATCACTATCTACGCCGTATCCATGATGTTTTATTTGCACTTTTACCTAGTCTTGCACGCATAGCAAAAGTGAGATAATAATTATATTTTATATATTATCTAACACTTGATACTCGATAATCGGTGATGGCACTTTTATCTTGTGCCCTTGCGGTTTTAGCTCGAACTGAAACTCTTTTCCTTTTAAGTTTATCAGTACTCGACGCTCCTCTCCGACCGTATAAGAATACCCATCACCATCGCATATAATGCGAAATGCTATTTTGCTTTCTCCTCCGAAAACGATATTTTTGATGACTTTATATACGCCTGACTTACCAAAATCAATCTCACCACTTCGCCAAATCATACTGCTAGGTGCGGTATCATCAGCAAGTATACAGAGTCTATTATCCGCTAAATCCAGATAATCATCACTACCGTAATAGGTCAAAACGCACTTATCTCCACCGCTTCGAACACCTACTATTTTATCTCCACTCTCGTGTGAAATGTAATGATATTTCATAGTAGACACGTCCACAACTAGTATCTCTACAGACATTTTAGCAGGACTATTATCGTATATATTATAGTAACACTTACCGTCTAGGTAAGTGCCTGATATCGTCTTGCCGCTCAGCTTACTAGACAACTCGCGACAATATATCCTACTCTCATAACCGTCAAATAGACCTAGCCCCATACTAGAACAATACACTACTCTATCCACTGCACTGACCACGCTACCGCCTATAATATCATTTTCGATATTGATATTTTTGACAGTAAACTCCGACTGATCGGTAAAGGCAGTTACCTTTGATATACCGCGTTCTTGCACCACTATAAGTGACTGATTTACACTGACGATATCAGTGATAGCACCATTCTCCGCAGGTAGATTTATATACCCACCAGCGTCAATACTAGTCTGCCAGTTATACGGATTGAAGTCATCACTAAAATGCAATGTATTCTCACCTTGACAACACGCAAAAGCACGCATATTATGATTGCACAATATTGCAAAATTATGCCCTACTGCATGAGTGGTAAAGGCAATACCGTCGTAGCTTACTAGATTTCCTAGCGAGTCCGCCATGATAGTATTACTCACACCGTCCAGCTCGAACTCCATATAGCTATCATGCAAAATCACATGCTCATGACTCACCGCACTATAGCTTGCACCGTCATTTTTCACCACCCACACCTTGCTACTTGTACCTAGAATAAGTGTCGGAGGCAAGTTCTCTTCGCCTTTATTATAGTGGCTCGCGAATAGCTTGAGAGCACCTTTATCCGCAATGCACTCAAGCCCGTCTACCTTTTTCACCCTTAGTGACTGTACAAGCACGCCGTTTTTCTCGGCTAGATTTTCTTGCATGATCGCAAAATGCACAGGCACTGAAGTAGAATAAAAGTCCTCACTGACCCCACCGAAATCGGACAGCAAATTACGCATTGTCTTCGGCGGTCTTATATAGTTAATCTTCTTACTCATGCTCACCAACTCCCACGCTTCAGCTTAATTTCTCTAGTTGGCATGACCGCAAGTTTTATCATCTCTCTGTATCTTTTATCATAAAGCATACTGTCCTCGTACCTACCATTTATCATACAATACTCACCAAGCACGCCGTTTATTATAAGTAGCTCAGTAATGCGTGGCGAGAGTTTTATCTCGTCATCTAGCTCGACCGCCAGTGGCAAATAGCAATATTCGATAGTCACATCGCCATCGCCCTCTACCATGAGAAAGCTCGGATATAAGCGGAATTTTATACTATCACCGCTAGAGTCACTCACCTTTTTAACGTTGATAAGACGCTCTGAAAAAAGATCGTAACTGATCATTTTATTGACCGCACATACCTTATCAATGCACCTCACTTCCACATAATCACTCGCAAGCTCGCTCACGACAAGGTTAAGACATCTGACGATAGTGATGATTAATTCGTCGTCCGTAGGCAAAAGACTGAGGTTATATCTTGCGTCAATGCCTAGTCGTACTAATACTTGTTTTACTATACTATCCACTCGCATATTACATCTCCTCATAGGCGGGGATTTCATCACCCCCGCCAGTTACATACCGCATAAGACTTCTAGTCTTATACTCCATCTTATCGAGAATAGCACGATTACGGCTCGCCATAATACTCGCATTTTTCTCGTCCATACTCAACATACGCTCTAGCTGTCTATCCACTCTCGTCATGCTAACATAATCCACCGACCTCGCGTCTAGCTGAGAGAAAGGAAGCACAAGCTGAAGAGAGGGACATCGCCCCTTAGCATGTATTTCATATCTTGATTTTCTTGTATTATAGTATACCTGATACCTATTATCCAGAGCGGAAATCCGCTCTGGCACATCATGCACACTCCCCGTAATCAGCACTAATCCTTTATTCATAATTAGCCTGTAATGCCAGTTAATTTTGCCTGACCGCAAGGTCTATCACAAACGATATCAGCGTATTTAACAAGAGTAGCAGTGTAAGTCGGAGTGCCGTGTTTTTGTTTGATAACATTACCACCCTCGCCCTCAAGCCATCTCCAGTCGCATAACTGGTGCATTTTAAAGTCTTTCGAATTAAGTAAATACATCTCTCCATCAGCGATAAACTTATCACTCATCACTGGAATTCCGTTATAGCTAAGTGCCTTGAAACCGCCGTCAAGAGTCATGTAGTCGATATTCATTCTGTTATCAGCAAGGTTATTAATATACGCTTTTTTCACGTCGTACGAGCAAGTGATGAAGTCTACTTCGCTACCGCTCACCTCGTCGACATGGTCGATACACTCTTGCATAGCACTCATTGTTAGCTTACCAGCAACGTTATTTGAATACGGATTTAACCATGAATTATCCGCACGTTTCAAGCCGTAAAGATCGCCAGTGCCGAATATAGCTCCTAGACCAGTAAGCTCATAACCATTAGAGTTCTGAACGGTGATCTTATCAGTAGTAAGCACGCCAGTCACCTGCGTATCTATCTTAACAGTCTTTGTTGCGACATTGATATCAAGTATCCTTGCTCTAGTCGCTTTCTTAGTCCCGTCCGCCGCGATGATATCTATCACCATACCGATAGCAAGACCTTTCGTGCTAAGTACAGTAAATGCATTAGTAGCAGTCGTGATAGCTTTTGCGATAGTAGTAAGAGTGCCAGTGCCGTCACCGTAAAGCATTCTACCTAGGTTATACCTTGACGCTTTTAGTAATCCTTCCATCTCAGCGTTAAGTAGATTTACGAATGAACCTACATTATTTTGAGACGCACGCACAGCCTTGTCACTGATCTCGATACTACCGTATAAGTTCTTCAGCTCTAGCTTGAACTGCGCGTAATTATTACCCGCCGCCATTGGTAATGCACCGCTCTCATCGCCCGCACCGATACCACCATTGATACCGTAAGTCACTAGCTTGATGATCTCTTTACCCCACACATCCGAAGAAGTCTGTTCGATCTTCGTAAGTAACGGGTTTGCAGAAGTGTTTAATTGCTCGGATACCACGCCCAAATAGACGCTCTTTAATGCCTTATCAGCAGTTTGTAAATTTACCATTTATATTCTCCTATTCTCTATATATTTAGTTGCCAGAGCATTCGCCTCTTTCAGCGAGTGCGGTCTGTATGCTGGCGATACATAGGCATTCCCACGACCTTTTATAGTCATCGGCGACCGCCTGTCTTGCAAACCGTCTAGATACTCGGCAATAATCTTGCCCCTTATATCAGCATTGCTGTACACGTAATCATCTAGGAATTGTTCGCTCTTTATAATATGGCAAGGCTCGGTGACTTTACCTCTCAAGCACTCTGCTAGCTTCACGCTAGAGTTGGTGCCTGAAGATATCGCTTCGCGTAGCTCATCTGCGTAGCTGGAAAGATCAGGGTTCGCAGTAATCATGCCATTCAATGTCTCGTCGACACTCATCGACGAATTTAGGTACGTCCTAAGCGTTTGGCTCTTTTTCGTGAACTCTTTCTCCAACTGTTTGTATGCCTGATACAAACTGTCTGCTGATTTGAATTTTCCATATGAGGTAGTAGTGCCGTCATTATCCGCCTTTATCGCAATCTCGCTACAGTTATCGCACAAGTCGAGCTGTGGCGGTATTGCTGGGCATGGTGATAGTACTTCTACTTGCTCTTGGTTATTTTCTTGCATTTGTAACCTCCGTATATATATAATGGCTGTTTTTATTATCAGCCATGGTGATGTCTAATATTTTTGCATTGTTATTACTTAATAATTCTTTCTTTATCATAATGTAATGTATGGATACCTTATCTAGCTTGCATATCGCCTTCACTAATACTTGCAACCTCAGCGGTATCATCAGTATGGAACGCCATCATTTGATGTGCTTTGATATGCCCGTCTAGTCTCAATATATAATTATTATCCGACTTCTCATTGATAATAGCCTTTGTATGCTCTGCAATATGTAGCTCATGATTATCATACTCAATCGGCATGATATCCATCTCTTTCATGTCTAAGTTCTCACGCTCACTACGACGCATATGACACTCGTCAATATCTCTCGCACTCTCCCAGTTACCAAAGCCTAGCATATCCAATAGCTTGACCCTTGTCCTGTCGTCCATAGCACCACTTTCATCACGGAACATACCCATTCTGATAAGCTCATACACCATGTTACGACGGTTTGCAGGAGTTTCATTAAGCTCATTATCCGTATCGAATACAAGATCATCAGACGTCAAGTCCGAGCCTTTAAAGTACAATACTTGCACCTCGCCATTATCACCCGCCACACGCTTTAGCCTGCTATTTGTTGCGAATTGTTTATATAGCCTTAGTATCAGCTGACCCACTCTCTTGACCGCACTTCGTATAGACTCCGCTGTCATAGAAAGCCTTGTATCGTCTTGCTCTTGGATCATACTGATAGCGACACCGCTCGTCACGTTTTGAGGCAATGACGAGTTACGCATGAACTCTGACACGCCCGATATCCTGACAAACTCCGACTCAAGCCTCATCTCTTCTTGATGAAAATCATTTGGCACAGAACCCATATTCAGCATACGCGGAGGGGCACAGCCTTGCCTATAGATAAGCACTTTACCGGGCGACAAGCCTTCTTCTTCAAGATTGTCCGTATCGACCGAGCCGTCCTCGACAGCAAGCACACCCATCGCAATGCGGTTCATGAACTCGTGTTTTTTATTCTTCACACCGTTATAAGCACGCTGTAGCGGGATAATCCTCTCGATAACGCTCTGACCATAAAAGTTTGAAATATCATCAAGTGCAACTCTTCTAGCAAAAGGCAAGCCATAACCGCCGTCTTTTTCTGTTATGTACGGTAGATCGCCGACGCTGATCAGTTTATCACCAGCGACAAGGATATGTCTACCATGCGGAAATTCATTAGTAGGTCGCTCAAACTTCTCTAGCACTAGCACTGAGTTATCGCGACTGACCTGAGACATACGCCCCGAGCTAGCACTATAGCCAAGCCCGCCACCACTGATGACATTATCAACAGAAAATACATCATAAGTATGCCCGTCCACGTCCACCCCGAACATGTCTTTGACCTCTTCTACAGAATACACTTTCGCATGTATGATGAACTTGCATTCTTCGATACTGCTAGCGGTGAGTTTATCAGGGAATATCTCGTGAGGCGGACAAGTGATGACACTGATATCGCCTTCCTTTATAGTCTTTTTCTTCTTGTTTTGACCGATAGTCACGCCCTTTTCCTCGTCCCAGACTACTTTATAGAATACACTACCGCACACCTCCGACCACATATTACTTGAGTTTATTATCTCGCCGATATTGTTCTCTTCGTGGATAGTTTTCAGTACGCCAGTAGACAGCTTTGCGATATTGATATCCGCCTCGTCCGAGCTGTAAGGTCTCACACTAACCGACGCCTTAACCCTACCTAGCTTCGCAAGCCTAGTTTCTATAAGCGGTGCGATATGATTATACACCTCTCGCTCTTGCCAAAAATACTGCTTACCGTAATCCTCCACCTCTCCAAGCGGACTTATCTCGCAATATTGGTTACCTTTCATGAAATTCATGTTAAGTCGCCACTGCGACTCTATAGGTCGCCTTGCCTCCGATAATTCGCCGAATTCGTGTAGAAGATTTGATACAATATCCTCTACATAATCTTCTCGATTCATAACACTTCTCCTCGACGTTTCTCCGCTCTACTTATCACATTTATAGGACTTTTAGGCACTATCTCACAGCCTATCACGTTATAGATATTGCTCATGCACTCACTACACATATACACCCTACGTCTTGGCATGACGCCTTCGCCAGTTAGCACATGTGTCGCGTCATTTCTACATAGCCCGATATCGCACCTGACTTTATTACCTACTTTCTCTAGTTTCATAATTTATCCTCCTCTGCTTTAAGCAGTTTTAATAGTCGCATTTTCTCATGCTGAAGTTGCATGTCTGACATGTTATCATACTCACTATTTGTCCTTGTATACTCAAGGTAAGTCTTGAGTGCGGATACATCAGGCGGTATGTTTTTCTTAGTTATTTTTCTTTTCAATAACTCGCCACCCTTCTCCTCGCTCGCATACTCTTCCACCACCTCTTCGGAAGTGTAGCCGACGCCTTTTTTGTATAACGTAGCTAGTACCATATCACGGCTCGACTTGCCTTTCTCGCTTGTCTTCACTTTTTTAGTCCCCATCTGTAAGCATTCGCCTCCTATCTTTTAATCTATATTTATAGCGTTTGCTACTTGTATTTATCATCAATACTCATTTTGTTATCAGCACATATTATCATTATTCTCATGCTTTGATAACATATCCAGTTCCGATTTGTTACTAATTCACGCTACCGATACTACCTTGACCTTAGCTTACGCATAAGCCTCGTTTTATCCTTTTCTATCTCGCTTATTTCCTTTATCTTACTATCGAAAAGACATGGCTTGGTCATCACATAATACCGCATTGCGTCTAGTGCATGATCATCGACTTTACGCGGATTATCACCCTTTGACCACCAGTACGACTTAAGCTCTCTGATAAGGTTGCTACAATTTTGAAAGATAAATACCCTTTGCGGTCTAGCCTTTAAATACTCTTTCATTCTCGCAATACCGCTGAACATATCTTTTACTACATTAGTATTCACCACTAGCCCCTTATCATAAAAAAGCTCTGCCACGCTCTTCGATGACGCAAGCGTATGTTGCGACGCCGCGCTATCAATTATCGCTGAAAGCCTACCCCTACTATCGCGGTGCCAGTTCAACTGTGTCGCTAGCTCAAATATCTTCGCTGCATGATAGTCGATATCTCGACCCGCCTCGTAATGCTCGCCGACTACGTAAATATTCCCGTCATAATCGACTGCAAAAAACAAACACGCAAGCGGATTATTAAGTCCAGGGTCAATGCTGATATTGTCTTGCCACTCTAAAGGTATTGCGAAAGGCTCTACCACATGCACATTCACATCGAACTCAGGATACACAAGCCCCACATCACACTGAAACCTACCAAACCGCCTAGCATCAACACTATCTCCGCTCATTGTAGCCGATAAAAGCTCGACTTCCGACTTATTCAAGTAGGGATTGTCCGCCCACTCAATATGGATATGCCACACCTCACTATTGCTACATTTGTTGAGATATATCTCATCATACACCCACGTAAGACCCTTCAGCGGGGTCATCGTCCCCCATACATCACCAGTCCTGTCTAGCACTCTCATGCGACACTCCTCGTATATGTCAAAGGGCGGTTCTTCATCAAACCAAACATAATCAAGCGACGCACCTTGGAACTTTTCTCTGCCTTGATCACAGCTCTTAAATCCTATCTTGCTAAGACCACCGAAAACATTCTTTATGATAATGTGGTCGATAATTCCGTATTCGGGAGAGCCTTTTCGCCCCTGTTGCATGACGATATCCTCGATCCACTCGGGGTTTAGATAATGCAATATCTTCGCTTGAGCGACATCACGTTGCACCTCGTAAGACAAGGAAACAACCCAGCCAGTGGTATTTTTCCTATTCTCTCTGTAAGGGTGATTACCTCTCGCCCACCACACTACTTCCACCGCACCGCACTCCGTCTTGCCACTTCGGTTACCGCCAAACACCCAGCGATTACGCTTAAGGGATTTGTGAAACGCTAGTTGCTTTTCATGCACAACCTCGCCAGTATTGTAATGCATTAGATTGTTTATACTCCTACGGCGTTGCTCTTCACGCTCAAGACGCATGATTTTATTCAATAATTCATTAGTCACTCTCGCCCTCCTACCTTATACATTCTCTCACGGATAGAAAAGTTATCAAGTCCTTTATGACAAAAAATTCAAAAATTAGAAATAATACCTATCAAATCGGAAAGCTGACATATTTCAATACTGATATCATAATAATATAATATATAACTACGTATAAAACGCAAAATATAGTCAATAACATATATAAATCAACATACGATATTACTTGCACAATCCTGATTACTGCGTGACGATAGCTTACATAACCATGATTACAAGCACGCAACATTGCATTAAAATATCGACAAAAAGGAGAGTTATGAAATATAAAAGTAGTATAAACACGCAACTAAATGCCAGCGCATATTCTAACAATTACTCGCGACTACTCGCTATACTCGTCATTGCGATCACCATGATAACATGCACTATAATAAGCGGAATTATGCCGATTCAAACATGCCTTGCGGAGGAAGCTAAGTACTATCTTGTCAAAGATAATACTATCGCTAATGTCGTAAGTGATGATGTAGAGGGAAATATAATCATTCCAAAAAGCTATTACGTACGCCATACTGGCGACGAAATGATCAAGCTAACGGACGGTACAGTGCTAAGAGTCGTGGAGTACAATGGTATAAATTGCACTGTAGATATGTCGTATCTTAGCAAAAACACAACGACGACTGTCACAAATCCGTACTACAAACATGACATGATACTATCTCTATTGCCCGATAACGATAAGACCTTTTTATATAATTATCTAGTAGGCGATGACCAAAATAGATCAAAGCTAGGCGTAGATATCAAGATAGAGTTCTTAGCAAATTCCACATTAAGTGAAGAATTCGTTTACGTCAAGACTTGCGAGCCTACTCCACGTTATGGATATGTAGAAACGCCATTATATACAAATACTATAATCATAAGTCCTAATCTCGACGCTATCGACCCCGACTCTGCACCAGTAATCGGCTTGCCTGATACGTCACCCGACGTGCAACCAGAAGTGACTCCAGACACTTCAAATATGGTGCGAATAGTGCTGATAACTCTTCTTTGTATGCTAGCAGTACTAGTGATATTCTTGATCTACAAACCTACATCAAAAAAGAAGCCATCAAGAGATGACTTCTATGAAGTGTAATTTATCCGTTTGTATTCGACTAAATTATATTTGATTGATTTAAATTAACTCCATTATATTTTCTATATTATACTAGGATGAATTTTGTTTATATGTATTAGATTTTAATTCATTTGCATTTGATAAATAAGCACCTTTCGGGGTGCTTTTTTATCATTTGAGACAGATACTACTAAAACGCCTTATTATCTTTGCATTGTAGTCGTTGCCACTAGTAAATCATACTAATTATCTACGCACGAATTAATATTCTCGTTAGCAATGTATGATAACTAATTATCACAATTACCCGACCGCATGTATTTTCTCGATAGCAATGTATGATAACTAAACAACACAATTACTCGACCGCATGTATTTTCTCGATAGCAATGTATGATAACTAATCATCACACTTACCCGACCGAATGAATATATTTATCATTGCAATATATCATTAGTAGACATCATTCCGATATAATATATGCACTATTGTGCCCTTAACACTCTAGTGATTTATACGCATGTTGTTTGCTCTTAGTGTTTTTTTTACTAGTGGTATCGTTAGCAACATCAAGCGAAATAAGACATGTAACTATAGGTTGTTTGCTCACATTTGCATTCTTAGTACAAAGCCTATCATAGGCATAACTAAAGTAACTATCCGCACCAAATTCCTCTTCTATAACCTCAGTGGTGTAGCCTTGAGTAGCAAGCGAGCTTGCAAAATGCGACATCTCTTTATCATATTTTCTAAATACTTGCCTTATAGGAATATTCATCTCATTCGCTATCTCGTTAAACTGTCTACCACGCATATATCTCCAGTACAGCACGCTAGAAGTCATCGGTTTTATAGAGGCTAGTGCCTTTTCGATCATTTGCTTAGCATACTGACAATGTTTTTTTCTAAGCACGACTAATCGCATGTCATCAAGCTGATCGTATGTAGATCCGTGAGTGCCAAATGCCTTTCTTATAAGCCTAGTAAGTTTGTTATCACATGATACTATGCACGTCTTATAACCGCTATAAAGTTCCAATAATGTTTTTTGCCATAAATACTTTTCCATATGTCCTCCAAAATTCGTAGTAACTACGCATACACAAATTATATTGATAGAAAAGCCTAATGTCAACATCTGTAAGCACTATTCGACAAAAACCGAAACCTTTTTTGTCGAATATTGTCGAATTTATTATTTTTTTTTGAATATCATTCAACAATAACTATATTATTTAAAAATATTCAAAATTAAATATCTGATATTACGCCAGCAAAAGCACTATCAATTATCTACAATATCCCATCAAGAACAGTTATGATATGTCTACAACGATTAAAATTATATTTCCGCTATCAACTATATACATACTAATATACTATGGTAACTAATGCAATGTATTTATGTCAAAAACTTTAATATAATAGATATTTTTTGCAAAATCATGCTATATATACTCGATAAATGTGCCTATAAATGCATATCGATAAGGCAATTTGCACAACGCTATCGCTAGCATATCGAATTTGTTTCCACACCAAACAACACCGACATTACCGATATCAAGCATTTTCACACACCGTATTCGCACTCATTGAGCATAAATTCACAAAAAAAATCATCTCCCCCATCGCGAACACGCACCGACTAGCGGTTACGAATAAACCAACACGTACCAACAATCGGTTAAGACAAAAAAAGGCTAGCAATGATCATATCATCGCTAGCCTTATTATTTAATTATTCATACACTCCGCCCAACTACAGCAGGCAAAATGACTTATCTCCGCCCAACTACGATAACATTCTTAAAGGTCGCTACCGCCACTATTCAAAATGCCTTTTGGGTCAAGGTGTTTTTTTATCGCTTTCAGCGTAGACATGTACAACTCATCTATACCGTCAAGCGTCTCTTTATTTGTATTACCAAGAGAGTGCGAGCAAGGATTTTTAGCACCTGCCATAGAAAGCATTTCGATAACTTGCTTATGGAAGTCATTGTACTCCTCAATGCTGATAAATCTATACATATAAGTTACTGTCATCTTAACGCCATGAGCAGTGATATCCACTAGTTGCACGATATTTAGCACTGATCTATCGTTAAAGAATTCTTTTGCAACAGGATAAACTTCTTGTAGCTGAGACCATGAAACGTAGCAAGTAATCTCGTCCATAATGATATCATAGTCTTGCAATATATCACGAATATAAGCATTACTAAATCTTACTTTTTCCCATTTCTTACTCAAGTGACCAGTAGTGGTGAACGCACCAAATCTCTGGCAAGTCCTAGACAGCGAACGCTTAACATGACCGCTATGATACTTTTCGCCCTCGGTATAGCCTATGATAAGACATCTAGTACCTTTCACGCTACCCATAGTCTGCAAAAAGCTCGAGAATGGCCCACGGCTGACTAGTTTACTCATACGCATCATCAGATCAGCACTATCAGCATCGCATACTTTAAGCACGCTCGGCAAAGAGCTTTCGCGTTGCACTATTTCTCTAGCACACTTAACGGCACTATCCCAATTTTTCAAAATGTATGAGAAGAACTTTTTACTGTCATAAGTATACTTACGCACTTTAAGCGTACAACTAAGAATGATAGCGAATTTGCCCTCACTACCTAGCATAATCTCGTCTAAAGAAGGCAAGCCAGTACCCCTATTGCAAAAATCCGTTTCGATAACGCCCTTAGCAGTAAGGTATTTTGCGGAAACTAAAATATCATCAATCCCACCATAACGCATGCTCGCCTGACCGACGCTACGAGTAGCAATCCAGCCACCGACCGTAGAGAACTCGTAAGACTCTGGAAAGTGACCGCAAGTATATCTACCGCCGACATTCATGAAGTAGTCACTAGCGTTATTTAGGATATCTTCTAGCTGAGGGCCAGTAATACCGGGCATAACTGTCACGGTCTGGTCTATTTCGCTAAATGATAATACTTTATTATAATTACGCTTGAAGTCGATGCGGACACCGCCTCTAAAGCATTCGTTTGATCTAGTAGTATTAGTACAGCCACCCGCCGAGTAGACAGGTATATTCATACGCGAACAATACTTCAGTATCATCACGACTTGCTCTTCTGAGCTAGGAGAAATGACGATATCAGGCACATTCTCTATGATCTCACGACGAAGACGCATACTATCAAGTACACCCTTAGAATAAGTGCTACGCACTCTTGACATCGTATCTATGCCGATATTGACCTTACCTACGATATCAGTAAACTCTTTTATATCAGCCTGTGAAAGTTTGCAAGGAATATCAAGATTTATAAGATTATCGCCCTCATTAGTCTGAAGCATAAAGTCCTCATTAGTAAGGCAAAGTCTCTCTTTTACGAACTGATAAAACTGCTCTGTAGGCTCGCTAAGGTGGTTAGGATTACCCCATCGAAAAAGCGTGCGATAGCTATTTCGCTCATTGACACTTGTCCTCCATTCAGGTTTATATCCCTTATATTTCATATTACTCCTCTTGATTTTTGTTCTCTTCTTCCACATTAACTAGCTCATAAAGTTTCATGTAAATGTCTTGAAGTCTACAATAAATATTTTTATAAACATCATTATATAGTTTTTTATAGATCTTATGATTTTTAGGATCGGTGATGAATTCGTCTTTAAAATGTACCATGTTTTTTGAGCACTCTTCAAAGTCTGTATATATGCCCTTTTTGACAAATATAATCATCGCAGCACCAAGACCACTAGTCTCAGAAGTCTGGACACGATAGACTGGTATGCCGAACATATCCGCAGTTATCTGACAAATAATATCGCTCTGAGCACCACCGCCCGATACTGATATTTTATTGATCTTTTGACCGCTCTTCTTCTCCATGTGTAGAAGTCCCTCGTATAGAGAGTAGCATATTCCTTCTATGATTGACTTATAAAAGTGTGCCTTAGTATGGCAGTCATTAAAACCGATAATAGTACCTTTCGCCTCGGGAGTTTTCAAGCCCGGAGCCCAATACGGCTGGAGCATAAGACCGTCACTACCTGCGGGGATATCCATGATATTCATGTCCAGAACAGTCTCTGGAGTGATACCCATCTCTTCCGCTTGAATAGTTTCTTCGTGACCGAATTCATTTTTGAACCAAGTAACCATCCAGAACCCACGCATTACCTGACGCTCTGGATTAAAATGTCCATCTATAACGCTATTGTATGCGGGCATAAATCTTTGTGGCTCGACATACTTTTTCGTAGTTATCTGAAGAGTGGCAGTAGTGCCGTAACTGATCGACGCGATATCAGACTTTAATGCACCAGTACCTAAAGTTTCACAAGCCTTATCACTACCTGACGCAATGATCTCCAAGCCTTCAGGTATACCTGTTTCATCAGCTACCGCTTTAGAAATAGTACCTATAAACTCACCTGGTTTTACTAGATCGCAGAGTTTATCCCTCTCGACATTGTATACAGAGAAAGTAAGCTCGTTCTCATTTTGCCAGCGACTTTTCTTATAATTATAAGGAAGTCTACCCGCTTGAGACGCAGTAACGTCCACAAGCCAGCCTGATAATTTATAATTAATATAAGCGGAAACGATAGTAAAATGCGAAGTATTATTCCACACATCCAACTGATTTTCTTTCATCCAAGTAGCAGGAGACATACGACGTTGCTTGATAGCAGTCCTTTCCATGCCGACTAATTTAAAGCAAAGACGTGAAACCTTACTAAACTTTTGGTTTGGTTTACCAAGCCTCTGATCTAGCCACGTAATACAAGGACGGATAGGATTATTATCTTTGTCTAGGAACGCGTAAGTATTACGAATACTAGTAACAGATACCGCTAAGATATCGTCCCAAAGATCGCCCGCTAAAGCCTTAAGCTCATGCGATGCCTCCACTATTCCTTTCCAATAATCATCAGCTTCTCTCTCGGCAAAACCGGGTTTAGGGCTGAAAAATGGCTCAGTTAAAATTTTAGTCATGACGACGACATCACCCTTTTGATTAAAAAGGAACGCCCTCGTACTCTGTGTACCTAAGTCAAATACTAATGCTAGTTTTTCTCTCATAATAAATTCTATAGCTAAAAATTGCTATCCTCCCTTTTGAGATAATAATATTATAACACATTTTCATTAAGTTGCAAATGTTTTTACTATAATAATACAATATAACCAGTGTAAACATGAAAAAAAGTCGCAACTAGTAGCAAAACCCACTTATCGCGACATAATTCCATACCAATTTTAAACTATTTTACCGATATTGTCCCAAATGTTAGCCTTTTTGACGCTTTCATTTGATATGACCTTAACGGTCATGAGCACCTTTTCGCCGTCCATAATACTGGCAGTACCTAGCTCTTGACCTACTTCGATCGGAGCTTTTACGCTAGTAGGAAGGTCGTATTTGACTTCGTACTTCACGCCACTTTTCTCCACCAACATCGCAAGATCGCGACTGATAATCGGAGTGATCATGTCCACCTTACCACCGCTCACTTTTATCTCAATACTTAGCGGAGTTTCACTCGTTAAAAACACTTCTCTTTTAAATGTGCCGAAAGCGTAGTTGAACATATCTGTCATGCTCTTAAATCTAGCCTTGCTCTCGGTCGCACCCATGACAGTGCCTACTACACGCATTCCGTCCCTAGTCGCTGACGCTGACAAGCAAAATTTTGCACTGTCCGTGTAACCAGTTTTACCGCTGTCACAGCCTTTATAATGCCTTATCAGTTTATTAGTATTTGCGAGCTGAGTAACCCTACCCGACGGGTGAGTATAATCCTCTAGCCATATCCCGCTATACTCATAGTACTTGCTATGACAAGTAAGCTCACGCATTACCATTGTCACATCTTTCGCTGTCGAATACTGCTCTCCTTCAGACGGAAGTCCAGTCGGGTTTGCATATAGAGTATTTGTCATACCTAGCTCGACCGCACGGCTATTCATCAGTGCGACAAACGCCTCTTCACTACCGGCAATCCTCTCTGCAAGAGCGATAGAACCATCATTCGCACTCATGGTAACGACACCTTTGATGATATCATTTACGCTATAACTCGCACCTTCATCAAGGAACATTTCCGATCCGATTTGCTTTGCTGACTCCGATGATATTACGATCATATCATCATAATTTAACTGACCTGCATCTACCGCCTCGAATGTAAGAAGTAGCGTCATTACTTTCACCATGCTCGCTACAGTTCTCTTTATATCAGAGCCTTTATCTACTAGTACATTACCGCTGTCATAGTCGACAAGATAAGCACACTCAGCGTCAATCTCTAGCGAATCCGCACTCTTCATGCCCGTCAAGGCAACCGCCGATATCGCAAGTATTGCCACTACTATTACTGCAATTATTTTCTTCATATTACACCTCACTGTACAAATAGTGTGTGCATTGATTTAGCTAATATACTGACAATACTCTCGCAAATGCATATCAACTATTATAATATAGCAAGCGTTATGATCTCTAAAACTAAGTACGCGATATCACTCTATAGGAGCAAGTGTCTTTGTCTTCGTACGTTTTGTAGCTATCTTTTTATTTCCCTTATTGTTATCTTTTCCCGTATTCAAAGCGTGAATACCACACTTAACTTTCTCTATAGTCGCCTTGACATTTTTCTTCCGCTCTTCAAGCCCAGTAGTTACGATATTACGTATCTTCGCGAGACTTACCTCTACCGTACGGCTAGACACAATAAGCGGTGACATCATAGCCTTTTCGCTCTTGTAAACGCCCATAATATCAGCAATAGTATACGCTATTACGTTTAGTCCCTGTTTTGTGCCGAGGTCACAAGCGATAGGACATTTTCTCATGAACATCATGATAGGCACATACTCTCTTGTCAGGCATTTATCTCGCATAGATATACCATGATTGCCACTCACGATAAGTAGATCATCATCGTCCATTGCGTCCATAACCACACCGACCCAGCTATCAAAATTTATCATGGCTGATATTGCACCCGCATTATCACCATCCATTACGCTACGCTCAAAGTCGCTAAATTCCGCTATCACTAAAGCGTCCTCATCACTTACGCTAGCTATATAATCCATCATATCATCATCACTTTTTGCGACGTAAGCTTGCATAGCATTGTCGCTATTTGAGATATGCTCCATAGCTTGAATATCAGTAGAAGACAAATAGTCGGTTTGGAAATTTTTACCGCCACCGACCGTATAAGTCGTAACGCCACTGTTAGCTAGCCTTGCGACTACATCCTCTTCTACCGAATGCACGCTGTCATTTTCGTAGTGGAATATATGCCCCAACATCTCGACAACGCCATGCTCAAGACCTATTCTATTCGTAAGCATTCTACCACGCGCATAAGTCGCAACCACATCCGTATCATCGGAATTATCGCTATCACTCGCACCGAAAATGTTATAGAGTCCTAGCATTTTAAGGCTAGGCAAAGGCACACCGCCAAGTATATCTACTAGCGTGTTATGACCTTTAGAGTTATAATTTGTACAATCAGGCAAATCGCCTATACCAAGTCCATTGACTATAAATAAATAAGTTTTCATGTATACATTATAGTTCAAATCAAGCATAAAGTCAATACATATTTATTCCAATAAACGTATCATATATATAATAATGATAAAGGCATATAATCAGCTACCACTATCCAGCAATGCTTATAAAATCCATCACAAAAAGCCACACTCAATTACTGCATATACGTACTATTATGTGGCAACATGCACGAGGAATCAACACGCTGTTTATCCACCACAAAAAGCCACCACTTGGCGACATTCACGAGAAACCAACACGCTGTTTTATCATCACAAAAAGCCACACGCAATTACTGCATATGGCTTTTCGTATAAAGTATTCAAATCCGACTGCAAAAGCAGTTCCGTTCATATTAAACTAGATCAAACGCCGAAAAACAATCGGCAAATCATTCATTAGTATACACCTAGCGCTACGCCGAATATAATCCGAGCTGAGCGAAGTTATCATTAGAAAACCGCATCTAAAGTACGAGTATGAAAGTAGCGATACCTGGCACAATCAAAGTGAATATTATTAAAAGAGGCACAAGCACAAGGTTCAAACAAAGCACTTTTCTACAAATATCCTTAACTATTCTACCGTAGCAACAGTTACATCTGTGATAATAACCACCGTCGATTATCATAGCTTGCATGACGCATGCGATGAGGACGAACCCGCAAAGCACTATCAAATAAACTGGTATAACGTAGGTAATCAAGCAAATAACGCCGCTGAATTTGTCTGCGATCACGACAGTCACTATCCTCACTCCAAACCTGTAAGCGGTGTAAAAAATAGCGATATACGGGGTGACGCACAAGAATTTATGGAAGACGCAACAGCATATCACGACATGTCCGACAAACATGAGTAACATTACTTTAATAAAAGTGCCGAAGACATTATACTCGCCTTTTGTTATCAAAACGATGTAATTTATCGACTTAATATCCGATGCATCTCTACCAGCACTAAGGATTATCCCTAGCACCAAACCGATAATTATAATTGCAAGAATGACAAAAATACTACTTCTTCGTTGCTTGAAAAAACACTTCGCTTCGGTCTTTATATAGTTGCACACCCTACAAATCTTGATATTCATACTATATAATATACTAGCATGTAGCGTATTATATGCATATTATCATAATATTACAGAAAACTATATTTTCAAAAGCGTTTATTTGCGTTTATACTCAGCGAAATATTTCTTTTCGACCTTGCCTGATAATGCGACTAGTTTATAAATCTCAAATTTTCTATCATTGTATAGATAAATTGTTTATTAGTCGGCTTGCCCTTGATATCGGATACAGTATCGCCAAATATCTTATATAGCTGATCGCTATTACCATAAAGCCATGCACTATTTATGCAGTTCTGGATATCTTTTTCAATACATCCTACAGTCTTGCCATTCATTTCACCTAGCAACATATAACCCTTTCGCGACAATGGCGCTATCTCTTCGCCTTTAAGACCACTGTTGATTATCTGTACTAAATACTTGAACCCAAAATTATTCGACCTAAACCCCAATTTGATTAATAACTCTGATACTTCCATCATTTTCCCACCTCTACTTATTGTAACATGCTAAATGATATTCATCAATGATACTTTTTGTTTAATAATGTCATATTTAATAAAACATTGTCGAATTAATTCCGTTTTTATTTTCGCTGTCTAATACTTCTTACTATTTATCTATCATCCAGTCCACATACGTCGCATAGCCTTTTGTTGCGTCCGCGATCATCACATGCGTAACTGCTCCGATCAGCTTACCGTTTTGAATTATCGGACTACCACTCATGCCTTGAACTATTCCGCCCGACACGTCGATAAGTCTAGGATCAGTTACTCTTATCATCATTCCTTTTACTTTTTCCTTGTCCTGTTTGTACGCTCTGACTATGTCTATAGTGTAGTGGGTAGGCGTGCCAGTGAATACAGAAGTAACTATCTCCGCATTGCCCGACTTCACCTCACGCCTTGACGCGATCTGTACAAGCTCCATGCTATCCGTACCAGCTAAATACTTTCCGAATACGCCGTGATCTTCATTTTTATCCACCTCGCCGAAAATTCTACCCTTATCAAAAGCACCGATTAACTGCCCTGCATGACCCTTAGTGCCTTTGTCGACACCATAAATCCTTGCCGCATGTATTCGTCCATGCACATTGCTATATCTATCACCTTCGCTATTATTTGCTATCACATGCCCAAGTGAGCCGTATCTACCATCTTCAGGATCGACAAAAGTCAATGTACCGATACCCTCTACGCTTTCTGTCATAGCAAGACCTAGCCTAAAACACCCCGACACACTATCAGTGACAGCAGTAGCATTTACGGTAAAATTCTCGTTATTTCTGATCAGATTCATGCACACATTAGGTGCAAGCATGTCACCCAATACGCTCATAATGCTAGCCATACTATCCACGTGTATGCCATTAATACTTTCTAATATGTCGCCTTTTTCTATACCTAACCCTTCTAAAGGCGTTACTATACCACTAGCGGTGACGACTGGTAACATTCCTGATATGATGAGACCATCTACACGCATATCTATGCCAAGAGCCGTACCGCCTAAGTAGACACTCCTACCCTTGCAAGCCACCTCACGCTCTATCGGCAATGAGCCAAAACCATTATTACTTAGATCGATATTATTATTACTATTTAGTGAAAGCGGTGCTAACATGAGCATCAACATCGCGACTATAATACCGATTATTAGTGCGGTACTATAAGATTTCCAAATCTTTTTATTATACATTGCGAACCCTCCTAGACATAGTTTAAGAAATAACTTATGATGTATACGCCTAAAACCACAAAATCCTACTAATGATAAGATCCAGCACGCCCGATATTCTTCTTCTCCGCCCCGATATTCTTCTTCTCCGCCCCGATATTAAATCCTATCCCCTCTATATTAAATCTTTTCCGCACACACCGACCGCACAATATTGCAAAACCCTCCGCACGTTATTATTTTTTTCCGCAAGCACAATTTCACAAACTCCTCCACCTCTATAATTTCTACTCGCAAATATCGAAAATTCTTCCGACCTATAATCTTTTCTCCGCCTCTATATTCTCTACTTCGCCCGATATTAAATCCTATCCCCTCTATAATTTCTACTTTACCCCGATATTAAACCCTATACCCTCGATATTAAATCTTATCCGCTAGCACCGACCGCACAATATCAAATCTTCTACGCACAATACCGCAAAAACCCTCCGCACGTTATCAAATCTCTTTCGTCCCAATATTCTTTTTTTTCGCACAATATCGCAAAATCCCTTTGACCTATAATCTCTATTTCGCAATCACAATATCGCAAAAACCCTCAGCCCTATGATCTCTTCTCCGCCCTATGATCTCTACTTGCACGCACATACCGAAAATCCCTCCGACCGTTATTAAATCTTTTTAGTCCCAATATTCTTCTTTTTCGCAAGCACAATTTCGCAAAAAAAAGCTCCGCCCGATATTAAATCAAAGCAGAGCTAATTGTATTTATTAAAAATGTAGTAATTTCCTAACCACAAAATTTATAACAAATTAAATATTTATTTACATGCGTTATTACGTTGTTATTAAACTAAACCGCCTTCCGAATAAAGAGGAGGCTCGATACCCTCCATTTGTAGTGGAGACGCATTATCCTTGCTGTAAAGCAACTTAAGTGCAATCGGAGTTAAGAAACTTGATACGATGATAAGTATGATAACTGGGAACATGTACTGTGAGCCGATAATACCAGCCGCGATACCACGCTGAGCAACGATAAGAACTACCTCGCCACGTGCCATCATACCAAAGCCGACCCTGACAGAGTCCTTTGGCGAGAACTTACACATAAGTGCACCAAGTCCGCAACCAATGATCTTAGACAGAAGTCCAAAGATAACGAACGCAGCAGTAAAGCCAAGTATATTAACATCGAAAGTACTGAAGTCCATAGTAAGACCAATATTCGCGAAGAATATCGGGCCGAATAACATATAAGAGATAGTGTCGACTTTTTTCTCTACGTAGTGAGTACCTTTCATATTACTCATAACGACGCCGGCAACGAACGCACCAGTGATAGACGCAACACCGAAGAAATGCTCAGCTGCGAAAGAGAAGAAGAAACACATAACAAGTCCGAAGATAGATAGTCTACGAGTTACAGGGAAGTGACCTGAAAGCCACTTGAAAAGCAAGTGAATAAGAGCACCCGCAACGATTGCAAACACGAAGAAAAGAACAACAGACAATAAAGTCATACCGATAGAAGGCGCATCCGAAGCACCGCTTGCACCGCTCTTCATACTGATAGCAACAGAAAGGATAACTATACCGATGATATCATCAAGTATGGCAGCTGATAGCACGCTAGAGCCGACTTTACCTTTAAGTTTACCTAATTCTTTAAGCACTTCGACAGTGATACCGACAGAAGTGGCAGTAAGAAGAATACCGAAGAAAGAAACATGTAATATTTCGTCCATAGAAGTAAGAGGTGCAAAACCTTTATCAATACCCCAACCGACTAAGAAACCGAATATAAGCGGAACGACCACACCAAGCGTGGTAATTACAAGAGAAGGGATACCGTTCTTTTTAATCTCTTTAAGATTAGTATCAAGACCCGCAGAAAACATGATGAATAAAACACCGATCTGAGCCATTGCCTCTAAAATCTTACCGTTTACGTCATTAGGTCCTGTGAAAGACACCAAACCTAAGCAAACCGGTCCGATAATGATACCTGCAAGAAGAGCGCCGACTACCTGAGGAAGACCGAACTTTCTACATACAATACCACCGATTTTAGTAGCAACAAGTATGATACCGATAAACAAGAAAATCTTTATATCAAAGCCAGTAGACGCAACAGCATCAGAAACATTGACAGTAGTATTCAATAAATTTGCAAACATAAAAACCTCCAACTCTCGTCACGAGCTGGTGACGCAAAAAATTATATATTATCTAAGTCTTTTTCTCAAAAGTCTTAAACCTCACTAATTATACTCCTTTAAAAATGATAAGTCAAACTAATAAGCGTCAAATTTATACAATTTCCGAATTAAATTATCGCAAAACCATTATTAATAAGTCAAATCTTCTCAAACACTGCATGCGACCCTAGATTTTAGTTAAAATGTCAAATTCAGGCTTGTATTTTACAAATTTCTAATAGCATTATCACACTATTGATATTGAATGCAACTCATCAATTATTTAAATGTTTATGTAAAAATGCACAGTTTGTATAGCTATGCGTCATTTCTAATATCTCTAGCTTACTTGTGCGTTATCACGCTCATTGCTTGCACCTCTTACGTCTCAAATGTTTTGTAATCAAATCAATATTACGTTTGTGCGATAATCACTCTCGCTTGCCTGTCCTCTTACTTCTCAAATGTTTTGTAGTCAAATCAATGTTACGTTTGTGCGATAATCACTCTCGCTAGCCTGTCATCTTACTTCTCAAATGTTTTATAATCAATTCAATATTACGCTATGCGTCATTTCTAATCACTCTCACTTGCCTTTGCGATAATCACTCTCACTAGCCTGCCCTCTTACTTCTAGGATGTTTTAAGTGATAATACTATAGCATGTCAGGCAGATAATCACTTACCAGTCGGATCATCACTTCCCAGTCCGCACCATCACATGCCAGTCGGATCATCACATACAGTCCGCACCATCACAAGGCAAAAAAAACAGTCGCACAAAAGCGCGACTGAAATTATTAAACATAATCTAATTACTCAACATCAAAGTCAGCAAGAAGAGCTTTAAGAGCTACTACTTCCTCTTTAGATAAAGTAACACCTTTACCCATTTTACTGCCATCAGGAGACCACTCTCTGATATCGTATTTTGGATCCTTTTCATTCCAGCTGATAAGATTAAACTCTTTTTTCCAGCCTTTACTTGACTCCGACAATAAACCAACATTTTTTATAATTTCATGATTAAACTCAGCCATAAAATTCCTCCAACCTATAAGATAATTATATTATATCATAAAAAAATGCATAAAACAATACTTTTATTAAAATTATTTACTTGAATATAACATTATATTGTTTAAATAATATAATACGCGTGTTTTTATATTAATATTTATACTTTAATTATTATAATATTATAAATTATAATGAAAGTAAATATTATTATAATCATTATTAACCTAAATAACTATACAAAAAAAGACAATATTTGCAATATATATCACTATTACGTACTATTAATGTGATTTTCGTTCAAAAACTTACGCCCGATAGAGAATATCAACGCCTTTAGATATCAGTCCGCCCCTGCACGTATATAAAGTATTTGCAAGCATTCACTCATTAATTTCCGACATCAATTATCACAAACTTAATAATATCTAAAATATTTACGACAATGTTGTATAAGCTATAAAAATGCGACCATAATATTACTATCAATTGGAGGTATTAATATGAATAACAATAAAAGTAAAACTTGGGACAATTTAGCAAAATCATACGTTGGCGAGTCATGCGCTAGAAATAGATACGACATGCTTGCAAAGCTAGCAGAAAGCGAGGGCTATGTCTGCATGTCGGACATGCTTAAGATCGTTGCGACGAATGAATTCAACCATGCACGCATGATGTTCAGTTTCCTTGACGCACTAGAGCCGGACGAGATAAAGAATATCAATATTTGTTCGGGATATCCATTCAAGCAAAAACTAAATTCACTGCAAGAAAACCTACGCCTATCAGCCGAGGATGAAACTAATGAGTCAGTGAAGATATATCCACAGTTCGCGACCGTAGCTAGAGAAGAGGGATTTGAAGATATCGCAAAATTCTTCGATAACTTAGTGAATGTGGAGAACTGTCACAAAATGTTACTAACACAATTATACACTCAGCTAAAGGACGGTACTCTATACAAAAAGCAAGTACCAACAAAATGGAAATGCTCTGGCTGTGGTCACGAGGACACAACTAAGGCGGCATGGAAGAAATGCCCTCTTTGCCAAGCACCACAAGGCACAGTAATGATCAAGATTGAAGACAATGCGTGATAGCATATGAAAGCTAAATTTAATTATCTACCGAGAGCGTTAAATCAGCTCTACACTCCATACAGTAATCTAATGATGGATCTACCCGTGATCAACACAAAAGTATCACCGCTTGGCGAGCCATATGGTGACCAAGCCGTGCCTACAGAAAAAGAGGAATAACACATTTATCTCACCTATCGCATTATGTCGAAAAATGTCTTTTGAGTATTATTTTATGGCAATGGTGTGATAAAACAAGGTAAAAATCTAATAAACTAGTGATTTGTTTATCAGTAATATAGCATAGAACCTATCCTGATTAGGTGGTATTTATGCGTGTGATAGATATTGATACCCGCGTGAATTGTCAATATTAATTATATAAATAATCGACAACGGATAACAAAAAAAATAGTTTTTAATCGACTATAAAATAAAAAAACAGCAACACATAATGTTGCTGTTTTTTGTCGTTATTTTATTTGTATAATCGGCTATAAACTGTGGATATATCCACGCTATTATAGTATAAAAACTCGCTATTATTATATTCCGATAACTATATCGATTATCATTTAACGATTGTATTTTTCAATAATTTCAGTTATATAACCGTATTTAATTTGTAGGGTATTTACGCGATTTGATAATGATTGTTATATCATTACGACGCGTATTATTCGCTTTTGCACATTGCAAATATGCATTTTATTACTCTTCGATTTGCACTATACTCGCCGACTATACTACTTATTAATATACCAAAATAACTAATCAAAACAACACTGTAATAGATAAAATACACCTTTATATTTGCGTTAATATCAGCACTTTGGAGATATTATCGCATGTATTATACGCATTTAATCTCTACATAATCCGCTATTATTATATCTTTTACTTATTAATTCGTTGATTATTTATTTTCGGATTGTTCCATTTCCTACGCAAACATACTTTTCGCTAGTAAGCTGAGCAAGACCCAAAGGGCCTCTTGCGTGCAATTTTTGAGTACTGATACCTATCTCCGCACCGAAACCGAATTCAAATCCGTCGGTAAATCTAGTAGATGCATTTACGTACACACAGCCCGAGTCAACTTTTGCAGTGAACATATTTATAGCGTTTTGATCGGTTGCAATTATAGCCTCGCTATGACAAGTGCTATGCTCATTTATCCTCTCGATAGCCTCGCTAACGTCCGCTACAGCCTTGACGCTGATCATAAGGCTAAGGTGCTCTTCGTAATAATCTTCTTTTGTCGCAAGCTCGACACCGCCACAATACATCGTGCATTCCTCGCTACCGTCGCCAGCACAGAACATGACACACTCTTCACTTACAAGACCACTCTTATTGTAGCTGTCAATACACTCACTACAAGCCTTGATAACTACGCCTGCATTCTTAAGAGCGGTAAATATCTTAGGCACTGCTACGTCCAAAATCTCGCGAGATATAAGCAACTGCTCTAGGCTATTACACACGCTAGGACGCTGAGCTTTAGCATTGATAATGACATCAATAGCCATATCAATATCCGCACTGCTATCCACATATAAGTGACAGTTTCCACCAGCACTGGCGATGACAGGCATGGTCGCATTTGCAAGGACAAGGTTCTTTAAAGCGTCGCCACCTCTAGGTATTACTACGTCGATATATTTGCCGAGTTTTAGCATGTCAAGAGTAAGTGATCTATCAGTATCGTCGATAAACTGCACTATATTCTTGCAAAATCCCGCTTGCTCGATAGCATTCGACATGATATTATACAACGCACGATTACTATTAATAGCGTCACTACCACCACGCAATATAACAGCGTTACCAGTCTTTATGCATAGCCCTGCTACATCGATAGTAACGTTAGGACGAGCCTCGTATATAACGCCAATGACGCCCAGTGACGCACGAACTTTTGATATCTCTAACCCTGACGCATTAGTCCACTTATCCACCACCTGACCTATAGGATCATCAAGCTGAACGATCTGAGAAAGTCCTTCACACATGCTCGCAAGCCTCTCTGGAGTAAGTCTCAATCTATCCGCCATCGAAGGGTTTTTACTCTTTAGATTTTCCATATCTATTGAGTTAGCTTTCAATACCTGATCAGTGTTTGCAAGTATACACTCACTTATACTCAATATAATCTTATTCTTATCAGCATTATCCATTACGCTAAGTGCGTATGAGCTAGCCTTTGCTTTTTTTGCTAATTCTTCTACTCTATTCATGATAATTCTCCTTTTTGTATGCTTTCAATTTCCTATTTTATCGGTTTAAATCTCACTTGTATTACAAGTATTTTCACGTTATTATTATTCGTTTACTCGCTCCACTTCGCAATATTTCAAGGTACTTACTCGAAGTAAAATATTACTCGCGACCGCATTATTTGACTGTATTACGAGTATACTCTCCCGCCTATTTTGTACAAATTAAGCCTAATCAAATTACATGATTAGGCTTAAAATTTCTTATATAATGTACAAGTTTTTATTACATTTCATCATCAAGATCAGCATTGTGATAGATGTTTTGTACGTCGTCATTATCTTCTAGCATGTCGATAAGTTTTAGTATACTATTCACGAACTTAGCCTCAGGCTTGATATAATTCTCTGGTACAAGATCACTCATGCTATCAGCGATTACGACTTTACCAGTCGCCTCTAATGCCTCACGCACTTCTCCTAGCATATTCGGCTCAGTGTATATCTCGCAGAATTCGCCTTGTGGTACTACATCATCAGCGCCAGCTTCTAGTGCTAACTCCATGATACTGTCGTCGTCATGACCCGCCATATCAGCTATAATCACGCCCTTTTTGCTAAACATGTACGAAACGCAACCAGATATGCCCATACTACCACCGCACTTGTCGAAGTGGTGACGAATGTCGCCCGCAGTACGATTTTTATTATCAGTAAGTGTCTCTACGATGATAGCGATACCACCAGCACCATATCCCTCATATACATTCTCTTCAAAGTTAATGCTTCCTATCTCGCCACTTGCCTTTTTGATACTTCTCACGATATTATCACTTGGCATATTGTTCGACTTCGCCTTTGCTATAGCGTCGCGTAGTCTGCTATTGCTAGCTTGATCAGGACCTCCGACCTTTACTGCAACTGCTATCTCACGACCGATTTTAGTAAATACTCCAGCACGTTTAGTATCGTTCTCGCCTTTTTTCCTCTTAATTGTTGCCCATTTGCTATGACCTGACATAATATCCCCTCCATGTATTGAATTATATTTCAGTTTATTTTTTTATGTATTATTGATTTTATTATTATTTGCGTGCAGTACTTGATTATAGTACACACAAGCGTATCACTTTGCGTTTGATTATTATTTGCGGAAGTACTTAATTATAGCAATTACAAGCGTGTCACTTTGCGTTTGATTATCTTTTGTATGCAAAACTAGATTATAGTACTTTTCACATCATAATCGTATTGTAAAAAACATCGAATTACGCTTTATTTATAAGATGATAAAGTGCGATACTTAGAGAAACGCCCGCATTAAGTGATTCCATTTTTTCGCTCATTGGCAATGATATCACACGGTTTGCAAGTGCTTTTATCTCGGCACTTATTCCGTGACTCTCGCTACCTACTACTAGGATAAAATCATTAGGAATATCACTCATACTATACAAGTTTTCACCCGCCATATCAAGAGCCATTACGTTACCTTTTATATCCTCAAGCTCGACAGTTTTCGCACTCACATGAAATACTCCACCCATAGAGCTACGCACTACTTTAGGCGAATATATATCCGCACAATTGCCGTATGACCATATCTCTGTCACGCCACAAGCAGTAGCCGTTCTAAGTATTGTACCGACATTGCCAGGGTCATTAAGATTATCAAGGAGCAATATCTTGCCTTGATTATCACTACTAATAGTAGGCATTTTGCATACTGCAAGCACTCCAGATGGAGTTTTAGTATCACTTATCGCACCCATTACTTTATCAGATACCACAGTTACGAACTCGCACATTTCGTATATATTATTATACTTTGCAAGAGCATTATTCGTTACAAATATCTCTACTATATCCTTTTTCTGAATGTCCTTAACTATGTTATATCCTTCAGCCACGAAATTTCCACATTCTCTGCGGAATGATGACTCCTTGACAAGCCTTCTTATCTCGCCTATTACAGGTGTCGAAATACTTGTTATCATATCCATTAATTGCCTCCATATGCACTCTATTACTCTTACTTAATCACTTTATATTATACATCAATATCACTTACGTGTCAATAGTAGGTGTACATAATATCTTAGATAGGCAAAATATTTTATTATCCCCTGAATTCGATATACTATAACGAGTTTTATCGCCCCCGCAAATTTGTATTTTATAGTATATTTTTATGAATCTTGAAATCTTTTATCTATAGTATCTATATATTACTCTTGACTTTACTTATCTATATTACATATTCTATTAATTCTTCAAGTTTCTATATCACAATCCAGTTTTCGACCCTAGCCTATACAACACATTTCTATCGCCCCTGCAAATGTCTATATTATAGTATATTTTTACAAGTCTTGAATTTTTTTATACATAGTATTTATATAATACGCTTGACTTTACTTATCCTATATTGCATATTCTATTAATTCTTCAAGTTTCCATATCACAATTCAGTTTTTTGCCCTTACGCCTATACATAACACAGTTTTATCACCCCTGCAAATGTTTATATCATATAATATTTTTATGAGTCTTAAATTTTTTTATGTATTGTATTTATATAATACTCTTGGAAATTGTTTTATCTATTGCTAATTCTATTAATAATTTATAATAATTATTTTTATTTAAAACATCTATCCGCATTCCGAAAACCGATCGAAAACTTATACCCAACTATAGACAATTACAACATTCACGACGCTCATGATATATATCTATCCGAAAACCGATCGAAAACTTATACCCGACTACAGCAAATAAAACAACTACGCTTAGATTATATATCTATCCTCATTCTGAAAACCAGTAAAATAATAGTAGTAATCCCTAATCAAAACAGCCCCAATCCAATACAGATACAAACGCCCACATACCAACAGCATTAACATATATAAATAGACATCTATCCGCATTCCGAAAACCGATCCAAAACTTATACCCAACTATAGCAAATACAACATTAACTACGCTCATATTTATATCTATCCTCATTCTGAAAGCTAGCAAAATACTAGTATTAATATTTAAATAAAACAGCACCAAACGTCCCACATATTACATACTAGAACATTTCCAAACCCATACAACACGAATCACCCCACATATTGCCTAATCAAAACAGCCCCACCAATACAGATACAAACGCCCACATATCGAAAAAATAAAAAATATAAATAAACATCTATCCGCATTCTAAAAACCGACCGAAAACTTATACCCAACTATAGCAAATACAACATTAACTACACATAGATTATATATCTATCCGCATTCAGCAAAAACAAACGCTAAAAATGGCAAAAAAAATCCCTCGATATAAATATCAAGGGAAAATTAATTATTTAGCTAGCTTTTCTTTAGCTTTCTCACATAGGATAGTGAATGACTTAGGGTCATTAACTGCCATGTCAGCAAGGACTTTACGGTTAAGTGTAATGTCATTTAGCTTTAAGCCGTGCATTAAAGTGCTGTAAGTAAGCTCATTCATTCTAGATGCAGCATTGATACGAGCGATCCATAACTGTCTAAACTCTCTCTTCTTTAGCTTTCTACCAACGTAAGCATAATTACCAGACTTCATAACAGCTTGACGCGCTACTCTGTAAAGTTTGCTCTTTGATCCAAAGTAACCTTTGGCTTGCTTCATTATTTTTCTACGCTTTTTAATGGCGTTGACGCCTCTTTTAATTCTCATCTTCTATACCTCCGTCCTATTAGCTATAAGGTAGTAACTTTTTAATAGTCTTTGCTTGAGTCTCAGACACGTAAGTTGCTTTCCTTAATCCTCTTTTTCTCTTTGAAGCCTTCTTTGTCAAAATATGGCTACAATTGTTTTTTGCTCTCTTAATTTTGCCGTTCTTAGTAAACCTGAAACGTTTACCAGCACCGCTATGTGATTTTACCTTTGGCATTTATCTTTCCTCCAATTTAAAATGTTGTTATTATGGTTTTTTAACGATAGGAACTACAATCATTGAAATACTTCTACCTTCTTGGTTAGGTTTTTTCTCAATAGTTGCATATTCTTTTACTATCTCGAAGAAGTCTTCCATTACCTTAACAGCTATTTCAGGACGAGCCATTTGTCTACCCTTCAAACGGATAGAAGCTCTTACTCTGTCGCCAGCCTCAAGGAACTTGATAGCACTCTTCGCCTTTGTCAACATGTCGTTAGTGTCGATAGTAGCTGATAGCCACACCTCTTTAAGCTCGACGACCTTTTGATTTTTCTTCGCTTCTTTGCTTTTCTTAACCTGCTCAAACTTGAACTTGCCATAATCCATTATCTTTGCAACTGGTGGATTAGCTTGTGGTGAAATTAGAACGATATCTAAGTCTTTATCGTAAGCCATTTCTTTAGCTTGAAGAGTAGGGAATACACCCAATTGCTCACCATCGCTGCCGATAAGTCTAACTTCTCTACATCTGATTTGGTCATTCATAATCTGTTCTTTGATAGTCATATCCTCCTAAAACATTTAGCGAATTACCCACAAAAAAAGTGGATAACTTAGTAAAGTTACCCACAAAAATCCTTAAATAATTAATCTAAAAGATGATTGACCTAGTGCACAAACTCGTGACTGGTGAGAAGTAACTTCTACTTTATGTACCTATAATACCAAAACCAAGCCGATAAGTCAAGCGAAATCACGCATATTTATAATTATTTTTTCTACAACATACCTGACTGCACGCAATCGCACTTAATATCTCAACACTACTCTTTCGTGGCAGTATTCGGTATAGCAAAAACGAACATTTTAACCCGAACACCACAACAAAATTTAGCACAGCACACATACTATTATATACAAACCATATTCGAAATATACTTTATAACGCTTATATTTTTTGCAATATCTAATGAATTATACGCATGATATCGCAATATCAAAGTGGATTTGCCTAGCTCACGCATAACTTAATATCACGTGATTTCACAAGCTAATAACACCGATTATTGTAGCTAATACAACGCATTATTTATACTGTAATATATCGTATATTTATATATATAATGTATACTATATATAGCATGCGATAAAATACTTGATTAATTACTTATATATGATAGCTTTTCACTGCATTCAATACACGCTTAATTCATGCAATAATTGATGATTTCCGCGAGACATGAGTGCGAATAATTATACTAGAATATAGTAAACTCTCGTACTTCTTTCTCTACCATGGCAGTGAATTCATCGACAGTCATAGCACCTAAATCACCTACGCCTCTTTTCCTAACTGCAACAGTACCAGACTCAGCCTCTTTATCACCAATGATGACCATATAAGGCACTTTATCCATTTGTGCAGATCTGATCTTGTAACCGATAGTCTCACTACGCACATCAAGGTCAGCCCTGATACCTGCAAGGTTTAAACTCTCAGCGAAGTCTACTACATTTTGCTCAGTACGCTCAGTAAGGTTCATTACTTTTACTTGAGTAGGCGCACACCACAACGGCATTGCACCAGCGTATTTCTCGATAAGAAGTGCAAGAGTACGCTCATAACAGCCAAGTGAAGTCCTATGAATGATGAAAGGACGTTGTTTTTCGCCATTTTCATCAACGTAGCTCATATCGAAGTTTTCAGCAAGGAACATATCTACTTGAATAGTGATCATTGTATCTTCTTTTCCGAATACATTTTTGATCTGTATATCGAGTTTAGGGCCGTAGAAAGCAGCCTCGCCAATAGCGACTGAATAATCAATATTTAGTCGATCAAGCATACTGCCCATAAGTGCCTCGGCTTTATTCCAAACCTCAGGCTCGTCGATATATTTACCGCCGACATTGCTCGGATCCCACTTTGAGAATCTATAAGTAACGTCGCCGTCAAGACCTAACGCTTTAAGCACGAAACTAGAAAGTTTCACGCAGTCACCGAATTCTTTCTCTAGCTGACTTGGCATACATACAAGGTGACCCTCGCTGATAGTAAATTGTCGAACCCTTATAAGTCCGTGCATTTCACCGCTAGACTCGTTACGGAAAAGTGTCGAAGTCTCGCCATATCTGCAAGGCAAATCACGGTAAGACTTAAGACCATTGTTATAGATAGTATACTGGAATGGACAAGTCATCGGACGAAGTGCGAATATTTCCGCATCCTTATCATTCTCATCACCCATTATGAACATGCCTTCCTTGTAGTGATCCCAGTGACCTGAGATCTGATAAAGCTCTTTCTTCGCCATAAGCGGAGTTTTAGTAAGCATGTACCCACGTCTAGCCTCGTGATCCTCGACAAACCTCTGCAATACTTGGATAACTTTCGCTCCCTTCGGCATTAGCAATGGCAAGCCTTGACCAATATTCTCATCAGTCATGAAGAAACTTAACTCACGACCTAACTTATTGTGGTCGCGTTTTTTAGCCTCTTCGACATGTTCCAAATACGCATTAAGATCAGCTTTCTTGTCAAAACAAGTACCGTAGATCCTAGATAACATCTTGTTTTTCTCATTACCTCTCCAGTACGCACCAGTAAGGCTAGTTAGTTTAAAGGCTTTAATCATGCCAGTATTGTGAAGGTGTGGGCCTGCACAAAGGTCAGTGAAGTTACCTTGTTTGTAGAACGAAATCACCGCATCACTAGGCAATGCACGGATAAGCTCGACCTTGTAATTTTCTTTAAAACCAGTCATTAGCTTGATAGCCTCCGCACGTGGTAATTCGAATTTTTCGATCGGATATCTTGCTTTAATGATCGCTTTCATCTCTTTCTCGACCTTCTCCAAATCCTCAAAAGTGATCGGAGTCATGAATTCGAAATCGTAGTAATAACCATTCTCGATAGCAGGTCCGATAGCAAGTTTTGCAGTAGGGAAAATACTCTTAACTGCTTGAGCTAAGATGTGAGAGCAAGTATGACGATAGATCTTGCGACCTTCTTCGTCAGCGAAAGTAAACACCTCGAAAGTGCAATCTTTATTGATAATGGTACTCATAGACGATACAACACCGTCGATCGCACAGCAAAGCCCCGCCCTTGCAAGTCCTTCGCTAATAGAGCGAGCTAAGTCAAAAGCCCTCATCTCACTATCCACTGATAATACATCGCCATTCTTTAAAGTAATGTTCATACTAAAACCCTCCATGTCTGCAAAAAAAATAAAAAAAACGTCCATACACTAAAATAGCATAAGGACGATAAATATCGTGGTTCCACCTTAATTTTGTATGCGAGAGAAAACAAACTGCACAAGTAGCAATATACCTTATAATGCTAGCAAATCCTAACACTATTGATCAATGCTAATACACACGCCATATAATATAGATAATATATCTATAAATAGCAACCAGTCACATACCTTAATCGAGCCCTGTCGAAGGCAAATCGCACCTAAATAGTGGTAGTATAATATAATCGCTCAAGCCCTCTCTCAGCAACGAGGTACTCTCTGTAGTCAGCGTTATCATATCACGTGTCCGCTAAAGTGATAATATCGCCATGCTAGCACAAAATACATACGCAAGCACGCGAAGAATGTAAAAATATTATATCATGAGTTCAGCATGATGTCAAGGCATTTTTTGATATAAAATATTATTTTACAAAGTATAGCAGTCGCTCCAAATCAAAAGGATAAACCGCACCGAATAATTGCAAAAAAAACATAACATACCTAATGCATTTTTTTATCTTAAAGCACCGTCAAGTCACTTTCGCGAATATGATTATTTAACGATTACATCAAGGTAATTTTTAATCAATGCCAACGCACCGACAAGGTCATGCTCTAAGTAGTTACCGCATTCGCGACGAGTATTACCAGGCACTTCAGTAAGCTCTAGGCAAGTAGTGAAACAGTCTAACACAAGTGTGCTAGTTTGCTCTTTATCCACGCCGAGCATAAGTAGATAAAACCCAGTACGACAACCCATAGGCCCGAAATATACTACCTTATCTTTAAGGTGCGAGTTTCTGACTACTGTCGCGAACAAATGCTCTATAGTGTGCATGCTCGCACAGTCCATATATTCGCCACCATTAGGCGTCATAAATCTAAGGTCGTAAGTGTAAATATCGTTACTAACTCCGCCTAAATACAAACCCTTAGTGTGTACATCATGATCTATCATAAAAGATTTAATTTTTTCCATTCTAATCATCTCCTGTGCTCGTTATATTTATTAATAACTTATTTTATCACACGCATGAGTTATTGTCAAGTAGCCGTTTAACATTGTCAACTAAACCGCAGAATACCAATAAATACACATGATAGTTTTTTGATACCGCTTGCATTTGTCTGCAATGCTACTAAATATTTTAGGCGTTAATAATTATATACATGTCGAGTATTATCAATATCCATAATTACAATTAAGAAACACCGCATGCTAAGGTAATGCCATTACACGCACAGCATACAATGTATTATTATATATTAAGCAAAACGCTTTTTTTGTTCGCATAGGCTTATGGTACTACAGCCCACAAAAAGTATTATGTAGTGCGATACAAATATATTTATATCTATTCTTGACATTCTTCACATCGCTAAGCCTTGTAAGCACGTCACCAAGTATCTCATCATTAGCAGACAACCAAAATATTTTTTGCAAGAAATCACCCGAGCTTATCACGTGGTCTCCAAGGTCGACTTCGCCATCTCGAGTAGCCCTAGACGCAATCTCAGACAACGTGTCCGCATGAGTGCACTCGATAATATTCTCACTCATCATATCCGCTAGTCTATCAGAAAATAGTTTATAGAAATAAGCGTTTTTTCTTTTGTATTCGTCATGCTCATACTCCTCATGAGTATCATTATAAAACCTTGAATACTCCTGATCTAAAAGGCTAAAGTCTCCTAGCTCATCTATCATATCACTTGCAATGCTTATACAACCATTCCCACTGTTACCATATTCATAATCCCTGTCATCTTCACGCGACTTATCATCAGTATCAGCACTCAAGTTATCTTCACAACCAGCACTCGAATATCCACTATCAGCACTCAAGTAATCATCACTACACCCACGTGAGTAATCTTCAGTATCAGCACTAATAAAGGTATTCATAACGCTATTTTCATCAGCAATGTTTTCACTATGCAAATTATTTTCTATAGCAAAAAATGATTTATTTGTTATATTATCTGTCCCAATGTGCGACTCTCTGTCTAGATAATTTGTATTATTTATAGTATTATTATTTATAGTATTATTATATGTGACATTCTCGTCACTACTCTCCATGGCTCTTTCGTCACTACCTATGTCGCAATATTGTCCTACCCTCGTGACATGTAAGCCACTACCTTTAATACTGCCTTTGTCACCACAAACTCCGTTACCACTCACAGCACAGTCTCTTGCTTTGTCACTGCAAACTCCATTAGCACTCACAGTATTCCCGTGATCAATATGATTATTTAACGCCCTATTTCCTTGTGCAGAGTTTTTTGTGCTAGGATCAGCTATAGTAATTCGCCTTTTCACATTCTTCATGCTGACGTCTCGAAAATGCAAGTCTTTTGCTATATATCCACACTGCTCAAGGTGATTTACCCAACGCACTACCGTCCGCCTATTCACATCAAACATATTCGCAAAATAATTGTTATTTGCCCAGCAATACCCTTTCTGTGCACAAAGCGCGGATATTTCACCATACATCAATTTTTCATTTGCCGATAGATTTTTATCACTTCTAACCTCTGTAGGAACCCTTACATAATTTTTTTGTTTCATGCCGTATACATCTCCCCTTAGCACAAACACAATGGAACTCTGTAAGTGCTTTATAATTTTACAACTATAATTATAATCGCACATCGCATGTTCTACGGCTTTTCATGTCAATTGTTTTACTATCACTCGCTACAAACACGAATAAATCGAAATAAAATATTTTAAATTATTCTTATTTTTAAATGCAATTTACTAAAGATTTATCTTGATTATTGGCACGTGTGGACGGTTGTTAAATCTGAACGGTATTATACTATTTCCGATACCTCTTGAAAGTATCATCGTAGACTTATCAGTCAGCTTATAAAGCCCTCCGTCATATTTTGGAAACATGCCTTGATTAGGAGCTACAAGACCTTGACCTGCGATCCTGAATTGACCGCCGTGTGCGTGACCCGTAAGGATAAGATCGGGACGCGACCATAATAAATCGTCACTTTCTACATTCACATAACTGTCCGTTTTATTCTCTTCTGGTCTGTGAGCAAGTAATATTTTATAGCTATCAATGACAGGCTTTTCGCCTAAGTATATCGGGGAATAATTTGCATTATCAACTAGCCCGACCACCGTTACAGCCTTGCCATCAATGACAATATCATCACTCTCATTATATAGCGATATCACTCCGAGCTTATCCATCTCTACCTTAAGGTCTTCTAGCTGACTATGACCTATCTCATGATTTCCAATCACATAATAAACGGGTGCGACATCGACTAACTTCTCCATAAACGGCAACATTCCCGAGCTATAAAGCTCACTAGTCCCGTCTATAATGTCACCCGTTATCGCGATGAAATCAACATCTTTTTCGGCAATTACTCGTATAAGATCATCAGTATCAATCTTGATTTTTGGAAAGTGCAAATCAGACAAGTGTGCAATAGTTATCTCACTACCGCTATCACCAGCGGTCAATGTATAGTCCTCATACATAACATTTGTATCGTCAATATACACTACTAATAAAATAGTAATAGTAAGGATAATCGCACTCAAAATACTGACTATTATCATTGATTTTTTACGCCTTGACATTTTCTTTTTTATCTCTTCCATACTGCTCCTTTTTATTGCTTTATACTACGAAAATACATAGCATAATATTGCCCGCTTATTTATGATTATACACCCACAATACTCATTAGTTTTGCCACTATTTATTATAAATAATCGAGTATAATATCAATGTATAATATATGCACTATTTAATGATTATATTCATCATATCATTGTTATATTTTGTGATGAAAAATACCGTAATATTCCGTTTCACCGACTAGCTTCGCTCTTTAATCCTATATCTATCTAGTGATAAAATGCACATAATATTTTTATATAATTAGGATTCCTAACATATACATTATACCACATAACATCTCATTCGTCAATTACTTATATTATCCACAAAATACTTGTGCGAGCATGAGAAAAGGCACTACATATAGTATGTGCAGTGCCTTATGCTTTTATATCAAAATTGCCTAATGATTTGATTTTATTTTAACCATTTTCAAATTTCATGATTTCGATACAGTATCATGCTTTTATATATTATCTATGCAATTTATGTTAAATGATTTTTGTAAATATTTCTGTAACTTTTGCAAGGCTTAGACTTGTAACATTCGGCACGATACCTATCTCGTTATACACCTTGCCTTTGCCTATTCTACCTGCTGGAGCAACTCTTATAATGATATCCGCTTCGCTCTCAAAATACTTCTTGTACTCACGGATATTTATAACATAGTTACCGTTAGTATTAAAGCTATCATCTATGATTTGAGTTCCACAAAATACCTGAAGTGATGAGCCTGCCATATCGAAAGTAAGCTCATAATCATTCGGATTACTTATCATTTTTTCTGATAACTTTAGTTGATAATATTTTCTCTTTCCTCTTGAGTACATGTAACTATCTAGTGGCAAATTCACGCACTCTACTTGTGTCAGTGTCGCATTGTTATCGGATAGCGTATCACTAGTATTTATATCCACACCGTCGATATTTATTCTATCTTCGTGAGTGTATTCTAAAACTATTTTTCCATCATCTAAATACGCATTTCCTGTAGTAAAAATAGCCTTATTATTTATAGCATAAAACTGCATAGCTAGCGTCTCATCAAGCACGATAAACTTAACTTTTATACCGTCTGCATCATACTCAAATCCATCTTCTATATCGACTACTTTTCCATCAATACAAGCAGTAGGTTTTATACCTTTTAGTTTCATAAAATAGCAATGTAATTCGTTTGAATTGGGTGCTATTTTTGTGATAGGCTGAGCGTGAATATAATCGAACTTTTTACCCTCAATAGTTATATTAAATGGATAAACTATAAGCGAGTCAGATAGCAAGATACATATCTTCGAATACGTGAACTCTGGCAAAGGTCATATAGTGATCAATGATGAGTTATACACGGTAAGTGCGGGCGACTTCTATATGATACCGACCGATAGGAGTTACGAATACTTTGCAAACCAAGAATGCCCTTACGAACGTGTGTGGTTTTATGGCACGGGCGAGATGTTTGATAGCCTTTACAAGATGTTTTTCGGTGATAAACTACTATTAATATCGCACTCAAACGTCAGCGGAATACTAGTAAAATTGCTTAAACTACTAGAGAATTTCGACAACGCTTCTAGCAGTTTTGAGACATTATATAGTATAATATTTAGCTTATACACCACCGCAAATGCACACACCACCATGATCAGTCATGAGTTCTCGTCTGGTGTCGGTAGCACGGCTAGCATGGTAAAGAACTATCTTTACTCACACTATGCGGACAAATTCGACCTAACAATGCTAGCGGAGAAGTTTTCTCTCAGCAAGAATCAGATCATACGAGTATTCAAAACCAGTACAAAGTGACCCCACAAGTATTCCACATGATGCACAAGATAGATGTAGCCGAAGACATGATCCGTGCGAATAAGACAAGCAGAGTCATCGCTGACGAGCTAAATTTTTCTGATGAAAAGCACTTTTCCAAGATGTTTTATAAGTACAAAAGTTATTTACCGAGCATGGTTCGACGCATAAAATAACGCCTATTAATATCAGTATTTTTATAAATATAATCATCATTATATCCTATCATAATCATTATTAGCCTATAAAAAAGCAGTATAACATATCGGATATACTGCTTTTTTTATATGCACATTCACCAATATTATTATACAAACACTGGCGACGGTGGGCTATTAGGAGTAGGTATACTGCCTTCAAAATGCCATTGGTCTTTAGTATACACTGGACGATTATCGTTCCAATTTTTATCCCAGCCAGCTGGTATTACCTCATGATAAGTAAAATAAGACGCTTTGACGCATAAATTAAAAGCATAAGCCTCTATAACTTCAACACTATTAGAGATAACTACACTTTCAAGATTAATACAGCCATTAACAGAATCTTTCTCAATGCGTGTTATTCCACTAGATAAAACTATACTTCTAAGTCTATCATTAGTCGATATCTTATGTTTTGTAATGTCTGTAATACCCGCACCCCAAGTAAGTGATTCAAGAGAAGTAGAAAAACTATTTGAGAAACTATTCTCTCCTAACTCTACCAAACTGTTGGGAAACACTAAGTTTCGTATCCTGCAGTTTCTTAATACATTACTACCGATGGATTGTAATTTTTCACCGAACTTAACACTTGATGTATAAATACAATCATTAAAAGCATAATTACCAATACTTACAAGCGAATCGGGGAAAGCCAATTCTACGACAGCATTACTCTTGAAAGCAAAATCACCTATAGTCTCCAGTTTATTACCAAACTTAATACTAGATAGACTTTTACAATACTGAAAAACATAATCGCCAATACTTACAAGCGAATCAGGAAAAGCCAATTCTGCTACAGCATTATTATAGAAAGCAAAATCACCTATAGTCTCCAGTTTATTACCAATCTTAATAATTGATAAATTGTCACAATCATTAAAAGCATAATTACCAATACTTACTAGCGAATCAGGAAAAATCAATTCTGCTACAGCATTATTGTAGAAAGCAAGATCACCTATAGTCTCCAGTTTATTACCAAACTTAATACTTGATAGACTTTTACAATCGTTAAAAGCACGATCGCCAATACTTACAAGCGAATCAGGAAAAGCCAATTCTGCTACAGCATTATTA
>CAMQWP010000010.1 GCA_947038565.1 uncultured Clostridia bacterium
ATAACACTAACAACGCAGGTGGCGGATATAACAATAATCGTCCAGCGGGTGGTGGTTATAATAATAACACTAACAACGCAGGTGGCGGATATAACAATAATCGTCCAGCGGGTGGTGGCTACAATAATAATAATGGTGGCGGTTATAATAACAACAACGCAGGTGGCGGATACAATAACAATCGCCCTGTAGGTGGTGGTTATAATGCTAGTGTGCCAAGACTTCCTCGTGCTGACTTGACACCTCCTCCAATAACAAAAGATACTCAAAAGAAAAAGAAACCTTTTGAAAATAATGCTTATGCTGATAAACGTAATCCTCGTGCTAGAGGAACTGGTGTTAATGCTAGACGTGGTTTCGGTGGTGGTATGATGTATGAAGAAGATACAGTAAGACACCAAAAGCAGAGAAAACTTAAGAAAGTTAATGATTTTACTCCAAACACTGTAAATATTGAAGTTGCATATGTAAATAGTAAATTCATACCAGTAAAAATTCTTGCTGATAAGATAGGTAAGCAGAGTACTGAAATAATTAAGAAATTATTCCAGTTAGGACAAATGATCACTATTAATGACGTGATTGAGTTCGATACTGCTGAGCTACTTGCTCTTGATTTTGGTATTACTCTAGAGTATAGACCTGATGAGACTGCAGAAGACAAGTTGAATAAAAATGTTGTTCAAAATACTGATGAAGGTGACCTTATCAAGCGTCCACCAGTAGTTACTATAATGGGACACGTTGATCATGGTAAGACTTCATTGCTTGACTATATCCGTAATACTAAAGTTGCAAGTAGCGAGGCTGGTGGTATCACTCAGCATATCGGTGCTTATACTATAGATGTACGTGGTGAGCAAATAACTTTCCTAGATACTCCAGGTCATGAAGCATTTACTACTATGCGTAAGCGTGGTGCTATGGTTACAGATATTGCTATTATCGTAGTTGCAGGTGATGATGGTTTCATGCCTCAAACTGTAGAGGCTGTATCTCATGCAAAAGAAGCGGGCGTTACTGTTATGATAGCCATCACTAAGATGGATAAACTTACTGTAAATGCTGATAAGGTATTACAACAAATGTCTCAATACGGTTTAACTCCAGAGGCTTGGGGTGGCGAGACTATGGTTTGCGAAGTTAGTGCAAAGACTGGTCAAGGTATCGAAAGTCTTCTTGATAGTATTATTCTACAAGCAGAAGTTGAAGAGTTAGTTGCAGTTAGAGACTGTCGTGCGACAGGTTCTATCATCGAAGCAAGACTTGACAAGGGTGTTGGTCCAGTGGCTACATGTCTTATCCAGTCTGGTACTCTAAAAGTTTCTGATTATGTTGTTGCAGGTACTGTAGTAGGTAAAGTTAGGTCGATATTAGATAATTCTAATACTCAAATCCTTTCTGCTGGTCCATCAGTTGCTGTTTCAGTACATGGATTTAGTGAAGTTCCTAATGCAGGTGATCAACTTATCGTCGTTGAGAATGAGAAACTAGCTAAGCAAGTTGCTCAAGAGCGTTCTAATAAAGAGCGTGAAGAGATGCATAAGAAGAGCTCTAGTAGAAGTCTTGAAGATATGTTTAAAAATTACTCAGCTACAGAAAAGAAAAATCTTGGTGTAGTTATTAAGGGTGATGTTCAAGGTTCTGTTGAGGCAGTTCGTCAAGAGCTTGTTAAACTTGGTGAGGAAATGTCAGGTGATGGCGTAGTTCTTACTATCATGCACTCAGCTGTTGGACCTATTAATGAATCGGACGTTATGCTTGCTAATACTGGTAATGCTATCGTTGTAGGATTTAATGTTCGTCCAGAGCCAAAAGCTAAATTACTTGCTGATCGTAACAACGTTGATGTTAAGATTTATCGCGTAATATATGATGCTATTGATGATATAAAGAAAGCAATGAAGGGTATGCTTGATCCAATTTTCCGTGAGGAAGTACTTGGTCATGCTGAAGTTCGTGAGATTTTCCGTATTACTGGTGTTGGTGTTATTGCTGGTTCATATGTAACTGATGGTAAGATGGCACGTAATGCTAAGTTCCGTTTGATCCGTGATAATGTAGTCGTTTATGATGGTAGTATCACTTCTATGAAACGTAATAAAGACGAGGCAAAAGAAGTTGCTAGTGGATTCGAGTGTGGTATCGGTCTTGAAGGTTATAACGAGATGAAGATAGGTGATACTGTCGAGGCATTCTTACTAATAGAGGAAGAGAGATAATTATGGCTGGTAACAGAATTGATAGAATTAACGCAGAGATGAAAAGACAGCTTGCACCAATCATTAGCGAGGAACTAACAGACCCTAGAATAAAAGGTCTGATTAGTATCGTTAAGGTTGATACAGATAGTGACCTTTCAGTAGCTAAGATATACCTAAGTATACTTGGCGCGAATGGTGGCGAAGAGCAAGCAATTGAGGCGATTAATAAGGCAGAAGGATATATTAAGAATATCCTAAAAAAGAAAATTCAGCTTAGAGCATTGCCACAATTAAGGTTTATCCTTGATACAAGCATTAGCTATGGTATTAAAATTAGCCAAATTCTAAGTGATATTAATAAAAGTGAGGAATAATATGATTATAGAAAGTATTGTAGATGCTATCAAAAAAGCAAAGACAATCGCTATTATTTCACATGTAAGTCCTGATGGCGACACAGTCGGCTCAGGGCTTGCTTTGTTTAAAGCGATAGAAATGTATGGTGGAAAACCCTATCTTTTCTGTGATGATGAGATAAAAGGTAGAATTAAAGCACTTTCTGGTGTTGAAAAATACAACTTGGAGTCTTTAGAATATTATGATTTATCGGTATCGGTAGACTGTGCTGATGTAGAGAGAATGGGCAATAGTGTATGCGAGTATTACCGCGGATCAAAGACTATAAATATCGACCATCATAGGACAAATCGCAGGACAGCTGATATGAATTATGTTGATATTAACTCTGCTTCAACTACGCAAATTATGTACAATGTAGTAAGTAGTTTGGTTGATATAAATACTGAAATAGCAGGATTATTATATTGTGGATTAGTGACCGATAGCGGTGGTTTTACATTCTCATCTGTTACTTCAGATACAATGCGTGTTGCTGGAGAATTATTAAAATATGATATCAGAGCAAGTGATATATGTAATCATTTTCTTAAAAAAACCAAACTAAACACATACAAATTGAAGACTAGAGTGTTAGATAAAGCTAAGTTCTATGATGAAAATAGCATAGGTATCATCAGCTTTAGACTTGATGATTTTGCTGCGACTGATACTGATACTTCTTGTACTGAGGGTATTATTAATAATATCCTTAATATTGATACTGTAAATGTTGCTGTGTCTATATCGGAAGTTAAAGATAAAGATTTTAAGGTAAGTTTCAGATCAGGCGATGACATTGACAGCTCTAAGATAGTTTATATTTTTGGTGGTGGTGGTCATAAAAATGCTGCTGGATGTAGACTTTCGGGCTTTTATGAGGACGTAGTTGATAGGATACTTAAAGCTATACGCGATGAGATATGCTAGGAGCATTAAATGTATTAAAGCCGACTGGGTGGACTTCATCGGATGTAGTAGTAAAACTTAAATGGATACTTAGAAAATATTGCGATGATAAGAAAATAAAAGTTGGGCATTTAGGGACGTTAGATCCTGCTGGTAGTGGTGTTCTTCCGATAGTATTCGGTAAGGCAACTAGGCTTTTTGATTACTATGTCGGTGGTGATAAGTTGTATCGTACAACATTCACTTTTGGCAAAACTACAGACACTTTAGACTCTTATGGTGAAGTATTAGAAAGTGGCGGAAGTATTCCTACAATAGATGACATTAATGGTGTTATAGATAAATTTGTCGGTGTTCTTAATCAAATTCCTCCTCAATATTCACGTGTTGTGATAGATGGAAAGAGGGCTTGCGATGTTGCTCGTTCGGGTGGTAGTGTTGATATTAAAGCTCGTACTATTACAGTGTTTTCGATAGATATTATTGACTATGCAGAGGGCGTTCTTTCGATGGATATACATTGCTCAGGCGGTACGTATGTTAGAAGCATTTGCCGTGATTTAGCTGACATGTTGTCTACCTATGCTTACATGTCTAGTATAATTAGATTAAATAATAAATCATTTCATATAGAAAATACTGTTACCGTTGATGAGTTGTATGAAAATGGTGTTGATCAATACATTTTGCCAGTTGAAGAACTGCTTAAAGATGAAATATTTGTCGCTATTGATGGTGATGAAGTAGGAAAATTATTAAACGGTGTTGATATACCGAAAAGAGGCGAGAGTGGCAATTATGTTGTTACGATCGAAGGTAAAATATTTGGAATTTGTACTGATGAAAATGATATAGTAAAAGTCGTTATTAGACTTTGGGAGTAATAAATTTGCACCTATATATTATCGTTTGTACAGTTAAGTATGTATAGATAAAGGATGTTGATTGATAATGAGAGTAGTAGGGAAATTTATAACTGAAAAATCAATAGCGGGAATCGCTCTTGCACTTGGGTATTTTGACAGCGTTCATTTAGGGCATTGTTCTTTGATATCAGAGTGTACTAGTAGCGAATATTCTCCTGCAGTATTTACTTTTCGCAATAACCCTGATTTGCTTTTTAGTGGCAATAATAAACAATGTTTCACCTATAGTGAAAGAGTTAGTATTTTCGAACGATTGGGTGTGGAGCTTGTTATCAGTAGCGATTTTAATGTGCGAATTATGAATATGAGCGGATATGACTTTTTGTCTATGATCTATGATAATAATAATATCAAATTAATTGTTATTGGTAGTGATTATTGTTGCGGTCACAATGCAGAGTATAAGACGGCGGATATAATAAAGTTTTTCAGTGAGCGTGGAGTTAATGTAATCGTGAAAGACCTTATTCAAAATGATGGCATGAAAATAGCTAGTAGGAATATTAGAAGTATGCTTGCGGATGGCAAAATATCAGAAGTAAATCGTTTGTTACCTTTTCCTTTTCAGATAAATGGCACTGTTACTAAAGGTCGTAGTGTCGGTGGTTCGATAGTAGGATATCCTACAGCGAATATTGCCTATCCTGTGGATAAAATCGAGTTGAAGGCTGGAGTATATAAGACAAATATAGATATAAATGGCAGAAGTTATATCGCACTTACTAATGTTGGTGCACACCCTACTTTTGATGATTATGTCTTTAATATAGAAAGTTTTGTTATTGATTATGATGGAGATCTTTATGGTCAAGACATATCAGTACAGTTTATTGAGTACCTTCGTGGTATAATAAAATTTGATAACGCTACTCAACTGCATGCTCAGATAACTGCTGATTTTGAAAGAGTAATGCAAGTGAAGTGATGATATAATAAAAAATGTTAAGTATATTAAATGCGATAAGTTTTATCAAATGCAAATATTTGGGATAACACAGGTTTTTTATACTGAATTCGAATAGCTGATGATAATGTATTTATGGAGGGTATTATGATAAAATTTGGACCAAGCGGAACAGGGCTTGCTTTTGGTGAAGATGGACTTTCTAAAACTATTCAAGTACCTAGCTGGCTAAAAGCAAAGAATTTAGATTTGTTTGAGTATTCTTTTGGTAGGGGTGTGCGTATTGGTGAAGAGACTGCTCGCAGTTACGGCGAAGAGTTTGCTAAGCACGGTATAGAGATATCTGTTCATGCTCCGTATTTTATAAATATGGCTACTGATGATGAGCAAAAAGCACTAAATAACCATAATTATCTAATCGACAGTATTACTGCACTTAAAAATTTGGGTGGAAATCGTTGTGTTTTTCACCCAGGTAGTCCACTTAAAAAAAATCGACGCGACGCTATGGATATTCTTATAGGTCGAATGGATATAATGTTACAAGAGATGTACGATTTAGGTCATAATGATATCCTTCTAGGCGTGGAGACGATGGGTAAGTTTGCTCAGTTGGGCGACGAGGATGAAGTAATTGAGATAGTGTCTAGGGATAACATGTTAGTGCCGTGCATTGACTTCGGTCATTTGAATGCTAGAACTTGCGGTGGAATAACCGGATACGATGAGTATGCAAGGATTATAGAAAAATTTATAAATGGCGTTGGATTTGAGAAAGTAGATAATATGCATATACACTTTAGTAAGATCGAATATTCTCCTAAGGGTGAAGTGCGTCACTTAACTTTCGGCGATACTCAGTACGGACCAGATTATGAGCCGCTTGCGAAAGCGTTCTATGAGTTTGATATACATCCTTATGTAGTATGCGAGTCTGCTGGTACACAAACAGAAGACAGTCTTTATATGAAAAATTACTATAATAGTTTAAAGTAATTAAAAATATCAATAATAATAAATATGTGAGGTAAATAAATATCATCATATGGTGAAAAATAATGTTAAATCCATTTACAATATAATCCTTTTATGATATACTAATAATATATGAATAAATTTAGAAAGTTGATTGATAAGCTTAATGTTGATGCAGTAATTTCTTCTGCGCCATCAAATGTAAGATATTCGACTGGTTATCTAGCCGACTATTGCTATGCTATCACTACTAGATCTTCGCAGTATTATTTTACTGATGGTAGATTTACTATAGAGGCTAATCGTGATTTGTCACCAGATTGGAATGTAATAACTATTACCCCCGTTGACTCATCTAAAGCTATTACCGATATATTACATCAAAACAATGTCAAGAAAATTGCATATGATAGCAATATCATGCATAGTGAATATGTATTTATAAAACATCTTTTATCTTCTTTTGAGAGCGTAGATGTAACTGATGATATTGCAAATATTAGAGCGGTTAAGTCGGTTAAAGAGATAGAAAGTATCACTATCGCTCAACGAATAGCAGAGAAATCACTAGATGAGTTGAAAAAACATTTTCTATTAGGCGTCACTGAAAGAGAACTTGCTGCAAGACTAGAGTTTTTAATGCGTATGAATGGATCTGATTCTGTTAGCTTTGATTCAATAGTCGCGTTTGGAGAAAATTCAGCAATTGCTCATGCAAAGCCTTCCGATAGGAAGTTAAAAAATGGTGATATTATATTGATTGATTTTGGTGCTAAATTAAATGGTTATTGCTCAGATATGACCAGATGCTTTGTATTTGGTGAATGTAATGAGTATATCCGTCGTATGTATAATTGTGTATTAGGTGCAAACGAGATCGCTATCGGTGCGATTAGATCAGGTATGCCGTGTGCAGAGGCTGATAGAGTAGCTAGAAATTACATTAACGCTTTTGGATATGGTGACTCGTTCACTCATTCATTAGGTCATGGTGTTGGAGTAGATATACACGAGCAACCATACCTATCATCAAGAGCATATGATGGACAAATCCTACAAGACAATATGGTCGTTACTGTCGAGCCAGGTATATATATAGAAGGTTTGGGCGGTATACGTATAGAAGATATGATCGTCGTAAGTGGTGCTATTGCAGTAAATCTTACGGCTTCAAATAAAAAATTGGAAATAATAAACTAATAGTTTTACTGGAGGTAATTATGGCTTATATACAAGCTGGTGAGTTCCGCAAAGGAATTACATTTGAAATGGACGGAAAGGTAATGGTTATTACAGAGTTCTTACACGTTAAACCAGGTAAGGGTGCAGCATTCGTACGTACTAAGATTCGTGACGTTATTAATGGTGGTCTACTAGACAAAACTTTTAACCCAACAGAGAAATTTGAGCTTGCTCATATCGAGAGAAAATCTCTAGAGTATCTTTATACTGATGGCGAGTTATTCTACTTTATGGACCCTGAGTCTTATGAGCAGACTGCTCTTAATGAGGAAAGTGTTTCTGAAGCGTTGATGTTTGTTAAAGAGAATATGAAGGTTGATATTGAATTCTTTAAGGGTAAACCTTTCTCAGTAATGCCTCCTAACTTTGTAGAGTTATTGATCACTTTCTGCGAGCCAGGAATCAAGGGAAATACTTCTCAAGGCGTTACTAAGCCAGCAACTTTGGAGACTGGTTACATTCTTCAAGTACCTCTATTTGTTAACGAAGGTGATACTATTCGTGTTGACACTAGAAACGGCTCTTACATGTCAAGAGTTTAATTTAAACCCTAAAAGGTCACTGCAAGTATCATAAACTTGCAGTGTTTTTTATGTATGATAATATTGGGAATTGATCCTGGTATCGCAATCGTTGGCTACGGCGTGATTGAGGTAGATAGAGGTAACTTTAAGATGATAGATTATGGCACGATTACTACTCCGAAAGAAGAAAGTAAACCTGCTAGGCTTTGCATGATCGAACGTGCTTTAATCAAGCTAATAGAACAGTATAAGCCTGATGAGATATCTATAGAGGAATTATTTTTCTCTACAAATACTAAGACGGCTATGATAGTAGCCGAGGCTAGAGGTGTATTACTTCTTACTGCGTCAAAGTATTGCGGTAGTTTATTTGAGTATACTCCAAACCAGATCAAACAAGCAGTGACTGGATCGGGTAGGGCTGATAAGTTACAAGTTCAACAAATGGTGAAAACTATTTTAAGACTTAAGAACATTCCTAGACCTGATGACGCTGCGGATGCACTTGCAGTAGCTATTACGCACGGACAAACCAATCGTATGTCGGGTCAGTTTAGGATAAAGTAATACCTAAGCATAGTTTGATATCGATGATTATGCATAAGAAATAAATCGTTATCATTGTTATTTGTAAATATAAGGAGAATTATGTACGCATTTATTAGTGGAAAATTAGATTATATTAATCAAGATGGCACAGTCGTTGTGGATAATAATGGTATTGGTTATAATATAATGGTGACTGGAAATACTTTGAGTAAATTACCAAGACTAGGAGAGTCAGTCAAGCTATATACTTATACGCATATTAAAGAAGATATTTTCGCATTGTACGGTTTCTTGTATAATGATGAAAAAGTAATGTTTCAAAAACTTATAAATATTAATGGTGTTGGTTGTAAGATGGCTATAGGTATTTTATCTGGCGTTGATAGTACTACTCTTGCTGTATCCATCGCGAGTAGTGATGTAACTAGCTTGTCGAAGATAAAAGGCGTTGGTAAGAAAACTGCCGAGAGGATCATCCTAGAGCTTAAAGAAAAAGTCGACATTACAGAGTTTACCTCAGTAAGTGCTATAGGTGGTACTACAATTAGTCAAAATATGGAGATTAATGATGCTGTAACTGCATTAGTATCTCTAGGAATATCTAAAGCCGATGCATTTAAAGCGGTAATGAAAGCTAGTGAAACTGCTACATCAACTAACGCAATGATTACTTTAGCATTAAGAGGTATGGATAGATAAGGAGGATGTTATGTTTGATATCGAAGATGAAGATAGACTGATTACTAGTACAAGAAACTCTGAAGATACGCAAGAAAACTCGCTTAGACCTAAGTGTATGAGTGATTATATTGGGCAAGATAAAATAAAAAACAATCTTGAAATATACATAACGGCTGCTAGAAACCGCGGTGAGGCACTAGATCATGTTCTACTTTACGGCCCTCCAGGACTAGGTAAAACGACGCTATCTCATATAATAGCTAGTGAAATGGGTTCTCAAATAAGAGTAACAAGTGGGCCAGCTATTGAAAAAGCTGGTGATCTTGCTGCTATTCTTACTAACTTAGCTGATGATGATATACTATTTATTGATGAGATACATAGGCTTAATCGAAATGTAGAGGAAGTATTATATCCTGCAATGGAAGATTATGCACTTGATATAGTGATCGGTAAAGGGCCGTCGGCTAGAAGTCTGCGAATAGATTTGCCAAGATTTACTTTAATCGGTGCAACTACAAAAGCAGGTATGCTTACTAGCCCGCTTAGAGATAGGTTTGGCGTAAATCTAAGACTAGAGCTATATACGCCAGAAGATTTATCCGTGATAGTGGATAGATCAGCATCACTTTTAAATGTTGAGATTGACAGCGAAGCTACTTACGAGATCGCAAGGCGATCAAGAGGTACGCCTAGAATCGCAAATAGATTACTAAAGCGTATGAGAGATTTTGCTGAAGTATTATCAGAAGATAAGAGGATAAGTATTGAGCTTGCTAGAAAAGGACTTAGCCTTATGGAAGTAGATGATAAAGGACTAGATTATATTGATAGGAAACTACTTACAGCTATTATTGATACGTTCAATGGTGGGCCGGTAGGTCTTGATACTATTTCTGCATCAGTCGGAGAAGATAGTAATACGCTAGAGGACGTATGTGAGCCGTATCTTATGCAGATCGGTTTTATCGCTAGAACGCCTCGTGGTAGAGTATGTCTTCCTGCAGCATATGAACATTTAGGTAAGAGATTGCCTGAAGATAAACTTGAGCAAATCAAGCAATTTGAAAAAGAAGGAATTATCAAAGATGAAAAAGAGTGATTTTAATTACCACTTACCTGAAGAGCTGATTGCTCAAACTCCTATATACCCTCGCGATCATTCGAGAATGCTTGTGTATGATAGAGCAACTGATAATATCGAGCATAAGCATTTTTATGATGTAGTAGATTATCTTGAGAAAGGTGACGTATTAGTTATCAATAATACTAAAGTAATACCAGCTAGAATATATTGTCATAGAGAGGGAAAGCCTGATGAGAATATAGAGATCTTATTACTTAAGAGAATCGATTATAATCATTATGAGTGCATAACTAAGCCTGCTAAAAAACTCAAGATCGGTACAAAAGTTGTATTCTCTGATGAGCTATCAGCAGAGGTTACTGAGATAGCTGACCAAGGAATAAGAGTTATTAAGTTTGAATTTGAAGGTGTATTTGAAGATATATTGGATAGGATAGGTAGTATGCCACTTCCTCCTTATATCACTGAGAAGCTAGAAGATAAAGATAGATATCAGACCGTATATTGTAAGGAAAGCGGCTCAAGTGCTGCACCTACCGCAGGACTTCACTTCACTCCAGAGCTTTTAGAGAAGATAAAATCAAAAGGCGTAGAGGTAGCTGAAGTATTATTGCATGTAGGATTAGGTACTTTTAGACCTGTTAAGGTTGATGATATATTGACTCATAATATGCACAGTGAGTTTTGTAGTATAGATGAGGCAAATGCGGATATAATTAATAGTGCTACTAAAGATGGTCGACGTGTCATATGTGTAGGTACTACGTCGGTAAGAGTAGTAGAGAGTTTGTCTGATGATAGTGGGCACATTTCAGTAGATAGCAGAGATACAAATATCTTTATCTATCCTGGATATAAGTTTAAAGTCGTGAAAGCACTTATAACTAATTTCCACTTGCCAGAGTCAACTTTGATAATGCTAGTTAGTGCACTTTGTGGACGTGAAAATACTTTGAGTCTGTATAATTGTGCCGTAAGTGAAAAGTACCGATTCTTTAGTTTCGGTGATGCAACATTCATAAAATAGTGAGGATAAAATGTTTAAATACGAAGTAGTTAAAGTATGTAGTCAATCGGGAGCTAGAGTAGGTAAATTTACCACTCCTCATGGAGTTATTGATACTCCTGTGTTTATGCCTGTAGGTACAAACGCGACAGTGAAATCGCTAACACCTGACCACTTGAAAGAAATAGAAGCAAGTATTATACTTAGCAATACATATCATCTATATCTTAGACCAGGTCCAGATATTATTAGGAAGGCGGGTGGTCTTCATAAATTTATGAATTGGGATCGTCCAATTCTTACTGATAGTGGTGGTTTTCAAGTATTTTCACTTAGCAATACAAGAAAGGTTAATGATGATCATGTAGAGTTTAGAAGTCATATTAATGGTTCTAAGCATATATTTACTCCTGAGAAAGCTGTCGATATTCAGCAAGCGTTAGGTAGTGATATAATGATGGCATTTGATCAGTGTACTGCAAGCGGTATTTCACATGCAGAGTCTAAGCAAGCACTTGATAGGACAATGAGTTGGCTTGATAGATGTCATAAGCACAAGACTAGAGAAGATCAATGTCTATTCCCTATCGTGCAAGGAAACATGTTCGCTGACCTTAGACGTGAGTCTATTGAGAGAATATTACCATATGCACAGTGCGGATTTTCTATCGGTGGTCTATCGGTAGGCGAGCCAAAGCCTGTGATGTACGAAATGCTTGATGTACTGAAGCCATATTATCCAGATAACATGCCAAGATATCTAATGGGTGTGGGTAGTCCAGACTGCTTAATAGAAGGCGTAATGCGTGGTATCGATATGTTCGACTGCGTTCTTCCTACTAGAATGGCAAGAAACGGAACTGCTTTCACAAGAGATGGAAATTTGACAGTAAGGAACGCAAAGTTTAAAGAAGATTTCAGTCCTGTAGACCCAGAGTGTGACTGCTATTGTTGCCGCAATTTCTCTAGAGCATATATTAGACATTTGTTAAATGCTGGTGAGATATTAGGTGGTGAATTATTATCTATACATAATCTTAGATTCCTAATTAAACTTATGGAAGACGTCAGGGAAGCAATTATGAATGATAGATTCGGTGATTTTTACCGTGAATTTACTTCAAGATATGATTGGAGTAAGAAAAGTAAATAAATTCAGTAAAATATTAAAAATTATATTAAATTATTTGCTTTAATTAGGTAAATGTTGTATAATTATAATATTAATATAATAATAAGGAGATTTTATGATTAATTTATTAAGTGAAACAGGTATGGGAAGCTGGTTGATGCCAGTTATGCTTATTGGTTTATTTGCAATAATGCTAATAGTTACTATAATTCCTCAGAAAAAGAGGAAGAAGCAAGCACAACAAATGATGAGTACTCTAGGTGTAGGTTCTCAAGTTAGAACTATCGGAGGATTCGTAGGAATAGTTTTCGCAATAGATGATTCAACAAACATTATTCAGTTAAATATTGGTAGTGAAGAGAGTCCAGTACTTGTAACTTTAGATAAAGCTGCAATATACACTGTTATCAATTCTGGTATCGAAGAGACTCCAGTTGTTACTGAGGCTGGTGCCGTAGTATCTGAAGATAGCATAGTTTCTCTTGATGATGCTGATGAAGCTGCAAGAATTGCTGATAAGAAAGCTGACAAGGCTGCAAAGAAGGCTGCAAAGGCTAGCAAAAATGCTGTAGTAGAATTGCAACCTAATGATGACGCAGTAAGTGATATATTTGATAATGAAGTTACAGAGTCTAACGACGAGGTATCTTTATAATTAATTAAGGTAATATATTATAATCCACACACTGTAGATTAATTTCTACATGGTGTGGATTTTTTTCGTTTATTTTTGTATATCAATTGACTTTTATTTCTCTATAGGCTATAATAGTAATACTTACGAATGATGAAAGGGGGATGATTATGTTAAAATTTAAAGATAATTTAAAGTATTTTAGAACTATGAATTCCTTGACTCAGAGTAAATTCGCTATTATGTTGAATATGAAACTTTCAGAGATGAGTGCTGACATTACTTATAATAATAAAAGTATCAGTATGTGGGAAAAGGGTGAGAGATTGCCTGATAATCCTCTTGTTTGGTTAGCTATTGCTGATCTTATGAATGTTAGTGTAGACTTACTTATGAGGGGGAATATCACTGAAGTTGATGAGATCGCTTGCGATACTATTGGCGGATTAGTATCTTCTATCAACCTTAATGCAAGTCTTGCAGAGAGTTATTTGACTAATGTAAGTAGCGGTGCAAGTGATAAAGAATCTGTTTTTAGCTTATATACTAATATTGATAATTTTGATAACGATAATCACACTTGCCACGGTATGGCTTGCTTTGTTAGTAGTGTGAAAGCTGATAATGGATACCATAATTTTTATAATATATTATCGAATGATGAAAGTGTTAAGTATATACTAAGCCTCGGTAAAAGAGATTTTGTCGCAGAAAGAGATTTTGTACTCGATATAATAGAGCATGGCGGTAGAGAAGTTATAGCTACTAATGATCAGTTTAGTAAATTATGGAAAGGTTATTTTGATTGCTTTGATAATTTCATTGGTTATAATGTAGAAGTTTTATACGATAGTGACTGTGATCATATTTTATGTATGGTAGAGTATGCTATTAGCGCAACAGAGAGAGAAGTCGGCGAGTACGTTAGTTCTATCTTAACAAATTACATCAAAAATGATAACGATGCTTTGAGTAATATATTAGGCAAAATTGTGCTTGCAAATAATAAGCAGCATATAGGAATTAGATATGCACGTGAGAAATGGAAAATTTAATTTATTGATAATTATTTGACTGCGATTATTCGTAGTCATTTTTTTAATATTTAACTAAATTATTATAATGTATTGACACTGCTAAGTTATTAGTATATAATTAAAATGTATAAATGTAATCATTATCACTAGTATTTAAAATAAATATTAGTGATATATAGGAGAGATATGAAGATTAAAAATATCGTATTTGATATGGATGGTACTATTTTAGATACTATTACTGATATTAGAGAAGCAACAAACTTTGCACTTAAAAAGTGTGGTTATCCTGAGCGTACACTGACTGAAGTTCTATCATTTGTAGGTAATGGAATAAAAGTACTTATAGAGCGTGCCGTACCTAATAATATTAGTGCTGAGCTTGTAGATAAATGCTTGGTTGAGTTTAAGTGTTATTATGATATTCATAAAAATGATAACACAAAACCTTATCCACAAATTCTACAGCTTATGGCAGAGCTTCGCGATATGGGGATCAATATGTCTGTAGTTTCTAATAAGTTCGATGCGGGTGTTAAAGAGTTAGCGGAGCATTTATTCACTGGATTTTTGCCTATAGCTATCGGTGAAAGTGCTACGATAGTCCCTAAGCCAAACCCAAGTGGTGTATGGTATGCTATGGAGCTTATGAATGCAAATAAGAATGATACAGTATATATTGGAGATTCTGAAGTTGACTTTCAGACCGCTAAAAATAGTGAAATAGAATTTATCGGCGTAAGCTGGGGTTTTAGATCTAGATCATTACTTGAGCAATTAGGTAGTAAATATATCGTGGACAGTCCACTAGAGATCATAAATTTTATAAAGGAGATTTGATGGAAGAGTACGGATTAATAGGTGCAAAACTTGCACATTCAATGTCGCCTTTTATCCATGAAGCATTATTTAAATTATCTAATCGCGACGCGTCTTATAAGTTGTATGAAGTGTCAAGTGTAAAAGAGTTTTTGAAGTTGCATCCTGATATGGATGGCTATAGTGTGACTATCCCGCATAAGGAAGAAGGTTTTAGACTTGCTACCAGTTTGCATGAGAGCGCAATGCCATATGGTGCGATAAATTGTGTAGATGCTAGTGGTGTAGGATATAATACTGATGTGGATGGTTTTCGCATGAGTGTGCTTGGCGTGATCAAAGATTTTAATGTAAAAGTTCTTCTACTCGGTTTTGGCGGTGTAGGAAAAATGATAGCTAAACAGTTTGAGCCTAATAGGCTTACGATAGCGGTAAGAAATACTTCAGATGAAAATATAATGGATATTCATAGCCGTATTGGTAATAAAGTTAGAGTAGTTTCTTTTGATGATATACCTAGTGAGGAGTATGATCTTGTAGTAAACTCTACACCAGTAGGTATGTATCCAAATAGTGATGAATGCGTGATAAGTGAAGATATAATAAGTAAGTGCAAAGTTGTATACGATACTGTATATAATCCGCTTGATACAAAACTGATAAAAATAGGTAAGAGTTGTGGTGTGACAGTAAAAGGTGGTATAGATATGCTAGTTTATCAAGCTGTCGTAGCACATAAATATTGGTATGACGCACAATTTAATGCAGTTGATATAATTCAAATTATAAATGATGTTAAGGATGTTTTAAGACAAGAGGAGTGGTTATGATATTATCATTATGTGGATATATGGGAGCTGGTAAAACTTCAGTAGCAAGGGAATTAGCTAAGATGACAGGCTATGACTATATAGATCTTGATATAAGAATAGAAGAGTCTGAAGGTATGTCAACAAGTCAGATATTTAGGCAATCTGGGGAAGGATATTTTAGACAATTAGAGCGTGAACATATAGAAAATCTTGCTGATTTACAACAAAATCTTATTATAAGCCTAGGTGGTGGAAGTATCATCGAAGAAGATAATAGGAATTTAATCAAGTCACACTCGACGTTAATTTATTTAAAAGTACCTTTTGAAGAATGCTATGGTCGAATAATAAATAGCGATAGACCTATTGTGTCAGCAAGGACAAAGGAAGAGCTGGAAAAGCACTATAATTCTCGACTTTCTGCGTATGAAGATAGTGATTATGTAGTAGATGGAACTGATATTGTTAGCGATGTTGCAAAGAATATCATTAATTTGTTAAAAATAAAATACTAAATTGATAAGATTATACAACTATTTCTGTTGCATAAAGGAGTAACTATGAAAATACTAGTTTTAAACGGTGTGAATATGAATATGCTTGGCACTCGTCAAGCGGACGTATACGGTGTAGACACACTGGAAGATGTAAATAAAAAAATAAACGAAGTTGCTAAGAATATTGGCGATAAGGTCGATTTCTTTCAAAGTAACATGGAAGGAGAGATAGTCGAGTGTATTCATAATGCTAAAAATTATGATGGTATTATATTGAATGCCGGTGCATATACTCATTATTCTATAGCTATCCGTGACGCGATAAGTTGCGTGAAAGTGCCAGTTATTGAAGTGCATATGTCAAATGTACATGCTAGAGAAGGATTTAGACATACATCAGTATTGTCAGCGGTATGTAAGGGAGTGATTTGTGGTTTCGGTGCTGAATCATACACTTTAGCACTTATGGCTTTGAGAAAATGCTAACAGTATGAGAGAAATAAATATAACTGTTTCACCACAGTACAAGGTGGTCATCGACAAAGGTTTGTTAGGGAAGGTCGGTGAATATATTAATAGTCTTGGTACGTATAATAAGATAGCTATAATAACTGATGATATTGTCGCTAGTTTTTACTTGCCTGCACTAGAAAAAAGTTTACAAGATAATTTTGATAATGTTTACTCGTTTGCATTCAAGAGTGGCGAGAGTAGTAAGTGTATATCTACGTTATCTAATATTTACGATTTCTTGGCTGAAAGTGAAGTAACTAGATCCGACCTTGTCATTGCTTTAGGTGGTGGAGTAGTCGGTGATATCGTAGGATTTGCTAGTAGTACTTATCTTAGAGGTGTTGATTTTATTAATATCCCTACTACATTACTTAGTATGGTAGACTCTTCAGTAGGCGGAAAGACTGCTGTAAATATATCCGCAGGCAAAAATCTTGTAGGTGCGTTTTATCAGCCTAGACTTGTATTATGTGACACTGATGTGTTATCTACCTTGCAAGACGATCAAGTCGCGGATGGTGTAGGCGAGATTGCTAAGTATGCGATTTTAGAGGATAAAGGTATTATTGATGATTTGCTATCGGATAATCTTACTTTATGTCCAGAAATGCTTATTGAAAAATGCGTAATGATAAAGAATGATTACGTTACTGGCGATGTGTTTGATAAGGGTAAGCGTCAGCTTTTAAACCTTGGTCATACGCTAGGTCATGCTATAGAAAAACATAGTAATTTCAAAGTAGCTCATGGCAAGGCAGTGCTTATGGGTATGTATATGCTAGCAGAGAAATTCAGCGGGACTAAAGAGATAGATTATGTATTATCAGCATTAGAGAGCGTGGGTAATAAATTTAATATGGCTGTAAAATATGAGGTTAGTGCTGATGATTTGTGGCATCTTGCTGTAAATGATAAGAAACGTCATGGTGACATGATTACGCTAGCAAGACCATATGCTATAGGTGACTGTAGACTTGATGATGTGTGTGTATCTAACCCTATAAACCTTACTAATCATGTTAAAAAATCGGTATATGATGTGGAAGTAATCGGTGGATTAATTGCAGGTAAAATGATAGCTCCTTCTTCAAAATCTGACTTGCATAGACTGCTTATTTTAGCTGGGTTTAGCGGTAGGAAAACAGTCGTGAATAACGTGATGTATAGTGATGATATTGTCGCTACATTAGACGCGTTGAGTTCGCTAGGTGTTCAGGTAGAAAAAAAGATAGATTCAGTCATATTAACTAAAGGAATAGTCCCAATGACAGCAAATATTTATTGCAATGAGAGTGGTTCTACTTTTAGATTTTTTATGCCAATTTGTGCTATGCTGGGAGTAAATGCTACTTTTAATGGAAGTAAAAGACTAGGCGAGAGGGGTTATAGTGATATAATAAATTCTATGCAGTCTGCAGTTAATTTTTCAAGTGATATTGGTCTACCGCTTACTATAAAAGGCAAGTATGACACTGATAATATTAGCGTTTCAGGGGCTATATCATCACAGTTTATATCAGGTATTTTACTGGGTGCTTTTGCTAGTGGTAGAGGTATTACTATCAATGTATTAAATAGTTTGCAGTCGGCTAAATATGTCGATATGACAATAGATACGCTAAGGAATTTTGGCGTAAAAGTTGAGAAAAATGACAATATTATCAAATTGAAGTACAATAATAGTAATTTAAGAGATGTTTTTGAGGCTGAGAGCGACTACAGTAATGGTGCATTTTTTAATGTAGCTGGGGTACATGTAGTTTATAATAATCCTCAATCACTTCAAGGTGATAAGGTAATTATTGATATATTAAATGCTGTAGCTCATAGCAAGTTGCCATTCGATATAGACATAGAAAATATCCCTGATCTTGCACCTATTTTGTCAGTTTTTGCAACTCAGCTAACTGGTGTAAGCGTGCTTAGAAATTGTGCAAGACTTAGGCTGAAAGAGTGTGACAGGCTAGAGGCTATAATGGTTATGATGTCAAAGTGTGGTGTGCATGCAGAGCTAATTGGCGATGATATATATATCACAGGCGGTAATGCTAAAGGCGGTTTCGAATCTAGTAGTGAAGGTGACCACAGAGTGGCTATGTCACTTGCAATACTAGCGACATTTGTGGGTAATATAACTATTAGAAATGCGGGAGTTGTAAGCAAAAGTTACCCAAAATTTTGGGAAGATTTCACGAGCGTAGGAGGTAAGATCAATGTCATCAACATTAGGTAAAAACTTGCAAATAAGTATATTTGGTGAGTCACACGGTCTAGCCGTGGGAGTTACTGTCAATGGTCTCCCAAGCGGAGAAGTTATCGACTTAGAATTTATCAGTGAATGTTTGCGTCGAAGAAGTACAGGACGTGATCTTACGATGAGTCAAAGGAAAGAAGAGGATAAGGTAATTATAGTTAGTGGTGAGTTAAACGGAAAGACTACAGGTACTCCGCTTACCATGATGATATATAATACTGATCAGAAAAGTAAAGACTACTCTAATATAGCTACTACGGCTAGACCTTCGCATGCAGATTATACTGGTAATGTTAGGTATAAAGGATATAATGATATAAGAGGCGGTGGACACTTTTCAGGTAGACTTACTACTCCGATCGTGATGGCTGGTGCATTATGTCTTGGTATACTTAAATCGAAAGGTATTAATATCGCATCTAATATTTTGTCTATAGGAAACATAGTCGGTAAAAGCATGTTTTCGTCAGTTAGTCCAGAAGATATAGATATGATCAAAAATTCCGAATTTCCTAGCTTGTCAAGGAGTGATGAGATGAGGGCGGAGATAAATACTGCTAGACTTAATCGCGATAGTGTTGGCGGATACGTGGAGTGTATGGTGACAGGCTTGAGGGCGGGTATCGGTTCTCCAATGTTTGACGGTGTAGAAAATATAATTTCTCATGCTGTTTTTGGCGTGCCAGCAGTTAAAGGTATCGAATTTGGTGAATATTCTCAATTATATGGATCTAAATATAATGATAATATGTATATTAATAATAATATGGTTTATACTGCTACTAATCATGATGGCGGTATCAACGGTGGCATTACAAACGGAATGCCTGTTATATTTACCGTTAAAATGAAGCCGACACCTAGTATTTCTAGAGTGCAAGACACTGTAGACTATGTTAATATGGAAAATTCTACTATCGAAATCGGCGGTCGTCATGATCCTTGTGTGCTTGTACGCGCAGTGCCATGCATTGAGTGCGTTACTGCCATTGCTGTGCTAGATATGATTTTGGAGGGTAGAATATATGAGTAAGTTAGATGATATTCGATGCGAGATAGATGCTTGTGATAGATTGATATGTGACGCATACGTAAGGCGATTGAAGCTAGTAGAGCAAGTAGCAGATTATAAAAAAAACAATAATGTGCAAATATTGAATACAAGTCGAGAGGCTGAAGTAATAGAAAATGTTTCAGCTTTCAGCGGTGAATATAAAGATGATGTAAAGTCTTTATTCGAATTTATCATGAATTCAAGCAAAGATAAGCAATCAGACATCATAAACTAAAAAAAAATCGCTAGGGTATATAAATCCCTTGCATTATTAAATTTTTTTTGATATAATGACACTAGTAGAAGTGTAATAGCGACTACAGTTTGTTAAACAACAATAATACATAAATGAAAAGGAGTATTAAGATGACTAATAACAAGAAAGTTTTAGAGTATGTAGAGTCTACTGCTAAATTAGTTAATCCTGACAATATCGTTTGGATCGACGGCAGCGAAGCTCAATATCAAGCACTAACAGAGCAATCTCTAGCTAACGGTGAGCTAATTAAGCTTAACGAAAAGCTACTACCAGGTTGTTACCTACACCGTACAGCTGTCAATGACGTTGCACGTGTTGAGGGTAGAACATTTATCTGTAGCAGAGACCAAGACAATGCAGGTCCTACTAATAACTGGTGGAACCCAGCTGAGGCTTATGAGAAACTTAACAGTATTCTTAAAGACAGCTACAAGGGTAGAACAATGTATGTTATACCTTTCTCTATGGGTCCTGTTGGTTCTCCTCTTTCAAAAATTGGTATCGAGCTTACTGACTCTATCTACGTTGTACTTAACATGAAGATAATGACTCGTGTTGGCGCTAATGTTTTAGAGGCTCTTGGTGATAGCAATGATTTCGTTCGTGGAACACATGCAAAAGTAAATATCGATGAGAATGAGAGATATATCTGTCACTTCCCAGAGGATAACACTATCATTTCTACTAACAGTGGTTACGGTGGTAACGTTCTTCTTGGTAAGAAATGTTTCGCTCTTCGTATCGCATCTTTCCAAGGTAGACAAGAAGGCTGGATGGCTGAGCATATGCTTATCCTAGGCGTAGAGAAACCTGATGGTCAAATATTCTACGTTGGCGCTGCTTTCCCAAGTGCTTGTGGTAAGACTAACCTTGCTATGCTTATTCCTCCTAATGCTTATACAGAAGCTGGATACAAAGTATGGTGTGTTGGTGATGATATCGCTTGGATCAAACCAGGTCCTGATGGTCGTCTTTACGCTATCAATCCTGAGAATGGTTTCTTCGGAGTTGCTCCAGGAACTAGCATGAAGTCTAACCCTAACGCACTTCTTGCAACTCAGTCTAACACTATCTTTACTAACGTTGTATATAATAAAGACAATAGTACTGTATGGTGGGAAGGCATGGATAAGAATCCTCCTGCAAATGGTGTTGATTGGAAGGGCAATGATTGGAATGGTACTACTTCTTCAGAGAAGGGTGCACAACCAAACAGCCGTTTCACTTCTCCTGCACTTAACTGTGCTTGTATCAGCTCTGAGTTTGAGGCTCCAGCTGGTGTTCCTATTAGCGCATTCATTTTTGGTGGACGTCGTGCTAAAACTACACCACTTGTATACCAAGCTCGTGACTGGAATCACGGAGTATTCGTTGGTTCTATAATGTCATCTGAGACTACTGCTGCAGCTATTGGTGCAACTGGTGTTCTTAGAAGAGATCCAATGGCTATGCTTCCATTCTGCGGATACCACATGGGTGACTACTTCGCACACTGGATAGAGATGGGTGCTAACACTCCTGTTGATAAACAACCTAAGTTCTTTAACGTTAACTGGTTCCGTCTAGACGAGAATGGTAACTTTATATGGCCAGGTTTCGGCGACAACATGAGAGTACTTGATTGGATCATTAAGAGAGTTGAAGGTACTGTTGACGCTAAAGAGACTGCAATTGGTTACGTACCAAACGCTACTGATCTTGATATCACTGATTGTGATATTGATATGCCTACTTTAGAGAGTATCCTTGCTGTAGATAATGCTGCATGGGCTGCTGAAGCTGAAGGCATCAAAGAGTTCTATGGTAAGTTTGGTGACAGACTTCCAGTTGAGCTTGCTAATGAGTGTGAGAACCTTGTCGCTAAGACTAAGTAATTTCACTTAAAATCATAAGATAATTTAAAGGACTAACTTCGGTTAGTCCTTTTTTTATTTGTATAATGTTTTTTTAAATATATAACGAAAAATCGCATAAAAAAAATCGCACATAATGCGATAAAGTGAGGATAAATTTTATTATTGATGAATTAATAGTTTATGCTATTTGTTAGTGAGCGTATATCTACATTTGCAATTAATTATCTAAATCTATTAATCATCTATATTAGACAGTGTGTATTTTATAATAAGTTGTAATTGTAATAAGTACATATATCGATATAAAATAATAATTATGATTTAATTTGTGTTTGTGCCATTCATTATTTCAATACTTGGTAGATTAAGGTAGAGTAATATATAAAAATGATACAGAAAATTAGGTAGAGTAATATATAAAAATGATGCGAAAAATACTGCAAACTATACAATTGCGGCAAAAAATGCAAAAAAAAATCTACCCTCTGGTAGAACTTCTATCTTACATTGCTCAGATTAATTTATTATTATCTCTGTTAGCGTTTGCTACGATTGTTACAGACTCAACATATGCTTTCCATATTTTCTTAAACATACTCGATACCTCCTTATTAAGTTTTATATCACTAGAGAGTATTCCCTTTTGATAGTTATATATTACTATATATATAATGATTTGTCAAACATTTATGCCTAGTATTTTTCTTTTTACGAATTATTTACATAATTAACGTCCCTTTATTAATTATATGTTAATTCTATAAGTTTTGTTACTGAAAATCAGTATTATAATATGATATTTGTAGTATTGTATAATACTGTAATTAAAATAATGATATTTTAAAGGTGTAAGGGTAGTTGGATATAAGAGTACTTAAAGTTTAATGGTAGTTGGATATAAGAGTACTTAAAGTTTAATGGTAGTTGGTGTATAAGAGTAGTTAAAGTCTAAGGAGAATATTTATTTTGGGCAAAAAAAATCTACCTAGCGGTAGAGCTCATAATTAACCCATGCTTAGTATAATTTGTATATACTCTGAGCATTTGCCATAATTGCTGTAACTTCAACATATGATTTCCATAGCTTCTTTAACATAACAAGTACCTCCTATTAAATTGTAGTATCAAAGTCCCTTATCACTTTGATGGGTATATAATACTACAAAAATTGTACAATGTCAAATAATTTATGTCAATATTTTACATTTTACTAATCATTTACTTATAATAACGTATGATTATTAATGTGATTATAATAATTAAAATAATTAGTGGAAAATAAGTGGAAATATGATATAATATAATTACTTTAATATTTGATGATTATGTTATATAATTGTTAATTATAAATTTTTAAACAATGTGAAGAAATTGTGGACAAATAGGAGTAATTGTGGATAACTATAGCAATATGTACCAGTTATGCACATTTTAAGCTAATTATAAGGAGTATATTTAATTGATTAAGATAATAGCTATTAATAGTAAATATGTACACACTTTACTCTCGCCGTATTATCTAAAAGAGAATAGCGAGTATAAAGATATAGATATAGTGCAAACAAATATCAATGTGGATATAAGTGATATCGTAAGCATTGCCGTACTGGATGATCCTATCGCTATTGCGTTGCCTTGTTATATTTTTAATATAAATGTAGTCAAGACGGTTGCAATGAATATAAAAACAAATTACCCTCATATAAAAATAATACTTGGCGGGCCTGAAGTTAGCTTTGAAAATGACTCGCATTTTGATTATGCAGATCATATAATCACTGGTGAGGGGGACGCTAGTTTTGGAAAGCTAGCGTTATGCCTCGCGAGCGGTAAGTCTTGCGATAAGTTAATAGTCGGTGAACCTATGGATCTTGGGAAAATTGTTTCTCCGTATAGCGAAGATTATTTTGCCGATGTTGCAGGTAAGATTGCTTACTTTGAAGGGTCGAGAGGGTGCCCTTTTAACTGCGCATATTGTATGAGCGGTATTAGTAAACTTAGGTTTTTCGGCATGGAGTCTACAATCTCAGAATTAGTAAAGTTTAGGGGTCGAAATATTAGAGTTTTAAAGTTCGTTGACAGGACTTTTAATGCTAATATTGCTTTTGCAAAACAATTGATGAGATATATTATTGATAATCATCATTATTATGATTTTGGATTTCATTTTGAGATTGCAGGCGATCTAATAGATGAGGAATTTATCGAGATCGTAACGTTGTCACCAAAAGGTCTTTTCCAATTTGAAATAGGTGTACAAAGTTTTAATGAAAAGACACTAGAGGCGGTAATTCGTAAGACTAATATAGATAAAGTTATTACATATATAACAAGATTAATTGACTGTGGAAAGTCGCATGTCCATACTGATCTTATAGCGGGTCTTCCATATGAGGGCTTAGATACTTTTAAGACTGGGTTTGATAGATTGTATAATGTAGGCAGTAATATGCTACAATTAGGTTTTTTAAAAGTGCTAAAGGGTAGTAGAATAAAGGAAATGATGGACGGTGATTATAAATACAATAGTACACCGCCTTATGAGATAATCTACACTCCCTACTTGACTGTAGAGGATATTGCAGAGCTTAAACTTGTAGATGATGCAGTGGATAAATATGCTAATAGTGGATTGTTTAAAAGGACTTTAAAGCAGTTTATAGAAGGTAGTCCATATGAGTTTTATAAAAAATTAGGTGCTATATGTGTTGGTATTTCAGAGCTTTTCGATAGAATAAAGATCTTGTATGATATGCTATGTGAAAGCCATGATGACCATATTGTTAGAAGTATTATGGTGATGGATTATATGTCTACTAATAATTCAAGAGTAGTACCTCCATGCTTAAAAGTAGTATATGATAAGAGTTTTGCAAAATTATTACGATCAATGGATATAGATAAGAAGAAAAATTTTGCTTGCATGATTGACGTAAATCCATTGACGTATAACAAAGAATGCTGTATAGTTTACTGCGATTATAGTCAAGGCTATGATTTATTGTTTAAAATTATATAAATTTGTATTATTAACTATAGTAATTTTATCCATAATAGTGTATAATATATATATTATCATAGTTATATTATAATAATAGTGAGGGCGATATATATGGAAGTTAAAGTATTAGGTTGTTACGGAAGGTTCGCCCCGATTGGCGGTGCTACTAGTGGGTATTTAATTACTACTAATAGTGGTAAAAATATTATTATTGATCTAGGTTCGGGGTGCTTGAGCAATTTGCAAAAGTATATCGCTGTGCAAGATATTGACATGATTATATTATCTCATTTGCACTTTGATCACGTGAGTGATATAGGTGTGCTAAAATACGCAATGGGTTTTTTGAAAGTGAAAGGCATTCAGCTTTATATGCCAAATACTCCTAAGGATATGTTTAATATTTTAGGTGGTGGGTTTGAAGTAAATGTAATTACTGACAAATTATTAATTGAGCAGTTTGGTCTTAGTATTCAGTTCCTATCAAATCATCATCCAGTTGAAACGTATTCGGTGTGGATTATAGAAGATGGAAAGTCATTGGTTTATACTAGTGATTGCATGACATCAGACGATATCCTTAAAAGTACTGCTTGTGCGGATTATGTTATTGGTGATGCCTGCGTACTTCACTCTGATTGGAGTGATAAGTCGCCGCATGTTAGCGTGCGAATGCTAAGTGAGAGCGTTCCAGATAATTGTACTTTATACCTTGCACATCTAACATCAGGTATTGAAAATAACATACTTGCAGAAGCTAAAGAATATCATTTGAATGCAGAACTTGTATGTGACTTCAAAATCATTTAAAGCATGTTATGATACTAAAACTAACACTATTCCATACAAAAAAGGAAATACATATTACTAATGAAAAAGCTAATTAACTATAGACCAGTGCCTATATTTTTCCTTTTTATAATAGTAGGGATACTACTTGTATCTCTATTAAATCTTGTATACGGTTTAGTTGCGATAGGTATATCTATAGTAGCGTTAATAGTGATTTTTTCGGCTAAAAAGTTAAGAAAACATATATCTAAGATAGTGCTTATAATGACAGCATTGATAATAGGCGTCACGTCTTGTGCTGTGACTCTAGGAGTGATTTCATCAAATAATGAGTATGTTCCCGATGTTTATATTACTGGTACAATTAGTGGAGATACTATGTTTTCGTCGGGTGGCAATATAATAGATAATCATCTTGTACTCACTGATGTTAGCTATGAAGGTAATATCGGCATGGGATCAGTTGATGGAAAGGTGCTAATCAAAATACCATCTTTTAACTCTTCCGCAAATATCGCCAAAGTAGGAGATATTATCACTGTTTTTGGTACTCTAGTGCCAAGTCAGTTGATAGTGACGGACAGTTATTCCGTATCCAATTACACAAGTGGTATTAGATATTCTGCTTCGGGAGAAATGTTTAAAAACACCCTTGTTAATGAAATAGACTTTTTTGATAATATAAAAGTGAAAGCAAAGACGGTAATGTTGAAATTCATGACTGACGATAGTGCTGAACTGATATATAGTATGGTGTTCGGCGATAGCTCAAACATGAATAATCATGATCTAAAAGCATTTAGAGAGATAGGTATTGCACATCTTTTTGCTGTATCAGGACTGCATATTGCGGTACTTGTAGGTGCTATTTCGTTTATTATCAGAAAATGCAAAGGCGGTAAGTACGTTGATTATTTTATAAGTCTAGCGGTTGTATTATTCTATGCTGCACTCACTGGGTTTGGTGTTTCAGTCATGAGAGCAATGATTATGCTTGTAGTGTACAAGACAGGTAAATTGCTCAATTATAAGCATTGCGGTATATCATCAGTGTGTCTTGCGGGCAGTATTATACTTGCTTTTAATCCTATTATGATGTTTAGTTTGTCTTTTCAGCTTTCATTACTTGCAATAGTAGGTATTTACTTTTTCTCGGAACCAATTGCACAGAAGTTAAAGTTTTTACCATCAAGCCTTGCAGTACTTGTATCGTTAAATATTTCCGTAAACATTGCAATAATTCCTATTATCCTCAAAGCGTTTGGTGATGTTTCATTGATATTCTTGCTAGCTAATATATTACTTGTTCCAATTATTACATTACTTTTTCCTATAGTGCTATTGTTCTTGTTTATATCTACACTGATACCGATACTAGGATACATTCTCATACCGTTTGGATATATTTTCGAAGTATTTACATTTGTATCTAGTGCTATCGCTAGCTTGACGTTCTTGTCTGTTAGTGTAGTGCCTAGCGTGCCTATGATAGTAGGATACATGTTGTTTTTGGTGCTTGTATCTAAATACATCATGATAGAGGGGCGTACTAGAGCCATTATAAGCGGTGCAGGAATAATAGTATTTACTAGCTGTGTATTTATATCATCATATCATTTGATTGATTTTGCAACTAAAGTAAATGTTGTATCGTCTAGCATGGATCATGAGTATGTGGTCGTAAATGACTATGGCGGTGATAATTACCTCATAATCAATGGCGAATACGATGAGTATATTATAAGAGATGTTATAGATTATATGGATAAATATAATATTACGCATTTCGACGGTATTATCAAGCCGACATTTACCGATAAAGAGGTGCTAGCATTATACAAAACATTTGAGTATATCCAGCCTGAGTATATTATCACTTATACAAAACATCATTACTTTGATTATTTGTTTGAAGACAGGCAATACTTGTTTTGTGATAATGATGACATTTTTGTCACGATGCACTCTTATGGAGACACTGATCAAGTCATGGTATCAATAGGTGAGATCAATATAGGTTTTAGTAATATTATTGACTATGATGGCGAGATTTACTTTAATCACAATGATAATATTGATATATTATTTGCTAACGGTGATAGGGATTATATTGACTATTTATTGCCCGATTATTATATATCTGACTTCCCGTATACCACTATTTCAAAGACTATTGCTAGTAAATTTACTATCAAGATAAATAAAGATAAAATATATATAAGGTGAATATGAATGTATTACAACTAGAACAATCATTTAAACAGAATATAGCGCCGTTATACATAATTCGTGGTAACGACTACTATTATAGAACGCGAGCATTAAACACGTTACTAGCTTTAGTTAGTGACGATTTAAGCACGTTCAATGTGACTTATGTGTCATCTGACGCAAATATAAATACCGTTCTAATCGCTTTATCGACACCACCGATCATGAGTGACTATAGGCTCGTAATATGGCAAGGTGACATAAAGAAGATGAATAAGGACGTATCTACTGCCACAAAAAAGGCTTTAGATAAATACCTTGCAAATCCTTTTGAGGGTGCTGTGCTTATAGCGGTAGACGAGATAGATTATTTTAAAAGTATCTATAAAATAGGAGAGGAAGTGAACTGTAGTAAATTGTCAACATCGGAGTTGATGCCAGAAGTTAAACAATTGCTAAGTGCTAAAAATACTACTATGGATAATATGCTTATCAAGGAGCTAGTCGAGAGATGTGATAATGAGATGGCGGCTATAGTCGGGGAGCTTGATAAACTTATCGCATATGCTGACGGAGACTACATAACAAAGGAAAGTTTAGCTGAGGTGGTAACGCATAATGTTCAGCAAGATATATTTAAATTAACTGACGCGATTACTAATGGTAATGTCGATTTTGCATATCAGCTACTTGATGATTTACTATCGAGAGGCGAACAGCCTTTAATGTTACAAGCATTGATACTCGGACAGTATAAGCGTATGTTTTATACTAAAATATCCAAAGAAACAACTGATGAGATAGCAAAACAATTAGGCGGAAATCCTTATCCTTATAAGTTGGCTAGGGAAAATGCTAAGAAGTATAAACCAATGGAGTTAAAGAGAATAGTAGATACTCTTCATAATATAGAGTATGATCAGAAAAGTGGTAGGATAGGAATGGATGAGGGCTTAGGTCTTGCCATGGCGACTGTTACAAAGAGGAGGGATTAATATTTTGAAAAAAGTTATATTAGCGGACAATAACAAAAACAATAAACCAATATTATACGCAATGCGATTTTTATTGTTTCTTACGTTCATATTCAAGGGCTGGTTATTAGCCGATATGCAGTACATGGCTACTGGAAACATAGCAGGTGTTTTATCGTCTACAGTATCTTATTTAATAGTAGGAATGGTACCATTCTTATTGTTCTTATTTGCGAGTTACTTATCGTATTCGACGTTTTCAAGTTCTAAGTATGCTCCAGTAAATCAGGAGTTAAGAGTGCTTGTTAATAAGGATACTTATTACATTAATCTAATGATTATAACTTGCGTAAGTAATATTATCGCGGGTGCACTTAATTTTGTAGCATATTTTTACAGTATTTCTATTACGCTTGTAATTATTTTAGTGCCTATTATCATGTCTCTATTTACAGTTGTGACTATGATGAGCACTCTTATTGCTATGACTGGCAAGAAAAATGCGAAAAGTTTGATCGTGTCTATGTGTGGACCGTCATTTATTCTTTTTGCACTGTTGAGGTGATGAGTATGAAAAAAATTATTTTATGCGTAGTTAGTATGATGATAATGGTCGCTATGTTAGTTGGCTGTACTACTCAGCCAAAAGATGTGGTCAATTATGACCCTAGCACGTCAAAAGTCGTAGCAGGTATACAAGGCTATGATACTTATAAAGAATTCGTTACTAATTATCCAGCTCGTACTTCGGGTTATATAGATAGTTTCAATAAAGATAAAAGTAAAGAAGCAGCACTTTGGATATCTAGTCAATTGTCAAGTTACGGATATTCGTCAGCATTTTCAGAGCAGTCTGGATTACAACAGTTTCCGTATACCAATCCTATTACAGCAAAGTCAGAGACTGCATATAACGTAGTATATACAAAAGACAGTACGACTCCTAATGCTAAGACAGTTGTTATTGGCGCGCACTATGATAACGTTGCTAATATAATGGCGGGAAGTAGCATGATAGGCGGTGAAGGTGCGTATAATAACGCGACTGGAATTGCGGGATTGTTAGAGCTTGCGAGAATCTTAGTTGATGTAGAGCTTGATTATAATGTTGAGTTTGTCGCGTTTGGTGCGGAGGAAAGTGGGTCATTCGGTAGTAAATATTATATAAATGTACTTGATAAAGCTAGTCGAGATGATATCATGCTTATGGTTAATTTTGATAGGCTTGCAGGTGGTGATTATGTATATATGTACTCGAGTGAAGCCAAGACTGATCATAATGATTATTTCTATTCTAAAGCTGAAGAGAATTCTCTAAATATACAGACATTGCCATCATACCTTAGACCATACATGCTGTCATATGCAGATAGTAATTTGATATACACTAATGAAGCAATGATGAGTGATAGTAATGTTTTTTTAAATAATAATATCAATATTGTAAATATTATCTCTATGAATTTTAGTGATAATTCTACTGCAACAATAAAAGAGAAAGCTGGATTGGGTAATATTTCTTATACTCAAAATGATACTTTTGAAAATATGAATGTAAGGCTTGGCGGAGAAATCAAAGCAAAGTCTATTATAGATGCTCAAATCGCCAATGCAGTAAGTGCCGTTTATTACTCGATGATAGGTGTTGACTTCGCGGATGTAATGATAAAGTCTGAGCCAAACGGTGGACTTGACGCGATGATGGATAATAAGCTGATTAATATAATATCTTACAGCATATTGGCGGGTTTCATACTGATACTTGTAATATTGTATTTTGCACTTAGAGAGTGTGTTAAGTCACATCCTGTTCTAGTAGATACGCCTTTTGGTAGAGTAGATAGGCGAACCGGTAAAGTATACACTAGTAATGTTAGCCCAACGATAAGTAAGAAAATCGATGTGTTTGGTGAAGACGCAAGCGATACTGATGATGTTATTGAAAGTGCTGATAGTGGTGAAACTCCGCTACTAGAAAATAAAAAGACTGTAGATGAAAATGATATTTTTGGTGAGTTTTAATATTTAATCACACTACAAATATCAAATATTAAAAAATAGTTGTCCTTTAATGTTAATCGGGGGTAAAATGGAAAACTTTGAATTAAAATACTATAATGAATTATCGAAGAACTTTAAAAGTAAAAAACATGTTCTAGCGGAGATTATTAATCTGAAAGCTATTATGAATTTGCCAAAAGGTACAGAGCATTTTGTAAGTGATATTCATGGTGAGTTTGAGATGTTTTTACACATATTAAAAACGGCATCAGGTGTTATAAGACGTAAGATAGACGAGGAATTTGGTAGATCACTTACTGTCGATGAGCGTGCGAGTTTAGCGTGTTTAATATATTATCCTCAAGAGAAAATGAACCAAATCGATAAGACTGATGACTGGTACAGGATAACGCTCTATAGGCTTACAAGAGTTGCTAGTTGCGTGAGTGCAAAGTACACACGTAGTAAAGTTCGTAAGATGTTGCCGAAGAATTTTGACTATATCATGGACGAGTTGTTGAACTGTGATAGTACTAGTATAAATAAGGAAAAATACTACAGTGAAATCATTGATAATATTATTAGCCTAAATTTAGCTGGTGACTTTTTTATCGAGATATGTAGCCTTATACAAAATCTTGCTATTGATCATTTGCACATTGTTGGAGATATCTTCGATAGAGGCCCAAGAGCTGATATTATAATGGATTATTTAAAGGATGTGAGGGGTTTAGACATAGAATGGGGCAATCATGATATACTATGGATAGGTGCAGGACTTGGTGATCCAGGTTGTATTCTATCAGTTTTAGTAGACTGCTTTAAGTATAATAATCTTGAACTTCTAGAGGACGGTTATAATATTAATCTATTGCCAGTATATAACTTAGTATCTAAGCATTATCTTAGCTCGCCTAACGATAGTTATACGACTAATTATAATAATGATGAACTTGCATCACTTCTAAAAGCAGTAAGCATACTTCGATATAAAGTTGAAGACAATTATAGGCGTAAATATAAGTCATTTAACATGGAAGATCAGACAGTACTTGACAAAATCAATTTTGAAAACAAGACTTGGAATGGTTATGCTATGAATGATTGCGATTTCCCTACTGTCGATCATGAAGACACGTCTAAGCTGACAAAATGCGAAGAGGAAGTGCTAGAAAAGTTAATACATAGCTTTGTATCTTCAAGAAAATTACAAAAGCATGTTAAGTTTTTATTGGATAAAGGTAGTATTTATCTTTGCTATAATGGCAACTTAATGTTTCATGGTTGTATACCTTTAGATGAAAATGGTGAGTTTTTACCAGTCAAGTTCGGAGATAAAGAATATAAAGGCAAGGCTTACATGGATTATTGTGATGATATGGTAAGACGTGCTTACAAGTCGAAAGACCCTGATGACGCAGCATTTATATGGCAATTGTGGTGTGGTAATAAATCGCCTGTATTCGGAAAAGATAAGATGACCACTTTTGAAAGAATCTATATCAATGATCACAAGGCACATAAAGAAGTAAAACAGCATTACTTTAATATGCAAGACTGCGAGAGTGTATGTGATATGATTTTTGATGAGTTCGGTCTTGACAAGAAAAGAGCTCATATCATAAATGGTCATATACCAGTAAAGCACGCTAAAGGTGAGAGCCCGATCAAAGCAAATGGTAAAATGATCGTTATTGATGGCGGTATGAGCAAGCCTTATCAGAAGGTAACTGGCATAGCAGGGTATACGCTTACTTACCACTCTTATGGTATGGTTATTGCATCACATCAAGCATTTCTTGGTAAGGACGCAATGGTGGAGAGTAATAAGGACGTTTTATCTGCTAAGTATGTTGTCAGTAGGTATAACGATAGGATTACCGTTAAAGATACTGATAATGGTAAAAATATTCAAAGTCTTGTAGATGATCTTACTAATTTGTACAAGCTGTATAATGATGGCATTATAAAAGATAGTGAATGATATAATAAACATAATAAAAGGACTAGCTAATGCTAGTCCTTTTTTAATATTTACAAAACATAAATGAATTGTGATTAGTTTGTATTTGATTTTATATCATTATCAGACGTATCACTAGTGTCGGTAGTGAAGTTGTCATTAGAAGGAAGTTTTTTTATCTCGTCTGCTGGTAGTACTACTATTCGACCACGCCTTATCATAATAGATATGTCTTGTGCGGAAGTCAGTTTACCGCTCATAAGGACTAATAAAAATCTTTCAAATTCATGCAGTGTAGTCTTAGATGAACGAATTGATTTGACAGTGTGCCAGTCATGAAGATCGTCTAAAGAATGCACTTCCCAAAGTGGTATATGGTTATTTTTGAGTATGTTAATAAATTTTGGTGCGTGACCTAGACAAAAAATATCTTTTTCTGAATGGGTTATAAATGTCGGTGGAAATTTGCACGTTGTGTATTTTACTGCGTCCATGTACTTATAGTATTTGTAGTTGGAAATATCGGATAGGTTTTCTACATTCTCGCCAGTTAAATCACGCCATAATAGTTTATTTAGGTTAAATATAAGTTTCTTTTCAAATGCCTCAGACGGTAAATACGGACCGCAAAATAATGCAGTACCTAAAAACTTAGTATCAAATTTTGTTATACCTAGAGCATTACTGTATTCTTCATTTTGACTACATACGCATAAAGTAGACGCTATATATGCACCCGCAGAGTCGCCGCTAATAATTACTTGATTCATATCAAGATGGTACTTGTCAGCATTGACTTCACACCACTTTATAGCGATAGCCACGTGGTCAATGAAAGTTGGGTATTTGTATTCAGGGCATAAACCATAGTTGATATTTATTACCTTAAAACCAAGAGCCGCAATATAGTGGCAAAACCCTCTCCTAAAATACTTGTCTCCAGCTACAAAACCGCCACCATGAATATTGATAAACACTGGTGCTTTTTTGTTTTTTAGTTTTCTTTTTGAAAATATGTCTAACTTGCAATGAGATGGAAACTCATCATTGTACAGTAGGTTTTTTGCTATCTTACAAGCGTTAAGATTTCTGAAAATATTCTGAGGAATATTAAAAATTAAATCAATTTCACGAAATATTAATTTGCTCCACATATTCCCTCCTTATAACTTTATAATAACAAAAGTATGCTAATAAATGACCATTATACTAATAGTATAGCTAATTTAACATAAAATAGCAAGTGTAATGTAATTATTGTGTTAAATTCATACGTTTTTGATGTAATAGTATAATAATGAAAAAAATATTTTAAGAGTTATCATAGAATTTATAAATAATCGTTAATATTTGCAAGTGTTTTACAAATACGCGTTTAGAATGTGTACTAGCTATTGACAATAGTATGTATTGCTGTTATAATTATTATAGTACATGTAAGTCAATTTAAGGGGTGAAAAATGGAAATAGCTAATTTAAGTCTTGTTAGGAAAATAAATTATCGTGTTATATGGAATGCGCTTGTTAAATCTAAAGAGAATACTATCATAGGTCTGAAGAAAATCACTGGATTGAGCTTCCCTACCATAAATAGAGCTATTGAATACGGTAAAGAAATAGGTGTTATTATCGACGGCGAGATTGAAGAATCGCAAGTGGGTCGTAAAGCACAAATTTATAAAGTCAATAATGACTTTTATCATAGTATTGTGATAATTGCTGATGACGATAAAATTTCTTATAAGGTATATGACATCATAGGTAACGAACTAAGCAATGGTTATGTGATCGGTGGGTATATAGATTTGCTAGCTAATGTTGAGGGAATACTTGCTGAAGTAATAGCTAATGATCCTCTAGTTTCTGTCATGAGTATGGCAGTTATAGGCGTAGTTAATCAGGGTATCATGATAGATTGTAATGCGAATTTAGCACTTTGCAATTTTGATCTAAAAGGGTATTTTGAGAGAAAATTCAATTTATTAGTAGAGATAAGCAATAATATTAAAACTGTTGCGTCAAGTTTGTTATATCAGCTAAAGGATAAAAATTTATCTACGTTTGCAGTATTTGATTATGGATACAGTGGTTACGGTGCTAGCTTTGTTGCGAATGGCGAGGTGATGTATGGTAAAAATGGATTTTCAGGTGAAGTATGTTATCTTGCAGGTATGCAGTCTTTAGAAAGTAATCCTTCTATTTATGAGAATATTATTATACCTATAGTAACTGTTATTGCTCCAAAGCAAATATATTTATATACTACATTCGGTGAGGAGTTTATTGCTAAGTTTACTGATTTTATTAGTAAAGCAATTCCAAGCTATGCTATGCCAAGTATTATAGTACGAGACAATATCGAAAAAGACATGATGAGCGGTTTGTTTAATATCATTAATGATAGCAAATTATCAAGTCTATTATTATAAATATTAAAAAAGTAGGCAATAGATTTATTGCCTACTTTTTTCGTTTGTGATTTTTATAACAAAAGAATTTATACAAAAGTATGTTTAACAAGATCTATAGCAACATATTATGTTAGTATGTAATTAAAAACAAAAGTACCGAGCATTAATGCTCGGTACTTTTTGTAATTTGGTGCCAAAGGCGGGACTCGAACCCGCACGAGGTTGCCCCCACTGGATTTTGAGTCCAGCGCGTCTGCCATTTCACCACTTTGGCTTATTTACTTAGTTATAATATCATATTATTCAATAAATTGCAATAGAAATGAGATATATTCTTAAAAAATTCACATATTAATATAGAAAGATGAGTAATTGTATAAAAATATAAGATTTTGTCATTAGTATGGTGTGATTTATGGCTAAATGACGTTGATTGATATTTTGACAATTTTATAAGGAGTGTCTATGAGTAGGAATTGGAAGTTGATATATGCAGAGTTAGGCGGGGCGATACTAGGTCTAATACTGTCATTTGTATTTCATTTTGCGTTTGAGTGGTCAGGAGAGATGCCGAGTATTGCTTGGCTTTTTGCAGTGAATGAAAGTGTGTGGGAGCATTCTAAGTTGATATTTTATCCGTATCTTATTTATAGTATAATTGAGTACTTTATACTAAGAATAGATAAGGGAACGTATATTACAGCAAAAGCAATATCCTTGCTTACAACTATACCGATGATGTTAATTATGTACTATACGTATACTGGTATTATAGGTACGCATGTATTGTGGGTTGATATATTGATCACTATAATAATAGTACTATTAAGTTATACTTTTAGTTATCTTATGATATCTAGAAACTTTAGAGTAAAAGGTTATATGTGGCTTGCACTACTTGCTTTTATTGTATTTGTAATGCTTATAGTATTCACTTACTATCCACCACAAATCCCGCTATTTTTTGATAACTCAAGTAAGATATACGGATTGGGTTGATTTTGATACACGATTATATAATCCGTGCATGCATAGCATGTAACATTAAATCAATATCTCATTATTATAGAGTATAATATAATAATAGTTTTATTTTAAGCAATAAATAGAAAAAAGCACTAGAGAAAAATCTCTAGTGCTTTAATTAATTTAATAAACTATTCGGATATTAGCAGTTTGATTTCTCAACAGCTACGGCTACTGCAACAGTTGCACCAACCATTGGGTTGTTACCCATTCCGATAAGTCCCATCATCTCTACGTGTGCAGGAACAGATGAGCTACCAGCGAACTGTGCATCACTGTGCATACGACCCATAGTATCAGTAAGTCCATAAGACGCAGGACCTGCAGCTACATTGTCTGGGTGTAATGTACGTCCTGTACCTCCACCTGATGCTACTGAGAAATATGTTACGTTATTATCGTTACACCATTTCTTGTAAGTACCAGCAACTGGATGTTGGAAACGTGTTGGGTTAGTAGAGTTACCTGTGATAGATACGTCTACTTTCTCAGCTTGCATTATTGCTACGCCTTCGTTAACGTCATTAGAACCGAATACTAGAACTGCAGCTCTAGCACCTGTGCTATATGGAGTAGTTGATATTACATTAAGAGTACCAGTATTAAAATCGTAGTCAGTCTTTACGTAAGTAAATCCATTGATACGACTGATAATACAAGCAGCGTCTTTACCAAGACCATTAAGGATAACCTTAAGTGGCTCAGTTCTAACAGTATTAGCTGTACGAGCAATACCGATAGCACCCTCAGCAGCAGCGAATGACTCGTGACCTGCAAGGAATGCGAAACACTTAGTTTCTTCACGAAGTAATTTAGCAGCTAAGTTACCGTGACCGATACCTACTAATCTCTGGTCAGCAACTGATCCAGGGATACAGAAACATTGTAGACCAAGACCGATAGCCTCAGCAGCCTCACATGCAACAGTACAACCTTTCTTGATAGCGATAGCACAGCCTACAGTGTAAGCCCAGATAGCGTTCTCAAAAGCAATAGTCTGGATATTTCTAACGATATCGTCTACGTCTATTCCTTTATCAGTACATATCTGTTTAGCGTCTGCTAAATCTTTGATACCATATTCTTTTAAGCAAGCATTGATTTTATCAATTCTTCTCTCATAACCTTCAAATGTGATTGACATAAATAAATCCTCCTATTACTCGTGACGAGGGCATATTTTCTTAACTGCCTCATCAAATCTACCGTAGTTGCTAGTAAACTTCGCGTAAGCGTCGTTTGGTGTCATGCCTTTCTCGATAGCTTCCATCATTTTACCAACGTGTACAAACTCATAACCGATAGCTTCGTTATTCTCATCAAGACCCATGCGAGTTATATAACCCTCAGCCATCTCAAGATATCTAACGCCTTTTAGCTTTGTAGAGTACATAGTACCTACCTGAGACCTAAGTCCCTTGCCTAGGTCCTCAAGACCAGCACCGACAGGTAGTCCACCTTCAGAGAATGCAGACTGAGTTCTACCATAAACTATTTGTAAGAATAGCTCACGCATAGCTACATTGATAGCGTCGCATACTAAGTCTGTGTTAAGAGCTTCAAGGATAGTTTTACCAGGAAGTACCTCAGCAGCCATAGCAGCAGAGTGAGTCATACCTGAACAACCGATAGTCTCGATAAGAGCCTCTTCGATTATACCGTCTTTGACATTTAGAGTAAGTTTACATGCACCTTGTTGAGGAGCACACCAGCCTACACCGTGAGTAAGTCCTGAAATGTCTTTAACCTCGCGAGCTTGTACCCATTTACCCTCTTCAGGGATAGGTGCACAGCCGTGGTTAGGACCTTGTGATACAGGACACATAGACATAATTTCATGTGAATATTGCATTAAGAATTCCTCCTAAAATTTTGTATCATTTTGTGATAGTATAGCACATATAGTGAAATTTTTCAAGCATATATAGATAATTTTTCGTAAAACTAATATATTGTCTATAGATGTTTGTTTCATAATACATATATGATAATTATTGCGGACACAATTACGCGAAAACACAACTATAAGGAATGTTATTATAACAGTAATTAGAAGACTAATAGTGAGGGGATAGTGGTCGTATTTCATCAAAATGTAATATAAGTAAATTAATTATAAAAAAGTATAACTTAACACTTGAAAAATGTATATATATATGGTATAATATAACCTATAAATTGAGGTGATGATATGGAATATAATTTTAGTGATAGAGTAAAAGACTTAGGTGGCAATGCTATAAGAGAGATATTTAAACTACTAGCTGATCCTAGTGTTATTTCTTTTGCAGGCGGTTTTCCTACTAAGACAACGCTACCTACGCAGCTTATTGCTACGACTACTAGCGAACTTATGTCTTCTAGCGAGGCGGAGAATATTCTTCAATATGGCAGTACTGAGGGGTATACGCCTTTAAGACTTACTGCTATTGATTATGTGCGTAGATATGGTATTAATGATATCAATATAGATAACACGCTTATTATTAGCGGTGGACAGCAAGGCATAGACCTTACTTTTAAGACATTTGTAAATAAAGGTGATGTGGTACTCGTTGAGGATCCTACTTATCTCGCAGTATTACATATTTTAAAGACTTACGAGGCTACTGCTATTGGTGTTGACTCTGGTAATGACGGCTTAGATCTTGCTGATTTAGAGTCGAAAATGATCATGCACAAACCAAAGGTTTTATATGTTGTTCCTACTTTCTCTAATCCGACTGGTAGAACATACAGCATTGCTAAGCGAAAGGCTATATATGAACTAGCAGTGAAGTATAACGTAATAATCCTTGAAGACGATCCGTATTCGGAGCTAAGATTTAGTGGTGAGCGAGTGCCTAGTATAAAGTCTTTTGACAAGACTGGTAATGTTATATATATTACTAGCTTCTCTAAAACTCTTGCACCAGGTCTTAGGACAGGTATTGCTATAGGAGACCCAGAAGTTATCAGGAAGATGACTATAGGTAAGCAGGCAACAGATGTGCATACTAGTAGCCTATCTCAAGCTATCATAAACAACTTTTTAAGTAAGAGTCTTATGGATGCACGAGTAAGTGAGCTTATACCTTTATATCTAGAGAAAAAGAACGCTATGATGAGTGCTATTGAGAAATACATGCCTAAAGAGTTTACTTATACAAACCCTGATGGTGGATTGTTTATATTCGGTGAGTTTGATGAGTCGCTAGGTATTAATACTATGAAACTTTTTCCTGAAGTAGCAGCTCACAAGGTTGCATACGTGTCAGGACATAGCTTTTTTGCAAGTGAAGATAAGTTTAATACACTTAGACTTAACTACTCGAATGCTAGTCTTGATCAGATAGATAGCGGAATGAAAAAACTAGGTGATTTCTTTAAGAAAATTATCGCAAATAAATAGGAAATATTAATTGCACTTTTGGTATTGCCATTTGTGCATTATGAGGAGATATATGATTAACGGTAAAAATGTAATGGACACGTTACGTGAGAGAGGATACATTAAACAAACAGTTTTCGAGGAAGATTTGTACAAAATGTTAAGCGAAGAAAGTGTATCTTTCTATGTTGGTTTTGACCCTACTGCTGATAGTCTACATGTAGGTCATTACTTGGCACTTATGGCTATGAGTCACCTACAACAGGCTGGACATAAGCCTTATGTTTTAGTAGGCGGTGGTACAGGTAAGATTGGCGATCCATCAGGCAGAAGTGATATGCGTACTATGATGACAAATAAGATTATAGACGATAACTGCAATGCTTTTAAAGAGCAAATGAGTAAATTCTTCACTTTTGAGGGCGAAAATGCTGCTGTTATGGTGAATAATGCGGACTGGTTAGATAATCTTAACTATATCGAGTTCATAAGAGATATCGGTGCTCATTTCTCTGTAAATCGTATGCTTACAGCAGAGTGCTTTAAAAAACGTATGGCAACAGGCTTATCGTTTTTAGAGTTTAACTATATGCTTATGCAGGCGTATGATTTCTTATACCTTAATAAGACTTACGGCTTAAAATTGCAGTGTGGTGGTGACGATCAGTGGAGTAATATCCTTGCTGGTGCTGACCTTATCAGACGTAAAGAGCATACTCCAGCTTACGCTATGACTTTCCAATTATTGACTACTGGTGATGGTATTAAGATGGGCAAGACTCAAAAGGGTGCGGTATGGCTAAATAGAGATAAAACTTCGCCTTACGAGTTTTACCAGTACTGGAGAAATGTAGGTGATGCTGATGTAGAGAAGTGCTTGAAGTTGCTTACTTTTGTACCGGTAGATGAGATCGTGGAGCTTTGTAAATATCAAGATGAGAGGATTAATAAAGCAAAAGAGCGTCTTGCATTCGAGGTTACGAAGATAGTTCATACCGAAGAGGACGCTAAGCAAGCTGAGGCGAAAACTCTTGCTGCATTTATCACTGGTGACGCAGATAGTATGCCAAGTATCGAGATAGAAAGCGGTATATTTGGTGTCGCTGATATCTTAGTGTCAGCAAAACTTGCTAAATCTAAAGGTGAGGCAAAAAGACTTATTGAAGGTGGCGGTATTAAAATCGGAGATTTGAAGATCGTAAGCATTGCTCATGAGTTATCAGAAGATGAGCTAAAGGGCGGTATTGTTTTGCACAAAGGCAAAAAAATACATGTCAAAATAAGCTCTAAGTAATATAACAATTAAGCAGAGGAAGGTGAGGTTATGAAAGAATACAATCAAGTAGTCGAGCCTTACGTTCATGAGATAATCATTAAGAAGTCAAGATTTATCACCACTCTAATGCCAGTTTCGAGTCGAGAAAACGCGGACACAAAGGTGCAAGAGATATCAAAGCGTTATAACGATGCTACTCATAATTGCTATTGTTATATATCAAATATCATAGCAACAGAGCAGAGATTTAGTGATAATGGTGAGCCTCAAGGTACTGCGGGCATACCAATGCTTGAGGTGATAAAAAAGCGTAACATTGTCATGACCTTAGCTGTCGTAACTAGATATTTCGGCGGTGTAAAGCTTGGCGTCGGTGGGCTTGTTAGAGCATACTCAGATAGTGTTGTGGAAGCGTTAGCAGGTGCTGATGTGAGAAGATTTTTGATGAGTGATGTGTGTTCTTTTGATATAAATTACTCGTTATTTCCTCGTGCTGTAGAGCTTATTGAGAAAGCAAATGGAAAGATTATAAGTATCGACTATAATGCTGGTGTCACTATAAATTACGCTGTGCAATGTGAGAATAATGATGATCTTATCGCAAAGTTGTATGATTATTCGTCTGGTAAGGTGGATATAAAGATATTAAATAAAGAGTATGTTGATTACAAACTAGTATTGTAGACTTCATACATTATATAAATAACATATGCTAGTATTTACTGGTGTATAGGGAGGATTTTAGATATGAAAATTACAATGACATCAAGTGCAAAAGTAAAGCCTGACTTTACAAGTTTAGGATTTGGTAAGTATTTTACTGATCATATGTTGGTTATGGATTATGTAGATGGTAAATGGGGCGAGCTGGAAATAGTTCCGTTCGATAGTCTTCAGATGAGTCCTGCTACTAATTGTCTTCATTATGCACAAGGTATCTTTGAGGGTGCTAAAGCGTATAAAAATGATGAGGGTAAAATCACGGCTTTCCGCCTTAAAGAGAACTTTGCACGTATGAATAGAAGTGCATCAAGAATGTGTATGCCGAACTTTGACGCAGGTAAAGTTATCGAAGGGTTAAAAGAATTACTAAATATAGAGAAAGACTGGATACCAAGTGCGTCAGGTACTGCTTTATACATACGTCCTACTATGATCGCTACTGATCCTATGTTAGGAGTGCATGCGTCACACACATATAAGTTTTTCATTATTCTATCACCAGTCGGTGCGTACTATGCAAATGGTATGAAACCTACTAAAATACTTGTAGAAGAGAGTTTTGTAAGAGCGTCTATAGGTGGTACTGGCGAAGCTAAATGCATGGGTAATTATGCTGCAAGTTTGCTTGCTAGCGAGATAGCAATATCTAAAGGCTATGATCAAGTATTATGGCTAGACGCGAAAGAGCATAAGTATGCGGAAGAAGTCGGAGCGATGAATATGTTTTTTGTTATCGGTAATGAAGTAGTTACACCTGCATTAGTAGGAAGTATTCTACCTGGTATTACTCGTAAGTCATCTATAGAGTTACTTCGTGCTGAAGGTTATATTGTAACAGAAAGAAGAATCTCTATCACAGAGATAGTTGACGCGTATAAGAGTGGCAATCTTAAAGAAGCATTTGGTACAGGCACGGCAGCTGTAGTATCACCAGTAGGTTTAATAGGTTATGGTGGACATGATATGATTATAAACAATCAGGAAATGGGTTCAATCACTAGTGAGCTATACACAAAACTTACTGATATCCAAAACGGCAGAAGTGAAGATAAGTTTAATTGGGTAAACAAAATAAACTAATTATTTTGTTCTTAAATATATAAAACAATAAAAAAGTAGCTAGGCATTTATTGCTTAGCTTTTTTTTATTATCTATAATAGAAAGTATAATTATACGTAGATGTATATATGTATATATATTGTATAAATATACATATATACATTATGTAATACCCATTTGCACATAATCAATATTAAATCTTTATGTAGGTTAAGTATAATATTAACGTATTTTCACCAATTTGCATTTTATAGAAACTAATATTATTATGCATATTACAATAATAAATAACTACTATATACTATAAATATTCAATAATTAGCTATTTTATACAATATTTTATACAATTATACAATATAAGACTATAAATATTACAAATATATACATTAAAAGGAAATATTATCTAATTATACTTGCATTATTATACATAATAGTGTATATTAGTCATATAGCCAAGAGGCAATATAAAAATAATTATTAATGAGGTGTATTATGAATAATAAAAAAGATATAAAGAAAGTAGTTTTAGCTTACTCTGGTGGACTTGATACGTCTATCATGATAGCATGGTTAAAAGAGAATTACAATAATTGTGAAGTAGTATGTGCTTGCGGTGACGTAGGTCAAGGAAAAGAGCTTACAGGTCTTGAGGAAAAAGCTAAAAAAACTGGTGCTAGTAAGTTGTATATAATGGATCTTACAAAAGAGTTTATAGAAGATTATATCTTCCCTACTATAAAAGCTGGTGCAGTGTATGAGAACAAATATTTATTAGGTACGTCATTTGCTAGACCTGTTATCGGTAAAAAATTGTGCGAAATTGCAATTGCTGAAGGTGCTGACGCTATCTGTCATGGTTGCACTGGTAAAGGTAATGATCAAGTAAGATTTGAGCTAGCGGTTAAAGCGTTTTGCCCAGAGATGGAGATAATAGCTCCTTGGAGAATATGGGATATTAAGTCAAGAGAGGAAGAAATTGAGTATGCTGAAGCACACGGAATTCATCTTTCTTTAACTAAAGAGACAAACTACTCAAAAGATAAGAATATTTGGCATTTATCTCATGAGGGACTAGACTTAGAGTTCCCAGCAAATGAGCCTGATTATGATAAAATACTTGAGTTAGGTGTGACTCCAGAGAATGCTCCAGATGTAGCAACTTACGTGACTATCGGTTTTGAAAAAGGTAATCCTGTAAGTATCGACGGAAAAATGCTAGACGGTGTATCACTACTTACTCAACTAAATGATATCGGCGGTAAAAATGGTATTGGTATAGCGGATATAGTAGAAAATAGGCTTGTTGGCATGAAGTCAAGAGGTGTATATGAGACTCCAGGTGGTAGTATTTTATATCATGCACATGAAGTATTAGAGTCATTATGTCTTGATAAAGAAACTCAGCATTATAAGCAATTAATAGCATTGAAATTTGCTGAATTGGTCTATAATGGTCAATGGTTCACACCACTTAGAGAGGCTTTAAGTGCATTTGTAGATAGCTCTCAAGAGCCAGTAAATGGTACAGTTAAACTTAAACTTTATAAAGGTAATATCATAAATGCTGGTACAGCGTCACCTAACTCATTATACAGTGAGCAAATAGCTACTTTTGAGAAAGACGATGTGTATGATCAGTTTGATGCTAATGGATTTATTAATTTATTTGGCTTGCCAACTAAGGTTAAGGCACTTATGGATAAAGGCTTATTGAAATAAATAACTATATTGATATTTTCCGCAGCTAGTCAGTTTCGGAAGGTATCTAATAATATTAGGAGATAATTATGGCTAAAATGTGGGCGGGTAGGTTTAAAAAAGAGTTAGATAGCGAGGTAAATGCTTTTAATAGCTCTATAAGTTTTGACTACCGCATGTATAGTGAGGATATAAAAGGTAGTATCGCACATGCGACAATGCTTGAGGCAGTAGGTGTGATAACAAAAACTGATTATATTAGTATTGTGGACGGTTTAAGCGGTATTAAGTATGATATTGAAAGCGGTTCATTACAATTTGATATGACTGCTGAAGACATACATATGTTTATAGAAAGTGAGCTTACAAGCCGTATAGGTGACGCGGGTAAAAGACTGCACACTGCTAGAAGTCGTAATGATCAAGTTGCACTCGATATGCGTATGTATCTAATGAGTATGATGAGCGATATAAAAGATCAACTGTGTGCTTTAATTACAGTAATTGCTGATATGGCGACGTTGCATACAGATACGATCATGGCTGGATATACTCACTTGCAACGAGCTCAACCTGTCACTTTTGCTCACCATTTAATGGCTTATGCGGAGATGTTTCTTCGTGATTATGACAGAGCTGATGATAGTATATCTCGTGCAAATAGTTTGCCTTTAGGTGCGTGTGCTTTAGCGACTACTACTTATCCTATAGATAGATATATGGTAGCAAAATTACTTGATTTTGATAAAGTGTGTGCAAATAGCTTGGATGCCGTGTCAGATAGGGATTTTTGCCTAGAGATGTCAAGTGTACTATCTATAATCATGGTTCATTTATCTAGGTTTTCAGAGGAAATAATACTTTGGTGTACTAGCGAATTTAAATACATTGATCTTGATGATGCATTTGCGACAGGCAGTAGTATTATGCCACAGAAAAAAAATCCAGACATAGCTGAGCTTGTACGTGGTAAATCGGGTAGGGTTATCGGCGATAATATGACATTACTTACTATGATGAAAGGTCTACCACTTGCTTACAATAAAGATATGCAAGAGGATAAAGAGGCAATATTTGACGCTTTTGATACTACATCATTATGCCTAAAGACGTTTGCTCCTATGCTTGCGAGTATTAAAGTTAATGTCAAGAATATGCGTGATAAGGCTTCGTTAGGGTTTATAAATGCAACTGATTGTGCTGATTATTTAGTAGGAAAAGGTGTCGCTTTTAGAGATGCATACAAAATCACTGGCGAGTTGGTCGCTTTATGTATAGATAATGCATGTGATCTTGAGACACTATCGCTTTCTGATTATCAGAGAATTTCTAACATATTTGATGATGGTATATATGACGCTATCAGCTTAGAAACTTGCCTATGCAATAGAAATGTCTATGGCGGGCCTAGTGAAGAACAAGTATCTAGACAAGTATCTATATTGAAAAATAAATTAAAGGTAATGATTTAATATGAAAAAAATAAATGTAGGTATAATCGGTGCTACTGGTTATGGTGGAGTAGAGCTTGTAAGGTTATTGCATTCTCATCCAAATGCTCAACTTGTTGCGGTATCAAGCGTTAGTTTTGCAGGTAAAAAAATAAGTGATATATATGGTAACCTAAAGGGTATTGTAGATAAAGTACTTACTACTGAAGATACTGTTATCACTAGTAGTGATGTTGTATTTGCAGCATTGCCTCATGGACTATCTGAGATTATTGCGAGTAAATGTCGAGAGAAAAATACAATCTTAATAGATTTAGGTGCAGACTTTAGACTTGATGACGAGGCGGAGTATAAGAAATGGTACGGTATTGGCTTTGAAGATAAGAGTTTGCATGAATGTAGTGTGTATTGCATACCAGAATTGCATAGGGAGAAGGTGGATAAATCATGCAAAATCATAGCAAACCCTGGTTGTTATCCTACTAGTGTAGCTTTAGGTCTAGCACCGCTTGCAAAGTTAGGTATACTATCTCCTAATGGCATAGTTATAGACAGTAAGTCGGGCGTAACTGGTGCGGGTAGATCGCTTAGTGATGGTACTCATTACCCTGAAGTAAATGGTAATTTCAATGCTTACAAAGTGGCGTGTCATCGTCACACGCCAGAGATAGAGCAAACTTTATCTGAGCTGTGTGGAAGCCCAGCACTTGTTACATTCGTGCCTCATTTACTACCTGTTAATCGTGGTATATTATCTACTATATACGCAACTGCTGATATACATAGTGTTGAGCAATTGCATGAAATATACAGTAACTTCTACCGAAATGAGCAATTTGTTAGAGTGCTTAATATCGGAGATGAAGCGTGCATTAAGAATGTTGCTATGAGTAATTACTGTGACATATCAGTGCATTTTGACAAGCGGTGCGGTAAGGTAATTATAACGTCATGTATTGATAATATGATTAAAGGTGCTGCGGGACAAGCTATTCAGAATATGAATATCTTATTTGGACTAGACGAAACATCGGGACTTGACTTGATCTCTCCCGCGTTCTAATATGAAAGGAGCAAAATGATTAATTATATAATAGGTGGTATTACTGCACCGAAAGGCTATAAGGCTAATGGTATGCACTGTGGGATTAGGAAAAATAAGAGCAAACTCGACATTGGTCTATTAGTCAGTGACGTTATAGCAAATGTTGGGTCTGTACATACACAAAATAAAGTAATCGGTGCACCTAATATTGTGACAAAATCAAATCTTGTAGACGGGTTAGCTAGGGCGATAATTTGCAATAGTGGAAACGCTAATACTTGCAATGCGGACGGGGTGGAAAAAGCTGAGCAAATGTGCGAGCTAGTGAGTTTGTCTACGGGTATCAAGGCTTGTGATGTGATAGTCGCTAGTACTGGAGTTATCGGTCAGATCCTGCCTATAGAACCAATCGCAACAATAATGCCTGAGCTTGTGTCGGGGCTAAATGTATGTGGTAGTAATGATATGGCACATGCGATCATGACTACTGATACTATCAAGAAAGAGTATGCTGTTGAGTTTGATATAGATGGAGTTACTTGCAAGATCGGAGCTATCGCAAAAGGTAGCGGCATGATACATCCAAATATGGCGACAATGCTGTCTTTTATAACTACTGATGTAGCTATTTCTTCTGATCTATTGCAAGAAATGCTTAAAAATGTAGTTGACAGTACTGTAAATATGGTATCAGTTGACGGAGATACATCTACTAACGATATGATGGTAATTATGGCTAATGGTTTAGCTGGTAATGTATTAATTGACAGTAGGGATGATAGTTATAATACTTTTTATACGGCACTTACTGACATACTTACAAATATATCAAAAGACTTAGCGAGTGATGGAGAGGGTGCAACTAAATTATTAGAATGTAACGTGCGTGGCGGAGAAGATTTAGTTACATGTAGGGTTATAGCAAAGAGTGTTATCACTAGTAATCTACTAAAAGCTGCTATGTTTGCGAGTGACGCAAATTGGGGAAGGATACTATGTGCTATAGGCTATGCTGATGCTGAATTTGATATTTGCAGAGTAGAAGTAGTGTTAAGGTCAGAGTTCGGGTCACTAAAAGTCTGCGAGAATGGAGCTGGCATTGAATTTGATGAGGATTATGCGTATAAAGTTCTTAACTCAAAGATTGTAAATATAGATGTGAAGATCGGTGATAGTGCTATTAATGCGACTGCTTGGGGCTGTGATCTAACTTATGATTATGTTAAAATCAACGCTGATTATAGAACCTAATGGAGGGTATTATGGAAAAGATTTCATACAAAGATAAAGCTAATATATTAATAGATGCATTACCGTACATTCAAAGATATCATAATAAGGTTATCGTTGTAAAATACGGCGGAAATGCTATGGTAAATGAAGAAATTAAAGACTGTGTTATGCGTGATATCGTTATGCTTAATACTATCGGAGTGAAAGTAGTGCTTGTACACGGTGGTGGACCCGAGATCAATGATATGTTAAAACGTCTTGATATAGAAAGCAAGTTCATAAATGGTCTTAGATATACTTCAAAAGAGACTGCTGAAGTGGTTCAAATGGTGCTTGCGGGTAAGGTTAATAAATCGCTTGTATCATTGCTTGGTCACCACGGCGGTAGAGCGATCGGGCTATGCGGTATGGACGCAGGTCTTATAAAGGCTAAAAAGCTAGATAATGGTACTGACCTAGGTAATGTTGGAGAGATAATTGATGTGGATATTACTTGCATTACCGACGCCCTAGATAATGGATATATACCAGTAATAGCAACTGTTGCTAGCGGTGATGATGGCGAGATATTTAATATCAATGCTGATACTGCAACGTCAGTGATATCAAGTGCACTTAAAGCTAGTAATATGATCCTTATGACTGATATTAAAGGTCTTTTAAGGGATAAAGATGATGAATCAACACTTATCCCCGAGGTGGCATTAAGCGAAGTAAGCTCGCTTAAAAAATCTGGTGTAATAAGCGGTGGTATGATCCCAAAGATAGATTGTTGTGTGGACGCAGTCAGAAGAGGTGTCGGACAAGCACTTATTATTGATGGACGTATACCTCATTCGATACTGATAGAAGTATTGACTAATGAGGGTGCTGGTACGTTATTTAAATAGTATAAACATGGAAAATACGCGGTGGGGAGAGTAGAATTATGGATATAAAGCAAAAAGACAAGAATTACATTGCAAATACTTATAATAGAAGCGATCTAGTTATAGTTGGCGGAAGCGGATCTACATGCGTTGATTTGTGTGGTAGAGAGTTGATAGATTTCGGTAGCGGTATTGGAGTCAATTCGCTTGGCTATGCCGATAAAGAGTGGAGCAGTGCTATATCAAATCAATCGAGCATGCTCCAGCATACAAGTAACCTATATTACACTTTGCCTTGTGTGGAAGTTGCGGAGTTGCTTGTGGAAAATACTTATTGTAAAAAAGTCTTTTTTGCAAATAGTGGTGCTGAATCGGTGGAATGTGCTATAAAGACGGCTAGAAAATACAGTTATGACAAGTACGGTAAAGGTAGGAATACTATCATTACTCTGAAAGGTTCTTTTCATGGTCGAACAATGTCGGCACTTACTGCGACTGGTCAAGACGTTTTTCATGACTTTTTCTTTCCTTTTGATAGTGGTTTTTTATATGCTGAGCCGAATAATATATATAGTATAGCATCTATGCTAAATGATAGTATTTGTGCTATAATGATAGAGCTAGTACAGGGCGAAGGCGGAGTTAATGTGCTGGATTATGAGTATGTGCAAGCTATTAGCAGTATATGCAAAGATTGCGATATGCTACTTATCGTGGATGAAGTGCAGACAGGTATTGGCAGGACTGGTACACTTCTTGCTAGTGAACAATACGATATGACCCCTGATATAACTACTCTTGCAAAGGGGCTTGGCGGTGGACTTCCTATAGGCGCATGTCTACTTGGTGATAAAGTAGAGGATACTTTAGGATATAGTCATCACGGTACAACTTACGGCGGTAATCCTATAGTGTGTAGTGGTGCGAAAGTTGTGCTAGAGCGTGTGCTTAATACAGATCTATTAGCTGATGTAAAAGTGAAGCGTGACTATATAAATAGTAGGCTAGCACGTGTGACTGAGGTGAAAAATATTACAGGCTTAGGACTTATGATAGGCGTAGAACTTACCTCTAAGCAAGCATCAAATGTAGCAAAAGCATGTTTGGATAAAGGCTTAATAGTTCTTACAGCAAAAGATAAGATAAGACTACTACCACCGCTAAATATTAGCATGGCAGAACTTGAGATAGGTATGGATATATTAGTAGACGTACTTGAAAATAAGGAGAAAATATGAAACATTTACTTAAAATGTCAAATATGACAAAAGAGCAAATTATAAAGTTATTAGATATAGCTGATCAATTAAAATATGATCTTAAGCATGGTATCGAGCATAAGCACCTTGCCGGCAAGTCGCTAGGCATGATATTTCAAAAGTCATCAACTCGTACAAGGGTATCTTTTGAGGTGGGTATGTATCAGCTAGGCGGTCAGGCATTGTTCTTATCAAGTCGTGACTTACAGATCGGTAGAGGCGAGCCGATAGAAGATACTGCGAGAGTATTGTCAAGGTATTTAGATGGTATTATGATAAGAACTTATGCACAGCAAGAAGTTGATGATCTAGCTACTTATGGTAGTATTCCTATTATAAATGGTCTTACGGACTTTGCACATCCATGTCAAGTACTAGCTGATCTTATGACTATAAGAGAGTATAAGGGCAGTTTTGAAGGGCTAAAGATGACGTATATCGGTGATGGTAATAATATGGCTAATTCACTTATCGTTGGAGGTTTATTAGTTGGTATGAGAGTATCTATCGCGTGTCCACTTGGTTATCAGCCTAGTGATGATATAATAAAGTATGCAAGCAAGTATGGTGATAACTTCACATTAACTGATTGTGTCAAGACTGCTGTATGCGGTGCTGATGTAGTTATCACTGACGTATGGGCGTCAATGGGGCAAGAAGGCGAGCAAGATATAAGAAAGAAGGCATTTGCTGGTTATCAAATAAACAATACCTTGCTAAGCGTGGCGAATGATGGTGCCATGGTACTTCATTGCTTGCCTGCACATAGAGGCGAGGAGATATCTGCTGAAACCCTAGAGTCGCACCAGACGGAAATATTCGATGAGGCAGAAAATAGGCTTCATGCACAAAAAGCTGTGCTTTGCATGACTATGAGTGATAAATTTAACTGAACTACTGATAAATCAAATATGTAAGGGTATATTCAATAGTTAAGACATATGATAATACGTAAGGTAATAAATAAACAAAAAAGCTACGGTGTAATACCGTAGCTTTTTTAATAGAATTTAAATTGATGAGATTATTTTGATATAATAATATAAATATACACTATATTATCAATAATGTGTATTATAATACTTGATATCATATCAAAAGTAGTGTATAATATATCAGTATAACGCAAAATAGACGTCACCAATGGTAACGCCTAAGCATATTTTAAAAATAGATTAAGCCTTTATAGCTTTAGCTTTATCAAGAGCTATGTTAAGTCTTGAAATCTTTCTACTTGCTGTGTTAGCAGGGTAGATGCCGTCGCTTTTAGCACGATTAATTAAAGAGATAGTCTCTCTTAATAATTCCTCAGCTTTTACGATTTCGTTGTTTGTTACTGCAAGATTGTAAGCTTTAACACTGTTTCTAACACGTGTACGTTTTGCACAGTTCACTGCGTTAGCCTTATCGTTAGTTAATACTCTTTTCTTTTGAGATTTAATATTAGGCACAATAATGTCTCCTTTTTGCTTTATTTACTAGGTAATAATACCACATTTTTAACATTATAGCAAACATATTTAACTACTTTTTTATATTTTATTCACTTTTGTACATAATAATATTAATTATGGATAAATTTACTGATTTAGTGACCGAATTTGGTCAAAAACTTACGCAAAAAAACAATAGTTGCAGTGAAGTCAAAACTGATTGCGGTGTGACTATCACAAGGACTGATATTAGGAGTGAAGAGTTCGCTTTGAAACTTGGTCAGAGATGTGGACTTTATTACACACTAGAAGAGGTGTCTGATGAAGCGGATATTGCAAATCAAATGGCGGTTGCTATAAAAAGCTATGATATTGATTTTTCAAAAGTTCTTATTGTCGGACTTGGAAATCCTACTTACGAGGCTGATTCGCTTGGTACGTATGTATCTGATATGATAGAGGTGATACCTGATAGACTTTTAAAGTTCTTGCCTATGACATCGGCAAGGACTGGTATAGAATCGCATGATCTTATAAAGGCTGTCGTCGATAAGATAAAGCCTACTGTTGTCATAGCTATAGATTCGCTCGCGACTATTGCACCAAAGCGTATAGGCAAGTGTTATCAAATCACTTCTGCGGGGTTAGTTCCTGGTAGCGGTGTGGGTAATGATAGACAAATATTAGGCGAGGATACATTAGGTGTGAGCGTGCTTGCTATAGGCGTGCCGTTCGTGTGTGATATGCGTCGATGGGCTAGTCGGGCAGAAGTGCTACCGAATATGATAGTCACTCCCTCTCACATAGACACGTTAGTATCAAGAGTAGCTAGTAATATAGCAAACGCAATTATGATCGTATGCGGAGAGCATTGAAATATTTATAGTTTCACAAATTTATAGATTAAACATTATAATAAATAATATGGATAGTATTATTCATTATTATCAAGATTAAATATTATATGAGATTGTAGCATAAACTTCTTGTTTAAATAGTATTATATACTATGTTGAAGATTGGTGTTATTGATAGTGGTATCGGTGGGTTTAGTGTTGTAAAGGGCATGATTGATGCTGGAATAAGAGCGGAGTATATTTATGTGTTTGATAATAAATATCACCCGTATGGAGGCAAAAGCAAGGGCGAGTTATCTGCTATTGCATTCATGAATTTAAATATGCTTGTATCTAGAGGGGTAGATATTGTTGTAGTTGCTTGCAATACTCTAACTAGCTCTAGTATTAACGAGCTTAGAAAAATGTTTTATATACCTATCATAGGTGTAGAACCTGCAGTTAAGCCTTGTGCGGGAAGCTGTATTGATATAGTAGTGATGGCTACGCCGTACACTCTAAAGGGCGAGAAACTTAGTAATATGCTATTAGGTTATACAGAAGAGAATTTTTATTATCCTAATCTTGATAATCTAGCGTTTATTATTGAAAATAATATTGATGATAGAGAGTATATGTCAGATTATTTAACCAGTCGTCTCAAATGCTATAGTAAATGCGATGGATTGGTGCTAGGATGTACACATTACAACTTCATAGTGGATATTATAAAAACAATATTGCCACAAGTCAAGATTTTTTCATCAACTGAAGGTGTTGTTAGAAGAGTGTATCAATGCATAAAGCAATTGAAATTATCGACCAATGATGATAGTGCAATATGCATAATACCTACTAATGGTTCATTACCTATATCTAAACTAAATTATTTAAAAAATTATACCGAAATGGATATCACGGTAGATGATGTTGATATTTGAAAAGGTTTTGTATGGTTGAATTAAATATATTATAAGTATTATTGACAGGACGCAGTTAAGAGGTGATAGGATACATTACAGAAACAAGTATAAACAATAATAACAAGTGTATACAATGAAAAAATATAAAAAAATGCTATCCAGTAATAGGATAGCATTTTTAAAATTTATATATAATTAAATTATTTGATTATTGCGTAAACGCGTTTTGGTGGGTTAGTGTAGCTCTTGATAGATAACGCTACATTTTGCATATGATCTGAAATTCTCTCTAAGTTTGATACAAGACTTAGGTATATTGCACCAGTGTCCGCACTGCACTTGCTATTATTTAGACGCTTAATATGGTCTATATCAAGAGTTCTCTTCATGTCATCTACGATATTCTCATGATCACAAGCAAGTTCTAACGCTTGATAATCAAGTCTTTCAAAAGCTACTATAGCATTTTCATAAACTTTATGAATTTCTTCTACCATATTGATAATTTGAGCTTTTGCAGAGTCAGAGAAAGTAGTTTTAATATCTTTAAGTGCTTGTGAGTACTCTATTATATTTTCTGCATAATCACCAATACGCTCGACGTCTGAAACTACATGATAATATGACGCAATCATCATTTCATCTTTAAATGATATATCTGAAGCTGATAACTTCACTATATAATTAGGTATTTGTCTATTAAGGAAGTTGATATGTGACTCTCTAGCCTCAAATTTTTCTTTGTTAATAGGTTTTCCTTCTAATACAGACTCAACAGCTAGCTTGAAATTCTTTTTGGCAACATTTGCCATAAGTAGTATCTCACGCTTTGTCTGGTTCATCGCGATAGTAGGGGTAGATAATATACGTTCATCGATAAATTTAAGTTTATTAGTTACGAATTCTTCATCAGCATTATTTTTGTTCTTACGTTCTGGAAGTACATGTTCAGCGATCCATACTAATACTTTTACGAATGGTAACATGATAAGAGTATTAGTGATGTTAAATATTGTATGGAACATAGCTACTTGAGTTTCTACTGCATCAGGGAACATAGCTTCTAGCATTACATTCATTGGGGCATATGCAACGATTGGTAAGAATATTAAAGCACCAGTTACATTGAATAGTAAGTGGATAATACTTGCACGTTTTGCATTAGTAGAAGCACCTATTGATGCAAGAACAGCTGTAATACAAGTACCGATATTAGCACCAAGAGTGGCGAACATTACTTGATCTATTGATAAGATGTTGCTCGCAGCCATTACTAAGAATATAGCCGTAGCTGCTGAAGAGCTTTGTACAAGTGCAGTAAACAGTGCACCTATTATCAGAAGAAGAATACCATTGTCTACGACTTTGAATAGCTCGACAACTGCATCTAGCTCGCCAATAAAGCCCATTGATGTGCTCATTACGTCTAGACCTACGAATACCATACCTAGACCTGTCAGTATAGCACCGACTTTCTTTAGTATGTCTTTTTTGCTCATCATCATGAATGCGCCGACAGCAGCAAGAGCGGCGAACCAAGCAGTTACACCAAAGCCACTAAGAGAAGCAAGCCAAGCAGTGATAGTTGTACCGATATTTGCACCCATTATAATAGGAGCAGCTTGTACAAGAGTCATAAGACCCGCGTTTACGAAACCAACGACCATAACGGTAGTTGCACTTGAAGACTGTATAACAGTAGTAACTGCAGTACCAGTAAGAACACCAGTGAATCTATTACCGCTGATCTTATCGAAAAGACCACGCATTTTAGATCCTGCCACAGTTTCTAGGTTATCGCCCATTATCTTGATACCGAAAAGGAATACACCAAGACCTGAAAGCAACATAAGTACACTTTCGATGATTTGCATTACTGAAGGGATAGGATTTGATTCAGCAACAGTACTAGCTAGAGTTAAAAGCATGTTCATATTATTTCTCCTCCGAAATAATTTCATGTTGTGTTTTGTCTATAGTAGAACATAATGTATAAGTTTAATTAATACGGTATATTTGCTATACTTATACTAATCAACATAATTATATAATAAACGGAAAATTAAGTCAAACATAATAAAGCAAAAAATTAATTAATTTGCATGGTGTGATAAATGATAATGATTACTAATAGCTGTGAAAATTCTAATGCAAAGGATTATATAATGTTAAATAGATACAAAAGCATTGTAAAATCATGCAAAATAGTATATAATTAATATATTGAAGTAATAATTAGCATAAAGCGATATGATAAGCAGAGTAATTATATTATCATAGACGTACGAAATATAATAATACGTATGATTTATTATATATATTATTTAAAACAATATAACATAGCGAGGAATATCATGGATAAATTAGTCTTATTAGACTCTAACAGTCTACTTAACAGAGCATTTTACGCACTTCCGCCGATGAATTCGGTGGACGGCATACCTACCAATGCGGTTTATGGATATATAAATATGTTAATGAAAATTATAAAAGACGCAAATCCTACGCATATTATTGCGACATTTGACCTTAAAGCACCTACTTTTAGAAAGTTGATGTATCCTGAGTATAAGGCACAGCGAAAGGGTATGCCTGATGAGCTTGCGGCACAATTACCACTGATCAAAGAGCTATTGACAGCTATGAATATACAGATTATCAGCCTTGAAGGGTATGAGGCGGACGATCTAATCGGTACGTTAGCAAAGCAATGTGAGTTTGAGACTATCATTGTAACAGGAGATAAAGACAGCTTACAGCTGGTATCGCCTACTACTACAGTATGGCTGACAAAGCGAGGCATTACAGAGATAATAGAGTATACCGAGTCAAGATTGCTAGAGGATGATTTAACTCCTAATGGTGTTATACAATTAAAATCACTTATGGGTGACGCGTCTGATAATATCCCCGGGGTGGCAGGTGTTGGAGAGAAAACCGCGAAGAAACTGCTAGCTGAATACGGAAATCTTGACGGTGTATATGCTAATGTGGACAAGCTAAAAGGTAAACTAAAAGAGAGAATGGAGACAAGTAAAGAGATGGCATATCTATCTTATGACTTAGCTACTATCGACGTAAATTCGCCAGTAGTGTTCGATCGTGAATTGTGTAAAATGGTCATGCCTTTTGATGTTAGTGTAAGAGAATTATTTAAGCGATTTAATTTCAAATCACTTATTACTAGGTTCGATTATGTCGGAGAAGTAGCTGAAGACGTAGTGAAAACTTGTGATTTTACAGAGCCAAAAGCGGTGGAAATAAGTACTATATCAGAGCTAAATAACCTAGTAGATAGTATACGGAAACATAAGAAATTTGCTGTATCATTTGAGCAAAATATCCATATATCTATAGGTAATGGCGAAGAGTATCTAGTGCTGATTGGTCTAGATTTATTGTCTATCGGAGTTACTTTTGAAGAGGTAATACACGCCTTGAAACCATTACTAGAAGATAAAGAGATAATAACTATTGGTTATGATATTAAGGGGTTAATGTACCAAATACCTGATATAAACATACTAAACTATCAAGATATATCACTTAAAATATATTTACTTGACGCCAATAGAAATTATAAAAACTTTAATGACGCCAAGCTAGACTACGGATATGATAGTGAAAGCAATGCGAGTGTATTGTATCAGATAAGCGGAGAGTTAGACATAAAAATGCTCGAGCTAGATTTAACTACTCTGTACCTAGATATAGAGTTGCCACTTGTGCAAGTCTTATTTGATATAGAGAAAGCAGGCTGTCGCGTTGATATGCATCTTTTAGATGAGCTTAGAGTGAAGTTTGTGGATGAGCTTAAACAGCTTACGATTGATATTTATTCGTTCAATAATAATGAGGCGTTTAATATTAATTCTCCAAAACAGTTAGGTGAATTTTTGTTTGTGAAGTTAGGTCTTAAGCATGGCAAGAAGACTAAGACGGGATTCTCTACTGATGTTGATGTACTGAAGGGTTTACAATTAGAGTCGTCAGTCATAGGACTTATTTTGAGGTATAGAGAGATCAATAAATTATTGTCAACTTATATAGACGGATTAAGTCCGCTACTTGTAGGTGATAGAGTTCATACAGTATTCAAGCAGACAGTGACAGCAACGGGAAGACTTAGCTCGACAGAGCCGAATTTGCAAAATATACCAGTAAGACGTGCAGAAGGTCGCGAACTTAGGAAGATGTTTGTCGCAAGTAATGGTTGCAAGTTATTATGTGCGGATTATTCGCAAATAGAGCTTAGACTTCTAGCACACATGTCAGGCGATGAAGTGTTGATAAATGCTTTTAAAGAAGGTCTTGATATCCATACAGCTACGGCTAGTAATGCTTTCGGTGTGGCTATCAGCGAGGTTACTTCTGATATGAGAAGAAAAGCAAAGGCGGTAAACTTTGGTATTATATACGGTATTAGTTCGTACGGACTTGCTAATGATATAGGCGTATCTCCATTTGAGGCGAAACAGTTTATAGAAAGATATTTTGTAATGTATCCTAAAGTCAAAGGATTTATGGATAAAAACGTTGAGAGCGGACGTGAGGACGGTTATATCCGTACTATTATGAATAGGATTAGATTTGTACCAGAGCTGAAGTCGACTAACTTCAATATCAGAGGTTTCGGCGAGAGAATTGCGATGAATATGCCTCTTCAAGGCAGTGCAAGTGACATTATCAAGAAAGCAATGATAGACGTTGCTAATGCGCTAAAGGCTGGCGAGTTTAAGGCTAAGTTAATATTGCAAGTTCATGATGAGTTGCTTATAGATTGTCCAGAAGACGAGATCGATGCAGTATCAAAGATTTTAGGCGATTGCATGAAGAATGCTATGAGTCTTAGTGTTAGTCTTGATGCTGAAGTATCGGTAGGTGATAACTGGTTAGAGGCTAAATAATATCTCAGTAAGTAGATGTTTATAGAATAATAGGTGGTAAATTATGTTAGTAATAGCAATTACTGGTGGTATCGCGAGCGGAAAATCCTTGTTTGTAAGTATGCTTAGAGAATACGGCGCAAGGGTGGAGTCATGCGATGATATAAATAGGGAAATGTTGAAAGATATATCATATCTAAATAAGCTATCTTGTATATTCCCTGATCAAGTTAGCGGTTCAGAAGTAGATAAGATCGGTATTCGTGACATCATTGCTAATGATGATATAAAGCGAGAGGAGCTAAACGAACTTGCTCATAAAGAGATAATGTCTAGGCTTAATAATTTGCTAGAGGATTATGAAAATAATGGCATCGCATATGTCGAAGTTCCACTATTATTTGAGAGTGGTCTTGAGGTGCAATTCGATTATGTAATAATGGTGGCTAGTGACAAGGAAAGTCGCATTGATAGACTAGTTACGCGTGATAATGTAACTAGATCTCAAGCCATTGCAATGATTGATTGTCAAATGAGTGATGATCAAAAGCGTGTGCTTGCGGATATAGTAGTAGAGAATGACGGCGATATAGAGAAAATGCGTGAAGGTGCACAGAGATTAATAGACACTGAGAATAAAATAGAGGAGCTAATATCAAGTACTAAAGCATGATCTTATAACTAAATCATGCACTTTAATTAGTAAAGAGTGCAATAATGCTGATTAGTCACTATACGCATACATAAATCTTTAAAAATACTTGATATTTACTTTAATATAATTGACACAATAATCAAAATGTGATAATATGTATGCATAGTTATATAACTATAAAGAATTATTAATTGACCCTACCTTTTTAGGTATGAAGTAGCCATACGGACAGCTAGGTCAAATGCCGATGTAATAGCAATTCAGCTATTTAACTCAATTTTTATTGGTTTGTTGCAATAACCAAATGCTTGCGACGGGTCGAAAATAGAGGAGCGTTAATTCTTTCTATGAAGTCCGTATTTTATTAAAATGTATGCACTCGTGCATTCCTTGCGATAGTTAACTCAAGTATTAGATGGATAATGCTTGGGTTTTTTTGTTGTCTTGTTCGGTGTTTTCACCACAAAATATCTTAATTTGTAGGAGAATTTTTTATGGAAAAATTGAAATTGTACGGATTTAACAACCTTACTAAATCTTTGAGTTTTAATATCTACGATGTATGTTATGCTAAGACTGCTAGAGAGCAAAAGGATTATGTTGCTTATATTGATGAGCAGTATAACTCAGACCGTCTAGTGAAGATACTTTATGATGTTACCTCTATGATAGGTGCGACTGTTCTTAATGTGTCTAAGCAGGACTACGATCCGCAGGGTGCTAGTGTTACTTTCCTTATTGCTAATGAGGGACAGCTTTTCACTGCTGAGAATGGTGAGACTGTAGTAGGTCATCTTGATAAAAGCCATGTTACTGTACATACTTACCCAGAGTATCACCCTGATAACTCTATTGCTACTTTCCGTGTAGACATAGACGTTGCTACTTGTGGTACTGTTACTCCTCTTAGAGTACTTGATTATCTTATAGGTAGTTTTGATTCTGATATCATTACTATGGACTATAGAGTAAGAGGCTTTACTCGTGATATAGACGGTAAAAAACTATTTCTTGATCATGATGTTACTTCTATTCAGAATTATATTAATCAGTCAATACTTGAAAAGTATGATTCTATTGACATTAACGTGTATCAGTCTAATATATTCCATACTAAGATGCTTATAAAAGATATTGATCTTCAAAACTATTTGTTTAAGACTGATGTGTATGAAATAGCTCCTAAGGAAAGACTTAAGATAAGCAATGACCTTAGACGTGAGATGTTAGAGATATTTAGTGGTAATAATATTTATTAAGTCCCAAGGAGTCGCAATTGAAGAAAATTATTCAAAACAACATAGATAACAATACTCGCATAAAGGCTACTAGCGTGGATAATAATCCTATCACTGGTAATGCTTACAAACTCGATCAGTCTAAAGCACCTATTTACGAGGCTCTTAAGAAGTTCGGGAAGATGCGTGTTGTTCCTTTTGATGTGCCTGGACACAAGAGAGGTAAAGGTAATAAGGAGCTTACTGAGCTATTGGGCGAAAAGTGCATGGCTCTTGACGTAAACTCTATGAAACCTCTTGATAACCTTATACATCCTATATCAGTCATAAAAGAAGCAGAAGAGCTTGCTGCTGAAGCATTCGGTGCAGATAATGCCTACTTTATGGTAGGTGGAACTACTTCATCAGTGCAAGCTATGATTATGACTGCCATCACACGTGGAGATAAGATAATTCTACCTAGAAATGTACATAGAAGCGTTATCAATGCTCTTATTATAAGTGGTGGTGTTCCTATATATGTTAATCCAGAAATAGATGATAGACTAGGTATCGCACTTGGTATGTCACTAGAGAAGGTAGGAGAGGCGATAATTGCTAATCCTGACGCAAAGGCAATAGTAGTAAATAACCCAACTTACTATGGTATTTGCTCTGATCTAAAGGGGCTTGTTAAGCTAGCACATGATAACGATATGTTGCTTCTAGTCGATGAGGCACATGGTACGCACTTCTACTTTGGTGAAGGGTTACCTATCTCTGCTATGGCAGCGGGTGCGGATATGGCGGCAGTTAGTATGCATAAATCAGGAGGTTCGCTTACTCAAAGCTCATTCTTGCTTAGCCGTGATACTGTAAATGCAGGTTACGTAAGACAGATAATCAACCTTACTCAAACTACTAGCGGATCATATTTATTGATGTCTAGTTTGGATATATCACGAAAGAAACTAGTAGCTGAAGGCGTCGAAATATTTGATAAAGTACGCAGTATGGTACAGTATGCAAGAGATGAGATAAACGATATCGGTGGATATTACGCATACGGTGCGGAGCTTATTAATGGCGATACTGTTTCTGACTTTGACAGTACTAAACTATCAGTCAATACTCTGGGTATTGGGCTTGCGGGTATAGAAGTATACGATCTACTTAGAGATGAGTATGATATACAAATAGAGTTTGGCGATATCGGAAATATTCTAGCATATGTGTCTATAGGCGATACTGATAACAATTTAGAAAGATTAGTTTCAGCATTGTACGAGATAAAAAGGCTTTACGGCAAAGTTCGTAACGATAGTATGCCAGTAGAGTATATTAATCCGACAGTCGTGTTATCACCTCAAGATGCTTTCTATGCTTTTAAAAAATCCGTGCCAATACTTGAGAGTGATGGCATGATATGTACAGAGTTCATTATGTGTTACCCTCCGGGTATTCCAATTCTAGCCCCTGGCGAGAGGATTACGAAGGAGATAATAGATTATATCGAATTTGCAAAACAAAAAGGTTGTTTGCTGACTGGTACTGAAGATATGAATGCAAACTTCATTAACGTACTTAATTAATTCCAATTAGGAGGATATTATGGATTTATGGTTTTCAGAAATGCACACTGACAGTGTTAAACTATCAATAAAAGTCGAGAAACAACTACATTCTAGTCAAAGTAAATACCAACGCATTGACGTATTTGAGTCGAGCGAGTTCGGTAGATTCTTAACTCTTGACGGGTATATGATGATGACTGAAAAGGACGAATTTATATACCATGAGATGATTATCCACACTCCTATGGCAGTGCATCCAAACGTAGAAAATGTTTTACTTATCGGAGCTGGCGATGGCGGTGCTTGTCGAGAGCTATGTAAGTATAAAACTATTAAACACATTGACGTAGTAGAAATAGATAAGGATGTTATTGAAGTTTGTCGCAAATATTTACCTCAGACTGCTTGCGGTTTTGATGATGATAGAGTAGAAATACACATTCAAGACGGTTTAAAGTACGTTAGAAAGTGTCAAGATAAATATGATTTAGTCATAGTCGATTCCACTGATCCTTTCGGGCCAGGAGAAGGCTTATTCACTAAAGAATTTTATGGCAATTGCTTTAAGGCACTAAAAGAAGACGGCATTATGGTCAATCAGCACGAAAGTCCTTTTTATGAAGTAGATGCTATTGCTATGCAGAGAGCACATAAAAGAATAGTAGAGTCTTTTCCTATATCACGAGTTTATCAGGCTCATATACCTACTTATCCATCGGGACATTGGCTTTTCGGATTTGCTAGTAAAAAATATTTACCAATAGTCGATATCAATGCTGATAAGTGGAATGCTTTAGGTATTGAAACTGATTATTATAATACAAATTTGCATAAGGGAGCTTTTTATTTGCCGAATTATGTTTGGAGGGCACTTGCTGATGTTGAGTAGAAATATAGAAACTTTTATCGGTTGTGAGAGTGAATATGATGAGGCAAGTATAGTAATATTTGGCGCACCATTTGACTCTACTACTTCTTTTAGACCTGGTACAAGGTTTGCTAGTCGTGTGATGAGAAGTGAGTCTTTCGGTATGGAGACTTTTAGTCCGTATCAGGATAAAGATCTTACCGATTATAATATTTTCGATGGCGGTGATTTAGAGCTCGCATTTGGGAATAGTAGACGTGCTTTAGATGATATCGGTGATTTTGCAAGATCAGTTCTTGCTGATGGCAAATTGCCTTTGATGATTGGTGGCGAGCATTTAGTGACGTTAGGAACTGTCGAGGCAGTATTTGAAAAACACCCTGATCTTCACATAATTCACTTCGACGCTCATGCTGATCTTAGAGCTGATTATCTAGGCGAAACCCTTTCTCATGCATCAGTTATTAGAAGGTGTAATGAGCTTATAGGCGATGGTAAAATATATCAGTTTGGCATTCGTTCGGGTGATCGTGAAGAGTTTAATTATGCAAAAGAAGGTCATACTACTATGCGTAGGTTTGATTTTGTCGGTCTTAGTGAAGTGGTTGCTAGCCTGAAGGGTTTACCAGTTTATTTCACTATTGACCTAGATGTACTTGATACGTCAGTATTTCCGGGTACTGGCACTCAAGAAGCGGGTGGCGTGACTTTTAATAAACTTATTAACGCTATTCTACTTGTAAGTGATCTGAATATAGTCGGTTGTGATATCAATGAGCTTTCGCCGTCACTTGATCAGTCAGGTGCGTCTACAGCAGTTGCACTTAAAGTACTTAGAGAGCTATTGCTTTCTTTATGTAAATAATAAATAGGAGAAACAATTTTTATGGGTAAAGCATTAATTATAGGTTGTGGTGGTGTAGCAGGTGTTGCTATTAACAAATGTTGTCAGAATAGTGATGTCTTCGAGGATATCATGATCGCTAGTCGTACGAAAAGTAAGTGCGACGCTCTTAAGGCTAAGCTAGACGGTGGTAAAACTAGAATAAGTACTGCTAAAGTCGATGCTGATAACGTGGACGAACTTGTCGCTCTTATCAATAGTTATAAGCCTGATGTCGTGTTAAATCTTGCACTTCCTTATCAAGACCTGACTATTATGGACGCATGTCTTGCTACTAAGACTCATTACGTTGATACAGCCAATTATGAGCCTATTGATAACGCTAAGTTTGAGTACAAATGGCAATGGGATTACCGTGAGAGATTTGAGAAAGCTGGTATTACTGCCATTCTTGGTAGCGGTTTTGATCCGGGTGTCACTGGTGTTTACTCTGCTTATGCTTTAAAACATCATTTTGACGAGATCAATTATATCGATATTCTTGACTGTAATGGTGGTGATCATGGTTATCCTTTCGCTACTAATTTCAATCCTGAGATAAATATCCGTGAGGTCACTGCTAATGGTAGTTACTGGGAAGATGGTAAATGGATCGAGACAGAGCCTATGGCTATCAAGCGTGAGTATGACTTCAAGTCAGTAGGTATGAAAGATATGTACCTTCTTCATCACGAGGAAATCGAGTCACTTGCACTTAATATGCCAGGTATTAAAAGAATTAGATTCTTTATGACTTTTGGTCAGAGCTATATTACTCATTTAAAATGTTTGGAAAATGTCGGTATGACTTCTATCGAGCCTATCAATTATGAAGGTAAACAGATCGTACCTCTTCAGTTTTTAAGAGCAATGCTTCCAGATCCTGCTAGCCTAGGCCCAAGAACTGTAGGAAAGACTAATATTGGTTGTATTTTCCGTGGTAAAAAAGACGGCGTAGATAAGACTTATTATCTATATAATATTTGTGATCATCAAGAGTGCTACCGCGAAGTAGAGTCTCAAGCTATATCTTACACTACTGGAGTGCCTGCTATGATCGGTGCTATGATGGTGCTTAATGGCAACTGGGTAAAACCTGGTGTCCATAATATCGAAGAGATGGATCCTGACGCTTTCATGGACGCACTTAATAAATGGGGTCTTCCATGGGAAGAGGATTTTGCTCCAGTATTGGTAGACTAATATGATAGCGTCAAAATATAATAATGTAGATATAAATACTCCTTATTATGTCCTTGATGAGTGTGCACTGATATCCAACTTAAAGTTGTTAAGGCGTGTCATGGACGAGTCGGGATGTAAAATACTCTTAGCTCAAAAATGCTTTTCTATGTACAGCGTTTATCCGCTTATATCTAAGTATTTATCTGGTCTTACCGCGAGTGGTCTCTACGAGGCTAGACTCGGTCACGAAGAAATGACAGGCGAAAACCATGTGTTTTGTCCTGTATACTTAGATTGTGAGATAGATGAAGTAGTTGATATATGCGATCATATTGTGTTCAATTCCTTTAATCAGTTTTATAAACATAAGGATAAAGTGCTATTGGGTGGCAAGTCTATAGGTCTTAGAGTTAATCCAGAGTGTTCGACTCAGGTAGGTCATGAAATTTATGATCCTTGTGCCTCTGGTAGTAGGCTAGGTATAAAAAGAGAGCTTTTCGACGGAAAATGCTTAGACGGGGTCGAAGGTATTCATTTTCATACTCTTTGTGAGCAAAATTCTGATGATTTAGTCACTACCCTTATTGCTTTTGAGAGTAAATTTGCGGATATAATACCTCTCATGAAATGGGTTAATTTTGGTGGTGGTCATCATATTACTAGAAGTGATTATGATGTGGATTTACTTATATCAGCGATAAAAGATTTTAAACAAAAGTATAACGTAGAAGTATATCTTGAGCCGGGTGAGGCGGTTGTGCTGAATGCAGGCTACTTAGTGGGTACTATTCACGATATTGTACATAATGATATGGATATCGCAATAGTTGATACTTCTGCTGCATGTCATATGCCTGATGTTCTTGAAGTTCCTTATAAGCCTGTTATCATAGGCGGAGCTGATGCGGGTGAGAAAGCACATACTTATAGGTTTGGTGGTGCTACTTGTCTTGCAGGAGATATTATAGGAGATTATTCTTTCGATAATCGACTAGAAATTGGTGATAAATTCGTGCTATGTGATATGGCTTTATATACAATGGTCAAAAATAACACATTTAATGGCATGCCTCTTCCGTCAATTGTTATAGAACATGTTGATGGTAGCATGGAGTTAGTCAAAGAATTTTCTTATAATGACTTTAAAAGTCGCCTATCTTAATGATAAACTAGTATGCAATAGTTTTTTAGTAAATTGATGTTGCTATGGAGTAAATATGTATAACGATATAATTATGGAGCACTTTATGTGTCCACAAAATGGATATTACATGCAAGACGCCGACGCCGATGGCGAGTATGGTGCTGTCGACTGCGGAGATAAGATAACTGTTTTTATTAAAGTTCGTGATAATATTCTTACCGAAGTAAGTTATCTTATATACGGTTGCGGTGCGTCTATAGCATGTGCGAGTATGACTTCTGTTATGGTCAAAGGTAAGACTATAGAGCAAGCCTTACTAGTTACTGAAAGCATGGTTGATCAAGCCTTAGGCGGTCTACCACAGCTTAAGAAACATTGCTCAAACCTTGGTGTAGGTGCACTTAGATATGCTATAGATAACTATAAGCATTATCAGTCTTTAAATGATAAAAAATAGTAATAACAATTGCCACCATTTATATAATGGTGGCAATTGTTTTATGTAATATTATGCGATTTGTAAATCAAAGTCGACTATCTAGGTGTAGTTGGGTACGTCCATGCAAAACCATCTTCTTTGTATCTTGGGAATATATGTAAGTGGAAGTGTCCGTTCTCACAAAACTGTCCTCCATTTTGCATTATAGTATATCCATCAGGTGAATACATCTTCTTAAGTGCTGTGCTTAGCTGCTTGGCTGTGTCTATTATCTCGTGTAATATATCAACAGGGATCTCATCTATATCAGTATAATGCGTCTTTGGTAAGATAAGTACATGACCATTATTTATAGGATCGTTATCAAGAAATGCGACAACATCCGCACTTTCACTAATTACTATAGCAGGGCTTACTTTATTTATTATATCACAGAATGTACACATGTCTATATCTCCTAAATAATTTAATTTTTACTTATATATTATATCATGCGTAAGCGTTTATGTCAATAATTGTAGTCTTGTTATATCAGATAATCGCCATTGACAGCTAAAAAATTTCGTGTTATAATATATAAAAGGAGGTGCATTATGCCTATTGGAGCTTATATTGGGATATCAGCAGCAGTAATAGTGCTGATATTATTTGTAGTATCTATTATATTAGCAAAGAAAAAAATTGCTATTTGTCCTAATTGTGGTCATGTTTGGAAACCTAAGTTTGCTAAAATATTATTTGGATTTCATGATATAGAAGGTAATAGCCTTGTATGTCCAGTATGTAATACAATCTCAATAATAAAACTATTAAATATAAATAAATTATCACCTGATCAAAAATGTAAAATAATTCCTAGTAGCACTGATGATTCGATTATCAGCATAGAAAATGATATTAAAACTACAAAGAATGATTAGATTAATTAAAAATCATACGTCGCATAATAACAAATTCAATGAATTCATGTCTAAAAACATTATAATCTATGTCCTATATCGTAATATGCACCTATCTAGCATTATGATATAGGGCATTCTTATATATAAAATCGCATTAATAATACCTTAGGTGAGAGTAACTGAAGGCAAAAATACAGTATACTTTATTTTTAAGCAAAAAAATAACACCCTAATAAAGAGTGTTAAGTATTGGTGCGCCTTC
>CAMQWP010000011.1 GCA_947038565.1 uncultured Clostridia bacterium
CGACCATAATAGTCGCGATCTCTGGCTTTTGTGCGATACCGTTATATACGTACTTGTTTTTCTTGAAAGTGATGTCTATTACTTCATTCGTGATATCAAATACCACGATATTAAACTTCGTTGTAGTATTCGAAAGGTCATAGTTCCCTGCATGCGTTCCGCCAGCCTCAAGTGACGCCTTCGCACTATACTCGGCTACGTCGATAGCATTTGCTGCCACCACGTCAAGCGTGATCGTTCCATCAGCACCAAGCCCCTCAATCGTAGCTGTAGGTGTTTGTCCTTTGCCTGTATAACTCTTGCTTAGATCACTCCACACCACCGTTGCTTGTGCTTTTTTGATAGTGAATTTTACTATTACCGTTCCGCCGTATATGCTACCATCTACAGCAAAATTTATCACGATATCAGCACTTTCTACGCCCGCGTTCCTATTATTGTTATAAGTAAGTCTATACTCGCTTTCAGGTATAAGTGCACCAGAGCCTGTACTATTAGCGACTTTAACTAACGGCGTTATCGGCTTGCCTGTATATACAAATCCGCCATCAGGCACGCCTTGCACCTCGACTATAATATCGCTTGTGTCTAGCTTGATCCTTATCATGTACTTAGCATAAGTTACCACGCTAGCGTCTAGGCTATAATTACTCCTCATGCTAGGAGACAAGCTCTTGTCTAATGATATATGCGAGTAGTAAGTGCCTGGCTCGGCATACAATCCAATCACGCCATCAATAGTAGCACTTGTCGACACATACGCAGCAAAGTCAATCCTCTCGCCCGTCGGACTTGTGAAATAACTCGGTAGATGTATGTTGCTTCCAGTATGCTCAAATGTAGGTATATCATGTGCAGTACCTGCCATAACCCCTGTCATGTCCCAGTCAACTGCTGTAATATTAAACGGCAATATATCAAAGTTCCCGATTAGTTCAGCACTTTCCACTCCCGAACTGTCAAATATATAATTACCACTATTCAGCGTTACAGTAATAGCACCTTCTACTGAAGATCCGTCTACGACATTTGTATTCTCGCCGAATACTGTAGTAAACTCTTTTATCTCAACGGCAGTACCGCCATCAGTGTACGCTCCGTGTACTGAAAACTTCGGATTTATAGCCTGCGTGGTATACATATATCCACCGCTCGGCTCTTGATCTTGCGGTATTATCTCCGCGTTATATATTTTCTTTGGTGTTATATTTATCGTAATCGTACCAGTCGCGATATGCCCACTGACTTTGTCCTCTAGTGATATCTCGACCACATATCCACCCGCTTTCACATCAGCACTCGCCGTACCAGTAAATACTAGCTTAGTCTTTCCGCCCACTGTAGTACGCTCTGCCTTTATCCCACTCGGTAATACCCCCGTAGGTACTCCAAGATCGCCGACAAGGCTACCGCCTAGCTTGATGATAAAGTCGCCAGAGGTAGTAACGCCACTAGGTAGCCCTACCTCTTGACTTACGCCCTGACTGTACTCGAAGTCATATACCGCATTTTCAAATGCAAACTCCGCCACTTTCCAGTCACCATACAAGACAAGATCCATATTATGCGTTGTAACTATATACTTATCATCTAGTATCGGAGCTTTTGTAGCAAGTCCGTCATCGGTATACCAGCCAGCACTCTCACTAAGTGGCTTGGTCGCTGTCGGGTAAGTACTTGTACCACCAGTTACGTGACTTGCAAGATACCCCACTGGTAGCTTTCCCCACACGCTCGCACTAGTCGTCATAGTCTGGTATGCTCCCGACTTGTCCTTTCCCTTATATACTATATTTGCTACATTCGCCTGCGCGGGGTTGTTATCTAGCTTTATATTGATAACAAGATTTTCCTGTGCTTCAGTTGGCTCACCCATGTCATAAGTGATAGTGTATGCCGTGATATTATCTCCTGATCCAGTAGGTGTGATGACTTGATTTGTCAGCAACCCCTCATCACCAGTTATGCTTATCGCAGGTCGCACTCCGTGATATCCGCTATTTATAGTTATCTTTATTTCTAGTTTTTCATTAAAGAGTGCTACTTCTGGCACTGTAGCAGTAATATCTTTTTTATCAGTAAAGCCTTCAGTTACTACTTGTAGACCCTTTTGTAACGATAGACGTCCGTTTTCGTCATATCCCCACATTTCATACTTAATAGTATTAGTCCCTTTTGCATTCTCCGCAACTACCCAAGAGTTCAAAGACTCTTTTATAGTACCTTTTACATGCTCATTTTGAGTGCCGGCTACTGCGTTCTTTGTCTTATTTCCACTAGCGTCATACCACGCACCGCTGTATCCGGAAGTAACGGTATAAGACATCTTCGCATGAGTTCCTTCTAGTGCGTACAGATTATTACTGCCAGCGACTCCGCCTACTGAACAAGCTCCTGTTATCTTTCCTGCATTGTATACATTTGTTATCACTGCCCCAGTCGATATTCCTGATCCATTTACAGCGCCGTAGTTGACCGCGTTAGATATAGTAGAGACGTTATATCCTGTGATACCTCCTGCAGCGGAAGGCGACGTTACATTTCCATAATTAACTGCATTACTTACGGGCGATAAATTATATCCTATTATACCCCCAGCATCTGAATATGATGCTGATATAGTACCATAGTTCACCATATGGTCAAAAGTGGACGTTGCACTATATCCTGCAATCCCTCCAGCATAATGTTCTCCACTCATATTAGCATGATTTGTTAGGTTGTAAAAGTTTGAATTTGTACTAGCCCCCACAATTACACCATTACTAAAACCGCGTGATATCACTGTACCGGACGCTATAGTCAAGTTTAATATACTAGCCTGATCTATTTGTCCGAATAAGCCGGTACCACTGGTAGTCTTATTGATATTTAAGTTATGGATAGAAAAACTATCTCCATCAAAGTGTCCGAAGAATGCATTACCAGGAACTCCAATAGGTTCCCATGCTTTACTAGCAAGGTCGATGTCATTTGTCATCTTGTAGAACTTGCCTGTTGTGGTAGAGCCACTCGCACCATTCGCCGTGTCCACTCTCATATATGCAAGCTCCGCACCAGTAGAGATAAGGTAAGGATCAGCCTGCGTACCAGTACCACCAGCGTATTTTGTCGCGACTGTACCGTCCCAAGTAGTCATACTCGCGACATTCTCCGTGCTAATTCCGCCAGCGCCACCATTACCTCCGACTATATCATCAGTACCACCGCCATTAAATATATCATAAAATCCTAATCCAAAAGTAACACTTGCAAGCATGGAAAACACCACCGCCACCGCAAGCACCACCGCCAAAATATTTCTAAAACTTTTATTTAACGTCTTCATCGCTATACCACCTTTTCATTTGTATTTATTATCCGTGACTTTATATTTGATACACTATATATCATTTCTCGTCACTATTCGCCACTCTTGTATATTTTCTTTACTATATTTATCAAACATACGACATATTATAGTTGGTATGTACATCATGTCTATCTATCAATAACTATTCTCATCATATCCTCAAAACAAACCTAATATGTCGACTGCAAATATAACTATAAAAATGAATGTAATTCTATCCATATAAATGCACTTATTAATGCGGTAAATTCATATGCAAAAAGGATATAAAAATACTGCTTATTTTGCCATAAATATCCATATAATAAAAGCACAAAAAAATCAAGTCAAATGTTTGCGATATATGATAGTAAAAATGCACAAATATATGTTATTTACCACAAAAACTTTACAATTAAATTTTTGCGATAATTATATTTGCAAAAATAATTAATATAGCAAAATTACAAATCAATATAAATACTAATATTTGCACAAGCATATGATTATTTACAAATATTTACAAGTGGTAAAAATGCATTATCTATAAAAATGCGTATTTTAGTGCAATTATTATACCTATTTTTTGACCAAAAACACGTCATTTTCTTTCGCTTAATAACGTATTAAGTGCAAAAAAAATAAATAAGTTGCATGACGTCCCTTGTTTTTTGTGTTTTTTGTTGTTATTTTTGTAAGGAAGTAGTAATCATTCGTCATTTTTTGACAAAATATTACAAATTATAAGTGATTTTGTTGCCAAAATTAATCAATTATGATAGTATTAATGTAGAGATTAATACACATCTACTATTTTTTTGCACTTAATACGTTATTAAGTGCAACTTTTTTTATCATTTTTGTATTTGCATATAATTGTTGCATTTTTATAATATTTTACTCTTTTTTTGTTGCCTAAAATACACTTATTTTAATGTACTTTTTTACGCTGTTTTTCACGCATAAAATTTTAATACTTTTTAGCAAGTATTTCTCGTACAATATATTGCTTATTTCAGCGTATATTTATACTACTTTTCATCACACATCTTCGCACGCAATAAACACACTCATCTCACACATCTTTGCATGCGTTGAGCCTACTTATAAATCATTTATACAAGTCCAGCAAAAAGCTCCGAAATATAACTGTTTCGGAGCTTTTAATTTATGTATTTTTATTTAGTTATCATTCTTAGACGTATAATCATCATAATCAAGCAAGCTGATATCAATGAAGTTGTCTACTTAATATCGTCATTGCTCTACGCTTTTGCTCTATCTGACTGTGTACATATCTATTTAGTGTTATCATAGTATTTTTATGTCCGAGCAATTCGCTAACTGTCTTGACATCTACACCCAAGCCGATAAGGCGAGTCGCGAAAGTGTGTCTTAGTGAATGGAAACAAATGTACCTAATATCATTTGTCTCAAGCAACCTTTTGAAGTATGTCTGATATGTCCTAACCTTTACGATGTCTCCGTCTTTGTGTATGATATAGTCGCAGTTACTTTCCTTGCACCTGATGAGTAGTAGTCGCCTTAGCTTTTGCGATATCGGGATAAATCTGACTGATCCTTCCGTCTTTGGACTGTCAATGATCTGCTCCCACTCACCGTCTTTATTGATAATCGAGTAAGTAGTTTTCGAAATACTGATAAGACCTTCCTTGAAGTTGATATCGTCCCAAGTAAGTGCAAGTAGCTCGCCTATCCTTATGCCTGTATAGAGAGCTAGCAACACGCCGAAACCGCGTATGTCGTCTTGCTTTGAGATAATCCTTTCTAGCTTTGACTGTTCGGCACTAGTGAAGCATTGTATTTTCCTCGGCTCACTGCGTATCTTGCGGATATTGTCGCAAGGACTGCGGTAGACAAGTTCGTCTATGATAGCGTACTTGAAACTGGTCTTTAGTATCGCTAGAATGAGGTTGACAGTGCTTGCACTTAGCCCCTCGTAATGTATCTCATCGTCGCAAGTGGTGATATTTCCTTCCGAGAGTTTATTGATGAATTTTTGCACATTGTCATGAGTGAGGTCACGTAATAATTCCCCGCCAAGTGCGGGCTTAATATGCACATTTATCATGAGCTTGTAGGTATAAAGCGTGCGTTTTTTCACACTACTCGACACGTATTTGTCGAGCCACATGTCTAACCAGTCGCAAAGGTATAGGTTGCTTTGAGAGTTTTCGTTTTCCATTATTTTCCTCCGTGTATATCTATTGTATCTAGATACACACATGTTATCACTATTTACGATAATCCGCATGTATTTTTGAGCTATATTTCGAATTATTTTGAAATATCATATGATAACTTGATTTTTTCGTAAAAATTGGAACTATTTGAATACTATAATCGGTGCAAAATATTTATTGCCAATATTTACCAATAATGACTACTACTTTTATCGCTACTTCTAGTTGCAATGAACATATCATACTATCACTAGTGCGACCTCTGACGGGTATAAATATAATACCTCTAGTTGCAAAATAAAAAGACCGAGCGTATTTTCATCACTCGGTGCATTTTATAATAATATTGCTATGCATACATATCAATTATGCTTTTTAGTTAGTATCATCTTCAATACATTTTCGACCTCATAGAGTACGAACTTGTCTGCAATAGGCATATCGTTTTTCATGCAAGAAAAGCCTATGACAACAGTTTTGTCGCCTATGATGATAGGGAAGTATATCGCATTTGATAGCCTTAGCGTATCCGTACCAAACCCCGCGGTTTTTTTATTTTGCTTGACCCAAGCTGATACAGCGAGTTCTTTTTCATTATAGAATATTGATCGGTCTTCTTCGTTTTTTAGCACCGCGTATTCGCTATCGCACATCACTATACAACTTCTTTCAAATGCACAAGCAAGCACTACTGCAATGCTCTTTTCGCTTAGTTCCGTGTTTTCTAATGCCCTCTTTGTGAGCGAATGGATAACGTCAAGCGTCATATTGATCTCATGATGGTTAAAGTGCTTTTTGCGAGTGGATACTATATTGTTCTTGATCAATTTAAGCCAGTTCTTTTTTTCTTGAAACCCCTCACTATCAGGGACTATAAGTATTTCGATGTTTGGCATTCTGGCGATCATCTTGTCTTCCAAACCGACTTTTCTGCCGATTGATTGCCATGTCTTGCCTATAATAAGCAGTGTGATACCTTCTATCTTGACGAAGTTCGCTACTGCTTCTACTATGTCATAATCGTACTTGACTATCATGTTACCATGCAATTCCCTTACGATACGCATATGTTTTTTTAGCATTGTCTCGGCTTTAATGGATAACATCGTGTTTTTTTCTATGTATATTGCTGCGAATTTACTGTGTGATACTTCTGCCATCCTTGCTGCTACTCTGATATTTTTCTCTGACGATGGCGAAGGGCTTATCAGTACTAATATCTTAGTCTTTAATGCACCGTTATTTGCCTGTTTCTCTATCCTATCCGCACTACGCCTCATTGCTATCTCTCGCAATGATGACAAGTTATCGCTTTTGAAGAAGTTCTCAAGTGCATTTATCGCATGAGTTTTTTTGTAGATCTTACCGCTAATCATTCTTTCGATCAGCTCTAACGGCTCTATATCTACAAGCACTACTTCTTCCGCATAATCAAAGACTTCATCAGGCACACGCTCATTTACATCAACGCATGTCATGTCGTCGATTACATCATGCAGTCCTTCTATATGCTGAACATTGACAGTAGTCCACACGTCTATACCACTATTAAGTAGCTCCAGCACGTCTATATACCTCTTTGAATTTTTGCTACCTACTGCGTTCGTATGCGCTAGCTCGTCTATAAGCATTATATTCGGTCTTCTCAGAATTGCAGTATCGACATCGAATTCAGTCAGATTTATTCCGTTGTATTTGATATTCTTCAGCGGAATGCACTCGATACCTTCGGTCATTTTGATCGTCTCTATCCTATCATGTGGCTCAACGTAACCGATGACTATATCCACGCCCTCTGATATCAATTCGTGCGCTACCTTTAGCATAGAGTATGTCTTGCCTACTCCCGCCGAATACCCGAAGAATATCTTAAGTTTGCCTCTCTCCATTATAGTAACCCGTCTAGTGCCAAGTTCACTAGCAATACATTCACGCTCTTTGATCCGAATATGCCTAAAAATCTTCCTTCAGTATATTTGTCTATTACCTCTCTAACTTCCGCTTCAGTGATATCATCGCCAGCAAGCGTTCTAGCGGCTACGATTATCGGGATTTGGGCGTATGCAGTATCGGGCGATATATGCGGATCAACTCCGCTACCACTTGACGTGATAAGCTCATCAGGGATAACGCTCTCATCAGTGTAGCCTATTGCTGCTAACTTCGCACGCCTATCGGCTATCCTCGCCTCAAGTAGAGCCTTGTACTCTTCACTCTCTGGAGATAGGTTTGTAGGCGCGCCAGTATTAACTCTACCGAAAAGATATTTCGGGTTTTCATACGCCTGACCAATAAGCTCGCTACCGTATACCTTTTGAGTACCATCAGCAAGAGTAACTGTTATTTGAGAGCCATTCGCCTCGTAAGGGAATACCGTTTGACCGACTAAAGTCACGCCTATCGGATATAACACACCGCATATTATCGTCAAAATAACAAGGCACATTAACGCTGGTCGAATAGCGGCTATAAACTTATTACTGCCGATAGACATTCTTTTTTTAGTAGCAGTGCCGTTAGCGTTAATATCAATGCATTCACTCTCTAGCTCTGCGGTGGTCATAGTATCGGCGTTAGTTACATCTTCGTTATGCACGCTACTACTCTCCACTTTGACGTTGCTATCAATATCTTTTATTTCATCACGATTTATCTCGTTGATATTATTATTATTTTTCATAAATCTCCTTACATTACTCCACATACAGTGAGTAATAAATCGAATAGTTTAATGAATATAAACGGCGTTACCATACCACCTAGACCATATACTAATAAGTTGTTTTTTAGCATTTTTGGCACTGACTGTTCTCTATACTTGACACCTTTTAGTGATAGCGGGATCAATCCGACTATTACTAGTGCATTGTATATTATAGAAGACAAGATAGCAGTAGAAGGACTAGTTAAATTCATGAAGTTCAATGCGTCAAGACCTGGGTATATACTTGCAAATAATACTGGGATTATCGCGAAGTACTTTGCTATATCGTTAGATATACTAAATGTAGTAAGTGCTCCTCTTGTCATCAGTAATTGCTTGCCTATACGTACTACTTCGATTAGCTTTGTAGGGCTTGAGTCCAAGTCGACCATATTACCAGCCTCTTTTGCTGCCTGTGTGCCTGAATTCATCGCGACCGCAACATCAGCTTGAGCAAGTGCGGGTGCGTCATTTGTACCGTCACCAGTCATTGCCACAAGATGTCCTTCAGCCTGAAGTTTTTTGATAAGTTCAAGTTTTATTTCAGGAGTAGCCTCAGCCACGTAATCATCAACGCCCGCTTCCGCCGCAATAGCAGCAGCAGTCATAGTATTATCACCAGTTATCATTACTGTCTTAATACCGATCTTGCGAAGGTCGTTGAACTTTTCTTTTACGCCCTCTTTCACTATGTCCTTTAGATATATAACTCCTAATACCACACTGTTCTTTGCTACGACTAGTGGAGTTCCGCCAGCTTTGGCTACATTCTCTACTGCGACTCTGCAATCTTCTGGATACTCGCCACCTAGTGACTCGACATACTTCTCGATAGCGTCCGCACTGCCTTTCCTGATACAGTCTTCTCCGATATCCACACCACTCATTTTAGTTCGTGCTGAAAACTCGATGAATTTCGCATTATGCTTAGCGATATCAGTAGCTCTTAGGTTATACTTGTTTTTAGCTAATATGACAATACTCCTACCCTCGGCTGTTTCATCAGAAAATGATGCTAGCTGAGAGCATTCTGCTACGTCATACTCTGAGTTATTGCCTACAGCGATAAACTCTGTTGCTTGGCGGTTACCTAGTGTTATTGTACCAGTCTTATCTAGTAATAACACGTCTACATCTCCCGCAGCTTCGATCGCTCTACCGCTAGTTGCTAGTACGTTAGCTTTGTTTAGCCTAGACATGCCCGCAATACCGATTGATGATAGCAATGCACCTATTGTAGTCGGTGCTAAGCATACTATCAGCGCGATTATATTTGTCAAACTGACCTGCACGCCTTGACCAGACTGGTCTACTGCAAACTTTGAGAATGGTAGTAGCGTAGCTGATACGATAATAAAGATAATAGTAAGAGTAATAAGCAATATTTGAAGTGCTATTTCGTTAGGTGTCTTTTTACGGTTCGAGCCTTCTACCATTGATATCATTCTATCAAGGAAACTGTTACCCGCCTCGGCTGTGATCTTGATGATTAGCCAATCACTAGTCACTGTAGTACCACCAGTAACGGCACTTCTGTCACCGCCCGACTCTCTTATGACTGGAGCAGACTCGCCAGTGATAGCACTCTCGTCCACGCTCGCAACACCTACTATGACTTCGCCGTCCATAGGTACTTGCTCGGATACTTTAACTAGCACTATATCACCAGACTTCAAATCACTACTCTTGACCTCTTCATAAGTAGCCTCGACTTCAGGGCTATGTAATTTTCTTGCCATCACATCTTTACGAGCGGACTTCAAACTCTCCGCCTGTGCCTTTCCTCTGCCTTCTGCAATAGCCTCCGCGAAGTTGCCGAAAAGAGTAGTAAACCAAAGCACTATTGATATACCGAATATGTACCAGCAATTACTATCCTTTATCCCGCCAAGTGCGAAGAAGAACAGTATAGTAGTAAATATCGCACCTAAGTAAACGATAAACATAACAGGGTTTTTAATTTGCGATTTCGGATTCAACTTGACTAGCGACTGCAATGTCGCATCAGCAAGCATTTTCTTATTGATCGGTTTATGATCCTTATTAATATTCTTTTTCATATTCCCCTCCTTAAGTCAAACTTTCGGCAATAGGGCCAAGTGCAAGTGCTGGGAAAAAGCTCAATGCACCAATAATTAGTATTACAAAAATTAACAACACTACAAACATTGTATTGCTTGTGATAAGCGTACCGTCAGTTTTAGGTGTTATTTTCTTCTTCGACAAGTTATTTGCTAGGAATAAAGTAGCGGTCATAGGCACAAACCTAACGAGCAACATTATAAATCCTCCTACCACATTTGTCCATGTTGTATCCGCCGCAAAGCCTGCGAATGCTGATCCGTTATTATTAGCAAGCGACGCGAATGCGTACAATATCTCGCTAAAGCCATGTGCACCATCATTAGTAAGCCAGCTCGGTGCAATAGTCAACATGACTGTAGACGCTGTACCTATGAGTAAGCATAGAACTGGAGTTAGTATGATAAGGCAAACCATCTTCATATCAAAGCTACCGATTTTCTTACCTAGATACTCTGGAGTTCTACCTACCATCAATCCTGCGATAAATACTGTAAGTATCGCGAATCCTATCATACCATAAAGACCGCTACCGACACCACCGTAAACGATTTCGCCGAGCATCATCAAGAACAACGGCACCATACCGCCTATAGAAGTAAAGCTATCATGCATAGCATTAACGCTACCGTTTGACGCTGCGGTAGTAGCTACTGCCCACAGTGCTGAACTGCCTACACCGAATCTAGTTTCTTTACCTTCCATATTACCTAGTGAATGCACACCGTCTATCGTAACGCCACCTAAGAACTCGTATGTAGTGCAAAGTACTACACTTACGATAAAGATAACACTCATTGCTTTTAATAACGCTACACCCTCACTCTTTTCTCGTACTCGAATACCGATCCTATTCCTGACACCAACGTCTTTATTATTGTTTTTGAATGCAAACCCAAAAGTAAAGCACAAGCCGACTGGTATAAGTAAAAGTGACAAGCTCTGGAGCAAGTTAGTAAATGCTGTTGGGTTTTCAAAAGGGAATGCTGAGTTTAGACCAAAGAAACCACCACCATTAGTAAACAGTTGTTTTATAATGATCTGGCTTGCTGCTGGACCTAAAAGCAAACTTGCACTTCCGCCCTCGAGTGTCGAGTAGTCGACCTTACCAAGCATTGTTTGAGGCACGCCTTCAGCGATAAGACATATTGCTCCGATAAAACAGATAGGCAACATGAATAAAATAATCCTTATTATATCCGACCAAAAGTTACCGATAGTCTTTTTCTCTTTTCTAGCAAAGCCTCTTATCAGTGCGAATAACACTGCTATGCCGACCGCACCTGATACGAAGTTTTGTACAGTCATGATCAGCATTTGCGATAAGTAAGTGACGCCCGTCTCGCCAGCATATGCTTGCCAGTTCGTATTGGTCACAAAGCTAATTGCTGTATTGAATGCTAGATCCCAACTCATGCCATTCACGCCGTTAGGGTTTAGTACGAAAAATGATTGCAACATCAAGAACGCAAAAGAGAAAGCTATGCCTATCACACTAAATAGTAATAAATTGAATACGTATTTCTTTATAGTCATTTCTTCTTTTGGTTTTGTTCCTATACACTTGAATATAACATTCTCGACTGCTGAGAAACTTTTTCTAGCGAATACTGGCTCACCTTTATATATCTTATAAAAGGCTTTGCCGAATACATACCCGCCAAGCATCAACAGTGAGAAAAATATAATATCTTCTAGTATAGTAAAAATAATTTTTTCTGTCATTTGATAATCTCCATTAATAAAGTTATTTTTAATTATGATTTATCGCTCGTAAATAGCTTATAAAACAAAAAGCATACTAACGCTAATGTAATCACGCCAGCAATGATAGTAATAATAGTCATTTAGTGATACCTCCTAGATCTTTTAGTCCCCAATCCACGTCCACGAACCCATCATATCTAAATCCGCAAGTCCTCATAAGGTTATGCGATGATGCGATATAGCTTTGGTCCATAAAACAAGATACACGATAGAACTTCGACGCCTTTTGTCTTACGCCTTCTTTCTCGTAACATATACCTAAAAGATTATACACCTGAGGGTTCTCGACATCCATTACAAGCAATGTCGCAAGTAAGGCATGAGCCTTTTCAAAATCATTTAGCAATATTAATTTCTTAATCAATGCTATCTTATCAAATATATCATCATTGTTACCCAGATAAGTTTTCATATGAACTACCTCCTACAGTTATCATATTCCTATTTGCATTAATAAACCATTATGATTTTACCAATATGTATTAAGATTGTATTAATTTTCGGTAATTTGGCGATAAAAAAACTACCTCCGTTAGATATCTAACAGAGATAGTCATATTTTAATCAGTTTATTATAGTTATTATTTCATTTTATTCATTCTGTAACCAACGCCCACATCAGTACGGATAAGCTCTTCCGAATACGGATCACTTTTGATTTTCCTTCTAAGTCCCGCCATGAATACGCGAAGACCGTTTGAGTCATTGCCACCCGTTCCCCACACTTTTGATATGATAAAGTTATGAGTTAGCGTCTTGCCCAAGTTCTGTGACAGCACGCATAATATCTTGTATTCATAGTTTGTTAAATGCACTTCATCGCCCTTTACTAACACGCTATGACTGGAAAAATCTATCGTCAAATCGCCATTTTCAAATACACTCTCCGACGCACCTTCCACGCTAACGCTATACCTAAGTATTGCTCTTATCCTCGCCATCAGCTCAGCGGAATGGAACGGCTTTTGCACATAGTCATTCACTCCAGCGTCAAGGCACTTTATTTTCTCTTCTTCATTATCCCTTGCACTAACTACGATAATAGGTAATTTCTCGTTATAACTTCTTATGTTATTTACGACATTTAGTCCATCAAGATCAGGTAATCCTAGATCAAGAAGTATGATATCTACGACATGCTTCACTGCAAAATTTATACCGTCTAAAGCAGTGGAAACAGTATGCACAGTATAACCCTCTTGCTTTAATGCAATTTTTAATAGATTTTGTATCGACCTATCATCCTCGATTATTAATACTTCAGTCATATCATTTCTCCATAGGCAACGTAAATTCGAAAACGACCTTGCCTTCATCAGTATTTCGTGCGGATATCTGTCCGCCATGAGCCGTTATTATCAGTTTGCAGACCGCAAGACCTATACCAAAGCCACTTTCATTATTTCTATCTATAGTAGTATAGTACATGTCAAATATATGCGGTAGATCGGTATCAGCTATTGCTTTGCCATCATTTGATATCCTAAACACAGCATTCTCAGCAGTGTCCCACACTTGTATCCATATATTGCCGTCATCTTCAGTATGCTTGATAGCGTTGTTTACGATATTGCCGACTGCTTGCATGATAAGCGTTGCGTCCATTGGTACAAGTAGTAGATTCTCTGGCATGTAATAGGTTATCTTACGATTTCCCAATACGCCTTGCATATTCCTTACTGCTTGAGGCAATATCTCTTCTAGTGCCTCTTTTTCTTTCTTAACGGTAAGCTCCGCACTGTCAATCCTAGAGAGTGCTAATAGATTCTCTACCAGCCTGATCGTCCAATCCGCTTTGATAGTGATATCGGCAAGTACTTCATCTCTGTCCGCGTCGCTTATGGTATCATTCTCAAGCAATATCTCCGCTCCGTTTTTAATAGTAGTAAGTGGAGTGCGTAGGTCATGCGATATACTTCTTAGAAGTGTTACTTTTAGCTGATCTTTCTCAGACGCACTATTTAGCTTTTCTTTTTCTTTATTAAGCATTATTACTTGCGACATTCTCTTTTTGAACTTAAACATTATAGTACTAGTGATGATACTCACCGCAAACATTAATACGAAAGTGACTAGATACATCTTATCATTAAACTGTAGCGAGTAACGCGGGGTCGTGAAGAAGAAGTTGTACCCGAGTACGCTCAATAATGACAGCACTGACGAATATACATACCCTCTAGTGAGTAACGCCGTGGTTAAAACGCCTAGAACATAGATAATAATAAAGTTCAAATCCTTTAATTTAAAATAATCCAACAAATAGCATATACCCGTACAGACTGCAAAAGTCGATAAGGTGATAGTTATATCAATCAATATTTTATGGAATTTCTTCTTTCTATTTATCATATATTTCAGCTCCTTATTTACTAAGACTGGCAAGTATCTATATTATCATAGACATTATAGCATAATAGATTATCTTTTGAACATAAATTTTGATTATTATTTCCTAAAGCCTTTGATACGCTTTCAATTTAATATATATCTTATTTCATACCGATATCAATATCTACGGTAACGCTGTTATAGTACTTTGATACTGAATGCGTATATTTTTTCTTCTCGTGGCGGTAATGTCATAAGACTCTCTTTCGCACATAGTTCTTTGCTCGCATTTGAATAGTCAGGAAGTGACCACCATGGCTCAATACAAAGATAACTACCGAATTGTTTATGCGTCCAGAGTGCGAGAACTGGTATATTCTCGACATCAACTTCTATTGATACGCCATTTTTGCGTACGACAGTCACTGTCTTGCACACATTTTTAAGGATAATCGCATCGCTCTCGAACAAACTTTTGCTTAATTCTATACGATCGAACTTACCATAATGCACTAGCTTATCAATATATACATTGCTTTGGTCGCCTAGATACCGCTCCCACTCATATTCATCGTCAAATATTACTTTATTGCCACTAATATCAGTGCCGAACTCACTCTCGACGCTGTCTAACTGCAATGCGGGGTGTCCACCAATACCAAAATACATGGATTTGTCATCAAGATTGATTATTTTATAATCGACATTTATTCGGTTATTTATGATTTCAAAAATCGCTATTGCCTTGAATTTAAATGGATAAACTTTAAGTGTGTTTTCATTATAGCTAAATTCTAAAGCTAATTTGCACTTTGTATTTTCTACTAGTTCAAACTCGTTATACGGGCATAGACCATGTATTTGCATGTCATATCGTTGCTCTTCATGTGTATAAAACCCGTCCTTTAATCTACCTACAAACGGGAATATGAATTTATCCTTGCCAGTCCATGACTTGCTATCACCTTGCCATAATATTTCTATATTTTTTTGCTTATCAATTACGTTATTTAGCGTTGCTCCGAAACTATCTATTTCAACTCTCAAAAATTCATTTTCTATATTCAATATTGACATGCGACACTCCCTTGTTTTATGTTATTTTATACATTATACACCATTGTAGATATTTATTCAAGGTTATTGACGTATTTTGATCTGTAGATTTGCATATCTTAATCAAGCGTGAAGGCGGAACTATAACGCAAATTATCTGACAATAACCACTATTCTACATGCTACAATCAGCATATCCAAAGCAAACACAAAAAAATACCGACTAGTAAAGGATTTCATTATCCAAGACTAATCGGCTCTTTTGTTTACTGCTCATTTCATATTGATATACTTATTTTATTTTATAAATGTATAAAACTTTTCTTTACTAGTTAGTAGTTGTATATTTAGTTAATACATATTTAAAATATATTCAAAATATTATATTTAATTAATCTAATACATTTCCGTCTATACTCACTACGAATACACTCCATGGTATCATCTTACCGCTAGCTTTCAAGGCATTCTTAACTGCGGTCTCCAATCCGCCACAGCAAGGTACTTCCATGCGTACGATCGTAACTGATTTTATATTATTTTCACTTATTATTTCAGTTAGCTTGTTTGTGTAGTCACCATCATCTAGCTTAGGACAGCCTATAATTGTTATTTTATTACGCATAAACTTATTATGAAAGTCACCGCAAGCAAACGCACTACAGTCGGATGCGATTAATAAATTTGCATTATCAAAATATGGTGCTTGTGTCGGTACAAGTTTTATCTGAATCGGCCATTGATTTAGCTCTGACTGAGGGGCTACACAAGTATTAGTTTGCACCTCTTTGTTATCGCTAGCCTTGCGATCAATACGATTTCTCGAGATTTTTTTTGATAAAGTTCCTGGACAACCGCACGGTAATTTGGGTGCGATCTTACTATCATCTTTTGCCATTTCGTCCATAAAGCTTATCGCACCGACTGGACAAACAGGCAAGCAATTGCCAAGTCCATCACAGTAGTCTTCTCTCACTACTTTAGCTTTACCATCCACCATTTCTATTGCCGACTGCTTACATGCTTTAGCACAAAGTCCACAGCCAATACACTTTTCGTCATCAATAACAATAATTTTCTTATTCATTATACATCCTCCTGTTGCTTATTATATGTAATTATAGTATACTAATAATAAAAAAGCTGTTGTATATACAACATTTATGAGGGTTTATGGAAAATACATATCAAAAAATAATGTTCAATCCGCTTTTTGCTGGAATAAATACTAGTGACTTCAATGCACTGGTTACTTGTCTACATGCTAAAAGCACCAAATACACAAAAAACGAAATGATACTACTTTCTGGCAACAAGATCGACCACATTGGCATAGTTGCTAGCGGTAGGGTCAAAATATATAAAGAAGACTGGAACGGAAATCAAACTATTTTAACTGAAATTCCTACTAATGGTATTTTCGGTGAAGTATTCGCTTGTGCAGGTATCGACAAAAGCCCTGTCACAATCACCGCTAGCACCGATTGCGAAATCGTATATTTTGACTTTAACAAGGTATCTAAACCTTGCTGCAAAGCGTGCACTTTTCACATGATACTTATAGAGAACATGCTTAAAATAATCGCAAATAAGAATCTAATGCTTAATCAGAAGTTAGACATATTGTCAAAGCGAACACTTCGAGAAAAGTTACTGTGCTTTTTTGAGTATCAAAAGAAGGACTCAAATAAATTTACTATCTCATTCAATAGAGAAGAACTTGCTAGCTATCTATGTTCAAATAGGAGCGTAGTTTCAGCAGAGCTTTCAAGAATGCAAAAAGATAATATCATTGCATACTCAAAAAATGATTTTGAAATATTGTAAGCAATAGACTAAAACGCAAAAAAAGACCGACTAGCTTAGGATTTGATTTTCCTATACTAGTCGGTCTTTTTCGTACTTATTATCATCCGAGTACCGCATACTCATCACGCTAAGTTGTATTGAATATTATCTATAGGTAGCCTACTATATCTTGCTAAACTTACAATTATGTAATTATCAAGCGATATCTTAAGCATTTTTAAGTATGATAATATCGTTATAATATATTTATTACATTGCTTGATCAGGACTACTACTGACCATATATTCCTATCTCCTTAATTTGTGCGTTGTTAAATCTTTCGATCTTTAAATATCGCGTTCTAACATGCACATCTACAATGTTCCAAAAATTGTAATCCTTTAAGTTGCTAGATAGAATTTCGACATATCCACCCGACGCAGTTTGAGCATGGATTTTAAACAGCCCGTCACTTGCACCATCATAAAACCCTATGTGTCTAATGTCATAATAATTCCCTAAATCAACAATAACACTTGTTGGAAACAATTCGTCATTGCCATAAAGCCCTGGTGGACTAGTTTTAAAAATAACACTTCCATCAGCAGTTTTAGCAAGATTTGTCGATGGCGTTTTTGGTACAAAATTCTGCTCATCAAACATCTTTCTAGTGTTCTCAACTATATGCTCTCTGCCGATAATATTTTTAATATCTAGTTTTGTTTGATCGGATTTGATACTTACTTGTTCCGTTTTGTGAGTGGTAATAAATACTACTCTTCCGCTAGTGTTGACTGTCACTTTACCGTCAGATATTGCAAGGTTACTGCTACTACCATACTCCAGACCATATTCCATGGTTGTCATGCAAGCTGACTTCATATCCCCGATATCAAGAGTATATGGTATGCTTTTATACATCGGATTACTTGCGGTCAATTTTTCTGGTCGCCACACGGCATAGGATATTTTATTCTTATCTTTTTTCGACACGAACCTAAAAACATAAGTATCGCCCTTTTCAATCACCTTATCAAAATACATATCTTCAAGCGTATTTTTCATGGTGGATACATAATGCCACGCTGATTTTGTTCGCCACTCACCTTTCTTTGTAACCAGTCCATAATGTGAATACACTCCGCCATCAGTATCTCTCAGCATAAACATGATCGACCTATTAATTCCTGATTCCAATCCTAGCAAATAAGTTCTTACTAGTGCATTCGCTTGATTTTCAAGAAACATTGGTTCGAATTTATCAGCCTCATTTATTCCCTCTACCGACGGAGTAAATTCGGAAACTATCACTTCCACTCCGGGTATGTTTATGTTTACCCAATCAGTTATCTCTTTTAGCAGTTCTTGATAAATAGTATTCTCTGGGTCAAACTGATCGTCGTATACGTGCAAATTGATCACATCGACCGCAAAAACGCCGTCATCTCTATTGTTCTCGAACCAATACGCCATCAATTTTATGTACTCAAACATAGACTTATCCACTAGTCCGCCCATAACAAGTTTTGCGTTCGGATCCGCATTTCGCACGCCGTAATCACTGCCTAGTCTACTTTCATGCCCGTCGAAGTCCGCACTGCACATCGCCGCGAATTCATAAGCGGAAAAATAACTTTGCATATGCTCCCAATCCTTATTCGGCTCGTTGAAGTTCTCATAATACGTAATGTACCCTAGCCCCGATGTCGGGATTTGGTTCTCGCCCAGCGTAAGTCTGCTACTGTCTACGTGTGTTTTTCCATAACGTGCAGCATAGTTAAACATAATACTGCTATGCTCTTTGTATGACATAGGATCTTCAGCATTAGCACCTATCGCTATAGGCTTTTCATTGCCTGTAAAGCCTGGAATATCGCCTGATATGTATTTCGTTGTGCCTTGAATGCACGCTATCGTGTCGATGTTGTTTTCATACAACTCTTTATAATATTCATCAAAATCCCAGCCCGATGTATTTGCAGGGCTGAAATAGCTCGCTCCATCTTTGTAAGAAAAAGACAGATTGTGAAACTCTCTTATAGTTCCCGCTACACTACTTACTTGAATAGGATCATCAATAAACGCATTGACGCCTATGCTCTTGTCAACAGTCGCTTTATTATAATTTCCGGGTGATTTTAGTTTCGAGCCTACGACAGGCTTGCTCTTGTCGGGCACACCATAAAAGCCCATCTCCGCCGCACCACTAGTGCTGTAGTTTCCTGATATCCTGATATATCTTGTTGATTGCGGTGTCTTTTTATCTATCCTATTCCAATTGTTGTACAAGTTAAGTTCAACATTAAAATAATCATGAAATGCGAACGGCTCTCCATACTCAAAATTTAACATAACCGCACCATTAACATCATAAATGAAAGTGTTAGTTATCGTATAGTACGCTCCCAAATCGACAATTGCTGATATAGGCCCGTACGCATCATTTATCATCTGCCAACTGTTTTTGTTCTTGCTGTGTTTTTTAGGAGTAGTCTCAGGGACATATTTATCAAACAAGAACTGCTCATTGATTAAAACATCTGCCTTAAACAAGTTCGGGAAATAATCATCATAAGAAGGGTCATTCGGCAATTCGCTAGTACCGTCTTCATACTCTATAGGTGTCGGACTGCAATCATGCAATTTACTTACGTTCTCATCACTTATACTCTTAACTTCAATCAGTGACGGCACCGCGTTTTCCTCAGCAAGAATATAGTTAAGATTGCATAGCAATACTATTACCAACGCTACGCTGTATATAATTAATATCCCGAATAGGATTTTTATCATTTTGTTTATTTTAACATTACTCATTGTTTTCTTATCCTTTGTGCGTATAGGTTTCATGAGATCTTAGTTCAGCTACTTCAGCCAATTATAATTATCATGCTACTGACCTACATACTGTATGATATTATCAAAGAAATATCTTAGCATATAATCACTTTTATACTCTTGCATATTATGCTCTACATATATCTTTGTTTTCTTCTCGAAAACTTCTTCTCCAAAACTCGGTTTCAAGTCGCACTTAATCACAACTTTTTCGAGTCTACTATTACCTTTTAATGCACCACTGCCTATGCTTGTTACTCCTATAGGTATGACAAGCTGTGTTAGCTCACTGCAGTAACTAAATGCATTAGCACCTATAGTATTAAGTGATATTGGCAACTCAAAGCCTTTTATCTTTATGCAATTTACAAACGCTTTCGCGTGTATTTCCTTAAGCTCGCTTGAAAAACTAATTTTCGTCATGTTTTTACAACCCGCAAATGCATTCTCGCCAATTACCGCTACTTTAGAGTTTGTCATATTGACTTCAGTTATCTTAAGGTTATTAAAAAACGCTCCACTTGCAATATACTTTATATCACTTGCTATGTTTACTATACTTGGAGTAGTTGTGTGCATTGCATGTACTACTCTGTCATTTACTATTAGCAATCCATTTTCATTACGTATAATCTTATTAAGCATCTCCACTTCAATAGTGAGAACTCTTGTTTGCTTAAAGGCGTTATTGCCTATGCTTGTAAGCATTTCGCCGATTTTATAACTCTTGAGTGCAGAACAATTTTCAAATGCAGATTCGCCTATTATTAAAACTTCTTTCATAACCGCGATGTCTTCAAGGCTTGTGCAATAGAAAAATGCATAATCATCAATCTCTCCAATGCTACTATTTTTCGCACCAGTAACACGTATCAGCTTGTCACACATTGAGAATGCTTGCTCGCCTATGTGCTTTAAGTTATCATTTATTTCAACGCTTGTAATGTGCGAAAGTCCTTTAAAACTGCCATAGCCTATCTTTACTACTTGCATATCATTTATAGTATCAGGGACAATGACCGCCGATTCACTTCCAATATATTTAATTATCATTACTTCAATTTTATCTATCAAATATACATACTCTTCATTTGAATATATCTTATCATCGAAAATTGTTTGATAGTCTTTAGAAACATAATGCACAACAATATTAAAGTAACTTTTGCTGTTAGAGTTCTCTGCTGTAAATTCCTCGGCACTTTTAATTGTTTTAAACTCAAACACATAAAGCGATTGATCGCCAAACATCAATACTTCTAGTGACTGACTTGCGAACTCAAACGCTAATTGATTTTCTAGCACCGCTTGCTCTGATGCTTTAACATTATGTAATTGGATTTTCGCAATACTTAGTTTTTCTTCAAATGGCAAAACGAACTCGCTAGCAGTTATATGCTTTTCACCGCCATCACCGCCGTCACCGCCGTCACCGCCACCATCACCGCCACCATTATCAATAATTTTATCAGGCAACAACACAACAACAGTAGTGATCACAGCTGAAAGAACAAGCAAGAGTGCAAACACCACGCTGATTATTAATGCTATTGTTTTCTTATCTTTTATTTTTAATTTAGTCAATGCTATTCTCCTTTAAGGCGTATGCAATAATTGCATATTTTTTGCATATTTATAACAGTTACGTTTTAACATTATATCACGATATTAATAAAATCGCAACTTAACATAAAAAAAAGATCGATTAGCTTAGCTTTATCAGCCCTAACTAATCGGTCTTTTGTCTTTTTTATTCACTTTCATAGCATTTTATTTATATTGTATCTACTGTTCTATTAAAAACACTTCTCTTTATATTATATGCTGTCTTTGCGACTAGACAATATAGTAATTTGTCAAGCAAATTAATCTAATTCCTAATTAATTAGCAAGTTTAACTTGAATAAATTGCTAATATATTAATTCAATTCTGACATGTTTTTATGCTCTACGCTTACTGTTCCATCAGCATTAATATATATCATAGTACCGCCTTGCATATCTTTATTATGATAACTAGAAACGCCTAGCTTCATGCCGTAAGTAACTTGTTGAGCACCCACCATTATAGATGCATTATTTACATGGTCATGCCCTACAAAACTATGTGTAGTATTTGTAACTAACCCCGAGTCCATGATTCCTGAATTGTGACTAGAACTAAATACTGGCTCTCTAAATTCACCAAATAATATTCCAGGTACTTCGTCTGCTTTCAAAATTGGTGCTTTGCCTTCGCCTTTATATTCAGGATGATATTTCTTCATAAGCTCATTGTAATATGTCTTTACTTCAACAGGAGGAATATGATAAAATGCCATAGATTTCACGTCCTGTCCGTAAATTAGCTCTGATTGTTCGTGCATATACTCAAAATATGCGATTTGATCATATCCTATATAGTCATACGCTGATGTTTTTGCATCAATTTGTATATTTCTATTAGAGTCAATCAATTGCATTGAATATACTAATTCATCACCATTAACTATATTAACAACGTGGTTACCATACCCTTTAATATTGCTTGGACCTGCCTCATATAGACAATATTCTGAATCCAAATTTACTACGATTTCACTCAAATATGCACGATCTGATCGTCCTTCAGCGTCATGATTTCCCCATGTTAATGTCCATGGAATCTTGAATGAATCAATGTGTTTAACTAATCTTTTTAATGACTTATCATTAAATACACCTTGAACATTGTCACCAGTAAGGATAATCAAATGTGGCTTTTGTGACTCAATAAGTTTTGTTATATCGGCAAATGCGATATCTGTTTTTTCACCCGGCGAATCAATCTGCACATCAGTTAATTGCAAAACTCGCATAGCTGAATTATCACTAGGCATATCAACTTCTATAAAATCAGTTCTCTCTATTGTATCATACGGAGACCAAATTTGATATCTATCCGCACCATTTCTAGGTAATAGTAATGGTAGCAAGATGCTAAGCAATACTGTTACAGTCAATAATATAGATGCCACTATAATGGCTATTGTTCTATTTTTTATATTTCTCATAATTTCTCCTTTATTAATATCTACCTATTTTACTAAAAGGGATTTGCTCATATTCTGGTGCATCCTCTAGACCTTTTCCGTCACTTACAATGGTATAATCGCCTCCATCATAATCTTTGAACATTGACTTGTATTTACTTAATTTGTATGTACCATTATTTTCAATCGTACTATACTTTTTAACAGATTTCTCTATTTGACCAATACTTGCTTTTGCAGAGAATATAAGATTATCACTTACTACTCCTCCTGATGGATTTACTGCAAAATTTATATCATCTTGGTTGTCAAAGTCTGCGTGCATCTTGAACATCTCTGGATACGCTTGCTCCCAAATCGAATTACCATGCGGTATCTCGTCTAGTAGCTTATAATGCCTACCATTAGGAGAGTCTACATTCTCTTTATACCAGCCCTTTTTATGCAATCCCTCATATCCTCTATCATCATAGTAAACACCCTTTTCAGCACTGATGATTAAGTTTTCCTTGACGCTATTATCCTTACCACCGCCGATTAAAAATCCAAAACTAGGTATATTTACTAGCAAGTTACCGTATGCAGTTTGACCTGCTAGCATATCATCAAAGTATATTCCGTTTGGCTTAAATTCGCCTGAGCCTATGTTGTATATTGCGTTATACCTTATTACATTGCCATAGAAAGAAACGCTACGCCCTGCATATATAGCCCCCGCATCACTAGATAGCTTTACTACATCATGAATATCATTATACTCGATTAAATGATTATTTCCTTCATAGAATATTGCCATGTGCGGTGCAAAAGCAATCTCATTGTGGCTAGCTGTATTGCCCACTCCTTTTAGCGAAATACCTGCTCGGTATGTTTTATAAATCTCGCCATAATCATGGACATAATTGTTATCAGCGACATTTCCCGCGCCCCTTAGTGAAGTACTATCTCCACCATCAAGAGTAATTCCACCTTCACCGATCTTCTTTATCTCACATTCGCTGACTTTATTGTTATAACCCTTGATTGAAATGCCTTCTCCTGCAGTATTTTTGATAATGCAATTAAGAACGCTATTATTATCGCCTACTATGTTTATCGCATTTGCTCTACAATCAGTAATAGTAAGACCTCTTAATGTGATATTACTTGCATTTTCCATATCAATCACGCTATCAGTTGCAAGCGACATGCTAATACTAGCACCCTCAAATCCATCAGACGCATACAAATATAGCTTGCCCGTAGTCCTATCTAAATACCACTCGCCATCAGTATCAAGCTCTTCAAAAACATTATAGAAATAATACTTAGCGTCGTTTTTCCAACCGTAAGTGCTCGCATACTTTGTCACAACCGTTCCCGCTTCAGGATTTATACTTGTAACAGGGGTAGACGCATCCGCCCAGTCCCAATAAAAGAATCCAAATACCCACGCTTCAGTCGGATTTTTCCAGCCTGCCATTCTCTTTTTAGTTTCTTTATCTACTTCAAATGTTCCACCGCGTGGATTTCTTCTAGTTTCCCAGTCGGTTAAGTTCTCGCCATGCTCCCTTGTCTGACCTGCGTCGATTACTTTTGATACTTTAGCATAATCTTTATTTGGATATCTTGCGATATTCATTCTTTCACCGTTATCGAAAAGTTCGCACTGGTTATCACCAGTAGTATCTCCGTCATACTTGCTAGCATTGTGAAAACCACCTACCGCGTATAGTTTCCCCCAGTCTTCAGCCTTCAATCCGTATGTAGTTAGATCCACCACTTTAACATTGTTTTTAGCCTCTCCGCTAAGCCTTGCCTTATCGGCTTCGTTCACGCTAGTAAAGTCACTAGTATTTAGATTAATACCACCGCTTATTACTACCTCACCATCACCATACGCACAGTACTCGACCGCACAAACGCCCACCTTACTATCAAGCTCGTTAAACGCTAGTGAATTTGTATAGTATGTTCCCGCAAGAATGCTTACAGTTATTTTTCCATTTGAAAACTTACCGTTTTCTATCATCAATCGTACTTCGCTTTGTGCACGCTCTATTGTCGCAAACGGACTAGCTTTTGATAATCCGTCGTTTTTTTCATCGTTACCTTTAGTAGATACATAAATATCACCTTCATGTATTCCATAATCTTTGATAGTGTACTTTGACAAATTAGTAGGAGCGGGGGCTTTTTCTGGAGCCTTGCTACAGCCAATTAGGCTAACCGCACTTGTTAGCGACATAGCACAGATTAGTGCTATTATTAGTATTTTCTTTTTCATAATCACCTCTAAAAAATGTCGTTTATTTTCATTATTATAAGTTTTGTTTTATTTTGATTGCGATATCAGTATAGATATCTTTACCGAACACTACGCCATTAAACAAGTTATCATAGACACACTTCACTGCAATGTATCCCTGATCATAAGGCTGCTGAACTATTGTTGCTAGTATCTTATCTTGATTAAAACCTTCTAACACTTTTTGCGTCAAATCAAATGAAACAATATGGATATTATAATCTATCTCGCTAGTCGCCTTGACTGCACCTTCTACTCCACCAGCAGTGGTGCACACAAACCTTATTTTACTATTAGCTGCCAATGATTCCTTTACTTTAGTATAAGATACCGCCTCATCATCATTATGCTCTATAATCTCAATATTGCCAATGTTTTTATTACCTTTACTCATCTCTAAAAGCCCTTTCACTCGCTGTTTATGCCCCATGACTTCCATTGATCCAGTAGTAAGTAAAATGTCGCATTTTTCATGAATAAGCATATTTGCAAGTCCGCCAATAGTTCTACCACTTTTATTGTAATCACATCCCACATAACATAGTTTACCTTCAAATTCTATATCAGTATTCATTGCGATTATAGCAACACCGCTCTCAGTAAGATTTGCAAGTGCACATGATATTCGCTTATCGTTTATCGGTGTTATAATCAGCGAATCAAAATCAGTGCAATTTATTTTTGAAATAGCGGATAATTGATCGTCAACATCAAACCCTTTCAATTCGAAAATTGTCGTACAGATCCCGAAGTTCTCAAAATCTTTTTCTGCCGTTTTAATGCCCTCGAATACTTCATTAAAATATGTATTACCAACACTATTTGTAATGACGGCAATTCTAATTTGTCTTTTTGATTTTGCTAGCGCTCTGCCTACATAATTCGGTTTATAATTATATTCCTCGACGACCTCTAGCACTTTCTTTTTCGTATCTACATTTATCTTAGGACTATTTCTAAGTGCTCTATCGACAGTCCCTCTTGATACTCCCGCTATCACAGCAATTTCTTTTATAGTTATGCTCATAAATTTCTCCTCCAAAAGTAAATATTATTTAGGTAATTTTCAAATTAATCCATGCTACAGTCAATAATAATCGTCATTGTTATACTTTCAAGCGTAGTATTTATCTAATACATTAGCTCTTCGATAATTTATTTTGACACATTCGCAAACCTATCGAATAAAACTCGAGCTATCATAGTAATAACACTGATAAATTTTCAATATTTATTTTTTTACGTACATATTTCACTAATTCCAGCGATAAATAAACGTTATATTTATTGCATATTTGCTAGTGTGCACGTGCACAATTACGTAAATTAATTATATCATATTTTATGCGTTTTGTCAATGTGAAATACCCTGATCGTTTTTCATACTTTTGACAATAATCATATATCAGCCGACAAAAAAAAGCACCAAAACATTATGTTTTAGCACCTTTTATATAGTTTATTTTATTTTTAATTATACCTCATCAATATCGCTAAGCAATCCGTCTTTTATATACACAGTCCTATCTAACTGGTCTGCGACATGCTTATCATGAGTAACGATAATGATAGTCTTGCCATTAGACTGCAAGTCCTTAAATATTGCCATTATCTCACTAGCTGTCTTGCTGTCTAGTGCTGAAGTCGGCTCATCTGCGAGTATGATATCAGGATCATTTACGAGTGCCCTTGCAATAGCCACACGTTGCTTTTGACCACCTGACATATCACGTACTTTTTTCTTTTCAAGCCCCTTTAATCCTACTTCTATTATGATACTATTTACTCTTTTTTTCACTTCCTTACCGACATATTTATTACTAAACAAAAGCGGTAATTTAATATTTGTATACACGCTGTCACTTTCAATAAGTCCAAACGATTGCAAAATAAATCCTATAGTTTTGTTTCTAATTTTAGCAAGTTCGCTTGCACTTTTATCGCTGATATTTTCATCTTTAAGAGTATACGTTCCAGAAGTTGGAATATCTAAACACCCTAATATGTTAAGCAATGTAGATTTACCACTTCCCGACACGCCCATGATAGCAAGACTATCCGCCTTTTCCACAGTCAAATCAACGCCACTTAGTGCGTGAACTTCATTGTCCTTTCCCTCATTATATTTCTTATGTAAGTCTCTTATTTCGATAATATTCATTATGATATTCCTCCTCCATATACTAATCTACATTCTCATTACCAATTACTTTTAACGGATTTATTCTAGCAAACTTCACGAATCCAATTAGTACTGATAATAAATATACCCCAAGTATTACTCCAACGGACTGGTAGAATTTCGCCCATGTTACTATCGCGTCTTGATTGGAAGCAGTTGTTGATATTATCAAGTGTGTTATCCCGTAACTTATAGCCATTCCTACTGAAAAAATACTTACCATCTTGACTGCTTCCATGCAAACTACAGATGCCTTTGTTTCACCGCAAACATACATCACGGCACTACGCTTAGTGATATTATCAATATTTAGAACATAGTTACATAATATACTAGCAGCTGCAAATATGATACAGCAAATAGCTAAATACATTAGAATATCAAATTCATCACTAGTTTTTGAATCATAGTACTCTTTAACAGTGATGGCTTGAAAGCCCAAGTCATTGTAATGCGACGGGGCTATATCATTTATCATGATACCAGACTCAACCTTCGCAAATTCAGGTAAATTGTCACATATTAATATACCATGAATAGACTCTTCTAGAATTGGTTGTACTATTTCATTTAATGGTTTGAATGTGCTAAAACCGTAGTATTTACTGTTAGGCTCCCTTATTCCAATTATTTTCACCCTTACAGAATATATATCAATACCATCTGTGGCTGAAATGTCATAGAACTTATTTATTTCATAGTCGGTTTGAGATGAACTAGCATATGCTTCACGATAATCACTACTGACATCACCACTGAATTTAAAACCCATATCATCAAAGTTATCCGCAAGGGCTGGAGTAGCTATGTTAATTCCAGAAAACACTGCGTCTTCATTTACATCACGTAACTCCACAGTTGTTGCTAATCCTGACATATCTGTCATTTTAGACAATGTTCCGTATGAAGTATCATTTATATCATCATATCCATCAAATGCCACTAGACTTTTGCTTGCTGTATTCAAGTTTAAGTAGTCAGACCAACCCCTAACAGCGGTGGTTGAGGTACTTGCAATCGCAAACAAGCAAATACAAACTACAACCTCGCACATTAAAACTAAAGAGAATAACCAAGAGTGGCGAATATTTGATAAAAATATTTTAATCCTATTCATAATATATTCTCCTTAACCAAATTTGGTTTTACTTGCGGGAACTGCTCTAGCTCTCTTGACAACTTTTATACACATCATTATCATTACTGATAGCAATGTAGTACAAAACAATATCAAATAATGCAACCATAACAATGAACCGATATAGCCTATATTCAGCACCAGATTGACTAGGTAATCTATTAAAAGCCCTATCCCGACTGACACACTCGCTAAAACAAAAGTTTCCGATATCATTACACCCGCAACAACTGCTGGTCCTGCACCTAAAGTCTTGTACACAGCGTATTTTCTATCATTAACTTTTTGCCAGTAATTCATTATTGAAATTATTGAAAGACAGCTTCCTACTAAGAATCCAATCAATATAATTAACTCTGTCTGGGGAATAATTTTAGACACATAAACTTCCGCTCCTAGAGCTCTCAACTTCTTAGTCTCTGAACCTTTAAGCAATCTTTCAAAATTTGTAAAATATACATATGAAATGGAACTGCCTGTTACAAAATCCCTATTACTATCATCAACTTTTGTCAAATCCACTAGCTCTGCTGAGTATGGAACATATATCGTAGGCAACTTTACATTAGAACTTGATTTCGTAATGGTATTGTTTTCAGCGATTATCTCAAAGTCACTGCCCATAAAATTAATCACTTGCCCGACTTTAGCACCAGTACCCACTAAAAACTCACGGTTTACTGTCATTGCATTTTCGCCATTTTGAATAGCTTCTTTTGAGTGTATGCAGTCAAATACTTCTAATTTAATACAGGTTGTAATTGCAGTTGAAACGATTTCAGATTCTACATTTTCACTTATCGTATTCACATTATTACCCATCATTTCGATGTACCCTACAGATACTTCATTGCTATCATCAGCGAATGCAACTTCGTCTTGCAATGATAGCATATATTCGCCTATTGCTTTGTAATCATAAACATTTTCGATCTGTACAATCGCTTCTTTTATACCATTTAGACGAGATTCCAACTCCGACACTAGCATTCTTGATGCTAGTCCACATACAAAAGTTGCGACTATTATCATAGACACAAGCATTATCAAAGCTGTAGGTTTATGCAAAACCGACTGCTTAAAACTATTAAAATATATTTCAAGTTTCTTTTTCATAATTCCACCTTACTACTTACTTTCGACTACAAACATTTAATAAATATTCATATTCTAAATATACATACTTAATTGAATTACTATTCTTCCGTATCGGATATTAATCCGTCTTTTATATACACAGTCCTATCTAACTGGTCTGCGACATGCTTATCATGAGTAACGATAATGATAGTCTTGCCATTAGACTGCAAGTCCTTAAATATTGCCATTATCTCACTAGCTGTCTTGCTGTCTAGTGCTGAAGTCGGCTCATCTGCGAGTATGATATCAGGATCATTTACGAGTGCCCTTGCAATAGCCACACGCTGACGCTGTCCGCCTGATAAGTCACGTACCTTACGCTTATAAAGTCCCTCTATGTTTAATGACTCTAAAACTTCCATAACTCTATGTTTAAACTCTTTGATTTTGTATTTTTTACTAAAACAGAGAGGAAGTTTGACATTTTCAAAAACGCTCTCACTGTTAATAAGTGCATTTTCTTGCAATACAAAACCTATCTTTGCATTTCTTATCTCTGCAAGTTCGTTTGATTTTAATGTCGATACTTTTTTATCATCAATGTAATACTCTCCGCTTGTCATGACATCAAGACAGCCGATAATATTTAGCATAGTTGACTTTCCACTTCCAGACACGCCCATTATAGCAATTGCGCTACCAGATACTATCTCGACGCAAGCATTATCTAGTGCGATGACTTCATTATCTTTACCCTTGTTATAAATTTTAGTAACGCTATCTAGTTTAATCATTTTACACCTCCATGTCCTATTACAAACATATATTAAATCTTATAAAATATCTATTGCTTCTTTAATATTATTAATGGTTTTGAAATAAGCACTCTTATTATCCCTATCGTTGTAGATACCGCATAAACTATCAATGCTATGCTTGCAGTGGTGAAGAACGTCCCGAACGGCAATATAGAAGGATACATACTATCTCCATTTAAAATATTTATAATACTAACAATAAACAAATTCAAAGTGAATGGTACTGCAAAGACAATGCCTGCCTTTACTGACTCAGATAATACCACACTCTTGTTATTACCTACGATATATTTTATCGAGTTTTTCCTAATGTCTTTTTCTGATGCGCACACAAGCATGGAAACAATTGTAACGCTAATCAGCATTACCAGTACACCCATAATGTAGTAACTAAAATACCTACTATTATAGCTACTATTATAATAATTATCATATAGGTCGCCTAATACTTTAGAATTTAGTTTATAATTATCTATATAAAAACTCGCATTTTCCGTAGTTGCTATTACAGAATTTATTTCTTCTGCTACAATATCAATATCATCGCATACTAACATATCACCATAAGCAAATAATAAATTATAAGCGACTACATCATCAAAGTCATCTATGGACATACTGTCAGCACCTAGATACCCAATTATTTTAATTTTACTATTAACGCCTCTTACTTCAAGATCATAGATCTCATTTTTCTTATAAACGTTTTTCAACTCATCACTTACAATAGCTTCTCTATATTCACTTGAAGTATCACCACTAAACCATTTACCCTTATGCTCCACCTCAATAATTTCGGCAAGTTTAGGATTAATCACTGTCGCATAAGTATCACCGTATGAAAGTCCAAATGATGCACCCATAGTACCTTCTTCTAAACCGTCCCTACCGATATAGTCGCTTAATACATCACTACTGACGCATACTGCATTCTCGTACTCTGCGTTGTATTTTTGCAGGAACACTTCATCGGACTTAAACATCTGTAAATATATTCCTCCAACAAGCATGATTAACAACAGCTCTATCATAACCAAAATAGTAAAACATTTTCTTTGCTTTAAATCATTATAAATCGAATAAAAAAATCTCATAATATATTCACCTCAAAAGCATGCTTTTATCAGCAGCTGGTTTTCTAGCAGTGATAATAATATTTACAGCAAGTGCTATTATCGTAACAACGAAATTAACTGCAAATAATATACCATAGTCTACCACACTAAATACTGAAAAGAAATCAGTCAGCAATGGATAGACAAGCAATAGCTCTAATGCGATACCTATTCCAAATGATATAATAATCATAAGCATGCACTCTATAAACATACTCGCAGCGATTTTTCTATTTTTGCACCCAACTATTTTATAATTAGCGTATAAAATACTATTTTGCTTAGATAAATTTATATAGCAAAATAATGTAACAAGTGATAATAATATCATCACTACAATAGCAACAATAATTATCATAATACTATTGACGCCTATTTGTGATTTAGGCAAGTATGTTGATCCGCACTCATTAACGGCGTTAATTAGTCTTGAAGTAGGTTTTCCATAAGATTCTATTCTAGCACTGTCTTTTCCATGTGATAAAGGTGTAAATCTGTTATCAATATCGACATCAACAGCTCCCGAAATAAATATACGATAATCATTTCCGGTTGAAAATTTCACAATTTTGAAACTGCTTCCACAAAAATCAACACTATCGCCTATGCTAATATTATAAATCGACGCTAGACTCAGCGAAATCGCCATCACTGGCTGGATTACATTATCTAACTCATTTTCAGTAAAATATACTTCTCTATTATTTTTACTATTATCTTTTATAGGAATATATTCTATGTGGAGACTAGTGTGCATTTCAGACGCATCGCAAACATAAGTTTCTGCAATGTACTCAATGTTATCTTCATCTTTTAGTGAATTGTAAAAACTTGCATTATCATATGTTTCTGATATGGTAAAATAATTATAGTGCATATCAGGAATATTTGCATTAATGACCCTCATAAACGAACATGAAATGACCGTAGTTAATGTCATGCACATTATCATGAGCAAGTAAAAGATCGGTTTATTAGATATTGACCTATAAATATTTTTCAAATAAAACATATTACTCCTATATTACGTAAAACAAACGTAAACTGCTATTTGATTACTTTCATAAAATAATAAGAATAGGACTATTACATGTCTCAACATAATAATCCTACTCAATTATTAAATCCTATCCAAATTACAATGACTAATATTATAAAGTATATCATAAAAATTTAGATAACTTATATTCACCTTAAATATTAATATAATTAATACCAAGGAAAGACAACAGTATATGTTCCTACTGAACCATTTACTTTTATCGTAACTTCACATGTAATTTCATCAACCATGTAAATACCCGAATTTAAAATCTTTTTCGCATAATCATCACCATTATCAGTCCAAGTCTTTATTTTATCCTTACTTTCTCCATCAACATGGCTGAATGTAACTCTAATTTCGAATTGCTGTAATTTAGTTTTATCTAATGTCTTGTAAGTCACTAAAATATCATCAAAAAATCCAGAATCCCTTGCATCCAGATCTACATTGACGTCAATGCCACCAACATTTATAGTCCTTATATCTCTACCAAAAGTATACGGTACTGCACCACCTGTATTATTATCCATCTCACTAGAAACGGTTTGGATGCCGTCACTGTTCATTGATATGCCACTGTTATCATCTGCCTCGAGCATTGATGCGGCGAAGCCTAGAGAAGCTACCACCATTACTACTGCAAGTAATGCTATCATTACTTTATTTACTATTTTCTTTGCGTTTGTTATTTTTATTTTCTCCTATCTTATATGGAATGTATTTTTTCCATACGCTAAGTCATTACTGACCATGGAGATAATGCATTAATGACATGACTTATTATCAAATTATTAATATAGCCATATTATACCATACATTACCACACTTTGCAATACCCATTTGCATTTTCATATTTTATAATTTATATTAAATAATGATTAATGATTAATGATATCCCTTAAAAATACAAATGCGATTTACCACAAAATTATGGTATAATATTATATTGCAATTTGCAATAATTTTGCGTGAATAGCACTCTTACGGGTGCGAGTTGCATGCTTATTGAGATAAATAGCCCTATACTTCCGCTGGGGTAGATTTTTTTACTTTTGTTTTCAAACGCAGGGGGAGAGATAATTATAAAAAAACTAGCCATGCACTACTGCAAGACTAGTTATTATCATATACCTCATAGAGGAAATGTTATTTTATTCATTTAATCAATTTTATCCTCGTCCTCTTTCGCTATTAAACTATTATTAATTTTGACGCTATAGATAAAAGTAGTGCGACTAAACACATGTATTATCGCAATGTGCATGCTTACCGTATTTAACTGAGATAATGTTCTATCATCAAAATGCAATACCCTGTATAAATATAGTCGCTTTATTTTTTTGAATTGTTTTCTAGCAAGTAGTTATACATATCTTCTCTGACTTCCATGTATGCACTTATGCCCTCTTTCATCTCGCCGTTAGTTTTGCCGTCTCTAATTGCTATCGAGTTCGCATAAGTTAGCTTACCAAGTGCGTCGATATTTTTCAGTATCAACACATTTTCTTTTGCCTTTGCATCATCTCTAGCTTCATCTATTTTGTCTTTGCTTCTGAAGTATCTTTGCATAAAAAATAGCGCCATTCCTGACACCACACTCGCAAATACACTTAATGCGATTGTCAAAATTTCCATTTATCTCCCTCATATCTAAAATTGTAAGATTTCACATATAACATGTAATATAAGCACCTAGATCGTCATGCCTATAATAACCACCAGTGCTAGCATTATATTGAATATACTATATACTAATTATATGTAATTTTAATTAAAAAAGCTACAATTGTTAAATTTTGATCGAATATTGTATTGTTTCATGCTAGTATGCACAGTATCAATACACATGGATTATTGCAGGTGGCAAGGGATAAGGTTTAAAGAATTTTACACAAAAAAAATGACCTCAATTAGATATCGAGATCATTCTATATTACAAGTTCTAATTAACCAAATAAATTAATTATCAAGATAAATTCTAACTGAATTATGGTACTGGTATTATTGGCACACACTCACATAAACAATCTTCAAACAAACCTAGTTTACTCTGAAGAATCATCTCTAGTAGAGAGATTGTATTTACCATGCTTTTTACTGATTTATTAACTGCTAACATTTCCTCTACAGTTACATCTGGGCGGGCTAAAACCGCTTGAATTTTTTCGCCCTCCGCATTTATAATGTGTGATAATCCTGTTTGCTCTAGAGCAACAGACTCTATGATATCTGTGATTGCTTGACAACGAGTAGTTTCACTCGGTACTATAACTGGCATTGACATATTCAACATCCTCCTGTTTTTTTCTTATTTTTAAATATGGGTACATGGATCTTTAAGTTTTTAAAATACTTCTAACTGACTGATTTTTTTAAATAAGCATTCTATAGTAGTGTATTTTGATAATAATAATTTTCCGTACACTTATTAGTACAAAATTTATTACTCTGACTGCGTACACCTTGCTTAATCAATATTTTATAATAACTTTTAATTGGTTGTGCGATTGATTCGTTGTAAATCACCACATTATTATAATATGCTTTAATAGTTAAATTTGTACTTTTATAAATGTCCTTTATACAAAAATAACCTTTGCTATTCGTATAAGTAGTTTTCTCATTTATAGCGATTTTGGAATTCGCAAGAGCGACACCACATGCGTCATAAACATATCCTTCAACATACACCTCTTCATAATGACATAGCAGGAAACAAGCCTCTACATCACTGCACTCTCCTGCTGTACATACAAACACATATTTGCGGATTGGCGGATAGTTCTTATAACAAATATTGACAATATACTCGCCAAGTGGCAGTTCGCAGGCTGTAAAACAACCATTTACATCGGTGTATCCTGAACACACAACCTCGCCGACACATTTATCACAATCATTGCAAAGAACGCTTTTTAATGAAATGCTCACTTTTGCACATTCAATAGGCTCAAGACTGCAATTACAGTCTGTAACTTTAACGCATACGCATCCACACTCTAGCGGTGGCTTACATTCACTACCGCAACAGCTTCCTCCAATGCTAACCCTAAGTTTATTAAGTAATATCATTTCAAGCATAGAAATATCTTGAATAGTATTAGCAACGGATTGATTAATACATAGCAGTTCACTGATTGTAGGCTCGCACTCCAATGCCTTCTGTATTTTCTCCCCTTCAGCATTTAATATATGTGCTAATGCCGTTTCTTGTAGTGCGATAGATTGAATTACATTATCAATTTCGCATTTATTTTCATCATGATTACATTTCATAATCTCTCCTTATTCTCAATGGTATAAGCTCAACCTAGATAGTATTTTAAGGTCGCTTATTATATCATATGCTCATCGTAATTTTTACGTTATTGATATTGCAATATTAATCTAACTTCCATTTAAAAGCATAATCGCGATAAATACCAACATATTTATATATATTTTATCGTATCTATATCTTTTAACACCATCTTGCAGTTGTACTGCTTTGTAACTGAAATATCTGTTTTCGAATAACATATATAGAGAGGTAATAACCTTAAAAAAACAAGAGGAGGAAAGTATATGCCTGTTACAAAAACAGTAAACAAGACCTTAGTTAATGGATCTGAGGTTTTTATATATACCTTTAATATTTCATTTAGCGAGCTGACTCAGCCCGCACTTTCTGGCAAATTAGTTGATTTTTTCCCTGATAAAATCACATACCAACTACCAAATGTCGGAGGACAGCTTAAAAGCATCGACGAAATCCCCGTGGCAGGGGGCAAACAAGTCGTATTTAATTTTGGTAATGTTAACGCTGGAACATCGATAAGCTACACCTTATCAAGCCAATTCAGTGCAGGAAGGGTCGATACTGACAGCTTCACAAATACAGCAGATCTATATGCTGATGAGTTGGTAATTGACACTGCCACTGCTCCAACGGTTAACCTAGTCTTAGATGAGAATTTTAGTTTATCTAAAACGCCTTATATATATGCACCCGTAGTTGCGGGAGAGGATATATTATTCAAACTTAAATTAAACAACACTAACGATCCTGGTGCAAAGATCACAAATATATCAATTCAAGACATATTGCCACCACAGTTGATCGCAAACCAGTCTTTTACTCCAATTGGAAATGACAATAGTACCGGCGGATATAACGATACAACTTATGATGGTTTGACAGGTAGTTGGACAGGTAACACTCTAAACTTTACCCTACCAAGTTTTAGTGGCAGTAGTTACGTTATAGAATTCAAAGCCACAGTAGCGCCAAATGTGATCCCTGGTGAACTCATCACTAATATCGCAACTTGGACAGTTGACTCAATTGCTCGTCCTGAGGCAAAAACCAGGCTCACTGTTTTCGAAGATAAAGCTAGTTTAATACTTTTCAAGTACGCACCTAAATACGGAACTATAGGCGAACCAATTCAATATTCAATGTTTGCAGGTAATACGGGTACAGTCGACTTAACAAATTATGTATTGACTGACACTCTGCCAGCAGAAGTTGACATCACAAGTATTTCTTTTTATCCAGCTATAAATCTATCTAGTTATGATTTACTAATCGAAACTTCAGATGATTCGGGCTTCTATAAAATAGTCGCAACGGGGATAACTGGAGACAGCGGTCTCTACGATTTGACGCCACTAATACCAGTTGGCGAGAGAGTATTATCTGTCAGAACGATCATAGATAACTATAAAGTCGGAGTTTCAACATCAACATTTAATCTTGCTGGCACAATAAACAATACAGCAACTCAAGATCAAATGATTACTAATATAGCTACCGTATCTGCTGACTCATCATTTGGAACCATCAATGGCTCGAACACTGGTATAACAGAATTAAATGGTAAATCCGTACTAAAGATACGCAAATTTTTAAATCCTACGCTACCGGCTTATTACCCTTTAAATGAATTTATGATCTTGCAATCAGCTTCTGCTGATAACGGTCAAATTGTCGACCCTATATTTTCTGATTTATTGCCGCTGGGTCTTGATTATGCACCGGGTAATCATTATTTTTCGTTCTATGATAACATGACAAGAACAAGATATTATTCATATGATGCAGGGTTCCCGATCCCGAGTCCAACCCCAGAGATAATCAAAAATTATCAAGGAACAGGCAGGACATTAGTTAGATTTGACTTTACTGGATTTACTCTACTATTCAAAAATAAACTTAATGCTAATTTCACAGCAATTGTGACATTAAACCCTCCTAATACTTTCGAAAACTTCAGCTATCTTGGTAACCGAGGCGATAATGCTGAGGTAGAAGGTACTGAGTATTTGGATGTCAACGATTTAGATGGAGATGGTATTACTGCTGAAAACATCGCCCAAAGCCGTGCTGTCAATGGCGTTATTTTGACGACATCTGAGTTCTCTATTGAAAAATGGGTAAAAGGCGACTTATCGGATATCTTTACCAAAGCAAGCACCGTCACTCCTGGTGGAGATGTGAAATACGAACTAAATATTACAAACAATCAAGATATACAGCTAAAAAATATTGAAATTGTGGATATTCTTCCTTATGTTGGTGACACTGGTGTAATTTTGAATACCACCCCTCGTGGGTCGGAATTCGATGTATATGCTACTTCTGTAGCATCAGCTGAAATAATAAATATTCTAGGCGAACCTGTTACTCCAGCTCCGATTATTACCATCGAGTATTCAACAAGCAATGACCCAATTAGATTTGATCAGACTGGCTCAGGCACTATTGGAACTGGCACATGGAGCATTACTCCGCCTACGGATATCACATCACTATCATCTATTAGGATAATAACTGACCCAAGCACAATATTAAAGCCATACGAGCGATTGAATGTCGTAATAAATGCAAAATCACCAGTTGATACACCTGTAAACAAACTGGCTTATAACTCATTTGCGGTGCAAGCAGATAAAATAATCAACGGTACGGTAGAGCCTATGCTCCCTGTTGAGCCAAATAAAGTTAGTATTGAAACCAAACCAAACGACCTCGCCTCTATTGGCGACTTTGTCTGGGACGATGCAAACAATAACGGTATTCATGATACTGGTGAGCTAGGAGTAAATGGAGTAGTAGCCGAGCTGTATGACGCGAATAAAAACTTAATAACAACCACTATTACTGCATTCAATGGTGCTAATAAAGCAGGATACTATTCATTTAACAACCTGTTAGCTGGAGATTATTTTGTAAAATTTATTCCGCCTATTGATTATGAACTTACCATTCAAAAATCAGGCGAGGTAAATGGAAGCAAGCCAGACTCTACCACAGGTTTTACAAACATTATCACGATTGCAAGAAATGAGAATATAACAGATATTGACGCTGGAATATTATCTACAAAATGCACTGAGCCACCAATAATTCAAGCGTACGACAAATGCCTTTGTGTTGGCGACTTATTTGCACCACTTGCGAATGTTTTTGCAACTGATTGTGATGATTCCGATATTCCACTTACTGGTGCGAACGTTATCGAAAACAATGTGGACACAGCAGTACCAGGCTCATATACAGTGACATATCAAGTAACTTCACCTATAAATGGTCTAGTAACAGAGAAAACTATAACTGTGAAAGTTTGCGAAAAAACTCCAAGAGCACAAGCAATCTCTGACATATTCATGTCAGTAGCCCTTGGTCAAACTGCCCTAGCACACATTCTAAATGCTGAAGCCGAAAAGATTGATAAGGCTGAAGAGATTAAAGCATCATCATCTGAGATGATAGATATAAACAATTCAGTTAGCGAGATGGTACGAAGCATATCTACAATGGAAATGTTGTTACAACGCAAACTAGGATTATTTAGTGATTGTGACCCTTGCGGTAATAATTGCTGTCTTGATATTGAAGAATAATTCATTACTCTAAAACTATTTATCTATAATTAAAATAAAAGTGGGTTGCTGTTACATATTACAGCAATCCACTTTTTTATTTTAGTTTTTTACAATGCTTTCACTACCCTACTTGACCATTAGAATAATGAACGAAGTAGCGATAACAATTGATTAAAATAGGTCACCTACAACTTTTAAAAACCCAATACTAATAAAGATTAATACCATAGTTAAAGTATATCACTGATGTTTGTTCTATTACTTTCACGATGCTGACACGCTCGCACCCATTTTTGATTAATGATATATTTCGTGTGAGTTTACACCCCCGCTTACGGGGGTAAATAGGGGTAGAGATCTGACCACCCCCTCCCCATAATCTGAAAAGGGGTCAAGTAAAATCGGGACATCCTCACACAAAAAAATATCTAAGGTATTACCAGAAAAATATATCACTTCATATGCATTCTCTTCATGTTTTTAAATTTGCTTTTAATATAAATAATGATTGCCTTTTATTAAATAAATACTCTTACCTATCCTCTGAATATATTTGCATCTCTGGCGTATATTTTTAATTGTATTCTATATTGTATATTTATCAATATTTATTACTTTGCTGCATTAAAAAAGACAGCTGCTAAAGCTGTCTTTTTATGTATTTTCTAATTCGCTGTAAACTAAATTGTATTTATTGCATTACTATATTTTGTTAAAATGAACCATCGATACACGTATACTAGCATCACCATATCCAAATGCAGAGGACAAATAATTAGGGTTTCCTATCATAGACGGAACTGCCATCAGTGAGCCATCATCTAAAAATGAAAGTGCAAAATATTCAGATATAATTCCTGGTAAGTTCTCATTCCAACCAATAGGATTAATCAAACAAATCAATGACACTTGGTTATCACTCGTTGCGGATTTCCAAACTCCCTCTCTAGTAAAGATCACCTCTTCACCACTTTTTTTAATAAGAACAAAAGTCTTATCTTTTTTTATTGATAGCGAAAAAGTATTATCCCTTTCCACGTTTTGCACATCAATGAAAGATGAAGTATATTCTCCGTGATAACTACTTGCACTGCTACAACCTACTAAGGCAATTGATGCTATTATTAAAATACTTACTACAAATGCTATTTTTTTCATTTTATCCTCTCTTTAAGCCAATCATTATTTACTAGCTTTTGTATATTACTATAATCGGAATTATATCATACACTTATATTAATGTCAATACTTTTCATTACGGCTTTAATTTTCTCAGAGCATAGTTCTTTTACTCTTAGCGATATTGCTTCATTTAATTTCATAATTACTTATATTTCCGCTAATACTTACTAATTCAATTCATTAATAATTCCTATAAGGTAATCAGCAGATACATCAAAATACTTTGCAATATTATACAGATGCTCAATGCTAGGAATTATTTTACCACCTTCCCATCTTGATATAGTTGAATTACTGACATTGATAATTTCACCTAATTCAGTCGTAGATAATCCTTTCTCTGTTCTCAATTCTTTTAATCTTTCACAAAATACTTTCATACCCACCTATTAGTCTATTAAATTTTCTTTAGAAAAGAAAGGACTATCGAAAAATTCTTTCATCTCCATATCTAAACCCGATACTATTTCATATATAATACGCATTTTCACAGTATCATTTTTGCATTTTATTATATCATCAATTGTCGAGCTAGCTACTCCAGTTTTAATACCTAAACTATAAGGCTTTAAATTCTTCTCAAAGCATAGCTCTTTTACTCTAAGCGAAATTGCTTCATTTAATTTCATACCTACCTCCATTTCCGCTAATGCGTAAATATATTTTACATTATTTATAATAATTATGTTTCCGCGGTTGCGGAATCATACAAAATAGTATATACTATTGTTAAACGGAGGTTTATATGAATTGTACATTTTGTGGGCATGGCAATCGTCTATATGATAATCATTATGATAAGTTGAAATCTGAAATTAAAAAGTTAATTGAGTTTGGTGTAACTACCTTTTATAATGGTGGCTATGGTAATTTTGATAAAACTTGTTTGCGTGCCGTTAAGGAATTAAAGGTCATATATCCTTACATCAAAAGTTATATTGTCTTAGCTTATCGAGATAGTAATCATATTGAGAAGCATAATTATATTTACAAATACTATAATGCCGAAACTATTTATACGCTAGAGTATGCAATACACCCTAAGTATGCTGTCACAGCCCGCAATAAATGGATGGTCGATAACTCGGATTATATGATTGCTTATGTTACAAATTCATATGGTGGTGCATACGCTAATTTTAAATACGCAAAACGTAAGAACAGCAATATAACCCAAGTAATTAATATTGCTGATGTAGACTAGCAAAAAACAATGATATAGCTAATATTTATATAAGCATTGAAAAAGCCGTCCTTCATTTTGGACGGTTGATTTTGCATGTATATATTAATTTTTTTATATTGCCCTCGCTCAGCTTCGATTGCTTTTTCTTAGGGCCGCGAAATTGCCCTTACATTTCATCTCAGCGTGTTTCACAACGAATTCACCTGTCACGATATCAAACACCTTTATAATGCCCTCACTGATCTCAAGTCGCACCTTATTATACTTATCCTTTAGCATTGCGTATCTGTTGCCGTTCAGCCGTACCGTATTAAGTCCATCAACCATTGCGATTCTCTCACGTACCACTTTCTTTTCATAGTTCTTATACATCGTAAGTAACGGTCGCTCTCGTTGATATTCTTCCTTAGGAACTTTAAGTGTTGTTTGATGAACTCTGCCATTGCCAACCTTATCAAGCCATATCAATATATCGCTGTTCAGCCGTTCCATTACATAAAACTCATACCGATCAAAGAAGTTGTATTTAATATATCTTATAACGTTCTCAAACTTTCCCTTTGTGTCTGGGTCTGACTTGTTGCAAAGATACACATCAAAGCCTTCATGCTCTTTTGACGTTGTGAATTCTTTGTGTAGATTATATTGCCGGCATTCTCACTTACAACCCTTGTCCTGTCTTGGTCATAAAAGATAATACTCGTCCTCGCACCAAAGTGTCTAAACGATAAGTCATGAGCTTCCACAAACTGCCTCGCATTGAATGCCTCGCTCTGCACATGAAGAACTTCAGCCGTGCGACGGCAGCGACTATCGACTCTACCAACCAATCACTGCTATACTGCCATTAACTACACGACAGCACCATCGCAAAGATATACAACCTTAAACTCTTACCATACATATCCTTAACCACTATCTGCCCCATATCAACTTGCGATTCTTCTCCCGCAGGACTTCCCCTCATCGCATACTTCCTATGCACCACTTGCAACGGCGGCTTTGGATATCCAAACTCTAGCCGCAGCAACACCATGTACTTCCTAAACGATGCAACTGATATATTGAAAACAACTGACTTCGGCTTTGCTTTATCCGCTAGCATTACTCCGACACTATTGTTATGTAATATTACGTTATTATTACCTACTCCATTTTCATCAGCATGGACTCTCCCAATTCCGCCATTGCCTCCTGAACTATCTCATATAGTAAATTAACCCATGACCACTGGCTCGCTATATTAAACCCGCCATCGCTCGGCATTTGACCTAGATAGAAAATCCTAACAGTTGTATAAATTCTCGGGATCAATCCCATCAAAAGTAATGCTAAGAAAAGTTTGTAATTAATAGATTTTGAAGAATCTTTTAGCTTAATCATTATTAACAATCACAATGCACGATTTCTTTTTTGAATAATCGTAATTGTTCGCCCATTCATCTTTAGTGACATTTTTACTTTTTTTGACTTGATATTCTACTTTGTCAATTTTAAAAGTTGGTTTATCAGCTTTAGCTTTATTTGTTCTTTGATTGGTCACTTGCAAATTATCCATTGTGCTTCCGTTCTTTGGATTGATATGATCTACATCCCAGCATACTTCAAATTTGAGCCATGTGCATTTTTATGAACTTCTTGTCCGTCAAAGTCATGTCCTACTGTTTTACTACCAAAGGCTTCCGCCCATACTTTATCTTTATCTATATTGCTCATCTATATTAATCTCCTTTAGTACTATAATTATAATATGTACTACTGCATGATACCAAAAAAAATATTGCTATCATTATTTTACCTGGATTTGTACTTAAAGACTAGTACAAATATGGACTTAATATATCTAAGTGGTTAAAAGTCCATATTGTACTACCGGGCATTAATTGCTCGGTACTAGCTCAACCAAAGCTAAACACAATATTACTAATCTTCGTGTTAGTCACCATTGTATTCGGCATTATTCGGATTACATTGGTCAGCATGATTATCTAAATCATCCTGATAAGCAACATTATTAGGATGATTTTAATTAGCATAATCATCTAGCTCGTCTTGAGAATGGGTATAACTACTTACGCTCATATTACTACCTCCATATAAATTTCAATCAAAAAAACCACCATCCATTAATAATGAAGGTGATTAAAAATAGAGCTCCGACGTTAAATGCAATAAACTAATAGCATGTGGATTTTCTATTTCAATACACTGCCGAAGCAAATACTGACCGCAGTCAGAAAGGTGAAGCCTTACATTATTGAATAAAATTTATTTAATTGTATTTCTAGTACATAATAATTTCCATTATTTGTAAAACTTTGATCAAATTACCGAAGTTATTGGTCTTTATATTAAGTTAATCAACACGAAATATCAGGAAAAACTTTACCAAGAAACTCTACTCTTTGCTCTACCTCAAAACCTTAAACAGCTTTTTTCTTGGTGATTATTGAGCTAATAGCGAGATTTGAACGTATGCACTCTTACTTATAGATATACATGATGAGTTGCACAATCATGCGGTTTCATAAAAGATACAGCACCTTATTATATTGTTATATAATATATCGCCCTGCCGAGCTCTTTCGATATTCGTTTTTTTTGATTTACATGCGAAAAAACCAATCTACTCTACCTTTTACTCTGCTATTTTTCAACTAAATACCTATTCGAAATATAGCATTATACCATTTATATAGGCACTCTCCCCCAACGTAAAAAAGACCGACTAGCTTAGGATTTAGACATCCCAGACTAATCAGTCTTTATCTTTTTACTTAGATTTACTCGAACATTGCATTCAGCTTATTTGGTGCGAGGTTATCACTCGATCTCATGAAGTGTGACTGTAACTTCGCTAGTTACTTTCGTGCTGCTATGCCCAGCTCTGCTTGATACAGTCTTTAATGGTACTTCTACACGTATTTACAGTTCATTTCCGATTGCCTTATTTCAGATCAAGTATAGTAATATATTATTAAATTAACCTAAAATATTTTTTAAATCTGCTTCAGGTGTAGACGTTGGTGTCAAGTTAAATTTTTCTATAAGTGCATTCAATATATTAGGTGAAATAAATGCTGGTAATGAAGGACCGATTAAAATATTTTTAATTCCGAGCGATAAAAGAGTAAGCAATATACACACAGCTTTTTGTTCATACCAAGATAGCACTAAACTCAAAGGTAATTCATTCACAGTGCACTCAAATGCTTCAGATAATGCAATAGCTACTTTAATTGCACCATATGCATCGTTACATTGTCCCATATCCATAAGACGAGGTAATCCACCAATCTCTCCGATATTCAAGTCATTAAAGCGATATTTAGCACAACCAAGAGTGAGGATGATTGTATCTTTTGGAGATTGTTTTACAAATTCAGTATAATAACTTCGATCTGACTTATCGCCATCACAACCACCAACAAGGAAAAATTGCTTTATGTCGCCTTGTTTAACAGCATTAATTACAGTGTCGGCAACGGCCAAAATAGTTCCATGTCCAAATCCTGTTGTCATGGTATTCCCACCACCGTTAATACTAACTGCTTTATGAAGTGATTTGTATCCTCCAAGCTCCAGAGCCTTTTCAATTACTAAAGTAAAGTCCTTATCATCACCAATATGCGTCATATTCGGATACGCTACAATTGATGTTGTAAATATCCTGTCTGAATAATTTTTCAAAACTGGCATAATGCAATTTGTAGTAAATAAAACTGGTGCAGGAATGTCTATAAATTCCTTTTGTTGTGCATGCCATGCAGTGCCAAAGTTACCTTTCAAATGTGAATATTTTTTCAGTTCAGGATATCCATGAGCTGGCAACATTTCAGAATGGGTATATATATTAATTCCCTTTCCTTCAGTTTGATCTAATAAAAGTTTCAAATCATGCAAATCATGGCCTGTTACAACAATAAATGGGCCAGCTTCTATATCGCAATTCACCTTAGTTGGGACAGGGGTTCCATATGCTGTTGTATTTGCATTATCAAGCATTTCCATACATGCTAGATTTACATTACCTACTTCCATTACAAGTGCTAATAATTCGTCCGCACTTAAATTCTCTGTCATTGCAGACAATCCTTTGTAGAAAAACGCAGTAACCTCATCATTTTTTTTACCCAGAACATATGCGTGATGTGCGTATGCCGCCATTCCTCGCAGTCCAAATAAAATCATCGATTTTAGAGAGCGTATATCTTCATTCTCTGTCCAAAGCGAATTCATATCCATTTTTTCTACATTTTTAACGCCCATTTTCTCGATTTCGCCTCGGAAATTCTTGATAAAATCGTTGTCAAAATTAGTATTAGTAATAGTAATAAATAATCCTTCTATAATAAGTTTATCAGTTTGCTGGGTGTTTTTACCATTATAGGCTGACGCCAAAGCAATAAGGTTGCTTGTTAAACTGTCTTGAAGGTTAGCTGTATCAGACTTTTTACCACATGCACCGTTTACCGTGCACCCCTTGTTGTTTACAGTTTGTTCGCATTGAAAGCAAAACATTGACATAATTAGTTCCTCCTAAATTTTATTTATTTTGTTACAAGGCTCTTTTAAATGCTCAACTTCAATCATATTCATATGAATCTTTTCATACAATACTTTAAATTTATTTTATCGATTGTTAAACTTTTAAGTCCCTCTACTTTTGTTGATATATTGAGTATAGCATAATATCACTATGATACATGTTGTATATACAACGGAATAACGATAATTTTGCAATATTTATTTTATCGCCAGAATGTACTGCTTTATTCGTAATGCACTCTACCACAACGCAAAAAAGACCGACTAGCTTAGGTTTTAATTATCCCTTGCTTGTCGGTCTTTATTTTTTTACTTAGTATTAATTGAAACATTGCATTCAGCTTATTTGCTGCGAAGGTGTCGCTTGATCTCATGAAGTGGCTGTATACTTCACTCGTTACCTTGGCGCTGCTATGCCCATCTCTGCCTGCCACTGTCTTTAATGGTACTCCTGATACTATCTGAATCGTGATTTTGAAAGCATTACCGTTTATGTTTGGTGAAGCAAGTACTCTGCCACACGCTTGACTATTTGTTATTCATTAAAATTGACATTCTACAACTAATATGTTATAATAATTATCAATTCATGTTAAATAAATCAAAATGGAGGAAATCAAATGAAAGTAACAAGTACAGGAATTCTTAATGGATTAATCGATGATAAATATGGTAAATACGGTGAAAAACATAATGAGAATGGTGTTCCTACATATTCATTACCATTCAAAATCACAAATGCACCTGCAAACACTATCTCGTATGCTATTGTTCTAGAAGACAAAGATGCGTTCCCGGTAAGTGGTGGTTTTTCATGGATTCATTGGACTGCTGCAAATATAATTAAAACAGAAATATTTGAGAATGAAAGCAAAACTGCTACAGATTTCATCCAAGGACTGAATAGCTGGACAAGCATGCAAGGCGGAAATCAAAGTCCTGAGCTATCAAGTTTTTATGGTGGCATGGCGCCTCCAAATGCACCACATGTTTACGAGCTTCACGTATATGCACTAGACACCTTACTAGAACTAGATAATGGCTTTCTAATGAATATATTGTACAAAAAAATGGATGGTCATATTTTAGCACAATACACTTTAAAAGGCGAATATAGAAATTAGTAAAACTTACAGGAGATCTTCAATATGATTAGAAAAATAGATCACATGGTAATCACAACAACGGACATAAATCGATGCATTGTTTTTTATCAAAAGCTCGGCTTCAAAGTGAAAAATACAGCTGATAGATATGAATTATTCGCAGGCGATTTTAAAATAAATGTACATATTAAAGGAAATGAATTTATTCCTCATGCTGAAAACATTCAAACTGGCAGTGCGGATTTTTGCTTAGAGATATGCAGTGATATCGAACAATTTAAGAAATTCTTAGAATCGCAGGGACTCTCTATTTTAGAGGGAATTGTCCTTCGTAACGGTACTAATGGAAAGATGGATTCAATTTATCTTTATGACCCTGATGGCAATTTAATTGAGTTCTGCTGCTATGAATAAATTATAAGACTTACAATAATTCGATACCAAATAAACGCAAAAAAAGACCGACTAGCTTAGGATTTAATCATCCCTTGCTTGTCGGTCTTTATTTTATTACTTAGGTTTATTCGAACGTTGTCTTGACTTTTTCAGTCGTCGCTAAGTTGACTCGCTCCTCGGCTTGAGTTATATTTACCACTGCATCTTGAACTTGATCCGTTGTGATTTTAACTTGCTTGATTATATCTTGTTGATTTAAATCAAATATCAGCACATTAAAAAAAGCACCAAAACATTATGTTTTAGCACCTTTTCGATAGTTTTTTTGATTGTTTTTGATTCTTTATATAGGAGGCTCGCACACCGTTTTGATTAATGATATATTTCGTGTGAGTTTACCCTCCCGCTGTTAGAACCAATCCCCCAGACGATTTGACCTACCCCCAACGAAAAACACTAATATAAATATGTAATAAACAAATGTATATATATTTATATATCATAAATTATCATCATATATGAGCATATAATCATATTGCAATTTGAATAGGAGCAGACATTATTAAATGCTCATTCGCTATGAATTATAACAGCAATCTTTTATAGCATTCATGTAATTCACATCGAATTTATCTGTCATTTTCATTGACATTCTATACTGTGCAAATTAATATAGTTAGGTGGCTAATAAAGCGTCCAATTTTACCTTTATTTCCGTACAATTCCACTTGCATTTCCGTCCAATTCTATACGCTAAATACGTCCAATTCACTCTAAAAATTGGACGCTTTATATACTATATTTTATTAAATTTTAATTTTGCTTGCAAGTAACATTTAAACTTACATTCGCATCGATCTCTTACGCTTGTTTATGATATAATTATATCATAATGAATCAATTAAATCAAGCCAAGGAGAAAATTATGGGAGCTTTAAAGAAAAAACAATATACTTCTACTTTCATTTATATGTGGCTGATAATAAGCAAAAGGCGGACTCTATTCACTTAAATATTAACAATTCACATTCCTTATGAGCGCGATTAAATGGATCGTCCAACACTTTCCCATACTATATATTGGCATCAATTTTACAACTACTCTACCAAAAAGCAAAAAGCACCCATTTAAGGGTGCTTTTTAAGTTTGATTATTACTCTTTTTCGTTATATATATTCATAATATATTTTATTTAGTTTATCGGCTTTAGATTTTTTTTAATACTCCGTCATACTTAACATCGGGCAGTGCCATGGTATATTTCTATTAGTTTGCTCTCGATTTCAGTACAGGAAAGAAACATGTATCATATCTAATTTACTCATACATGTTTCTAAATTGGTGTAGGTACGCCTTCTACTAATGTCCACATGTCACCCCAGTATATATTATCACTAGACCAATCTCCGAGCCAGCCGACAGGTTGGCTTAGATCTTCTACAAATATTGTTAAGTATAAGCAATTCTTGAATGCACTATCGCCAATGTTTGTTACACTATCAGGAATAACGATACTTGTAAGTCCACTACAACCCACGAATGCATAATCTCCAATGCTTGTTACACTATCAGGTATTTCTATACTAGTAAGGCTTCTACATCCTGAGAATGCACTATCTCCAATGCTTGTTACACTGCTAGGTATAACTACACTAGTAAGGCTTCTACATCCTGAGAATGCACTATCTCCGATACTTGTTACACTGCTAGGTATAACTACACTCGTAAGTCCACTACAATCATAGAACGACTTAAATCCAATACTTGTTACACCGCTACGCATAACTACACTCGTAAGCCCCCTGCAGCCAAAGAATACACTCTCACCAATACTTGTCACACTGCCAGGTATTTCTATACTAGTAAGTCCACTACAATAGATGAATGCAAGATCTCCAATACTTGTTACGCTATTAGGTATTTTTATACTTTCAAGCCCACTACAACCCTCGAATGCCTTAAATCCAATACTTGTTACTCCGATAGGTATTTCTATACTAGTAAGTCCACTACAACCTCTGAATGCAAGAGATCCAATACTTGTTACTCCAATAGGAATTACTATACGTGTAAGTCCACTACAACCATAGAATGCATACTCTCCAATACTTGTTACACCGCTAGGTATTTCTACACTAGTAAGTCCACTACAACCCTCGAATGTACTATATCCAATACTTGTTACTCCAATAGGTATTTCTATACTTGTAAGTCTACTACAACCCTCGAATGCATGATCTCCAATACTTGTTACACCGCTAGGTATCGCTACACTAGTAAGTCCACTACAACCCTTGAATGTATCCCTACCGATACTAGTTACTCCGGTAGGTATTTCTATACTTGCAAGCCCACTACAACCCTCGAATGCATAATCTCCAATACTTGTTACTTCGCTAGGTATTTTTATACTTTTAAGGGCACTACAACCCTCGAATGCGGAAAAACCAATACTAGTTACACTGCTAGGTATTTCTATGTTAGTAAGCCCACTACAATTTGAGAATACATCATGATTAATACTGCTTACACTGCTAGGTATTTTTATACTTGTAAGTCCACTACAACCCTCGAATGCACCATTTTCAATATTTGTTACTTTGCTAGGTATTTTTATACTTGCAAGTCCACTACATCCATAGAATGCCTGCCTACCGATACTTGTTACTCCGATAGGTATTTCTATACTTGCAAGTCCACTACAATGCGAGAACGTAAACTCTTCAATAATTGATACACCGATAGGTATTTTCATACTACTAAGCCCGCTACAATATAAGAATGTACAACTTCCAATACTCGTTAATTCGCTAGGCATTTCTATACTAGCGAGTCCACTACAACCCTCGAATGCTCTATCTCCTATACTTGTTACACCACTAGGCATTTCTATTCTAGCAAGTCTACTACAACCCTCGAATGTATTCCTACCGATACTTGTTACACCGCTAGGTATTTCTATACTTGCAAGTCCACTACAACCCTCGAATGCACTATATCCTATACTTGTTACACCACTAGGTATTTTTATACTTGTAAGTCCACTACAACCCTCGAATGCATAACTTCCAATACCAGTTACTCCGCTAGGTATTACTATGCTAGTAAGTCCACTACAACCCTTGAATGTAACATATCCAATATTTGTTACACCGATAGGTATTTCTATACTTGTAAGTCCACTACAACCCTTGAATGCACAAAAACCAATGCTTGTAACTTTGCTAGGTATTTCTATACTTGTAAGTCCACTACAACCCTCGAATGCATCCCTACCGATACTTGTTACTTCGCTAGGCATTTCTATACCAGTGAGTTTAACACAACCACTGAAAGCATAATCTCCAATACTTGCAACTTCGCTAGGTATATCTATATTTGTCAGTTCACTACAATCGTAGAATGCAGAATCGCCTATGGCAACAATAGGTTTGGTTCTATAAACTGAAGGTATAACCACTGTTTCTGCTAAAATATTGCAGTCCGTAACATAATACGATTGACCTCCGTGTGAAAGTTCAAATGTAATATTCGGATCTACCCATCTAGCGAAAAGTTCGATATCCTTACAACTTTGCGTATTTATCTTTTCGACTCTATTAATAAACTCAATTTCTCTATACCACCCGTCTAATACATAGCCATCTCTAGTAGGCGAATTAAGCACAATTTCATTATCTTGAATATTGTAAGACGTTGGATTTCCATTAGAGTTCACGCCATTTAATAAATTCGAGTAGACGATATCATAATCTATAGGAGAATAAATAGCATTTATTATAATGTCGCTCGCTCCTAAAGCATACTCCATCCAAACACCTGTATATCCTGTCCTATTAGGAACAGCAGGCTGTTCAACGGTTAAATTTTCCACATTAAACTGTTGCACCTCTATCTCCACATTATTTGCAATAAAAGTAGCAGTATAATCAATGATCATCCATTTTACATACAACGTCATATCTGATGTCACAGTTTCATTTTCAAAGTCCCAAGCATTTGAAAAACTTGAATCTTCGAACCACCCGTCAAGTCTAAAACCTGTCTTAATCGGGTCGATAGGTTTAGCAAGTGCATTACTTTCTTCCACTAATACTGGTGACAACTCATCAGAACCCATAGTATTAAAATGAACGGTAAATATTTTTTTCAATACATCTTCAATAGTCCATCTTGCGTAGACACTTACATCACTATTAAGCTTTTCATCTAAAAAATAATCTAGCGTGACTGGCTCTTGCCATACATCTTTATCTAAGTACCAGCCATCAAAAATATATCCATCTTTTGTAGGGTCTTCTGGAAAACCGTTATCAGTGATTACGTCTGTTTCCATCACATAATATATCACATCATCATCATAAAAATTGACCTTAAATTCGCCCTCAACAGGAATGCACGCAACCAAACACGCACTGCCTATAACGACGACTAAAAAGCCTAAAATAACTTTTATAAAACTCTTTTTATTAACCATTGTACACCCCTAAAAAACTTCTAAAAAACGAAGAAAACTTATTGTTTTATTGTAAATTTTGATTATTGCCATTTTCAATATAGTTACAAGATTTTGCCATTTGTTTTGATTACTAGTCTATTAATATATTTTGTTTTAAATAATTGCATAGCTACATGTTATATATTAAGTATAACATACTTTTTCAATACTATATTCGATTTGCATTATTCGGTAGGTCTTTTGCATTATTCGGTAGGTTTAGCTTTAATATATCTAAACAAATTAGATATACTACCTTCTTTACTATATATACATCCAGCATTAATAACGTGCCTATACAGCTTTATTTATTTATAAATATTATAATTATTTCGATCAAAGAATATACTTATTCTAAAATTTCTTGCACTCTTCCTACTAGCCCGTCTGTTAGCATTACTTAGATTCCATGTGGATGACTGCTACTATTAGTTAGTAATTTTGCAACAACTCCATCAGTTAATTTACCACTTCGCTGATCGGCTTTTAACACTATCTTTATCATTGCACCAATCTCTACATCTGCTCTATTCTTTCCGTTCATAATTACCCCTTACATCTTCGAGAATTTCAATTCTAGAAATTAACTTTTTAACTTGTTTTAGTATATCATTTTCTTAGTCATTCCACCGACAACTATTATATTTGTGCCATTAACGAAGTCATTATCATCATCAGCTAAAACAAGAATACATTAGATATATCTTTTGGCTTGCCTACACGGTTAGAAGGATGGATATCATGCTCTAGCTGACTTATACTATCATAGTTTTCAGTTTCGATATATCCTGGACTTAGGCGAATGTAGTTACGTGCTGAACGGAATTAAAATTCACGGTTATTATATAGTGGCAACTTTTCCATACTCGAATGCTGGTTACTGTATCCTATTGCACGCTAAGAATGCTGAATGCATTTTTTCTCACTCAAGCATATTTCATACATCGTTGGAGTACCGCATACAATATGGTTAGCGGGCGACACAGCATTAGTTTTAATTAAAAAGGAAGATACTATCATTCTATATTTATAAGATTCGAACTTCATTATAACTTCAAGGATGTATTCTATTCTCCACGCAAAGGAAATGAGAAGGGTTGCATTGAGGATGGTATCAGGTACATGAGTAGAAATTTACTAGTATCTGTTCAAGCTTTTGACAATTTGATCGACTATATCAAGCTCTTACTTGACAGATCAACGTAACTACACAACCGTGCACATTATATTACTGAGCAGAATATTTGAAGTTTCTTCGTAAAGAAACGAAAACTTGGCAACATGGGGATAATTTAATTTAAATCATTAAAGTATGTGTTGCATAAAAACAAATATATCTTCTCTAAAACATACTTAAAAATAATCAAATAAATCTGAACACCAGAGCACACCTAACTCTCTAAACTTGCATTTATGATAGATACCATTTTTTTTTATTTCTCTTAATTAACAACCATTGCAAAGCATGAAAGTCATTTGTTACTTTTCTGAGCATATATATACATTTACCAAATAATGCTTCTCGCTTATAACACTCTACCACACAGTATATCGCTCTCGAAATACAAAAATAGGACAAGCATTTACTTATCCTATTTTTATTATAGTTTATATATAAATATATGCACCTGATTAATTTACTTATTATGTCTTGATCAGCTGAATTGCACTTTTCTTAAAGAAAGTATACGAGAGCGAAAGTGCCATCACCGCACCAAGTGCCATCATCGAGCCTCCAACTATTACACTTGCCACAGGGAAGTAATTAAGGTTTAACAATAAGCTCTCCGCTGTCTCTGATGCATTATGCATAATTATATTATTAATACTCATCATCGTAAACAAGCATAAAACGAATGAAACAATCACCGCTACCAAAACGGTCATGCCTATTGCAATAAGCACTTCAGCAAAATACAACTTTATCGTATCCGACCTGCTAGCCCCCATTGCTTGCATTGTACCCATATACTTATGTTTACCGTCTGCGTTTGACTTAAGCACATTATAAAAGCCAAGTATCGCAACAGATAAGATCACCATTAGAATAGTTGTAACAACTCCAGCCATAACATCATAATTAAAGTTCAGCTCAATGAACTTTCCTATCTCCGATTCGCCCATTACGTAACCAGCTTTGTTGTACTTGTAAATCTCATAATATACTGACTTTACTGAATCATAATTATCATACTCTATAATAGTGTTGAACACAATTGACGGTGCTAACCCATCATTATAATACTTTGTAGAGTAAGGATTACTAGTACAAAATGCAAATACCTTGCCAACATCTGTAACGCTTTCTCCTAGTGCGACATAATCGGTTGATGGATAAGTCAAAACCGTTACTAGACTATTAATAGAAATGTTTTTATTTACTGTAATTATTGGTGCAGCATCCACATCCAATGCACCTAACGGAATCCAAAACTCCGACTCTATGCTAATATTATCACTATTACTTTGGTCACTCAAATACTGCTCATTAATAATCCCAACAACCGTAAAATTACTTAAGATAGGAACAGTACCGCCACCGAAAATATACCCTGAATCATCTCCATTTTCATGCGGATGACTATTGTTTGGATCAGTGTCATTATCAAAAACAGAACGGCTTGATCCATTTGTTTTTGAAGTGTCGCTTACAAGAGAAATTTGCTTGCCAAGAATGTCAGTCGACAAACCATAATCCTTAAGATACCTTTCCGACACTATTATTTCACTAGCATTATCGCCGCTAAAACTTGAGCCTTTTTCGATAACACCTTTTCCGCTAGAGTTTAAAAGCGAATTATTCACGCTGTCAGACACTAACTTGCCATCATTATAAACAGTGTCCACAAACTTAAGTTTCCTGACACATGTAGCCCTCTCCTTTCGCTCATATTCAAGACCGTCAACAATGATTGCATAATCATACAAATCAATATAGCTACTACGAATGTTTGACACTTCGCTATCCGACTCGCCTGCTGTTAGTTGCTCATATTGCTCACTAGACAGCGTCCCACTTGATTGTTGCCCCATGATTCCAACGGAGGTACTCACAAATGAACCGCCAGCAGTATGCTCTGTGTTTACTACATAACCGCCGCCATAGTTATCGATCGAATCATCCATCTCAAAGCTGCCACCAACCGACAAATACGTCATGCCAAGCCAGCCAATCACAATTAATACTGTTATTATTGTGCCTATTAAAATCGACGTTCTTCTAATCTTTTTATTCCCTCGATAATACTGCCATGCAAGGGTGATAATGCTTGAAAATTTCATCTTATTCATTCTTAATCGCCTCCAGAACGCCTTTCGCATTTTTCACACTCATATGGAAATAAACCATTGCAAGAGTGACTGCAAATATCCCCACTCCGATAAGTGTAGTTGCAATTATCGGCATACTAAACGTAAGAGTATAATAACCAACTTTACTTAGTGAAGTCACAAACATGATGTCAAGCACTGATAAATACACGGGCATTAATGCCGTGACTAAAAGTGCCGTGATGGCAAGTGAAATTAAAAGCATAGACACCACCTCAATTGCTATCATAATCATTCTTGTGCTGTCCTTAATGCCAACAGTTGACAAAATTGCGTGAAATTTACTGTTCTCATTGATTGACAAAATTATACTATTTGATAGTGATAAGCACACTAATAATGTCATCACAACCGCGACCGCAATACCAATACCTCCATAGTAATTCAATGTCTCCACTTCACTGTAATAATAGTTTCCATTTAATATTTCTTCCGTTTTAATTATGCCAATCTCTTGCATTTCCAGCCTTATCGCATTAATGCTCTCTGTGTGTGCCTCATAATTTCCGAGAGCGGGAGGATAATAAACTACTGGATCAACATTTATCTCAAAGCCATTAGCTTTTGCAGTGGCTTTGCTGACTGCAATGTCCCCTGTGCTGTCTTGCACTCCTGCAAAAATCATTTTTGTTCCATTTTCAAACTCGATTGCTTCGCCAATGGGGATAAAAAGTTTGTACTGAGTAAGCATCCTATAACTCCCCCCACTAAGCCAAAATTTGTTTGTGCTATGCTCATCATAAGGCTGACTTTTTGATACAAAATTATCTTTGTAATCAGTTACATCAACAACATTTGGCACGCTCGTGTTTGCGACATAAATATCTAAATCTTCTTCATGAATAATATTCATTCCGCTCACCGTTATATTTGCTTTATAGACGAGTCTACTTGAATCAAAAAACTCTGGCTTTGCATAATCTCCTAAATTTCCATTCACATATTCGTACATTTTATCAAAATTATCGATGTCCGTTTGCAGCTTAAAATAATATCCTTCTCTACATATTCGCTTGTCGTATTCCACATTAAAAGCATTGTTTCCTATCGTACCGACTGACAATGCGAACGATATGCTGACCATAAGCACAACTAATATTGATATATTTATCAATATTCGCCCCCACCTTCGCCTAATACTGTGAAACATTAATTTGATTACTCCAAAGTTTAGCATAGACTGCCCTCTTTTGCATCATCAACTGTGATCATGCACTCTCTTTGCATAGCGCTGCACTCATCAATTTCAGCATTATCATTGTCTACACTTACAATATTAATGTTTGATTTCTCTTTGATTTCTTCATTACTATTATTATTATCAAAACTCATGGTTTGCACATCTTCAATGCTGTTTGCAGTTGCAACGCACTGCTTTCTGTCACTGATAATCCTACCGTCTTCCATCTCGATAACTCTGTCGCAATAATCACACTGTGCGGGATTGTGTGTCACAAGTATAATAGTCGTCCCCTTCTTGTTTATTGCTGTCAAATACTCCATAATTAACGTGCCATTTATTGTGTCAAGATTTCCAGTAGGCTCATCAGCTAGAACTACTTTTGGATTGTTTATAATAGCTCGTGCGATAGCAACTCTCTGTGCTTCTCCACCAGATAGCTCACTAGGCTTACTTTTATATCTATCAGAAAGCCCCCATCTTATCTAGTGCTTCTTTAGTCATTTTTTCTCTCTCTGCTTTTTTTGCGTTTGCAACGATAAGCGGAACTGAAACATTCATACCGACATTAAAGTGCGGCTCAAGATTATATGATTGAAACACAAACCCTATCTCTTTATTTCTATAATTTGAACGCTCTTTTGAGTTCATTTCGCCCACTTCAACACCGTTATAAATGATGTTCCCTGATGTCAAATCATCAAGCCCACCGATCAAATTTAGCAATGTAGACTTCCCACAGCCTGACTTACCGACAATAGCCACAAACTCGCCGTCTGCGATATTAAAAGACACTCCATTCACAGCCGTAAGCGGATTTTTTCCTTTTAAATATGTTTTAACTACATTTTTAATCTCTATCATATCCCCCCCCCAAAAAAAACATTAACTAGCACATTAAACTACGTGCTTTCATAAAAAATTGCTATAATTTAATATACCATAAATAAATCTATATTCTACATTCTTTTGCAAGAATCAGCATTAAAACTATTCTATTAAATTTAGATACTTTATATGTGTAATAGTCGCCCTATATTCATCATTTATTCACAGATTATTGAGTCATAAAATAGCACTTAATATACAAACACACTGCATCTTTAAATTAATATAGATACAATGTATTTGATTTGAATTCAAAATATAATAATAAATTATTTACGGTTTTGTATAACTCCACAAGTTCGTATTAAGCACAAAATCAACATTTCTTATATTGACTCTGTAAATATCTACACCAGTTTTAACATCAATACCGACATTTAGTCCT
>CAMQWP010000012.1 GCA_947038565.1 uncultured Clostridia bacterium
GATAGTTTTATATCTTGCAGACTAGTACATCCTTTAAAAGAATTATATTGCATTATAGACACATTATTTGGTATTGCAATTGATTTTAATCCGCTATTTTCAAATGCTGAATAATCAATACTACTTAAGTTATTGGATAGTTTTATATCTTGCAGACTAGTACATCCTTTAAAAGAATTATATTGCATTACAGACACATTATCTGGTATTGCAATTGATTTTATTCCACTATTTTCAAATGCTGAATAACCAATACTCTCAAGGCTAGATGACAATTGTATATATTGCAAGTTAGTGCAATCTGCAAATGTTCCTGCATTAATGACTTTAACACCGTCAGGTATTATTATGTTTTCTATCCCACTAGAATTAAAAACATAACCGTTCAATTCTTCGAGATTAGATGGCAGGTCTATTGCTCTAAGCAGCTTGCAATCTGCAAATGCCGCCCATCCAATTGTTTTGATGTTGTCGGGTAAATCTACATATTCTAAATTAATACAACCCTTAAACATGTAACCATCAACAATTTCCAAACTACTAGGCAATGTTACTTCTGTCAAATTACTGCAACCTTCAAATGCACCAGAACCGATACTTTCTATATTATCATGTAATACTATACTACTCAAATCACAATTAATAAATGTATCCGATCCGATCCGTTTAACATCATTTGGAATAATAATCTCATCCATGTGGATTCCATTTAAATACAAGCTTTTTGCATAATACAATGGATTAGAATATCTAATTCCAAATCGCATATAACACCAATCATCAATAGCATTAATATTAACTCTATCCATATTAACACAACCTTCAAATGCATCTATACCAATTTCTGAAGAGGCATTAAAGCTAATTGATTTTAAGCTCAAGCAATTTTCAAAAGCACTTTCACCAATATTAGGTCCATTTACATCATTAAGAAAGCTAATACTACTTATACTGGATGAATTGAAACAATTATCGCCAATTCGAATTATAGAAGTCAAGATTACTTCATCAACAGTCATATTAAAAGAAAAAGCATATTTAGCAAACATTGTTGTACGGCTAGAAACATTAGTAATATCAAAAGCCTTATTATTAGGATATCTAAGCAATACTGTTTTATCAGCACTATACAGCACCCCATCTAAAGTTGTTAACTTATTGTGAGCTACTGGGACTTCAAACTTATTTAGTTTATCACAGTCTGCAAAAACAAATGTAGAAGAAAATTCAGATATTATTTCATTATTTAAATAATCATTGCCGAAACACACATTAGTTAATGATTTTATATTATCAAAATAATTAATGTTTTTATTTTCAGCACCATTATATTTTATCGTTGTTAATGAATTAGGAATACAACTTATATTATCATTATAGCTGACTGCTCCGAATAAAGTGCCTACATTCGCCCCTATATTACTGTATAATGCTAACTCTTGCAAGTATACACAATTAGCTAAAAATGGAGTAACGTCAGTAATAGTATTAGGAACAGTAATACTTGTGATACTACTATCAAAAGTATCTTCATCTACGCCTAAAATACGTTTGTAGTTGTGCTTTTCAGGTATAACAACACTAGCACTACTACCCGTATAATTAGATATCGTATATCCATCTCCGCGAATATTAAAGACAAACTCTGTAGAAGTTTTATCTATAGTTTTTGCATAGATATCTAGATTTTTATCAGCTATTATACCATCTACAAAAGGCTCATTCCATGTATCATAATCATAATACCAGCCCTCTATCTCATAACCATATGCATAGCTTTCTAGATCAAGACAAGTTATTTTTTCATTTTCATAATAGTGTTGGGTAGATATTATTTCCTCATTACAATGATAATTAATAGTATAGGATTTCAGTTTCGTTGTTTCCCATTTTGCATATACATTAAAATTACCATAAATATCATTTTTTATCAAATAATTATCATAGAATTTATAATCCCATACACCATAATCTAAGTACCATCCTTTAAAGTCATAACCATCTTTGACAGGAGGAGTAGGTAGCTCTAGTTGTTTTCCTTTAGTTACTTTTTCCGTCTCATATATCTCACCGTCAGAAATATACGTAATAGTAGTTTTATTCAAAGTCAATGCTAACGTTACCGATACTGCAGTAATAATAATAACAGTTAGAACTGCACAAATAATACTATTTCTTGTTTTCTTTGACATTATACATCCTCCCTTATAAGCTCTACTGGTGATTTTTTAGAGTATAAAACTATCGGTATCAAGGCACCTAAAGTACCTACTCCGACACTTACCCCTGCCATAGCAAGAATGCTTTGATATCCTATTACACACGTCTTTACAGTAACTAGTGAGAACGATCTAAAGCCATTTATTAGAACACTATTCGATATTAAATAAGTGAATGGCAGAGCGAGTAAAAATGCTATTATAGTCAGCATAAGTGCCTCTATCAAATATATCATACCGACACTTAATCCGCTCACTCCATGTGCTCTTAGTATACCGATCTTTTTCTTACTATCCTTAGTTACAGCTAGTATATAACTTAATATCACTAATATCGCAAGTACACTAGCACCTAATGCAATAAATAAATAAATTATGCCATGGGTATCTCTTATACTCATAGAATATTTTACACTATTAAACTCATTATAATAGAACTCAGAACATTGAGTATTACTATTATCTAAAGAATTTATAAAATCCACATCCATCATATTTTCACTATTATCAACAATATATGATTGAGGATGATTACTTACACTATGCCTTCTATCAATGTTATAATAATAGTCTGATACCACGATTGGTGGAGTTCCAAATACAGCACTTTGAGCATATGGCGGAAATGGGAATTTAAATTTCGAGTCAGTCCAATTATATCTTTCCTCCTCAAAGTAAACTCCTACGACTTTAGGATTATTAATAATATCATTGCCAAAGCTCATATTGTCTATTATTAAATTACCGTTATTCATACCTTGTATTACTTCTTGCTTAGAGATATTATCGGAAGATTTTTTCAAAGTACGACTCATCAATGCCATTGCAAATTCATCACTAACTATCACCTCGTTATCAGCTAAAGGTTCTGTGGAGCTTTTTGCATTGGAATATATGATTTCAGCGTCATATTTTTCTATTAAATTAACATTGATTGCACTTCCTTGTTTTTCAAATGTATTGAGCATATACTCATAATCATTGCCTCCATGAATATATTTTGAATACTCAACGTACTTGAATCCAACTTCTTGTGCCGACACAGCTTCATCAAAATGATTATCTATGAACTCTTGAGTTACTACACATAACCCATCAAACATCCTTAAATACCTATCAACATATTCTTCTAATGCTTTTTCAAAAGTATAATCATCATCAAGTAATTTATCTTCATGTTTATTTATTAATTTAGTAAATACTTCAGTAGCTTTGTCTTTCAAATCTCTTTCATTATACGTAAATATAGACACTTCCTTTACTGGCAAATCGTATAAATACTTAACAGTACTTTCATTTAATTTACGTCCATCCGCCTGTGTTTTCGGCATAATGTAAGATATTTCATTTATACTTTGTGGTAGCACATAATCAAAATCAGAATTTTTTGAGTGCAAGAAAAAGCCAAAATTTTCTAAAGTTTCTTCATTAACAACAGTATAGTTTGTAGCATGCCCCGCAGTATATATTGGCATATTTTTGTTATTAAAATTTTGTTCTATGCTCGCTACTGCCTCATCATTGAAAGGATCTTTACCATTTATTATTGTTTCATCTTGGTCAATTATAGTAGTGAATAAATTCACATCTTTATAATAAGGTTCAAATATTACTCCCATACTAGTATCAGTTATATTTGTAGCAAAAGCTAGACCAAAAGCAATAAGAGTCACTATAGTCATCAAGATCGCAACCGTCAACCTAAATACACGCCTGCACATATTAGTCGTAGAAAACTTTAAAACTTGCGTTGCCGACAATGAAGATCTTACTTTTCGACGGAGTCCGCCATCAGTTGAGCTGCTCTCAGAATAGAAATTAGGTGATAAGCTTAATTCCTCGTCGTGCAATTCATCAACGATTAAATCGATATTATTTGCTATTTCATTACTTTGATCATCGGCAATGATTGATGATACATCATTATTTTCAGTATTTATTATAACATCATCAAATACGCTAGAATTTCTAAATTCTATACTTCTATCGCCGTACTGCCTTACTCTATCAAGATCATGAGTTACGACAACTACCAACCTTTCTTTTGATATCTCTTTTAATATTTTAAATATCTCATTGCTAGTTTCATAATCCAAATTACCTGTAGGCTCATCTGCCAGAATATAATTACATTCCTTTAGCAGTGCCCTAGCTATAGCTATCCTTTGCTTTTGTCCGCCCGATAGCTGCTTTACTTTTCGTGTTTCATAGCCCTGTAGTTTGACCATCTTAAGTACATTGCTTATCTTCTCTTTTTTATCCTTTACGTCTTGCAGATCCAAAGCTAATGCTAGATTATCATACACATTGAACTCGGATAATAAATTATAGTCTTGAAAAACAAATCCCACATTATAATTTCGGTACTCGTTTAGCTCTTTTGAGTCTAGTTTTGTTATATCTTTACCATTAAAAAGTATCTCTCCGCTGTCAGGTAGATCTAATGCACCAATAAGATTTAAAAAAGTTGTTTTACCGCAGCCTGATTCGCCTGGCAATACTACCATACCTTGACTCGGCAAGGTTATATTTATGTTTTCTAACGGCGTGATTATATCATATTTAGTTTTATAAGTTTTAGTCAAATTTATTATCTCTAGCATTTTAAAACTCCTAATCATTAAATTATTTGATATATTTATTTAAATAGCAAAATGCAACATTACAGATATATTTTATAGGCATATCATAAATGCTACATTTAAATTTTAAAATTTGAATTGTATACTTATTGCTTTATGTGTATACTGTATAAGTATAACACTAAACTTCATTATTTACAATATTAGACATGTAAAATATATTGCAGATTTATATGATGGGCGTTTTGTTTTCAATCAAACCTCATCAATATCACTAAGCAATCCGTCCTTTATATACACAGTCCTATCTAACTGGTCTGCAACATGCTTATCATAAGTTACGATAATGATAGTTTTTCTTTCCGCTGCAAATCCTTGAATATCGCCATTATCTCACTAGCTGTCTTGCTGTCTATATGCAATCATCATTCTTTAGTTTTTTGGAAAGATTTTCGCAAATTATTGCTGTTTATTTTTGCAATATTTATCATAAAAACAACCACATTAATTAATACAATTATTGCCAATAGAATTCCTATACCAATCATATCTAAAGGAATCAAGATAGCCATTGTTTCTTGTAAACTGCCTAAAAGACTGTTAACTCCGAACAGTGCTAACGCCCCTAGCAAACAGCCAACTACAAATTCGACCAGTATGGTTATGCACATAGAAATGCTATATATCTTAGCAATTTCTAGTCTAGATGCACCGAGCGACTTAAGTATAAGTAACTCATTCGCTTTACTTGTTATATTAACACTAGTAATACTATATGATAGCAACAAATAAATACACGCGATTATCGCCAAAGCGATGTACGCTATCATAACCAGCGACTTCATATTATAATAATGCGCTTGCACATCATCACTATAATCGAAAGAATAATTAATCTCCAAACTCATATTATCAGAATCTAAACTATACTGATTATTTATAAATTCACTAATATTTATTAAATCATTGGTCATAATATTATTCTTATGATAATACACCATAGAGTTGTTTAAAATATAATTATCCATCACATTATAATATTCTTTTTCACACATGAACACATTATTTATTTTTTCAGATATTACTACTCTATAATTTTTACTAGAAATTTCTTTTGTTATTAAAGTGCCCCCGTCATCCATAACAACTTGCTTTGCAGTGCTTAATTGAACGTAATCGCCTTCAATTAACATTAAATCATCCGCTATATATTGTGGAATCAATATTTCGCCAATTTTAACATTCTGTCCTTGAGAAAAAGCAAAAGTGCTGTCATTAAGTGGTGCAATTTGTATGTTAGAGGAATTATTATTTGCGCTTAAATTGGCAGATACAAACTCACCTTTCGCCTTTGAAGTCATGTAGAAAGTATCTCTATAATAATTTTCCGTGGCTGGTGCAGAAATAACTGCGCTACATAATATATTTTCCCATAGATGATTAGCCAAGACAGCTCTCTCTGATTCGTGGCTTTTACCAAACCCTTTCAGTTCATCTGTATCTTGATTATTTATACTATGCTCATAGTACTTTTTATCAATCTTAAAATTATCCTCAAATACTCCTACTATTTTAACACCATACACTTCGCTATTAATTAATTCATCAGCGCTTATATTGATATACTCCTCGCTGCTATTTTCATCAGGATTCCGTATACACCCCACAGCATTAACATAATCATACATTCCAGACGATATTGCAAATTCAAATTTATTCTTTGGAGCATTACCTTTTATTATTTTAACACCTATATTCTCTGGGCTGTCTGTCAATATGACATATCTAGTTTCATAAAATGACATAGCGTGCGCCATGCTTATAGGATTCCCGTCTTTATCTTCATTACGTGTACTTTTATATAGATCACTAATTGGCTGCGCATTTCTAATATCAATAACTTTAGCAGTATCTCCACCCAGATCATTTTCAATATGTTCTTGTAGTTTTGTTAAGTCTGCCTTATCACTATAATGAGTGCTTCCATTGATACCATCGACTTCTGTTATTATTTCCGAATCTAAGATCATACCATTTGTATTAGACTTAGAATTAAATGTTCCTAGTATGCTTTTTTCATAGCTTAACAATGACCACGATAATAAAGGCACCATCATACAAATAAGTAATACAACAACAACCGAAAAGGCAACTTTTCTTCCCTTTTTAGAGCTATTCAAACTCTTAAATAGTGTCATAGTCGATTTTACACTTAGTTTATTTTTGCGTATTACTGTGGGTTGACACACTACGTCATCTTTTGATACAACTTCATTACAACTATTATTATTAAGTATAAGATCACTATCTACTTTACCATCTTTAAGTCTAATTATTCTATCGGCATATTTCTGTATACTATCCGTGTCATGAGTGACAATCAGAACTAACATGCTGCTCGATAACATCTTCAACAGCTGCAAAATATTATTTGCATTTTCACTATCTAGATTTCCAGTAAGTTCGTCTGCAAATAGCACCCTTGGACTCCTAATCACCGCTCTTGCAATAGCAACTCGTTGTTTTTGACCAGCAGATAAATTTAAAATCTTTTCAGATGCAAAGTCTTCTAAACCAACTAGTTCTAGAATGTTATTTATAGCATCAATACTTGCATTATTACCTGACAGTTCTATTCCTATTTTCAAATTATCTTGCACCGTAATATTTTCTATTAACTTATAATCTTGATATATATATGCAAAATCATTAGTAAATTCATTGCGTTTATCTTTTACGTATTTTACTCCTGCACATTCAATAGTCCCATTAGTAATACTGTCATTCATTGATAATACATTCAGCAAAGTTGTCTTGCCTGACCCACTAGGACCGGTAAAAGCAACCATACCTTTCTCTGCAATCTGCAAAGAAAGGTTATTAATAGCTATATTGCCGTTTTCATACTTTTTTGTTATATTTAATATATTAAAATACATCATTTAAAATCAGGGAAATGTGCAAAGTTTTTATGATCTAACCAATCATTAGGACTCCCATCATCACCAATGTCTACAATATCTCCAGCGCTACTTCTTACGCCATTCAAATTAGCTTTACCTGTTGTTTTTAAACATTCACTACTATTTGTGCCATAATCAGGGGCAAACACGATACCATCAAGTCTCATTTCTTTCATCACTAATGAATAATTTAAATTATTTGTAGATACTCCATCAAACTTGAAGAAAAAAGCAACTGAAAATGCGTATGTAGTATCAGTAATTGATTTAATTGGTTCCACTCTAATAGATTTATTAATTTCTTTTTGTCCTTTAATACTTTCGTAATGAGAATAATTAGCATGCACTGATGAGGTGTTTGTAGTCATTTCTGAAGAACTTCCAATATTAAAACTAATACCATCATTTGATATCGTCAGTCCCGCACCTGAACCAGTTGTAACAATTTTTTCTGTAGAATTATCTTTAGAAGTAATATCAGTCATACTTTTATTATCATCAGTTATGTTCAAATCCAACGTAAACCATCTTACCTTATAATCATGTGATCCATCATTCATTCTAGGCTGAATTTCACCCTCTATCATAAACAAACCATCTCCACTTGGCTTTAAATGTAAATATGTACTAATTCTCGCATCAGCACTATCGTGTTTATCAGCATACATGTCAGCCGTTAATGACGTCTGCTCAATAAAATCTTTGCTTGATCTTGCCTCTTCGGCAGATACTGTTGGTATAGTAAATGCACATATCATTATTGACATGACTAGTATTGCTATCATCGCAGTCATTAACGCTACCATGCTCTTTTTCTTTGTGTTTAACATTTTTCAATTTTCCTTATATTAAGCCTTTCAGCTACTTACACTTATATAACCTATATTATATTCAGTGCACTAATGCAATTATTATTACACTACTTGTTACTTAGTTTACTTCTTTTCTTGTTTCATGCTCACTGGCACTTTTGGTTGACAAAACCAACCCCAACAATTCTTTGTTGATTGATTACCAATACTTCTTGTCATTTTTAAAATAACATTAGTTGTTTTCTTCTTCTCCATGACGACCTCCTTTGTATAAATTTATTTTATTTTTTATCAAACCAGCAATACAAGAAATGCATACTGCTGATATCGGATAAACAATTGAAAATGATATTATTGTATAATTATAATATCCAAGTATTGTGCTTATAACCAAGCATGTCACGACAAATAATATGCTTAACAATTTTCCTTTAGACAATTTTTTTTCACTTAACTGATTATTTGGATGATCTACCGGTGCAACAATTGCAATTATTGGCAACACCAACAATAAGGCAAAATGATTAATAATATCAATTGCTTTCATTGGAACAAAGTAAATCATCACTAAAAAAAGAACAAGTACAAATATGAGAATTACTACGCATCTAAAATGAGTGTCTGCATGATAACCACCTGCAAGTTGTCGCAGTGTTAAAAAACATACTATAAATAATATTGTCTCAATATATTTTTGACACGCGAATCCTATTATTATTACAAACAAAAGATTGATGATACTCGAAAGAACTATTTCAAAACAATATTCATATATTTCGATTTCCGAGTCATCAATTTTTCCTTTAGAAAAATAAAAATGCGTTATCTTTTTCGATAGTTTACTAAGCATAATTGCCTCCTATCTTAAGATAACACATTTTAATCGTCTTTTTTTAGTTTTGTATTATTTGGTAGTGTATTTGCATTATTTGGTAATTATTTTCCCAGCAATATACTGATCTGGTAATTTTCATCACATATTTCCCTATTAATAGAACCATTATATTTTTTCACAATCTCATCTATTATGGCTGTTCCATATCCATGCTTTTGTTTATTATTTTTTGATGTGCCACTTGTTTCCACCTTAGCACGTTTGCTGTTTTTTACAACAATTTGATGTAAATTATTAATGTCATGTATGTCTATCATAATATATTTCTCTCTATTCTGCATTCTTTCACACTCCTCAATCGCATTATCGATAACATTACTTAAATGAACTTTGATTAATGATATATTTTAGATTAAAAATAAAGTTATAGTTTATGAAAATTTCATCCATTTAGGAACTAGTGTCAAGTCAGTCTCGACAATATCTACAGCAAAATCCCACTCCACATCACAGTAATACCATCCCAGAAACCTGTACCCCTCTTTAACTGGGTCAATTAATGGTTTCTTTACAATAGTATTTATATTTGTAGTGTGTATTACATTGTGTTCATACCCTTCAAATGTAACTTCGACTAAACTTACATCTTGATTTACCTCAGTGCAAGATGCAAAGATGGTCGTAAATGTAATCACTAAAATCAACACGCTAATCACTGTTAGTATTTTTTTTATTTTCATATATCCTCCTAAATTGTTTATATTCTAAATCAATACACTTATATTCTAAATAATTTATATATAAATCAAATTACCTATTTATTGTTAAAGAGCCATCTAAATTAAAATTGACTAATGTATTAGACCAAAAGCCGTCTCTAAAGATACCAATTGTTCTATCATTATTTATTACGATTTGATCTCTACTTAAATCAGATTTAAATATGAAAGAACTTGACTGGTATGATTGCGCTATATTATATTCATAATACTGTCCTGAGTTTTTAGTTGGGTTTAAATAATTAAATAAAACTTCACCATAGTTTTTAGACATATTACCATTATCCGTTATTTTGGGAGAACTAACTAATGCAGAATATGATGTACTTATTGAACTAGATAATGACCCTCCTGACGAAGATATTGCACCTCCGGCACTTACAGAATAAGATACGGTACTCTCTGCCCCCTTCATCTTAGGAGCATAATTTCTTAATTCTAACGGTGCACCGTCTAGTGGTGCACATTTATAAACAAGTTTTTCACTTCTAAAATCTGTTTTATAAGAATCTGGGATTATATACGACTCATTGACCATTGCAAAATACGATGCGTTAGTTGCATTACTTAATTCAAACACTGATCTCCATTCTGAAAAATCTCCATAATCTGTATTATCATACTCTAAAATCGCATCAACTTTACTCTCTCCTATAAGGTTCCAATTAGCATCTTTACTAAACTCTCCTTGTAATCTTGAACTAGAATTCGCATTATGTCCGTAAAAGTATTCACCAGAAAGAATTTGATTATAAATATTTGATAATTTAGTCAAAATTGTTTTTTCTGTTACACATGGATTTGCATAAATACTGCCTGATTTAATAGACTTTCCATTTAGAAAACTATAAGTTGAAACCTCTACCAATTTGTAATTAACACTTTCTGTCTCCACGCCATTTTCATAAATTTTAGTTTTTGAGATTGATTCACTAATATTATTATTCTCAAGCACATCTTTACTAATATTATAAATAAATTCAAAATCATCATCGTTATAGAGTCTTACACCGCTATCACGATTATTCGTAAAATTTGTTACATTGTTAAGGCTATTTGTTGTTATCTCATTTGTATTATTAAAGCATAACCCAAATACCGCAAAACTTAAAGCTATTATTATTGATGCAAGTAATGCTATCACTACTTTATTTGCTATTTTCTTTGCGTTTGTCATTTTTATTTTCTCCTATCTTAATATGGAAAGTATTTTTTTCATACGCTAAGTCATTACTGACTATGGAGATAATGTATTAATGAACATGACTTATTATCAAATTGTTAATATAGCCATATTATACCATACATTACCACTCTTTGCAATACCAAATATTAAAGTCATTTTAACATAACTTACTTTTTAAAGTTATTATGTCTAATTAACTATGATTAGTTCTTTGCATAAATAGTACTACTTTTTTTCTTTTTCATGCTCACTGGCACTTTTGGTTGACAAAACCAACCCCAACAATTCTTTGTTGATTGATTACCAATACTTCTTGTCATTTTTAAAATAACATTAGTTGTTTTCTTCTTCTCCATGACGACCTCCTTTGTATAAATTTATTTTATTTTTTATCAAACCAGCAATACAAGAAATGCATACTGCTGATATCGGATAAACAATTGAAAATGATATTATTGTATAATTATAATATCCAAGTATTGTGCTTATAACCAAGCATGTCGCAACAAATAATATGCTTAACAATTTTCCTTTAGACATTTTTTTTTACTTAACTGATTATTTGGATGATCTATCGGTGCTACAATTGCAATTATTGGCAATACCAACAATAAGGCAAAATAATTAATAATATCAATTGCTTTTATTGGAACGAAGTAAATCATCACTAAATAAAGAACAAGTACAAATATGAGAGTTACTACGCATCTGAAATGTGTATCCGCATGATAACCACCTGCAAGTTGGCGCAGTGTTAAAAAACATACTATAAATAATATAGTCTCAATATATTTTTGACACGCGAATCCTATTAATATTACAACCAAAAGATTGATAATACTCGCAAAAACTATTTCAAAACAATATTCATATATTTCGATTTCCGAGTCATCAATTTTTTCTTTAGAAAAATAAAAATGCGTTATCTTTTTCGATAGTTTACTAAGCATAATTGCCTCCTATCTTAAGATAACACATTTTAATCGTCTTTTTTTAGTTTTGTATTATTTGGTAGTGTATTTGCATTATTTGGTAATTATTTTTCTAGCAATATACTGATTTGATAATTTTCCTCACTTATTTCCATATTAATAGAACCGTTATGTTTTTTCACAATCTCATCTATTATGGCTGTTCCATATCCATGCTTTTGTTTATTCTTCTTTGATGTGCCAATTGTATTTAATGTCGCACGTTTACTATTTTTGACAATAATTTGATGTAAATTATTAATGTCATGTATATCTATCATTATTTGTTTCTCATTATTATCTATTCTTTGGCACTCCTCAATCGCATTATCGAGAATATTACCTAAAAGAACGCAGATATCCATTACATTGTTAATTTTCTTGTCAGACAAAAATACTTTGCAAGACAGTTCAATGCCTTCATTTTTGATTTTATCAATCTTATTGTTTAAAAGTGCATCTAATGAGTTGTTGCCTGTATACACAACACTTCTAGCACTACTCACAACCAGTTCAACCTCCCTAAGTGCAATATTATGAGTTTCACCATAACCCATTCCTTTTAATGCTGTAAGTTGGTTGTCTATATCGTGCATTTTCTTATTGTTAAACTTGTACTTCTCAACAAGTTCACCATACTGCTCAATCTCGTTCTCAAGCTGAATATTTACAAAGTCTTTTTTTACCATTTTTACAGCCTCTTCTTTATGTTTTTCGATTACATACATTAATATTATATTAGAAAAAATTATTGCAATCACACCACACATCATCATTATAGTTAATGGTCTGTTTTCAATTTCCATTGTAAATTGTCCTAATGATAATACTATAACTAATGTAGATATTGGAATCAAAACAATTGATGAATATAAACTCTTAGATAACTTAGTTGTTTCCTTACTAAAAAATTTTCTAATAATTAGCACAATAAAAAAGACAAGTAGCTTAGACCCCAACAATCCAAATATCATAATGAAAATATTGTCTCTTGCAACTTCAACAGTTATCCCTAACACTATAGATACTAATTGTCCCATTATCATTTCACAACTAATAAATGCAGCACTGATTCCTATTGAACCGATTATTCTCTTGTACAATTTCATGCTATACAAAAATGAAAATACAAACTCGAATATGATATTATCTATCATATTTACCCAGAAAAATGTGCTAAAATATCCGAATACTGCACCAACTAACACATACATTACACTACCGATTATAATGTATTTTTTTTAATTACTCTTTTTGCAATAATACTAAATAATAAGTTTAATATTATTATCTCGAATACTGTGCCTAAAAAATTGATTATAATTTGTTCAACACTCATACTCTTCTCCTCAGCAAAAATTTATTATATTCATCAAGCAAATACATTCTATTTTTGCGACTTAGTGGTATGGATTGCTCATTATCAAGTTTTAAATTACTTAAGCCAATCTCAAAAATTTTGCTCATGTTTATTACATTACCCTGCTCAACTCTAATAAAATCATATGCTTTTAGGTTTTTTTCAATTTTAACAATTGTAATTCTTTCGTCTATTAAATAACACCTATTTTTTAGATGAAGATAAATCTTTCCCTTACGCATCTCATAACAATATATATCCTTATATCTTAAAGTTAAGCATTTCCCCTCACTTTTTATGACACATTCTTTATTTGAAGTTTCCAAAAACTTAATCGACCTAGCAACTTCTTCATTGAACAATTTATCATCAATAGGCTTTGATAAATATTGGAAAGCTCCTAGCTTAAATGCCTTGTTTACGTAATTATCATGACTTGTCACAAATATTACTATTACATTCTCATCAATTTCACGAATTTTAGATACAATATCAATACCATTATCATCACCAATTTCTATATCCATAAAAACGATATCCGGCTTACCTTCTTCATTATAGAACGACAAAAAGCTTGAGCCGTTGTTAAATTCAAACAGCTCAAACTTCTCTTTATCATTTTCAAAATAATCCATTATTCTAAGACTGATGTCATCAATCATGTATTTTTCATCATCGCATATTGCAATCTTTATCATTATTCACCACCTCAAAAACTTATATTTGTAAATACAATATTTTATATGGTGTTATTATAACATAAATTGAAATATAATGCAATATTTTAATATGCGTCTATAGACTAAATCACTGTAATGTTTTACTATGGATTTCAATCAAATATTAGCACATTAAAAAAGCACCACAACATTAAGTAGTGACTAAGATAATTAGCATGATTAAGTGTTTGAACAATATTTTTAATTATTCAAAACATCATCCATAGTCAAGGTTCTACCCCACGCAATATAATTTTCTCTGACCAATTCAAACCCCAACCCGGCTTAGGATTAAGCGACTCAGAATATACAACCATCCTATTAGAATATTTAACATTATTCACACCTATATTTATTACTCTATTAGCAAGCCCTAGTTTTTCATAAAGTAATTGTCATAAAACGAATAATTCCTATACTTTCGACACCACTATGTAAAACTGCCACAACTAGCGAACATTTAGAAAACGCTTGCTCACCAATTTATTTTACACTTTCAGAAATTTCAATTATAGCTAGCTTTTTGCTTTTATTGTAGGTGTAACTTTCTATTATTTAATTTCATATATCCTCCTTTATATAATTTGTATTCTTACTTATATTTCGATTAACTATTTTGAATAATTCTATTAATTTTATTCAACTTAAAATTTGAGCTAATTAAATCATGCTCAGTATCTCTATAATGAATTTTATTGTATCTATTATACACATTCAGCCGATATTAATATATGGTGCATGAAAAAAATCATAGCCACTCGAGTATTACTCGAATAGCTATGATATATAAAGGGGAATTATGAGTTAATTAAATGGTCATTTTATAGATTACTATCTACCTGACCGATGTCATCAATTTCTTGATCTACAATATCTTGATTTTTATTAGTATTATCATCAACAATATCAACCTTGCTATTTATTTCCTCGTTATCATCTATACGAGAGCTGGCTGCACCATCAATTATCGTGTCGTTATTATCTTCAGCTATTAATGTAACTGCTCCATTCTTTTTCTTGATGCGTTTAAAATAAAGTGGCATTGTTACATATATTGAATCATCTGTATTCACTAAGTATGATAATAACTTACCACTCTTTTGTAGTTTTACATTAAGAATCATTTTGTCGCCTAGCATATCGAAACTTTGAATAGTAGCACAAACACCGTCTTTCTTGTCTCTAACATCTGCATCAATAATATATGGGTGTTTGCCAACTTGAGAGAATACTCCTTCATGCAATACGCAATCCAAATATTTATCACTTGTAAGCTTATATAAAGTTTGTTTATCGTAAATGGAAATATCATCAGCGTTAATATATATACTAACATCTTGGATTTTATTCTCAAAATCCATAGTAGTCTTTGCTATAAGTCTTTCACCTCCACACAATCCATATAACACTTTGTATGCAGAATGGTCGATTACTGCCGTGATAGTATAATCAAGCTTTAGACAATTGTCATCTTTTTCGAACTTTATTTTGTCAGGGTTAAAACCAACTAAAGTTTCGGTAGACAATTCTTGAACACTACGCTTAGATACACTATCTGGTAATTGATCAATTGCAACATTTAAATAGTTTACCAGTGGCACTCTAAATAATGACATACTGTCATCCTTAGAGAATAAATGCATTCTATCTATATTAAAGAACATTTCGATATTATCATCTAAACGCACTTTAGTTTGTGCATCAAATGTAGCAATTGTGTAATCCTCTCTACCAGCGATATGGCAATATGTAAGTGTAGAGCTACCTAATTTTTCGATTATTTCTACGTCTACATTAATTGAATAATTTCTATCTCCATCTTCGTCAATATCCTCTGGTCGCATACCAAATATTACTTTTTGTCCGATATATTCTTCGCTTACTAATTGTCTACGCTTGTAATCTGGAACTAAGAAACGTTTGCCACCTTCGCCAAATTCGATATACAAACTGCCATCATCATCAATCAACATCACTTCGAACAAGTTCATTTGAGGAGAACCTAAGAAAGTTGCAACGAATTCATTTACTGGATGCTCATAAAGGTTTGATGGTGTATCGACTTGTTGAATAAATCCATCTTTCATAACAACTATACGAGTTCCCATTGTCATAGCTTCCGTTTGATCATGAGTAACATAAATAAAAGTCGTTTCCAACTTTCTATGTAATTTAGCGATCTCCGAACGCATTTGCACACGAAGCTTCGCATCTAAGTTAGATAGTGGCTCATCAAGCAAGAAAACTTTAGGATCTCTCACTATTGCCCTACCAAGTGCAACTCTTTGACGTTGACCACCCGACAGTGCTTTAGGCTTACGCTCTAGCAAATCAGTTATGCCCAGTATTTCCGCTGCTTCTTTTATTTTAGCGTCTATGATATCAGCCGGCACTTTTTTATTTAACAATCCAAACGACATATTTTCATACAGCGTCATATGTGGATAAAGTGCATAGTTTTGGAACACCATTGATATGTCTCTATCCTTTGGCTCCGTCTCATTTACTAACTTATCGCCAATATATATATTGCCTGATGTAATGTCTTCTAATCCAGCTATCATTCTAAGAGTCGTTGATTTACCACAACCTGATGGACCAACAAATACCACAAACTCCTTGTCCTCTATTTCTAGATTGAAGTTATTTACAGCTTTTATTTTTCTATCATATACTTTATAAATATTTTCTAAAATTACCTTTGCCATAATTATACTCCTATTCCTTAACTGCACCAGCAGTCATTCCGCTTATCATATACTTAATCAAGAAAAAGTATAAAATTACTATAGGTACTGCAATAAATACTGCACCTGCTGCAAATCGTGAAAATTCAGTTTCTCCCAAATTCATAAGACCTACAGCAACAGTGTACATATCCTTCTCTTTAAGCAAAAGCTTTGGAAGAATAAAGTCACTCCACGGCCAAGTAAACGATGTCAACGCAGTGAAAACTATAATTGGTTTTGAAAGAGGTAGTGTAATAGTTCTAAACACTTTAGCATTGCTTGCACCATCTATTCTAGCCGCCTCGTAAATTGATGTCGGTATAGTGTCAAAAAATCCTTTTTGAACTAGATACCCCATCGGCGCACCACAGCTATAAATCAATATTAAGCCCCAATGACTATTTACTAAATTGAATTGAGTCATTAAGATATACACTGCAGTCATACCCATAAACGATGGAAACATTCCTAATACTAATGTGGTTTTCATTAAAGGCTTTTTCGCCTTAAACTCAAATCTTGAAACAGTATATGCAGTAGCTATTACTAATAATGTACTGAAAATACAAGACATTACAGAAATAAATAAAGTATTTAAGAACCATTTTGGATAATTATAACCTGAACTTGAAGTATCAGTAAACAAAGTTATAAAACTATCAAAACTGAACTCCGAAGGGAAAAAACCATCAAAAGAATATATACTACCAGACTTACTGAATGACGCTAGTATAAGCCACAAGCACGGAAACAAGAATACAATTGAAACACCAATTAATATTGCATAAGTCAAACTAGTACTTGCCGCTCTTTTAAGTTTAACATTCTTACTATTTTTCTTAATCATCTGAACGTGTCCTCCTTCTTATAAGCATCTGAACGTACATATACGCCCAGTGAAACAGCTGAAGTAATAATAAATATAACTAAACTTATAGCTGCGCCAATTGCATAATAATTATTATCTATAGATAAGTTATATAGCCAGTTAATAAGCAAATCAGTATCACTAGCTAAGAAATATCCGTCTAGAGTTAATCCACCTCTTAAGAAATAGAATATACCGAAGTTATTAAAGTTACCAATAAACTGACTAATAAGTACTGGTGTAGTTGAGAATATTACGAAAGGCAAAGTAATTTTGAAAAATTGCTTTCTTTTACTAGCGCCATCGATCTCTGCTGCTTCATATAAATCAGTATTCATATTAGACAAAATACCAGTTGTAAGAAGCATTATTGTAGGAACACTAATCCAAGCATTAACTACTAAACCTATTGCTCTTGCAGTCCACTTTGCATCAATACCTAAAAAGCTTATTACATCGCCTCCAGCATCCGAAATTATCTGATTTATCGGTCCACCTACTGAGAACATGAATTTAAAGCCTATTAATGTAATGAATCCTGGTATTGCATAAGCTAAAATCGGGAATCCTCTCCAAATTGCTTTACCTTTAACACACTTCTTATTCAGCAATATTGCAAGACCCAGCCCCAACGCATAGTTTATGAAAGTAGATGAGAATGCCCATAATAGATTCCAAGATAAAATCTTTAAGAATGTTGGAGCAATTTCTCCTAGTGTCGCTAACTTTTCAAAGTTCTCTAAACCAACCCAGCTAATAAGCTCTGGCGGAACAATATCGCCGCCGTAATCAGTGAAAGCAATTAATATCATAAATATTATCGGTAATACATTGAATATCAATACGCCGATTAAAGGCAATGCAAGAATGGTTTTGTAGAATTTTTTATCTGCTAATTGAGCAAGACTTTCTCCAATTTTTTCAGGCATACCACCTTTTAATACACGTATCTGGGTGTTATAAACATCCTTGATATTAGTATAATACATTACAATAGTTAATACTACTATAAACCATGTTAAGATACCCATAAGCATCATAACTACCGAGTTATCACCCGCTATTTCTAGCCAAGGATCACCAGTGATAAGACCTAAAGTGAAGAAATTATATATTGCTTTACCTCCATACATAACAAAGTAAACTATGCTAAGTATTTCAAAACTTAAATATATAAGTCCTTTTACGATCTGCTTATACATAAGCTGACCTAACCCCATTAAACACATTGAAGCAAATACATTAGAATTAGCTGTTTGAAAAAAGTGTTTTATATTATCTCGTTTGTATACAGTTTTAACTGCAACTTCTTCTTTTTTGTTTTCAAAACTCTCTTTCATGTGCTCTTTACTGAACTTTTCTTTCACATCATTGCCAATTTTTTTCGTCTTACTTTTAAGACTAAGTTTTGTAGACATGACTGTCCCCCTTTCATCACTTCAACGTGTATATCGCATCAAAGATTTGCTTACTTACTTTGTTTAGCCCTTCTTTCATCAGTGTTAATGTAGAAAACTTTCTTTTATTTTCATCTCTGAAAGCATCCATTACCACGTCAGATAAGAATGTTTGCATTGGTGGCCAAAATTGTGCCATTTCTTCTATTGAAGGCATTATAACTAAATCGCCATCCTCAAGAAACTCATATACATTTAATTCCATTCCACCTAAAGCTGTTACAGCATCAAGTCTTGCAGGAACAACTCCTAACATTTCATTTCTTTGCATTACATTATCATAATTTGTAGCAAAGTTAACAAATTCTAAACTAGCAACAGGAGATTTTGTATAAGATGAAATTGCATATCCATTTATACCACCAACAATCTTACTACCGATTTGCTCGCCATCTCTATCAGTTAGATCACCACTTAATGGTGAAGTAGGGATAGTAGTCATAAGTAAATTTTCTTCAGCATATTTAAGTGCATCAGCCTTGCTCATGCCGTCAGATTCCTTCTCCATTGCAAATTGATTTATAAACATACTATATACGTCCGGAGTAGTCATTGTAGCGAAATATTCACCTTTAGCCATCTTAGAGTATGCATTAAGTGTAATAGTATCATCAGTAGCTTCTTCATTCATGATTGTAGCCAATTGCATAATCATTTGAATACCCAATTCCGCATTTCCAGCAGCTAGACCTATTTCAGATGGATCTGAATTATCTTCTCCAAATATGTATCCGCCATATGTAAGCATGTAACCAAGTGAAAAGAACGGATCGAACAATGACTTCATGTAACCATATTTATCATCATCAAGCTGTCTAATTTCCTTACTAAAAGCATACATTTCAGTCCAACTCTCTAACATATCAGGCACTTCATTATTGTTTTTATCCCAAGAACTCTGCCAGTCTGCTGGCAACATGTCTTTGCGATAATATAGCATCGGCATTTGAATATTAACCGGAACACCACAAGTATATTCCTTGCTATTAATAGTAGTTTTATATGCATCCCAAGCCTTTTCAGAAACTTGACCGTAACAATCTAATTTCTCGATAGGCAATGGCAATATATGTTTTGAAGTTGCATACTTCATTAATACATCGTTCGCTTGATACAATACATCAGGACCATAACCATACGGTCCGTCATTTGCTAGATCTGAGTAAGAATCCATATTCGCATCTACTGCAACTATTCCTTTATCCTCATATTTCTTATTGAATGCTTCAATAAGTTCATCAAAATATCCTTGTTTTAATGCTGTATCGTTATCTAACACTCTTAATGTTACATTTTCCTCTAATTCACCAGAAAATCGCTTAAAAGTTGTTGCATGACTGTATTTTGCTCGTAGCTCATCGACATTACATCCAACAAGCATGTTCAAACTAATAGCCAACACAATCATAATACTTAAAACTTTGATTGTCTTTTTCATAATATTCCCCCTTATAGAATATGATAATTATTTGCTAAAATATTGATTTTTGAATTTCCATTAGCAATCTCTATATCAATATCTGTATTATTAACATATAACGATATTGAATTATCATTATCAAATCTTCTTATCACAAGAAGATTATCTTGCTCCTTTATCTCTATACTTCCTCCTTTTATTAGATTATTTTGTCTTAGAGCAACTAAATTTTTAAATTCTGTCATAAATGGCATATCCCATTTTGACTCGTCCCATTCAATAGTACGTCTACAATCTGGATCATATCCACCCAACATTGCTTGCTCAGTGCCATAATATATAAACGGCATGCCAATATAAAACATCTGTACTGCGAACGCTGATAAAAGTTTACTTTTAGATCCCTTAGCCTGCGTAAGAAATCTATGCGTATCATGTGAATCAAGTAAATTTAACATCATAGCATTTGCATTATCATTATTACGCATAAGCAATCCGTTTAGACGATGTGCAAATTTCAAAGGTCCATACTCTCTGTCAATAAAGAAACTAATGCTAGCTTTAGTGAAAGCATAATTCATTATACCATCAAACTGGTCACCTTGTAAAGACTGATTTGCATTATGCCAGTTTTCACCAAGTATCATCACTTGAGGGCTAATTCTTTTAAGCTGAAGCCTAAACTCACGCCAGAAAACTTCTGAGATCTCGTCAGCAACATCAAGTCTCCAACCATCAAGGTTAAGCTCAATTGTCCAATACCTAGCTATTTCAATCAAGAAGTTTTGAGCTTCTACATTTGAAGTATTCCACTTTGGCATATATGAACAAGATGCAAACATCTCATAATTACTTTTTTCTATATCGACTTCATCACCATGTATGATAAACCAGTCAAAATATTTTGATTTGCGTCCGTTTTTAATTACATCTTGAAATTCAACACCTAAATGGCTGCTATGATTAAATACTGCATCAAGTACTAATTTCATTCCTCTAGCATGCAATTTATTAGCTAATTCTTTTAGGTCATCTAGATTACCGAACTGATCAGAAATATTATAATAACTTATAGTGTCGTATTTATGATTAGATACTGACTCGAAAATTGGAGTTAAGTATACAACATTCGCTCCCAATCCTTGAATATAGTCAAGCCTATTGATAATTCCTCTTATATCTCCACCTGCAAAATTGTTTGACTCAGGAATTCCACCCCATGACATATCAATATAGCTAGTATCCTTATCCTTACTACCAATATCAAATCTATCCACAAAAATCTGGTAAAATACCGCTTCCTGAGTCCAATCAACCTGAGGCATTACATCAATCTTATTAATGTATGCAATTTGGAAGAAATTAAAATAGCTCAAATTGTAATTGTAATTACTAGTCAATCCATCCTCACTGAAGAAGTATTTTACGCCTCCAGCAGCAATCTCAAACACGTACGCTAGACGCTTATCATCTAATTTTAGTACTACAGTGTAATACACATATAATTCATCCTCACAACTTTTCATCATTTGTGCACTGCTTTGCTTAGTTTGAAACTCATATTTACAACCATATATTACATTAATTCCCTCTATTTCTTCCTGCTTACTTAATCTAATACGAAGACCAACAGTGTCTTCACTTAGGGCAAAAGAATAGTTAGAATGTGAAATATGCAATATAGCACTCTCGTTTTTAATCATAGTTTACTCCTTGATTATGTAGATTTACGCTTTCATGCTTAAAGAAAGCTTGACAAAATTATTAATTTTAGATATAATGTTTACATGAAAAACACAACAATTACAGACGTAGCAAGAGATGCTAAAGTGTCTATAGCCACAGTTTCCTATGTGCTAAATAACAGAACTGATCAAAAAATCAGTGATGAGACACGCAAAAAAGTTTTACAAATAGCTAACCTACTAGGTTACAAACGCAACAATAATGCATATTCACTTGTTTCAGGTGGATCGTGCAATATTGGCATATTTACTGATATTTACTCGCCTATTGACGCTTGTGAAATATCTGAATTTATACAGTTATGTTTAAAGAATTTTAATACATCTAATAAATTATTTAACGTTATTCATTTATCCGACTTTAAAGATACTAGAGCAAATGATGCAATAATACTTTATAATGTATCTTCGTCTATGTTCAACAAGATCGCAGATGCAAGTCTAGCACCCATTCTTGCTGTAGATTGTTTGATCAACAACCCACTCGAACTTTTTTATCAAATTAATTGTGATTATATTAAATATTTTAATTTGGCAAAAGAACATTTTAATTCTGAAAAATTAACATTAGTTATCCCAAACACTCATAACATTGAGCTTAGGGAACATATCCTAAACATATTCGACGATGTAGTATTTGTATCTTCAAGCAAGGATATTATCGCTAATATAGAAAAGTTACGCAATTGCAACCCCGTTATTATCGGCAATTTTATTCTTGATTTAATGAATAGTCTAGAAATTAAAAATGCATATTTTATTAATAAAAATACTGATTCAAAAGTAAAAGCTGTTATTGATACTATTGAACAGGTTCTTGATAAAGATTTACCTACCAGTCACCATATTTTGACCATATAATCGCTTTTGGATTGAATGATACATTATAGATTAGATTAAAATTAAATAACTTATTAAATATTTTAATATTTATTTATAATATACAAGGGAGTATTTTAAATGCTCCCTTGTTTTTTTATAACTTGATTTGTATGATTTTAATTTTTTATGCTTTAGAAGCTGTTATTGTAATTAAATCTGAATATGAATCGTAAGATATGTCATATGTACCTGCAGTATTAACATTAAAATTTAAATTTGTTGTGCTTGTAGCATTAAAATTCTCAAATGTTTTGTCAAAAATAGGTTTTCCATCTGCATCTTCACCAGTTTTAATTAATTTAGTTGCTAAATAACTACTGTTGAAATTTCCTAATCCATTCCAACTTGGTGTATCATATTTACCTGTTTCTGTAGAACCTACTTTGTATGAGCTTATCATAAACTCTTCACCTTCAGCCAATACTACATTTTTGATTTCGTATACACCACTACCAGCTACTGTCTCAACGAATTTAAATTCTTCTTTAAAGTCTTGATCCCAGTTTCCACCACCGTATGTACCTTTTAGATAATAATCTGCTTTTGCTACCTCAGCAGTAGCCATAGCTACTCTAAGTGGACTATCATCTTTAGTAGTATCTATAGTAAATGTATACATACCTGAAGCATTCGCTACCATGTTTTTATTTACAAGACCTGTCACTAAAGCTAAACTAGCTGCATCAGTTGCGGCAATATTTGTGTGATTAACATAAACAGTACCCTCGCCTACATTTACTCCGATAGTATTAGTAGTTCTGAACATAAACTCTTCATCTTTATTTAAATAAACACTTAAAGTATAAAGTCCATCAGTATTTGCCATTTTAACAGTTGGATGATTTGAGTTCTCCCAATTAGTTATTCCTGATCCCTTAATATAGTAATCAGTTACAACTTGAGGAACTTCTACCATGTCACCATTTCTTACCCAAGTAATTGTATCAACATTAGACATGTTAAATACCTCTTTAGTTTCTTCTTTATACTCTGGATTATCAACATCATAGAAATCATCTACGGGATTAGTATTTAATTCAATTGTGTAATTTCCTGATACAACACAGTCGATATTTTTACCTTTATCAGTAACATCACCTAATCCACCACTAGCAGAGAAATGAGGTACTCCATCAAGTTTAGTTTCAGCTAAATATCCGAATCCACGCTTGTTCATCCAAGTTGATGAAATAGCGAATTGAAAAGCATCTCCTTTAGCTATATCAAGTGTAAGAGAATAAGTATTGCTTTCAGTAGCTTTTACAAGCTTATGCTCTGCACCAAGGTTAAGCCCCCAGTCACTAGTAGATAGAACTTTACTTGTTCCTGCACCAACGATATAGAAATCCCTATCATCCATTACGTCTGATTTTGTAGAAAACTTACCAAACACTGATATATCAGCAGTTATAGGTTTAGTGAAATCAAACTTATGTGTTAATGAAGGTGATGAATGCCATGATATGAAGTTTTTGCCCTCAACCTCTGGTGTATAAGTTGTAGCCAATTTACCTGATACAACATCATCTGTCTTCAAAACGGAATCACCATTTTTGAATGTAACTTTAAATGTAGCTGCATCATCAGCAGCTTTAGAACAACTGACTGCAGTTAAGCCCAGTGTTAGTGTTAGCACTACCATAAGTAGCAATGCTAAAATTTTCCCTCTTTTCATAATAAATCCTCCCAGTTATTATATTTGCTCAACTTAATCGTTTAAGCAAGATAATTATATCATCAATTTTTTAAGGTGTCAATACCTCATTTTAGTACTTTTTCCACTTTATGCGACAAAGTTACTTAAAAAAACTCGTTTATAATTTAACAATGAAATGCATATATAATTTTCTTAAGATTATTATATATTTTAATTGATTTATATCTTAATATTATAATATAACTAAGGAAAATCTGATTTTGCATGTTTGTAAAGTTAAATTTACAAACATTTATGATTGCAAATTCACTTAAAAGAATCAGGTTAAAAGTGCATAAAATTTATTTAATAAATTTGTAAATATTGGCAGTTTTTTTGCATTCTTAACCATTAGCAATATTAATGCATAATTAAAAACCATAAATGCCAATTATCTATAATTAACGCTAGTAATTCATTTAGTTATTAAGCTAATATAAGTTGCAATTATTAAGCTAAAAAAGCACCGAAACTTAATGTTTCAGTGCTTTAATTATGTAATTATTATTATAAGTCGGATACTATTATAGAAGTACTTCCCTACCAGTTTCAGCTGATTTGTAAATAGCTCTTAATATTTTGATCATATTTACGCCTTGATCCATAACAAAATCTGGATCTTCTTTGCCTTCAATAACAGCACTAAAGTGCCTAATATTTTCTAAATGACCATTTTTAGTGTTTTTAATTTGACGTGCTTTCTCTTTTTTAACAGCCGATGCTTTACTTTCAGTTCCATCGAATATTTCATAAGTATCTCCAAGCCACTCTACACCGAGTTTTTCACCTCTCAACTCGATAAATGTTTTTTCTTCAGCTATGTTTGATGCCCAACTGAATTCGATCTGCATACATGCACCATTTTCGAATTTTATAAATCCCATTGCTAAATCTTCCACGTCGAATGATCCACCATCAATTTTATCACCAAATGAACTATGTACACTATCAGCTTCTTCACTGTTAGCAAACTTAGTAAAAGTGCTACCCGATACAGATACAGGCTTAAAATTACCCATTAAATACATCGTAAGATCGATAATATGCACGCCTAGATCAATTAGTGGACCGCCACCAGACTGCTCTTTAGTAGTGAACCAGCCACCCTTACCAGGTATTCCACGTCTACGTACCCAACCACATCTACCTGCATAAATGTCACCAAATTCGCCATTCTTTATTTTCTGTTTTAACTCTTTTGAAGAAAATCTGTGACGGTTATTTCTCATAACCATCAAATGCTTACCTGTACGCTCTTGAGCTTCTTTCATCATCATAGCCTTTTCAACTGTTATAGTATCAGGCTTTTCTGAAAAGACATGCACATCATGCTCCATAGCATATATAGCTATTTCTGCATGTAAATAGTTAGGAGTACAAATATCAATAAAATCTAACTGTTCCTTTTCTATCATCTCTTTATAATCAGTATAGCATACTGGTTTGTTTTTTAAATCTGCTAATACATCTTTAAATTTACTCTCATTAATGTCACATAATGCAACCACTTCTATATTATCTAGCATATTGTATGCGGGGATGTGAACTGTTGTACCAATCCCTCCACAACCTATTAAACCTACTTTTAACATTTTAACTCCTTATTTTCTACAAAATCTCATACCTTATATGGCACAATCTATCATGCACAATACTGATTTAATGTGCAAATAATTATTTTAATACTATATAGCTTTATTTTTGACTGATTTATCAATTGATTGACACCTTAGATTATGCCCAGCTGATAGAATCAGGTTTACCTTCTTTTATCATTATATTTTGCAAGAAAGCTATTGCTTTCTCTAGACCTTCATTTGCCGTCATCAAGCTATCCTCATGCTCTATAGAAATAGCATATTTATAGTTTACCTTAGCAAGCATTGATATTATCTCTCTCCACTTACTCTCTTCCATACCATAACCTACAGTTCTAAATACCCAACTACGATTTATCTCATCCGTATATGATTTAGTATCTAAAACGCCATTAACACTGTTATTTCTAACATCAATCTTAGTATCCTTAGCATGAAAATGATAAATACAATCTCCTAAGTATCTAATAGCATCAGCAGGATTTATTCCTTGCCAAATAAGGTGCGATGGATCGAAGTTTGCACCTATCATATTACTCACAGCGTTTCTCAACCTTAATAAAGTATCAGGGTTATAAACGCAGAACCCTGGATGCATCTCTAAGGCAATTCTCTCAACGCCACAAGACTTAGCATAATCACAAGCTTCACGCCAATATGGGATCAACTTTTCATTCCATTGATATTCCAAAACCTTAGCGAAATCATCAGGCCATGAACAAGTAACCCAGTTAGGATGTTGACTTGTATCAGAATCACCTGGACAGCCACTAAAAGTTACTATCGTCTTAATGCCTAATTTGCTTGCAAGTTGACAAGTATTATTAAAATCTTCTCTCGCCTGATTTGCAACTTCAATATTAGGGTGCACTGGATTGCAATGCGTAGATAATGCGCATATACTCATGTTATACTTATCAAAAGTTGCCTTTAGCTCATTCAATTTTTTATCGTCAGCTATCAACACTTTAGCATCAGCATGAACAGTTCCTGGGAATCCGCCACAGCCTAGCTCAACACTCATAACTCCATGCGATGATAGATAAGCCAAAGCTTCATCTAAAGTCTTATCATTCAATATTGGGTTAAATACACTTAAATTCATATAATTTTCTCCTAATTTTTATTTATATTTATTCATCATGAAATCAATTATCATGATAAAGAATAATCAATTAACAATATTTTCAATTGTACTAATATTATATTTCCACTATAATTGTTCTTTTTTCTTCAATAGACTTAAAACAAGCCTCCATTGCAAGCATACAACGCATTACACTTTCATCAGAGATTATAGGCTCAGCACCATTCACTACGCTATCATAAAAACATTTATAAAACGCAAAATCATTCACATCCACTTTTGGCAGTTTGCTTTTTATAGTCGACGAATCACTTCTATCAGCCATTGTCTTAGTAAATCCATTACCTGCCTTTATACCTTTGTTTTGCTTATCAATAAATGTTTTAACTTTAACAATTCTGCCACCACAAGACCAGTCATCAATAACTGCGGTACCCTCAAGACCATAAGCATACCATCGTGGTGTAGCAATAAATTTATTTGTATCGATATTAATATTAGCCTGCATTCCGTTTGCAAAGTCAAGCGTAACATATACGCCATCATCGCAATCAAATCCATATACAAAGCTAGCCCTTGCAGTTACTGCTATTAGTTTTGACTCATTCATCATTAACATCTGGTCAATAAGGTGAACTCCCCAATCTAAAAGCATACCGCCACCTTTTGCTTTAATCTTTCTCCAGTCCCCAGGCATACCATGACTACCAGTCACATTACTATCAACTTTATACATCTCGCCCAAAGCTTTAGATTGATAGATATTTTTTATTATTAGATAATCCGTATCCCATCTACGATTTTGATGCACCATAAACACAATATTATTATCTCTTGCCGCATTAGTCATTCGCAAAAGGCTATCGCTTGATAAAGTAACTGGTTTTTCGCATATTACATTTATCTTATCATTAGCAAGCTTAATTAAATAATCCTCATGCACATCATTAGGTGTTGCAATCAAACAAGCATCTAAATTAGGCTCACTCACTAACTTTTCATAACTATCATATGACTTAATTCCAATTTTACCAATATTGATTCTCGAGTCCTCATTAATATCATAGGCACCCACGATATCGAACAATCCACTTTTAACCATAGCATTAAAATGATGACCCGCCATGCCACCAAAACCAATAATTGCTAGTCTAATTTTTTTCATAATCACCTCAACGTATTGACAATCTAACTATTTTAGTATATAATCATTATATCACGATAATGTCACATTTTCAAGACATAAACTTTGGCAAAAGCATGAAAAATATTTGTTTTTAGGTTATATAATCGTGAAATTAACTGCTAGGAGATAAAAATGCCAAAACTTAAAGACTGCGATTATGAAGCTATTCGCGACCAACAAAATTCTTTTTTCATGATACATTCAACGCATTGTTGTACCCAGCATTTTCATAAGCAATTAGAGCTAGCCTACTGCACAAGCGGCACTCAAGTAGTTAAAATCAATAGCGAAACACTGCAATTGAATCGTGGAGATATATTAATAGTAAGTCCATTTATGGCACATGGGTATGAGCTTTCTACCGCAAATTGCCTTGTATTATGCATACCAACTATATTTTACTCATATTATAGCAAATATTTTTCAAGGCTTAGCATTAATGACACTATCATTAAAAACACTAAAGGCTCTAAAGAAGTTTTTAAGGCATTAAAACAGTTTCATAATATAGGAGATATGAATCATTTTGAGCAAACATCTTTAGTGCTTGCAGTTTTAGGTAAATTGCTTCATTTAGCAGAGTTTAAAGAAATCGCAACTAATGATAATGCAGATCTTACAAATGACATTATTAACTACATAGATCAAAATTTCAAGGATAAGATTAGCTTAGAAAGCCTGTCAGATCACCTACACTACAACAAAACGTACATTTCCAAGTATTTTAATAAGGCTTTCAACTGTTCTTTCAATGACTACATTAATACTACACGTTTAAATGCATTTGTTGAACTTCAGTTAGAAAATGGCGGAATGTTTAGCAATAATGCCTTGTCCGTTGGTTTTCAAACTACAAGAACCTTTTATAATGCATTTAAACTTAAGTATAAAAATACACCCACAGAGTTTTTCCAAAACAATCTACCAACGCACATGTAGAAATAATTAATGTTAAGCATATTTTATAAAAATGCACACAGGAAGATAAAATGCACAAACAACAAATAAAAATCATCCACAAAATACATATACAATAGCCAGACAAACTAGCCATAACAGAAGTTTACTTTGGTCATATTGACAACATGAACTGCACTGATATAGTTATCGATGATATAAAGTATCAAGAGGACATACGAAAACTCGATGAACTAAAAGCAAAGCTACTTCCCTTGTTAAACGAAGAACAACTAAAGGAGCTCAACAAGCAATTGAGCTCCTATACATACACCATATAGAAACTGACGTATCCTGCTATGAATCAGGATTCAAGCTATTCGTCAACCTTGGCATGGAATGCAGTCACTTTATTAAACAATAAATAAATACACACACATGAAAAGACTGCTAGGATAAAAATGTCCTAGCAGTCTTTTATTTATAATATTAGCATTACTCATATTAGCATTTTCAAGACATAATTACACTGAGATATCTGTCATTTAAAAAATAAGACTATTTCAAACAATAGCAGTGCTGAAATGACATAGGAAACACTTTATCAATATACTCTACTAAATGATTTACCTACAAAAATTTTAATAACGAAGAATATTATTCCTACTATATTGATAGAACCTCAAAAGGCATACACTTTCAAAAAGCCCACTTCTCTATCTTAATATAAATTAAAACTATAAAAGACATTTTCGTTGTCAATTGTATTCTATCATTATCAAGCAGTAAATGTATTTCAACTATTAATTGCTTTTTGGTTCGAATGTTCTAAGTTTATAATACCTAACAATTTGTGCGTGATTGGTTCAATATGAATTTATCACATTTTGAATACTAATTATTTTCGCAAAACTTGCACCCTCACTATAGAATCATTAGCAAATTCATCTAACATACCATATAAGACTATAATTGTACCTAATCCAAATTCACCCCGCTCACTTCTTTTTCGTATATGCTCCCTTACATCATCCTCTGACAGATTTATACATTCATACATGCCACTTGGTATAACCATGGACATCTCAGATTTTTCTTCGCCAAGGGTTTCTACGAAGACATACCAATCAATGCCGTCCTCACCGCAAACACCATACCCACCTGTGCAATACGACGGCTCAGCTCCTGACGCACTAGCATTGATAAACAACTCTGAGACTTTTTTATATTGCTCTTCATCCTCTACATCAATAACATTACTACAAGACACCGCTACGACTTCAATTTCACCAAAATACTGATCATATTTCCCCTGCTGATTCACATACGCCATATCAGTATCTAATCTGCCAATAATTGAATCAAGCCTCCTTATTATACTTTTACACTTCTCAATCTTTAGACGTGTAAGCTCTCTACCCTTTTCTAGAAATATCTTACTTGCATCACTATTTTTTCCGATTTGCATACCCTTTATTTCCTTTAAAGGAATACCTGTCTCCAAACAAACCATTATAACATATAAAACATCCATCTGCTCAATTTGATAATAACGATATCCCGTTTCCGCATCTACATACATAGGTTTAAATATCCCTAGCTCCTCATAATATCTTAGTGAACGCACGGAAATACCTGACAATTTAGAAAATTTTCCAATAGATAAATATTTTTTCAATTTCTCCTCCAAAATCCTTGACTCTAACACCATGTCATAGTTTATGCTAATATTATACCACATGACAATATTATAGTCAAGTGCTAAGGAGGTTCGAGATTTTATGAATGAAACTGCATTCGGAACAATGTCTACTAAAAGATTATTTATAAAGTGTGCTATACCAAGTGCTTTTGCAATATTTTTCACGTCTATTAATACGGTCGCTGATGGTATATTTATTGGAAAATTTATCGGGGCTGACGCAATGGCAGCGGTCAACATTATTATGCCTGTTATACTCATCGTTTTTGCGATAAGTGAAATGGTTGGAGCGGGCTCATCGGTATATATATCTATTGAACTAGGCAGAGGCAATACATCAAAAGCTAACAGAATGTTCTCTGCAAGTATACTGACAATAATATGCATAGGTGCAATTATCGGCTTGCTCCTAGGCTTTTTAGGCACATCAATAATTCAACTTTTAGGTGCCGATGAATACACCTCTAATTTGGCATTTGAATACTGTCTTCCGTTTGCGATATTTCTACCACTGATAATGGTGTTCTTTGCAATTGATAATTACCTTCGAATATGCGGCAAAACCACATTCAGTATGTGGCTGAATATATTTACTTCATTACTAAATATACTATTAAATTATATATTTATCGTGGTACTTGATTTAAGCATTGCTGGTGCAGCTTACGCCACAGCCACTAGCACTTCGCTGGGAGCATTGATTGCAAGTATTCCATTTGTTGCAAATAAATTATCGCTAAAATTTACTATCCCCAAAGTCAGTCCTCGTGAAATGCTATTAGTATTTTATAATGGTTGCTCGGAATTCTTCGCCTATCTTTCAAGCTCGGTTATCTCTCTGGCTTTTAATTTTATACTGCTAGATTTTGGCGGAGTTCTATATGTAGCGGCTTTTAGCATTGTTATGTATGTATACGCTCTTATCACTCCTGTGATTTACGGAGTGATCAATTCAGTACAGCCTGCAGTCAGCTACAATTTAGGAATTCAACAATATAAAAGGATTTCAAGCCTCTTTCACATCAGTCTATTTGTAGCTAGTATCATATCGATTTTATCCTGTTGTTTATTCTTTTTCTTCCCATCTCAACTAGCATCAATATTCGCAACGAGCGATGAAGTCGAGCTCCTAGCTATTGCAAGACGTTCTATAATTATATTTGCCCCCGGATTTCTTTTCAGTTGGATATCAATTGTAATAAGCATGTTCATGACAAGCCTAGATAAGCCAGGCAGCTCTTTAATAATAATGCTACTAACATCAGTAATATTACCTATCACCCTACTTGCAATATTAACGCCTACAATCGGGGTTGATGCAGTATTTCTAACTATACCAGTTTCTCAAATCATCGGTGGATTAGTATCAATACCATTTTGGCTAAATGCAAGCAAACAAGTGAAACGCATTTGCAATTATTCGAAATAGTTTCATGCTGGAATTTACAACATAAAGAAAACACACTACTAATCCATACTATAATTTAAATAACAATCTTTGCATGTATTCGAATCAAAAAACTTATCAACTGCAAATCAATTTTGTTGCGTAATCTTCCACAACTCTATCGGGTCTATTCCTAGTTTTACTATTGCAAGTTCATACAATTCATCTAAGCCCAACTGCCTTTGTTGGCAGTTGGGCTTTTTAGTTTTCTAACCGCTGCCTTCCCCATAATTATTACACAAATAATAGTTATGATTTTAGTTATATACAAGGAGCACTGTTCTACGCATAGCACCGCTATGCAAAGGTTATTGCGGGCGAAGTATAAAGCCTATTAAGTATTCTAATAGATTGCTTCATTATCAGGGGTTAGTGGACTCCGTGCTATCAATGCTAAGTTCTAGCTACCAATTCCTTATACCTATTACTTTATTTTCTCCGACAACTACCTTGCCGGTCTTACCGGCTATTGCCATATTTATTCCTCCATTCTTTTATTTTTTGCATAAAAAAAAGAGGGTTTTCACTCTCCTTCTCCAACTTAATTATATCAACTATTAGCATTCTATTATACTCTATTTGTCACACAAATAATCATGAACTTCAGCTGCCTTTAATTTTCGCACTTGTGTTTGTGAATACTCTTTATATTCTTGTGTAGAAAACAACTTCATCATGGTGTCACATGTTTTATTTTTATTCTTCTGTAGATAACTTTGAAAATCATCATCACTAGCAAATATTTTATACGATACTCTTCCATTATTGTTTTTGATTTCGTATATGCCACATGGTTTTTTAGTTGTATAATCCGCCGTTCTTAAATACAACTTTGCTGTTTCTAATGACTTGAATGGAAAATTCCACCTTTGCAAACCTCGGTTCGTGTCAAATTCAATACAAATACAACGACCACAAGTGCCACATATGTATTGTGTATGATTTTCTAAACAGACTATTGGATTTAGTAACGGCGTTATTCTATTATTTGCAGAGTAGCATTCTTCACACATACACGCCTCCCATAACATCCTACTTAGTAAGTACTTATTCGCCTAATGCTTTTTTAAGATCAGAAATATACAGAGCTTGTTGCTTTCTTAAAAAGCCACCTATAAATACTTTCATTATATAGTTCTTAACTTCAATTTCCTCTGTAAACTCGATTCTAGTTTTACCGTTATGCACCTTAAATGTACCAATCCAATGACCTTGCATATTTTTGTTTTTCATGTCAAATTCATACCTTTCCAGTTTTTTCACAACCGTAATAGTAAATTCTGTTTCATATCCATCCTTTGTTATTTCAGTAAAGCAATTTATATTATCCGAAATAACTATACTTGATAAATCACTTCGCCATTCAAATTCATTATTATTTGTGACAACATCCCACACTTTTTCAATGGGACTTTTAAATTCAGCTACAATTGTAGACTTCTTCATAATAACACTCCTTTATAGTTATGTAACTAAATAACATCACTTCAATATGATTATAACATAAATAAATACAAATATCAAATATTCATTCCATATACTGAAATTCTAGTTCCAAAATACTAGTATACTTGTCAGCATTAAACTGCGTTTGAGTGCCATTACTGCCAGACATCTCATTTCTAAAATGTACTGCTTGCACATTTACTCCATACATATCACCGCAGAAATCCTTGAACACAGACCTCAGAACACGGCTTGTGCTCCTTGCTTTACCAAAGGTGGTATTATGCACAGTGAATTGCACTATACGCCTTACAAACCCACTCTCGCCCTCTAAATTCTTATCATACGTAACCGATATCGGTGTGTATACAATACTCGGGAATGTGCTACTCTGTGGCAACATTATGGATATATCCTATCCCCTACTTCACTAACTAAATTACTATTCAATCTCATGTATTTTTGCATACTTTCAAAAAAGTCCATAATTATTACTTCTTGCAAAAAAAAGAAAGCATTTCTGCTTTCTTTTATATATTTCTATTAATTTAGAATTTGAATAATTACCAACCTGTATCATAGACTACTAGTTCGTTTGAATTAGGATTATAAAAGGAATATGTTAATCCCGAGTCCAACCAATAATGATCATCCTCAAAGTTTGGAATATATTCATTTGGGATGATAACAACTTCATTAAACGAGTCAAAGTGTCGGTGAAAAGCACTTTTATTATACGCTTTTATTCCATCATAATCACTATACGTAAAGTTGTTTTGTGCAAGCCATTCTTCACTAACATTATTTATTATTAGCACATTATATTCATAATGTCCTCCAGGGTGGAAACTATCATCAACTATACGAAATAACAATTCTGAATCACTAGGAATATCAATATCCGTATCTCTCTTTATACTTTCAACTGCATATTCATATTGTTTTTTATTACTGTTTATATAAATATTATATAAAAATCCAGCCAAACAAACAACTCCTATAAAAACTATTACACCCACTATTGAAATTACACAGCTTTTAGTTTTCGCTTTCATATACACCTCCTAATATGATTACCAACTTCTATTTATCTTCTTTGTACTGCAAAATATCAGCAGGTTGACACTGCAACACTTCGCATATTTTATTCAAAGTAGATAGTTTAACAGCTTTAACCTTACCATTCTTTAATAATGATAAATTTGCCATCGTCAACCCAACTTTTTCAGTTAATTCGGTTAAGCTCATTTTTCTTGTAACCATCATTATATCTAAATTTATTATTATCATATCGTACCATCACTTTCTTCTTTATATTTTATACCATCATTTATTATCTTTGCTAGAAAATACATAGCTACACAAATTGCAATACAAATTACTGACAGCATTAAATATAGTATAGCAAAAACATTCCATCCAAGACATACAAAAACAATATTACCAATGAAAAACAAACCATTATCTATCAATAAAATTTTTGATATTTTCATAAAATCATTAGAAAATATTATTTCAAAAATAGTATCTTGAGTCCTGAATTTATTAACTATTTTCCAACACTTAGCCAATATATAAAAACATGGAATTGATGTAACCCAATAAAAAGATAGCTGACACCAAAACATAGTTGTATTTACTGTACCATGTATTATTGAGCCAACGGATGTTAAAGATATGCTATACGGATACCATAGTACACATATTGACAACCCACACACTCCAATTAATATAATAGATAATTTTAATAAAATAGATAATTTAGCGTTATTCATATACACCTCTTATCAATATACTATCATATAATTTATTGTATGTCAACAATTATTTATCAAGTTACGATAAATACATTCATAAAATCTGATCTTATGCTTTCTTTTACCACATTTTAAATATGATTATAATCAAATTTCAGCACATAATAAAAGCACCAAAATATTATATTTCAGCACCTTATCAGTAGTTTTTTCGATTCTTTGCATAGTAGGCTAATACCATGTTTTGATCACCTATATATTACGCGTGAGTTTACCCCCCCCCCATCAATACTATTATTCAATTAGAATTACTATATAAAATATATTTGGATTTATATGGATATTTCAAATAACTATTTGAGTAGTATTTAATTATCAAAAGCAATCAGTTATAAATAATAGTATTATAATTACTATACTTTATATTATCAATACACTTATTAACATATCTTTCATCGTCAAATTTATTAGCTAACTAACATAGCGTCCAATTCCTATTGATCTCACCCCAAAGAATAACCGGTTTTATAATAATTTATAAATACTATCTACTTAACTTTTATCACTTTATTATAACTTTTATGTTAGAAGCATTCCATAGCGGTGACCATTTATCCATATGAATATTGTTATTAACAGTAATAGTAAGCTCATAAAGCTCTGTAAAGGCGTAACTTCCCAAATGCTCTAAACTACTGCCTATTGTCACGCTCTTCAAGTTTTTCGATCCTACAAATACAAAATCACCTATAATTTTAAGCGATTGAGGCATTCTCATATTCACTAACTCCGTGCAATTAGCAAAGGCATAGCGACCTATTCTAACAAGGCTATCATTAAATATAAAGTCTGCTAGTACATGACAATTATAGAAGGTAAAATCTCCTATGTACTGAACGCCTTCTCCAAGTTCTAGTGTTTTAAGCATATAATTACCATAGAATGCTTTATCTCCTATATAAGTAACACTATTAGGGACATTTACGCTACTAAGTATTTCGGCGCTATAGAAAGCTGCCGTGCCTATCACTTGAAGTCCTTCGTTCAATGTTATGCTTTTGAGTAAAATATTGCCATAAAAAGCACTTTCTCCTATCGACTCTACACTGCTTGGCAATGTAACCTCAATAAGCCCCGATGAATAAAATGCTTTATTGCCTATTTTTCTTAAAGATTCTGGTAGTATAATTGAAGTTAGTGCACTAGTGTTTTTAAAGGTCGAAGATAGTATTGTCGTAATATTACTTGACAAATTAAGTTCATTTAAACTTATGCAATTAAAGAAAGCATATTCACCTAAATATGTTACTGAATCGCTCATTTGCACTTTTAGAAGGCTTTTGCACTCAGCAAAAGCACTATCACCAATATAGTTAATGCCATTGCCTATAACTACACTTTCAAGGCTATTCATGAATGCGAAAGCATAATCGGCAATTCCGTTTGCATTTTCATCAATTACGATTGAAGTAGCACTCTTATTTTTTGCACCGATAATCCAATTATCAATTATTACAACATCTCTTGCACTTGTCCAACCTAGAGTGTTTACAAATGCATATGCTCCTATGCTCTTAATAGAGTCTCCAAGCTGAATGTTGCCTAGTGAAATACAGCCATTGAATGCATAATCACCTATCACTTCAACACTATTAGGAATAGTTATAGAAGCTAGATTTATGCACTCAACAAAATTATTAGTACCGATATATTTTAGCGAGTTAGGCAATGTCACTCTATCAACAACTTTGTTTTCTTGCACTGCAAAGTCAGCGATACCTACTACGCCCTCTTTGATATCCAATATGCCATATGTGTTGTTTTTAACCCCTACAAGCCAATCACCGACATATGCAGAATCACCGACACTATTAAAGAAAATTTTTGAATTTGCAAAGGCAGCCTCACCAATGCTTGTAATTGTACTAGATAAATCCACAGTTACAAGTGCTTTATTGTCAAAAAATACTTGTGAGCCTATACTCTGCACTCCTTCTTGCATAATCACTGCCTCAAGGTTGACATTTCCACTAAATGCACTATCGCCAATACTAACAACGCTAGAAGGAAAGTTTACTTGTTTCAACACAAGCATGCTTTGAAAAGCTGAATTACCTATAATCTCAATATTATCACCTAGTTTTAATTGTGTAACCGCAATTGCACCTGAAAAAGCAAAATCCTCTATTACAAGTACGCTATCGGGGATAACTACGCTTTTTAATGATGTGCAGTTAGCAAAAGCACTTGAACTAATAACCTCTATATTATTAGATAATTTCAATTCCGTTAATGATGTGTTGTATGAAAACGCATTTCTTCCGATAGCTACAACGCCATCATACAAAATCACACTAGCAAGGTTACCACACCTTTGAAACGCATAGTCACCTATGTATTCAAGGCTACTATTGAACTTAACACTTGTCAAATTCTCACTGTTACTAAATGCGTACTTTTCAATATGCGTGATATTGTCACCAAGTGTGACACTAGTAATATCTTCATTGTCTTTGAAAGCCCCTTCGCCTATAGTAGTGATTGGTATTTCTTTAAAGCTGTTAGGAATAATTACATTGGTCATATCACTATCAATCCCCGTTACTTTGTATTCAGTATTTCCAGCAATCAATTCCAAACGCAAGTTACTTCGTGCCTCGCTATAATAATTAATTTCCTCCGACCACAATGAATCCTTATATCCATTCACCTCCACAGCTTTTATGATTATAGTGTATTCACCTTCATCTAAATTTCCTAGCATAAATTGTGCATCATCTACTATATGCTCTTGGTCATTTGCTTTTACTATATAATTATCAGCATTAGCAATTTCGCTCCAAAACAATATCTTATGATCTTGATTTATTGTAAGACTTATGGGCGTAGCAAGCTGACCTTGTACACAAGCGACCAGTACGCACGTAAAAACAGTAATTAAAGCAACTAAGGCTAATATTTTGCTTTTATATTTCATTATATCCATCCTCCTTACCTTCGTCTTTTTGCTTACGCTCTCTTGCCTCTTTTAAAAGCTTATTTGGCATTTTTAATTTAAATTTTCTTGCAGCCACATCAAATAACAGCAACAATACTATCATAACCGCAAAAATTATTCTTGGGCAAAAACTCTTGTTATAGTGCGTGTTAAAGCCATCAAATACTTGACTTGCTGATGTAATAATAATACCCTTGCCAGCACCTGCTATGTCGCTAACAAAGTTTGCCGTGTCACTATCATTTAAGAATGTATTATATTCCTGCGAATATGAAACTGCATGATAGACTTTATGAGAATGCACAACCATTCCGTTAGCGTCAACCTTATTCACTACCATTACATATATCCCTGGTTGCGTAATACTAAACACCATTCTCTCATATCCACTCTTGCTATCGACTGTAATGCTATGGATAATATTGTCCTTATCAAGGCTAGTGTTAGTAAGTATAAACTCAAGCTTTTCACCCTCGCTTATAACAGTCGAAGCAGTTGCTGTTATTGTAAAGTTTTCAATTTTAAGATCAATTTCTATTAATGGCTTACGCAAATTTTCCTTAGGAAACAATGAATTAACCACTGTAGAAATAATGTCTTTTCCAACCTTGCTATTGATAAAACTTCTTGACCAATCCCCTGATAAATCTGTCATAAAGCTACCAACTTTTCCCTTGCCAAAGCTCCAATCTGCATAGATAGGCTGACCAAAATCACCGATTATAAGTGCTCTTGCATCATCTTTTAACCTTACACCATGAAAGCCGTCTAGTGTGGGCATATCGCTCTCAGTTATACCGTCAAACATACTGGAATACTCTCCAAACGCCGGGAAATATGTCCCAAGCTCAAAGTCACGTATCTCTGATTGAGTTAACTCCGTCACTAAGTGCTGTGTTAATTCGTCACCGTCGTCAGCAAGATAGTACTCTCCACCACCCGCATTAGCTATTGTATCCCCCGCTATCACGCGGTGATTGAATCCTATAACTGAGGTGGTTATATTGTCAAAATAATTATTTTCAACAGCTGTTAAGTACGTACTACTATCGCTTGCATCTCCGTCCGTAATAATTATAGTGTGCTTTCTATTGACATGAGTGACGGTATCCATTACAGTGCCCGTATACTCAAGCGCACCCGTAAGCACTGTTCCTCCGTTTAACGGTATAATATTGTCAATTGCTTGCTTGATTTTTTCTTTTTCAACGACAGGAGTAAGTCCAATAACTAGCTCAAATCTAGTAGCAAACTGCACTACTCCCAAGTAATCGCGGTCATCTAATGCATCTACAGCGTCCTTTGCACTTTGCTTTGCAAGCTCATGCAATGTCTTGCCTCCGATTGATGTCGCCCCCATACTACCAGACGTGTCTATTACCAACATAACTGCAATAGGAGGCGTATAATCCTCTGCAAGCACTGGCAAAAGATTCTCATAATCAGAACCAGACATATCCTCGCGATCATATACGTTAGGGACTTTCTTGCCATTCACCATCTTCATGCCACCCACTACCAATAGTCCGCCGCCATACTCAGATACGTATACGGTCAAAAGCTCCATAAAATAGATAGGCATGTCGGCATTGGATATGTTCATAAGTATTACTTGATCATACTGCCTTAACTTGTCTAAGGTATTAGGTGCTCTTGAAATATTCCCTACAGTCACATCATTCTCGTGCAATATCTCATTAAGATCCTGCGACTCGTTGTCACGCTCCAAGATTAATATCTTATCAAATGTTTCTATATTAACATAGGAATAAAGTGCATTGTTGTTAAGCTCGTTATCATCATTGCATTGCACATCAAACATGAGCTCATGCAAGCCGCTATCAGCAAATGAATGTTCAAAATACACGCTAGATATCGAGTCAGATAATGATACTATTTGAGAGGACATAGGTACACCATTGTCATACATAGTCACCTGCGAATTGCTCTTGATTGAGCTTTTGATCATGAGCTCTATATTATTCTTTTTACCCACCTGTATTGCATTGTCTGGCAATATTACTTCTATAGGCATTACCTCACTGCCTATGCTTGTATTTGGAAAGTGCATAACGTCTATCTTGATGCCTTTAAAAGCTACTTTAGATATCTCGCTCATGACATCGCCATCAGTTTGCAAACCGTCAGTTATGAGTAAAATCTTTCCTTTTTGTGGATCAGAGAATTTACCATGTGCAAAAGCTATTGACTCTGCTAAATTAGTACTATTAGTTTTTTTTAAGTCGCTAGCGATATAAGAATCATATGCCCCTTCAACATCATACGAAAGCATGTGAGTGTATATTTGTTCGCCGGCAAAGGTAATTATCCCTAGCTTAGCAATGTCACCTATATTATCAATAACCGACTTCACAAACTCGTTTTTTTTGTGATTGCTGCTATTACTGCTATAGGAATTATCTACAACCATTATAAGCTCGTTGTCATTATTCTTTACTTGGTAGTCAAAGGTCATTCCCGACATCAAGAATGTTGACAATAACACCACTACGCTTCCGATAGCAATTGATGCTATTCTATTCCTTGTATTGCGATACCTTTTCCCTGCTGAAAAATAAAAATATATAAGCACCCCAATGCCCGGAACAATAAGCAACAGCAAAAATGGATATGCAAAATTTATCATGAAATTATACATTATTACCTCGTTATATTTTTTCAGATGCGTATAGCAATCTTTCAATAAGCACCGCAACATACAATGCTATACTAATGTAAAGCAAGATATCCGTTGCAGTACTCTCTCTGTCCTTTAGCTTAAATGCTCCCGGAATACTGTCAGATGTCTTACTTATGTTACTCTCACTCTCGGCAACTCTTATAAAAAACTGCATTTTTTGCACTTTCCCATTAATTAGCACTTGGCTCACAGAGTGGCTGCCTACTCCACTGAAGATATGCTGGAAGTTGCTTTCGCTTGAGTAAATAATGCTACCGTCACTATTAGTAATCTTTACATCACTTCCTCGTGCATTTACGCTTACGCTCCCCCCAACCTCAAATATATTATCCGTAATTAACTGGGGGAAAAAGTAGTCAAATGTATTACTCATCATAATCGGAAAATCAAGTAGCAGTGGTAGGTTAGACTTATTAAGATCAAATGATAAAACACCTAGTTTTAGAGTAGGAGTGCTTTTTACAACAAAAACATCGTTGTCGCCAGTATATATCAATTTGTCATAGCTATCATCACTCTCAATAGGTCTATATTCTGCAGCTTGCATGTTGCTAGCGTTTATTTGGTTTAGTATAGGGTGGTTGCCATTATTGCTAAACTCAAAATTACCATACTTTGAGATACCTAACTTGACTCCTAGTCCGTCAGGTATCCTATCAGGATTAATAAGCAACACTGCACCGTCATCAGCGATTTTAGTCGGCACTGAATGTTCATATATATATAAGTCGAAGCTTTGCCCCGCAATACCCTCCCCATCCAATGGTTGGGTAATATTTATATCAAACACGCCCTTGTAAGTGTCTTTGATTATGTGCAACACAGTACTCATAAAAACATTAGGCCTAGGGCTCATGTATAGGATATCTATCTTCTCTAACTCGCCATTGTGCAGCTCGATAATATTATCATAACTATAGCTATCGTTTGATCCGTCAGCCATTGTGATTGTAAGTGTTGCTTTTCTATAAGAATATACTCCTGTGTTTTTGAATAATATTACTTCCTGCTCTCCACTTTCAAGATTTAAATTTTTACTATCATCATAGTCAGTGTCAGTGCCGTTGATATTCTCTACTTTTAGCGTTGCTGCTACTGCCTTTGTATTATTATACATTGCAATATTCGCTTGGAATTGATAATAGTTTTCATATAACGCCGAATTAAAGTCCAATATACCCACATTCCATTCATCTTCGAGACTCATATTTACTACTTGCACATCGCCACTATTTGCATACTCGCTTGATGTATATAATGTGACTGTGGAGTGTGAGTTTTCAGCATTTAAATCGTATGCCAATTTCATTGACTCTTCTATGTCAGAAACTCCTAATGCCGGCTGCTTTGTACTAGCTTCATCTAAACCTTTCAGCTTGCTAGATACATCTATGTAACTATTATTTTTCTCGATTAGAATAGTCGGCTCAGCACTTGCAACAATTAATGTTATTATTGAGCCATCATTTATTGTCTTTTCAGCTCGAGCTGCAATTTGCGAAATAGCTCTACTGTATCTAGTTACGCCACCTTGCTCTGCTTGCATACTAGCTGAGCTATCTAATATTATTATACTCTCACCGACATCACTACTAGCCGCGTAAACTATTGGCATTGTTATGACAAGTGTAGACATCGTAAGTATCAGCACTTGACACAATATAATGAATATATTGCGAAGTCTTGAAATTGATATATCTTTTTTGTGGTACTGCATACTCTGTTTCCAAAGGTATGTAGATGACACATTTTTTTTATTGTAAACAGGCTTTATTATATATAAAATCAGCAAAATTATCAAGCTTGCTAGCGTAAATAATCCGTATATATTTGTCAATTTCATAGTATACCCGCTTTCATATATTCGGAAAATATAGCCTTTTCTATAGGAGTGTTTGTCGTGATAGTTACAAAACCTGCCCCTCTTGACACACAAAACGACTTGATATCATCTATCATTGCGCAGTACGCCTTTTCATAAGACTTGTGGTTTCTACTAGATATCTTTAGTTTGAAATTCTTGTCATCAAATAACCCCAAAGACTCCGAATCAATAAGATTAGTCTTGCCAAAATAAGAGGGTGTAACTTCAGCCTCTGAGAGCACTTGAATAATCAGAACTTGTCCACCACTATAGATAAGATAGTCTACAGCTTTTTTCCAATCGTTATATGTCATGAAGTCGGATATAATAATACATAGACCGTTTTTAGCAGAATCCATGCTTGAGTTTTTAGTAATAGCTTCACTTATGTGAGCATCACCCTCAAAAATAACACTGTCAAGATCGGATATACCTCTAAAAAAAGCATTTTTGCTTATTATTACTCCATGAGTATTGGTTGTTGCATTTTCCTTTATAAGATTTATTGATAGCTTGTCAAGATTGTTTACAGCTAAAAAGCCTAGACTAGCAGCAAGCGCAAGTGCATAATCGCCTTTATTGCAGTCGTCTGCACCCATTGATGCCGAACAGTCAACAAAAACTTTAATATGCATTTGTCTCTCATCGTTAAATAGCTTAATGAAATATTTTTCAAATCTACTATATGCATTCCAATCTATACGCCTTATATCGTCACCAAGCTGATATTCTCTAAAATCTGCAAACTCAACATTTTGCCCATGCTTGTCAGTCAAATGTTTACCCCCAAAGTTGCCTATAAGACTTTTCTTTAAAGAAAGCTCTTGTGCCTCTAGGAGCGAAAAAAATTCACTGCTTAGATACTTATTTTTCATTAATTTCCCCTTATTTTTTTCTCCACTTCAATAATAATTTTTCTAATTATATCATCAGTTGTTATTCTATCGGCTATTGCCTCAAAGTTCATCTTGATACGGTGTCTAAGTACTGGGTATGCTAATTGATTAATGTCATCATATGACACATTGAATCTACCTGACATAAGTGCCTTAACTTTTGCCGCAGACACAATCGATTGCGCCGACCTTGGGCTTGCACCCACTCTTACATACTTCTTGCTTATCGAAGCTGCGCATTCACTGTCACTGTGAGTAGCAAGGCAAACATTGATAGCGTACTTTAACACATCATCAGCGATTGGTATCTCGCTTGCAGTTGCTCGCATTTGCAGTAGCTTTTCCTTGTCACAAACGCCAAGAGCCGACTCACTCATGCTCTTTTGTGTAAGCTTAACTATTTCAAATAGCTCGTCAGCATTAGGATTTTCCACAAGAAGCTTGAACATAAATCTATCCATTTGTGCCTCAGGCAACGGATATGTACCGTCTTGCTCGATAGGGTTCTGAGTAGCTAGCACAAAGAAAGGCTGACTAAGCTTTCTAGACAATCCTAGAACTGTAACAGTATGCTCTTGCATTGCCTCTAGCAACGCCGACTGAGTCTTAGGTGTGGCTCTATTTATCTCATCCGCTAGCACTATATTGCTAAAAATAGGTCCTTTTTGGAACTCGAAGACCGAATTTCCTTTGCTGTCTTTTACAATCATACTCGTTCCTGTAACATCAGCTGGCATAAGGTCCGGAGTGAATTGAATCCTAGAAAATGGAAGAGTAAACACTCTACTAAGCGACCTAACTAACCTTGTTTTGCCTACGCCCGGCACTCCCTCTAGCAGTACATTTCCACCAGCTATCATAGCTATTACTATATTCTCAACTACACTTTTTTGACCAATTACATCCCTTGCAATCTCACCAAAAATTTTATTTGTTATCTCACCAAATTCATTTATCATTTGCTCATTTGTCATATTAATTCTCCGTTATCTATTCAATCGCTCCAAAATAAAGCTCTATTATTCGCCTTGCCTCTTCTGAGACATATCTACCTTCTTCTATATCTTTCTTGTACTTTTGATAAAATTCTTCAAGTACATCCTTGTAGTCTATAGTACCGTCAATTACTTGGTCGAAATTTTCGTATTGTCCACCACTACCCGGCTGACCACCAATAGCTGGTGGTGGATTTTCTGGTTTTTCATCCTCGATATTATCTTTGTCAATGGATATCGACCCGTCCTCTAAATTCATAAACAAAGCTACAATATCCATTGCCACTATCACATTACTCTCACTTCTCTTATTACTCAAGTTGTCATCTGTCCATTTGATGAAGATAAATCCCTCAGCTGCTATTGCCTCGACTTGTTCCGTCTCGCCACCTCTTTTAATACTTTGATTAACCTTACCAATTACAACGCCACCTTTAGAAGCATTGTAAGATATATCCATGTACAAATTTTTTTCATTTTCAATGATTGGCGGGGGGACTTTTATAGTACCGTTAAGGTACAGCCCTGATACCGTAATCAAGCATACACTAATAAGCAATAATACGCTAGTACATATTACTATGCCTTTTGATAGTACTATTTTTATTTTGCTTGAGTTGACTTTTTCAATTTCTCGGATAGCATCTTCACGTTGTCTTTTTGCAATATAAGAGTCGTTGTTTTCCAGCTCAAGCATGGTGATTACACGCTCCTCAAGCCCTAGCAAATCAATTCTCTCTGCCATAGACGTCATGGTAGGCTTGTACTTTGCAAAATAGGCAACTATAGTGCAAAGAACCCATACTACAACTCCAACAATAGGACTTATCCATATCATATTTACTGATGCGATCAGCAGTGCTATTGCAGTAATAATCATAGCTGTAAAAGCTACTGTCCCTGCCACTAAAACTGACCTCAGCACACCTTCAGCTATAAGCTTACTATTAAATTTGTTCAAATATTTTCTAATATCTATCATAGCCACCTTTAGTATTAATTCCAATTGTATTAAGCCTTGTTGAAAGCAAGCTCAGCACTCATTTCCATTTCCACGCTAGTTGTTATTTTGCCGACTGATTTTAAATGCCGTGAGTGAATGATATCAAATACCATATCATTGCTAGAGTTTTGACAAATTATCATGCCGTCACTAAATACATATACACCTGTTCCAATTACCTCTCCCCTAAGCCCCTCTACATCACGGCGAGATAATTCGTAACTGCCGTCACTTCTTATGCCTAGGTCAAAAGTAAATGTCATATCCATTGCTAATATGTAAATCTCCGACACAAACTCGCCTACAATTTCAACAGCACTAAAATCCATATAGGCACTTATATTGCCAATACTTATGCCACCCAACACACTAGATAGCAAATGTCCTGAACTCTTTAATAAAGACTTATTCGCTTCTCCGTTGATGTAATACATAAGAACTATATCAGTTGTTTGCTGATAGACTCCGCTGTAAGTTGCTTTATAGACATTGTCAGAATCAATACTGTACATAGTAAAGGTTCTGTCGGAATATAAGTCTAGTCTTACATAGCAGTTATTGTGAAGAGTTGTACTCTCATAAATGTTCTGCAGACCCTTATCAACAATAACTTGACCTTCTTTATCAATACTTGTGACTTCTTTAACAACAAGTAAATTCTCGTAATTGTCACCTTTGCTGTCTAAAGGATTAAACCCCATATCCCTTGAAGTTTTTATCTCGCGTACAATATTTTTCAGTAGTGTTCCATCTTCCAAGCCTGTTGCTATTAAGAACAACTTGTTCTCATAAAACACAAGTTGGCCTTGATAGATTTCTGCTTTTTCGAATGGTGAATTGTAAGCATTTCCATACTTTTCTTTTGCTTGTCCTACAGTTTTCTCTGGGGCAAAAGTATCAACACTATCGACATAACCTTTCATAGGCAAGTTGGTGGTTTCCTGCACAAAATATCCGTCTTTATATACATTAAGTACCATTTCTCCATTAATCAAATGCAAGTTTTGAGCATTCCATATATTGTTCTTGTTAGTGCTTGACCCCTTAAGATCGCTGTTAAATCCTAACCAAGAGTATTTACCATAGTACGAGTACCCTAATTCAGCATTAGATAAACTTTCAAAATATCCACTTTCAAAGTCGTCATTTTCTGCACCAACAGTTAGCAAGAAATCTACAACGAACGGCTTAATTTCTCCATTTGCTTGCTCTTTTTCCTGCTTGCTAGTCACAGAGATTACAGTAATGCCTCCTCCTACGCTTTCTATCTTGCCATTGTTATCAATAGTCGCAACAGAAGGTATTGATGACTCATAGTGCAAGATATCACTGTCCGACTCAAACTCTTTCATTATCTCCACTTGCAGCTTGAACCACTCACCCATTTGCATGATTATATTATCATACTCGCTAGACTTATCCTTGCCTACATAGGTTTGCTTTTGCATAAGGTTTAGCACATTCAAGCTAAATTTATTTTCGACAGTTACAACACACTCAACATAATTGCGTTCATACTCAGCCGTAATCACACATTCGCCTGTTGCAATGCCCTCAACCATACCATCATAAACAGTCGCTATGTCATTATTACTAGACTCCCAAATCACGCCACTTTGTATAATTTCATCATCAAAATACATGCTTAGTTTGCTATTTTCTTCAACCCCTAACGCAAGTGCACGCTTGCTAATAGAATAGCTTTTAGTTTCCGCTACTGTTACACTACAAGAGTATTCTTGCTCATTATAGACAGCAGTTATCACGCAGTTTCCAGCAAAATACGCCGTAATATTACCATTATCAACACCAGCTATTGTACTGTCAGATGTCATCCATTTTATGTTTTTAGGGTCCTCTTGTTTTTGCTCGCCTATTAGCAAGTGCAAAGATGCACTGTCGCCTATGTTTAGCGAAAGTTTACTATCACTTATATAGATTTTCTCACTACTATTATCAATGCATGCCGATAGCACTAGCAAGGATAAGCACATCACCATACAAATGCTTGTTAGGAAAGCCATTTTTCTTTTTATCTTCATTATAAATCACACTCTATTGCCTTTATTAATTGATTTAACTAAATGCACTTTCTACGTTTAGTTGGTTATTTTATTAATTAACTTTCTTCAAAGCGTATTTCGTATACCCTTCTTTGTCTTGAATATCTGCTGTCACTACTTTGCCGAAATAATCGTTTGCACTAATGTCTAGTGATTTATTGATATATATAAAACTCGGCTTCGCATTACCAATTCCACTTGTTGAAAAAGATGAATAATCTATTACGTTTACTATGCTCTGACTATCAATAGTAAGTACCATGTCATAGTCAGATATCTCGATCGCGAACTGCACAATTTCCTCAATTTCAGCACCTATTGTAATATCTAATAACGGTAGCGTATCATACTCTTTATTAACATCTAATGTGATGTTAGGGATGTAAGAATAAAGGGTTTTGCCATCTTTTGAGTACAAACTGCCATCCACTATCTTCATGTATTGATTACTCTCAGGAAGTATTATCTGCAAATTCTTACCCTCCTCATATACATACTTACCAGTCGTTGCATTTTGTTCAAACTTTATATGGTTTTTCCAGAATGGATTACCATCAACATATTGTAAACTCTCTGAAAGTGTTACACTTTCTAACTGATGGCAGTTCATAAACGCTTTGTATCCTAGAGTTGTTAAACTGTTAGGGAATACTATTCTGCTAAATGAATTACCATTAAAGGCTTGTCTTGCAACTATTTCTATGCCGTTAGGAATTACCACATCGTTAGTGATATTAGCACTCCAGAACGCATATTCTTCGATAACTCTAAGGGCAGTATTGCCTTGTGTATCTGCATTGAAATTCAATGTCATACCTTTTTTACCACATCTATTAAATGCGTAACTTCCAATTGATTGTAATGTAGACGGTATAGTAACGCTAGCTATGTTTGTAGAAGATCTGAAAGCATTCTTACTGATAGTAGTCACACCCTCAGGGATATCAATACTTGACAAGACTGTATATGACAAGGCACTTACGCCAATAGACTTAAGCTCGCTATTTAAAATTATACTAGTAAGAAACTTATTTTTGTAGAATGCAAAGTCAGCAATAGCCTCAACTGTGTTTGGTACTTGGTAAGCTGTATTTACCGATGTATTAGAATAAAGCACAAGAGTCTTCATATCAGCTGTAAATATTGCATCATCATTTTTTACAAACACTTCATTTTCAGCACCTATTGTAATATCATTAAATGGTAACGCCTCACATTGAGCGATTATACCATTACCCGCTTGCTTAAGTGTATTAGGTAGTGTTATCGATACAAGGCACGGATTATAAGCAAAGGCAAAGTTTCCGATTGCTTGCACCTGTTCGCCAACGTTGACAGTTGACATTCCAATATTGTAGAACGCGTATTCTCCTATTGAATTCAATGAGTTAGGTAAATTCAATGCACTGTATGAAGCTGTTGACACCAATGTATCCACCTCATAGAATGCGTAGTTACCTATCGACTCTAGCGTGCTATTATTTTGAAAAACTATCTCAGATATACCACCTGTAAATTTGCCGTAGATTTCACCACAGCCATAGAATGCCTTGTTTCCGATTGTGCTTACTGTGTTAGGGATTGTAAGCTTTTTAATCCATAGATTTGAATAGAAAGCTCCCTCTCCAATTTCCATCAAACCATCAGGCAAAACTAAGTCTGATGTTCCCGATATATCGGTGGCATGATCTTTATTAGTAAAAAATGATTCTTTGCCAATTACCCTAGTGCTAGCAGGCAATTCAAGGCTACTAACACTTACTTCATAGAATGCTTGATCCATAATAGTAAGCTCCGTACTAGAACTTGTCGCATCATCAAAGGCTAAATTAATAATTGCGGTTCTATTCTTGAATGCCGATGTTCCAATATAACAAATTCCACTCGGGAATGTCACCTTTCCAAGCACACCCTTTCCGGCAATTGACGCATCCCCTTCATCAGTTGCAATATCTTCAAAGGCGTAATCCTCAATATGTATCACATAGTTAGCCACGCTATACTCAACGTCAACTTTCATTATAGGATATTTTATAAGCTTGCTATTATTCTCGCCACCATATAATACACCTTTTATACTTTCGAATTTCACATTATTTTCATCAACGATTATTTCGGTCAACTCTGCCAAACTTCTAAGTCCAACAACTTCAATCTCTTCAATTGTGCTAGGAATATACAGTTTAATTACATTTTGCCCATTTAAATCTATGATTTTTGTTATATCAACACCTTTATATTGGCTTGGAATTTTTAGATTTTTAATGTCTTTAGTATCAGCATTTCCACTAACAGCGTACGTGTTATTTTCAAGCTTCGTAAAAGTCAACTTTGGCAAGAAATATGCGTAAACAGTCAACTCACTATCTTCTGTCCATTTTTTAAGACTCTCACCTTTATCGTTAGTAATTTCCTCACCTTTACCATCAGCCTCGCTATAATATCCAGTAAATACGTATCCTTCTACCGGTGTTTTCATTGCAGGGACAGTAAGCGTAAACTTTTGGTTATACTCAGGTGCAATAGGCTTTACTTCGCTTTCAAATACGACATTTTCTCTATCAATTATTACATATACTGTATTGAGGAACTTTGCGTATATCTTCGTATCGGCAGTTATTTTCTTGCTAGCAAAATCAAAAATATACGTCAGTTTATTGTCAGTGAACCAACCTAAAAATTGCCCAGAATCAAATGTGGGGTCGCTAACTGGCTTAGTTGCTAATCTGCCATTTTTAATAGTTTGCGACTCTATTTCACCATTTAAATTAGTTGCAAAAGAGACGGTGAAGTCGATATTTTCTATAAATACTATTTCTTCGTTATCATACGTTAGTTTAATGCTTTTATCTTTATAAGTCGCCGATATCTCGTTTTGGAATTTTAATGCCATAGCACAATCAGCTAATCTGTATCCTCCACTAAACTCCTTATCTCCTATCTTCATCTCAGCACTTAAGTCTTTATTAAGCTTTAAACTATACTCACCTTGCTTGCCATCAAAGTAATAGTTACCCACTTCTGCACCGCCTATATTTGTATCGCTATCACATGCAACAATCATGAATGTACTAAGCACAACAGTAAGTATTAATACAGCAATAGCTGTCAATACTTTACCTCTATTGTATTTTACCATTTTATCCTCCAAATTTTTAATATTTATTTACACGCTAAACGTTATACTCTAAAAACAGATAACAAATATCTATCTATAATTTCATATTATGAACAACTTCTAAATCGCTGTAATAGAAATTTAATCAGCCAGCTATACTTATATAAAAAAATACGATGCAAGGGTTGCCCTATGCGAACTGTCTGCCAAAAAAATAAACCTCCTCCGAGTTGCCCTATGCGAACTGTCTGGCAAAAAAATAAACCCGTTCGTGTTGCCTTACGCGAACTGTCTACCAAAAAAAATAAACCTGCTCGTATTGCCATATGCGACTATTGACTACATAATTAAGAAAAACATTTGTTGCAATAGTTTATTACTGATTCCGCTAGATTTTTCATATACAATAACACAATCAATGTAATATTGCACAAATACTATATTATATATGTATAAGGCAAAAATATTTTAGCCTTATATGTCTACTAAAACATCCTGCTAATTAGTAAATGCTGCGTAAAATACTTACTAATTTTAATAGCAATCTATTAATAAATTGATAAAAAATACTAACTATCTACTTAGTTGTATATGGCTAACTATATCATTATTCCCAATAAATGTCAACTATATTACGTGAATAAATATTAAGAATTGATATTTTCAAAATTTAAGTTAATAATATTGGTTATCAATTCTTCTTTTGATTAATTGCAATTTCTATCCACAACAATACTCATACCAATACATGAAAAAGCACCTAAACGACAAAAATTTACTACTTTTGCTATTGATTTTATTTAAATATCAGCGCATTAAAAAAAGCACCAAAACGTTATGTTTTAACACCTTTTCGATAGTTTTTTTGATTCTTTTTAATTCTTTGTATAGTAGGCTCGCACCCGATTTGATTAATGATATATTTCGTGCTTCGTCTTCCCTCACTGCTCGCAAGCTCGCATCCTTTTCCGTCCATTTAGGACTCCCAAAGGACACAACACTTAAGCTATAAACTTGCCACAGGCAAATTTCTATACGCGTCGTGCCATGTGTTTTGCAATTTCTGATCGCTATTGAGTTTGCATAGGTTAGCTTGCCTAGTGCGTAATGCTCTTTAGTATCAACACATTCTCTTTAGCCTTTATACCATCTCTAGCATCATCTTTCTTGTCTTTATCTCTAGATAATCTTTGCATAAAAAATAGTGCCAGTGGAGAGCCTCCACCGGCACTTTTATTTATACTATTTTTGTTTGTTATTTTTTATTATTTTGTATTTCTATCAAGCTTTCTATATACTGTTTGGCTACGTTTTTCATAGTTCGATCTAACTTGCGATATTCTTTCAATAATGTATTTTCATCTTTTGCAAAAATGTTATAAGTCTTGATATTGTCATCAAAATTTTCTAAATTAAAAAATACATTAGGAGGTATTGATAATTTACTACAGATAATAAATATTGTATCATAGCTTGGTTTATATTTTTCATTTAATAATTCCGATACTTGAGATTGACTTAGACCTAATGTCAACCCCAACTGCTTTTGATTAATATTCTTATTAATCATTATTTCTTTAATCAATTCAATGTAATCCATAATTTCACCTCTGCTAATTATATTATATTTCCGAATATTTAAGCTCAATATTCGAATAGTCGAATTATTACCACTAGAGCTATTGACCATTCGGATATCCTATGTTATTATAATATATCGACTTGTCGAAATTTGATTATTCTAAATAATTTAATTTCAATTAGAATACAAAAAAATTAAAATGAGAATATTTTAAATAAAACTTGTTGTATAACTGGTCACAGACCAACGAAATTGCCATGGAAATACACGGCAAAAGGTAAAGAATATAATAAGTATATTAGACAACTTACAAAGATAGTTAAATCACTGATGAAGCAAGGATATACACATTTTATATCTGGCATGGCTTTAGGTGTAGATATAGATTTTGCACAAATGATAATACACATGCGTGATAATAAAAAATTACAAATAACACTCGAGCGTGCTATCCCATGCCCTAATCAAGATATCAAATGGATACCATCATCAAAGTTACTTTATCATAAGATATTATCCCGAGCAGATAAAGTTACTACTGTATCTCCTAGCTACACATTTAGCTGTATGTATGACCGTAACCGTTCTATGGTCAACAATTCTGATACACTAATAGCCGTATGGAATGGCGCGGAGTCTGGCGGTACATGGTATACGATGTATTATGCAAAACAAATAGATACCCCTATTATAATTATAGGGGTTTAAAAACTGATATTTTATATAAGCTTGTAGCAACACTGTGCAAGCCGTTTACTTTGCTTACATTAATATCTATTATGTAATTATCCGATACTTTATCCTTGAAAGCAAGTGCTCTCAAATCACTGAACCATTTCTTGATTTTTCCGAACTTTGTTATGACCTTTTCAGTCGTGGCAAGGTCAACACGATCCTCTGCTTGAGTTATGTTTACCACTGCATCTTGCACCTCATCACTAGTAATTTTAACATGCTTAATTATATCTTGTTCTTCTTTCAGATACTTTTCATTCGAGACTAGACAATTAAAAATGCCGGGGGTAACTTCGTCACCACCGACATAATCTATCTTAGGATTATGCCAATTTACCATTAGCATTACCTCCATTATTTTGTTATTCTATTATTACCGACACATCTCGATAATATTGACTTAAAGATATCTATTCATGTTCAGCCCATTTACAATCTTGAATTTCAAATTCAGTAAATTTTGCTTGAAAGCTAGATTCTTCAGGACTACACGCATAGACTCCTATGTTAATTGCGGCACCCCCTTTTGACAAATGAAATATTCTCATCTGACTATATTTAACTCCATCAAATGAGTTTTCTATGCAGTAATCGTCATATCTTCTGCTTAGCCTATAATACATAAACTTTTGTGTAGTATTAATATCAGTAGTAGCCCAATCCGAGTAACCATTATTAGTCACAACACTACCCAATCTTTGGAATTCTTCATTCTCGTATTCAATAGATGCCTTGAACCAATTATCACTATCAAGATAAATTATCACTCCGCATTGGTCAAAACGATGACTACTATTGAACGCTGTTTTTACAACAAAAGAAAACTGCTCGTCATTAGTTTCAAGCAATAGGCTTGGTGCATTGTCATTTCTAAACAAATAATATGTCCTCTGCCAAAAATCAGTTTTAGCCTCAGTTGTTATTTCCACACTATCGTCTTCTACAATAAAATTTTTAGGTTTATTAATCCAATACATGTTTTTTATATTAATCATAAATCACCTCTCTTAAAATTATTATATCATATCATACTTGTTATGTCAATATCAGATTATTCTACCTTTTGTTTGTTGAGTAAGTCCTCCATCAAATACGTACCTATTATGCTCACAGAGGGTGTTATTTGTATCGCCAAACCTGTTACTGCACTCGAACTCTTGCTCAAGCAGCAAGCTCGGATCACCACGAAACTCAATGTCTATCCTGCCACTTCTCATGGATAATCTCTCAAGAAGATTATTACCAATCTCCATTGCTGTATCATAGCTTTGCACGAGATACGATGATGTGTGGTTGTAACTCTTAACTCCAAATCTCTCTATGCTATCATTATCACAAACATTAATAGTTTGAGTGTTCATTTTTATAGCATTTCCTTTGACTGTAAGCATTAAGAACATTATCTTATCGGTTGTGTTTTTGAATGTAATTTCTCCGCAATTAACATACGCATTATGCGTTACTAATTCCAGTCCATCAACTGGTGTATAATCTACACTAACATTCGTAATTAAACCGTTATAATCTAACATAGAAACTGTCTCGCCAAGTGGCTCAATAAATATACCGCCTTCATAAACTTTTATAATTGTATCGTCAATTAAAATTGTAGAATATGCTGCATTTATTTTATTTGCAAACTCAGTCATTTTATCAGATTTATTATATTTAATTATGTGTTTTGATGTTATTTTATTTAAATATTTTTCTGCACTATTTCCTGCAG
>CAMQWP010000013.1 GCA_947038565.1 uncultured Clostridia bacterium
TCTTCTACGATTGGAGCGATCTCTTCCTCTACGACTGGAGCAATCTCTTCCTCTACGATTGGAGCGATCTCTTCCTCTACGACTGGAGCTGCCTCTTCCTCTACGATTGGAGCGATCTCTTCCTCTACATCACATGCAGAAGCCGATTCTTCATCACAAGTACAAGCCTCGTCTAATTGGTTAATATCAGCGTTTAAAGTCTCTTCTTTTGTGATAGCGTTAGCTTTCTTCATTGACTTATGATTTCTAATTGCGTTAATAATTATAACTCCCAATGAAAGCACCAAAGCTACTATTGCAACTATTGCGATAATCTGTTGTGAAGTTATTGAACCTAAAAGTATTGTCATAATACTATCCTCCAATTTTTATAAAAATTTATTTATTATATATTTTATTTTTGTTATCTACTATTATATCATAAAAATATGACATTTGTCAATCGCAATTCACAAATTGCAAATCTTGTCGATTTTATGTTAATTCTATCTATATATTAATTGCATTCCTTAACTATAATAGTGCAATTATGCTAAATTGACAAGTATTCGCCTCGATTAATGCTAATATTGATATATTTTTTCTTTTCATTGATAACTTGATTAAAGTGTTTTAGCTAGCTTTTTGATATATGTTCTTAGCTCTTCTCCGATTTCCTTGTGGTTGATACCATACTCTATATTTGCTTGAATATATCCAAACTTATCGCCAGTATCATACCTTATACCTTCAAAATCATACGCATAAACTCCTACAGTTTTTGCCATATAATTGATAGCATCAGTAAGGTACACCTCGCCATTACTTGCGGGAGCGGTCTTTCTAATGACATCAAAAACATCAGGAGTAATTACGTATCTACCTAGGCTAGCAAGACAAGACGGAAGATCTTTAAGATCAGGCTTTTCTATAATTCCACGCATGTCGGTATATCTACCTTTGACATTTCCAGGTATAACTACGCCATATTTAATAGCTTCTTCAGGAGCTACAGTCTGAGCACCTAGAATAGTTTTTCCAGTATTATTATATGCTTCTATAAGCTGACCTATAGCAGGAATACCGCTACCATTATTGACTATATCATCGCCATAAACAACAGCAAAAGGCTCATCACCTACGAAAGCCTCGCCTGCAAGAACTGCCATGCCCGAACCATTCATCTCACGCTGTCTTACATAGTAAAAATTAGCCATGTTACTTACATTGCGAACTATTTTTAAAGAGACATCTTTATTGCCTTTTTTAAGCAACTCTTCAAGGTCAGGCGACCTATCAAAGTGATCTTCGATACATTTTTTATTTTTGCCTAAAATTATTAAAATATCCGTAATACCGCTGTTTACACATTCTTCTACGATCAATTGCAATGCAGGGACGTCGACAATAGGCAACATCTCTTTAGGTACAGCTTTAGTTACTGGCAAAAATCTAGTTCCAAACCCCGCGCAAGGTATAATAGCTTTTCTTACTTTTTTCATAAAATACTTCCTCTCTAGTTACAGCAGATGCGAACCAAAACTGCAAATGCTAATAAATTACAACATAATCACACAATTACAATAAACGTTAAATGAATATATAATAATTAATCTATATAGTTATATTACCAAACAAGTAAGTTAATATAAAAGAAGCAATAAAATAGCCTTCTCTACTAATATATTAACATATCACTATATTATACAACAACTTTAATTATAAATCAATAGAAAAGTAATAATTTGCTTAAATTACTTGAATTAAATTGATAAAAGCTATATACTAATGGTATGAGAACTATACTACACTGCGACGCAAACAATTTTTATGCGTCCGTAGAAGTAAAACTTAATCCTTCACTGATAGGAGTGCCAGTAGCAGTATCGGGAAACCCTGAAATGCGACATGGCATAATTCTTGCAAAGTCAAATCTTGCTAAGGCGTGCGGAGTTCAGACTGGTGACACGTTATGGCAAGCTAAGCAAAAATGTCCGAATATAGTATTTGTCCCACCTCATTATGATGAATATGTAGAGTTTAGCAATAAATTATTTGACTTATACACTGAATACACGGATAAAGTCGAGCCTTTTGGTATAGACGAATGCTGGCTTGACTGCACTGGTTCTACTATGCTATTTGGTAGCGGAGAGTCGATAGCGGACATGATAAGACAGCGAGTTAAAGATGAGCTAGGTATCACCGTATCGGTAGGAGTGGCGCACACTAAAGTACTAGCAAAATTAGGCTCTGACTACAAAAAACCCGACGCTACAACAGTCATAACTCAAGATAATTATAGAGATATAGTGTGGAAACTACCTGTATCCGATCTATTAATGGTAGGTCGTAAGACTACTAAACTCTTTTCAAAACTTGGCATTAAAACTATAGGCAACCTTGCACAGTTTGACAAGGAATTGCTTAGGAAATATATAGGAATTAATGCTGACAAACTAAGTAGTTATGCAAATGGCATAGAGATAGAGAGTGTAAAGCATTATTATAAAAAACATATCCCAGACAGTATCGGCAATAGCACTACTACACCTAGGGATATGATAAGGCGAGAAGAAGCAATGGCTATCATCACTAGCCTATCCGAAATGATAGCGGTGAGGCTTAGAAAATTCGGATTACTAGCTAATGGAGTAGGACTTTCTATAAGATACTCTACGCTAGACGGGACGCATAAAACAAATTTGATAGGATTTTCTACAAACAATGCTGAGCAAATATGTGAAGAAGCTATAAAGTTACTAGACAATATGCACAACTTCAGCATAGACACGCCTATAAGACAAATCGGTGTATCAACATATAAGCTAACTTCTGAGAGGATAAGACAATCTACGCTATTTGACGAGGACTTAGACAAGCAAGAGAAACTAGAAAAATCAGTAGATGATATTCGTAGAAAATACGGTTATACTAGCGTGCAAAAAGGAATAGTACTTAAGCACAAAGACCTATGCCACGGACTAGTAGATAAAGAATTTCAACCATTTAAAAAGTAGAAGTGCTATATATGATACTTGAAATTATTACTAATAAAAATATAGTAGTGTTATAATATTGTATTGTATATTTTATTATATTATATTAAATATATATCATTATTGTATTTGCAACGTATATTTGCTATCAAGCATTATAGATCTACGTAAACACATAATATGTATAAAAATAAATTTTAAGATATTTTTTTTAATTATTATCGAAAGAGCGGTTATCCACACATTGTGGATAACCGCTCTTGTTTTAAATTATTCCTTGATTTCTACATATTGAATTTTCTCATTATCCACACATTATGAATAATGCTTAGTTTTAATTACTTTCCATATATGATTTTACTTGCACCATAGCATTACCACGAATAGCACCTTCTCCAGATAATAAAGTTATCCTTATACCCGAAATACTAGTTATAGTATCTAAAAAATACTTCGCTCGAGTTGCTCCGCCAGTCATGATAATATCACTAACTATACTACCCGTAACATTGCCTATATCATTTATAGCAACAATAAGCCTAGTTGCTAGTGCTTGGTAAGCAGTTTTTACTATATCCATAATGTTTGAATTTTTGACACCAAGCATTTGCTCGATATTGCCTATCATATCATCAGGAGACATAAGCTCGTCGACATTTAGCGTGCCTAATACACTTGCACTTTCCATACTGTTATCAATGTCGCGATAGCTAATACCACTTTCCACAACAATCCGTTGCAATATGTATAATCCATTTATATTACTAAGCAAACTAACCTTATTATTATATATTCGTTCATTAGTATAGCCAATATCATATACTTTTCGCGAAATTATAGGAGAGTTCACCACCTTGCCTACAAGCAACCATGATCCACTTGATACAAATGCGGTAGTATCATTCATCTCACCCATTGCATGTATAGCCGATGCCGTGTCGTGGGTAGGTACGGCTGTTACATTTACGCCATTGTACTTACCATAACACTCACCCGCTCTAATTACATTAGGGAAAATATCACAGGATAAGCCTAATTTACATATAAGCTCGAAGTCCCAATCCAGACCTGTTTTTGATAATAGCCCTGTTGTACTTGCGTTAGAAAGCTCTGCTCTTATGTTACCAGTTAAGAAATATGCAAATAAATCCGCTATCATTGCGATCTTGACACCGCTATTGTCATCGTACCTACCTATTTGCTTGTCACTTATGAGCTGATAAACTGTATTTATAGCGTTCGGATATATGCCAGCATTTTCGAACATGGCATAATCAGCAAAATCGTTATCCATATTTGAAATGACTTGCGTGCATCTTCCATCACGATAAGAGTAAGGCAAATCAATTAACTCGCCGTTCGAGCCAATCACACCATAATCTACGCCCCATGAACAAATGCCGATGCTTGATATATTGTAATCATTCAATGCATTATCTATAGCCGTCTTCAAACTAGTAAATACATCTATAATACTCCATCTATAGCAACCGTTACCATCCGTAACTGTAGTATGACTTACTCTCAATAACTCTTCTAACTCATAATCAGCTTCGCAATTCACTACCATTACCCTGGCACTTGATGAGCCTATATCTATTGCTAATACATTCATATTACCACCCGTTGAATACACGATCTATAGTCGCTGCTTCGTCACTGCTGATCGGATTAATCACGGCAATATTAGTTGCTTGAATAATCGATCTAGCTGAGAAATCAGCAACTTCCATACGATCAAATACTTTCACGAAGTTCTTACCGATAGCCACGACGCATTCGTTATCGACTATACATAAAGGCTTATCAGTTGCCATACTGCTAGCTATGTCTTGAGCCGAACTACCGCAAGGCATTTGAACACAGTTTTTAAGCATGATATAACTCTCTGGTATTAGTTTCGCATCGAAGTATTTGTTACTTACTGCAAAACCCATAGCCGCTGAAGGCATAGATATAAAGCATGTAACTGCCTCTGGAATAGTATCGAACATCTTGATAGCTATATCTAGATAATCACACTTAATGTCACTACCATTGCCAGAGATATTGCCGTTAGAGTATTTAACCAATTCTTCAGGATTAAGTATATCACGGCTGATACTATCAGGATTGAAAAGTATATCTCCATTCGGTAGCTTATAAAATAATGTACCGTATCCAGCAGATACCAGACCTTGATAATAACTACGCTTGATAAACTTAGTCAACTCAGTAGCGATCTCTAGCTCTTCAGCACTTAGCTCGCAACAACACTTATCGAATGCGACGCTATAATCAGTAGTTGCAATAGGCAATTTAACACCACCAAGTATACCAGCATTGATTAAAGTTTGACATAGATTTTCTAATGCCTCATACCTCACAAATGCACTTTCTAAAGTATCACCTGCGACAGTAGCACCATGGTTATCCATCATAACAGAGTTATATCCTAGATTGAATTTTGCTTTTACGATATCGCCTAATGACATTGAGCCAGGCAAGTCATATACCGAGTCGGTTACATCACCGATAATCGCTTGAAAGCATGGAGCAACGGCACTATTTGGCACGCATCTAGCTGTAGCATAAGCAACTACGGCTGGAGCGTGAGCATGAACAACCGCACGTAAATCTGATCTTTCTGCGTATATATTGCTATGGAATGGCAATTCTATAGAAGGTTTATGCTTACCAGTGATGATTTTATCAGCATTGACAGTCACGATATCGTCTATGCTTAAAGTACCCTTGTCTATAGCACTTGGAGTGATATATATATTGCCGACCTCGTCCATACAAGAGATATTACCACCACTAGTAGTAGTAAGACCCTTGTAATAAACTCTATTTATAGTGTCTAATACACCTTTTTTATTATTAGTTATCATCTTTAAATCCTTTCTATCGTTTAATATAAACTACGAATATCATATGCCTATGAAAGCATATGCTAATCGATCGTCATTAATGTTATTTGTATAATGGTCCGTAAGTAGCACATGCCCTAAAATCAGCACTTTCTGTATCACGAGTACCAAACGCAGCCCATGTATGAGGTCTAAATATATTCTCATCAGGGACATTGTGCATATTTACTGGTATTCTAAGCATACTCGCAAGAGTAAGTAGGTCAGCACCGACATGTCCATAAGCTATAGCACCATGATTTGCACCCCAATTAGCCATAACACTGTATACATCCTTGAAAGCACCTTCACCAGTCAGGTTAGGCACAAACCAAGTAGAAGGCCATGTCTTATCAGTTCTCTCTTGAAGAATAGTGTCGACATTCTCAGGGATAAGTACTGTATATCCTTCAGCTACTTGCAATACTGGACCTATACCGCTTACGACATTAAGCCTTACAGCAGTCACAGGCATTTCAGCACCCGTATTGAAGTTCGAGCTAAATCCGCCGCCCCTGAAATATCCATGATTAGCCTGCGACCAAGTAGTTGCGTCCATACAGCCTTGTATATCTTCATCAGTGATATTCCACCACTCTTTCATACAACCATTGCCGTCATTATCTTTGCACATACCAGTACCGTCAAGCGACGCAGCACCACTATTTATCATATGTATAAAGCCATCTTTTGCAAGACCTTCAGGCTTCCATCCTGATACTCTCTCCACTGACTCTGGTGACCAGTACGTACGAACATCAGAGAAAATACTTGATCTATAAGTTACAAGTTTACTCATAAGCATAGACATACCGTTAAGTACATCATTTTCAGTTGCTAGTACGAATGGCTCTTTCTTTCCTCTCCAGTCAAATGAAGAGTTGATAATTGCCTCAGAGAAATCCCCATTAGGCAAGAAGTCAATCCATTGTCTTTGACCTTGAAAACCGCCAGCTATTGCATTGCGACCTAGTGCCTCTTCTGGACAACCTAGTGCCTTTAGCTTAGGATTGCCGACCATGATATCATTCATGATAAGAGTCATCTTTGCGATGTACTCCCACTGCTCATCTTTCGGCAAGCAAATAGAAGTACCGTCTTCTATATTTGTATCAATACCCTCTACGCAAGTAGCCTTGATCCAGGCAAGTGCAGTAGCATACTCTTCTTTATCATAAATCTCAAGTCTAACACGTCTTTCAATCTCTATCATGTCGACCCATTCAGCACGAATACCAAAATACTCTTGAAGAAGGTTGCCATCCACAAATGATCCTGCAATACCCATACATACAGACCCTAAAGCCACATAAGATTTATTACGCATCTGACCTACAGCCATTGCTGAACGAGCAAAACGCATGATTTTCTCCGCTACATCACTAGGCATAGAAGTATCATCGCTATCTTGAACATTATGACCATAGATAGAGAATACTGGCAGACCTCTTTGAGCAGAACCGGCAGCAGCAGCAGCTAGGAAAACTGCACCTGGACGCTCAGTACCATTAAACCCCCAAATACCTTTAATAGTAGTAGGATTAAGATCTATCACCTCAGTACCGTAGCACCAGCAAGGAGTTACAGTTAGCGTAGCAACAACACCCTCGCGAATAAACTGATCCTCACATAAAGCAGCCTCAGCACATCCGCCGATAGTTGTGTCAGATATAACTACTTCTACAGGAGTTCCGTCACTATAAAAACAATTTGTTTCGATAAGTTCCTTTGCCATACGAGCCATATTCATTGTCTGAACTTCTAGACTCTCTCTAATACCATTACAACGACCATCAATAGTAGGTCTTATACCTATTTTACCTTTCATATAAACTCCTTAATACTTGCCATTTTTGTTTAAAAATAAAAATAAAGTCAGCGTCGTAGTTCCCACCACTTTACACTAACTTTATTATATCACAAACTTAATAACAATACAATAATAATGTAAATATAATTGCTTTATTTTGCTTATTTTTGTTTGTTTTTACTCATTTTTACTGTTTTCACTTGACTTGTTTTCTTTTGATAGCAAAGTATTACTTACATCTGAATCCTCGACAGGCAGTTTATCCTCTTCCGTATCAGATACTTCTACATCAACTGCACTATCATTAATAAGTGAATTGTCGCTTTCTGCTGATTTTAGCAGCTTTTTGTTCTCTTTTTTCGCCTTGTATTTATTCAAGAACTTGAGCTTAATCTTGCCTTTATTATAAAGTACAATTATTATAGTAAGCACGATTACTAACACTAAAAGTATAGACCCTGTTACAATCATTGCTATTGCCCACCATGGCACCACATCGATTATTTCTTTTATCTTATCTTTTGACATGTCATAAACATACCCTTGATAAGATATCGAAGTGCCGTCATAAGATAACTTTCCGAATGTAGGATCTTCCATTGTTGGAGATTGATATACTTTGCCTCTATATATATCGAAATTTTCATTTTCAGTATACACTCCGTAGTCGTCACCGATAGTACCCATGCCGACATAAAGCACTCCACCGTTATTATTAGCAATAGAATTACCAGGATAATAACCATTACCGACAGCCTTGCCATTTCTATCTAAGAAATAACTTTCACTATAGACATGATCACCGCCCTGAAGTACTATATCGACACCATTATCACTGAATATAGGCCCTAGACTTTCTCGCATATTTACTACGTCTTCATCAACACTGCTCTTGCTTGCAGTATAAATACCTTTATTCATAAGAACGACTTTATTTACTGCTTTTGATCCTTCAAGATCAGCTTTCAGCCAAATTTCTTGTGCTTCAGATATCCTATTATTTTGCATATCATTAGTATCTAGTACTGTAAAATGAACACCACAGTAATCAAAAGAATAATATTGCGCTTTGCTATCCGACGGGATATTATAGTGTAGATTAAGGGTATTATAATGCTTGATCACACCTTGACTAGGATAATAACCGTCTGTCACAGTATGAGTATAATCTTTAGAATCCTTCCTTCCACCTAGTGCTACGGTAGTATTGTTCTGAAACACACTAGAATTGTCTAGCGCGTATCTCCAATCATTTAGATCGTTTGCATTATCTACAGTATCGCCAAGATTTACTATGAAGTCATACCCGTCATCAAACACTGCACTCGCGCCATTTAATACCTTATTTATATCATTATAATTTCGCGCATTACTTCCTTCCATATCGGATATCAGCAATATATCGAAAGGCTCAAATTCCTTATCGGGAGCAGTGTTCATAACAAAAACTTCACTCCAATACCCTGATTTTGAATCTCCGACCCTGTACAAATAACTGCTGTTTGCAGTCAAACCACTTAGTGAAACACTGTGCCTTGCTATCTCTTTAGTCCTAGAAGTAGCAAAGAACGGCACATCTAAGAGAGAATAGTCATAAGCATATAGTGCGGATGATCCCGCAACAGTAGTGCAATTAGCTACATTAAAATTTTCTCTAACATCACCTATCATGTATTGAATATCAGTCCCGCCTACGAACTTATCAGTAAACCAAACAAATTCTTTAGTAGTCTTAGGATCAGTACCAAAACCAACAGTAGTCATGCTCGGCAGTCTACCATCAGATACCGACGGCATTATATCAACCCTCGGCTTGCCTGAATGAGAATTCGTATCCGTCATTTTGTATCGTACATGAGTTACTTCGCCGTATTCTCCGTCATGACTAGTATCAATAGACATAGACAATGATATATCTATGATATAATCACTTATCTTAAGTGCAGAGCTTTTAGTCATATAATGTGCGATCTTGTTTTCTATTTCATTTGAAATCAATCCATCAATATCTACTTTTGCGAATTCCAAAACTCCCGACACCAACTTGTCAAGATTTATATTATTTACTGTCTGTCCAGTAGACACAAATCCAAGTGCCGCATTTATATCAGCCATATCGGAAGCATTAATATCTTTTGATAAGTCTATGTTTTCAGAAAGGAGCTTTTTTACAAACGGATAATATTCCTCATAAAGTACATCTTCTAATTCCTCTACTACCTCGCCGCTATATAAGTTATCCATGGATTGCTGAAACCACTCTGGTGTACTGCCAATACTCGCCGACTCACCGCCTCTTAAAAATTCGCCATAAGCGAAAAGTGCTAGGTCTTGCATATCGTAAACTTCACTACGAACCTTTGCAACGCGTACATGCATTATCTCCGATACCATCTCATATACGATAGCAAGTATTTTATTATCTTCACCCTGCAACTCTACCCTATCCCCGTTATACTCATAATCTATAAGCACCTTTTTATTAACTTGATCTACAGCATTATCTATTAAAGTAGGAGATACACGCTTTAATGTATCTATAATAGCACTAATACCGCTGATATTTCCGCCTAAATCTGGGATTTGATCTATATATTCTAGGAGTTTGCTTTTAATAGTATCAAGACCTCTAGTAGTAATAACCTGACTCAACATCTTGTCTAACATATCAGAATATATCTTCTCATAGCCATAGTCATAAGCACTAGAAGCGATGCCTTCGCTTGTCAAAATACCTTCATAATTATTAGTATAAATGTTTTTGTTTAATATATTGTCTTTAAACAAGATAGAGTAATCAACCGCACCTAGCTTGTGTGTTGTAGTATGCAAATCACTAGAGCCGTTATCATTGAAAACCATATTTGATGTCCTATAACTAGCACTAAATCCTACATTAGAAGAGGTGGTGATGTCATAGATTGTTTTACCGCCATAGCTAACAAAACTAGCTACATCATTAGCATGGACATGCCCTGATAGGTTGTATTTTACATTTTGACCGATTAAAAACTCGCGAGCTTGCTCATAATTATTTAACACGAAATCAGTCATCAACTCCTCTTGCATCGTAAAATGCTCAAGCAAATTATGGTGCATTAATGATATAACATTTTTATTTGTGTTATCTTTCATCTGTGCACTTATCCAGTCTTGAACACTATACTTAAGCTCACCAGAAACATTATGACCTACTAAAGTCGTTTCTTTTCCGCCATTTTCATTAGCAAGCACAGTATCAAGTCCTAATACAGTGAAGTCATTACTTTTAGTTGACATAATATAGCTAAGTGAACCCACTGTAGACATATCATCTACTGTCTTATAATTTTTAATTACTACATTTGAAGAAGTATTTGAAGGAATATATCTACTCCCGTCTACTAGATCATAAGGCAAGTATTTATCATATTGATTTGGATTCAATTCATCATTTTCGTAAAAAGCATTAGCGTCCGCTGCAGTCATATCAGGAAATCCTAGCCCTGCAAATATCTTAGAAAACTCAGCTCTATTGACATTATCAGTAGGCGTTCCGTTTACCGTAGAGTAGTCAGTAGCATTGGGATTAGATATATCATGATTACCTGGGACAACTAATATTTGAAAATTATCATTACCCGCGTTTGTTCTCACTTCGTTTTGCAATGCCCTTAGTGCATTCGCCACGTCTATCAGACCTTGACGCTCACCATCGCTAGACATATCACCAGTCACCACTAAATAATCAGGGTTAGTCTTTGAAATTTCATCTAAAGTCGCACGAAGATTAATACTGCTTTCCGCAAGAAGTTTCATATCTACAGCACTTTTAGTCTTAAAGGCTGATGAATTATAATCCACTTTAGTTTCTGGGTAACTCATGTGTGTAGGATAATAATGCAAGTCAGTAATATGCGCAACTGAAACCCCCTCTACTCGAGTCTCCCCCAGTACAGTCATACCGCAACATAAAATCGAAACTAAAACAGCCACCATAACAATGACAAGGTATTTTAGCTTAAACATAGTTTTTCTCATAAATCCACACCCCTATTAGAGTCACCGAATGCCTTTATATCGTATTAATACCCAGCGACCATTATATTATTATTAAATTACTAAAGTAACGATTATATTACATTATGTAAATATTAAATATTACTATTTTAGTATATACTTTTATTGTAGCACATTTACGTAAATTAATCCGTATTTTTTTGTAATTTTTTCCTAAATATTTGATTTTTGACAAATAAAAATGAGCATTACCTGCGTAATACTCATTATTTTTACTATTTTATATTGTAAATTATTAAAAATGCTATTTGTATAGCAACTATTTATTATTTACAACACTTCTCATCAGTGCATGAACACTCTGACTTATTATCATCACAGTTGCAATCTGTAGCACTATCAGAGCAGTTACACTCAGAATTGCAGTCGCAATCAGAATCACAGTTACAGTCAACAGCAGCTACAGTAGCAGCGGCTTTAGCCTTCTTGCGGTCATTCTCTCTATAGATATAGAATAAAACTAAGTTAGCAGAAACAAGTGCAGCATTAATGAAATACATAACTATTGCAAATATGAATATCGCACCAGCAATTGGTGACGCCTCCTGCATGTAAGAGTTCATCTTTAGGAACTTGCTTGTAATACCAAACACATAACCTACTATGATAAGAATATTGAAAACTGAGCTTTTACCTTCAGAAGTTTTACCCTTCCAGCTTTTATATACAGATATCGGCCATGAAAAACCGAAACATACCAACATACCAATTTCTAGAATCTGACTTATGATAGTAAGTACTTCACTACCGCCAGCCGCTAATAATAACATAACGTCCATTTTATTTCTCCTAAACTTTTATTTTTAATATTATAGCATTGTAAGATAAGCAAGTCAACTGATTTAGTACAAGGTATAAACATTTACTAGATTTTCGATCAAAATTGTCTATTACAATACTTTATATACCGTATATAGCGTTATTATATAGTTTTTTTAGAAAATATAACGGCTAATACACTGCATATATTTGCTTGCTTAAGGCGGTTTTTGTACTGCTTATAATTTGGAGATATCTTCTCTAGCACACCATAAAAGCTAGCACCGTGATTACATTCAGACATGTGAGCAAGTTCATGCTTTATTACGGCATTGATACTATCAATATCGAAAAATATAAGCCTTCTTGATAGCATAATTTTCCGCAATGACGGCGTGCAACTTCCCCAGCGGCTTTTATTATCCGATAATCTTAGATCAAAATCACTTCCGAACATATCAGCATACTTGGTTGATTCTTGAAAAAACAGCATTGGTAATAACTTGTTTGCTTGCTTAGTGTACCATTTTAGTATGCCCATAGCAACCATATTTTTATCGCGTTTATCCTTTATATTCACAGTAAGCTCGCCTTGTTTAGACGATATAAAATTACGATCATTCTCGACTACTCTAAGAGTATATTCATCACCCAAATAGTACAATATATCACCGTCATCATAATTAAATTTCGGCATATTATACGCCTTTACCGACTGTCTATCTAGCGCATTAGTTATCCACTCATGGCGTGATATCACAAAATTATCTACTTTTCCATAACTAGAACGCATAGGGCAAGATACTTTTATCTTTCCGTTGCTTTTGACCCTTAGATTTATATTTTTGATATCCTTTCGAGTAAGCTCGTATGATATAATTCCGCTTGGTGTATTTATACTTTTAACCATTACTGCCCCTCCCACGATTGGTATTTCTTCTTTTAGAATACACAATATACGTTTACTTGTCAATCCATATTATAAAAATATCACACTAATTAAGCAATTCGCCACTCTGCATTCATCTAAATTAATAAAATAGTAATTGCTTTTTTTGAAAATATTTGCTATACTAACAATAAGAGGTAAAATTATGAAAATAGATAAACACAAAAAAGTAATTATCGATAGCGATACTAAGTCTGACGAGCACATGATACACTTAGAGCATCAAGTAGAAAAAAACTTCGACGAGAACTATAATTTTTACATTAAAAATCCTATTTCTAAATTTTTCAGCTTGCTATTTTGGGTCTTCGCAGTATTTGTATTGAGAACACTTATAATATTTAAGCATGGCATGAAATTCAAAAATGTACGTGCGATAAAAGAACTTAAAAAGTCAGGTAAAGGCTGGATTTCTATCAGTAATCATAACCTTATCCTTGATTGCTGTGCGGGAGTTAAAGTCAATCTTTGGCACAAAACTTATATACCGACAGTAGAAGAAACAATGAAGATTCCTGGAGTTCGACATATTCTTCGTGCTATAAATGTGATACCTATCCCTACAAATCCTAAAGGCTTAGTATCTTTTAAAAATGCTGTCAACGAGCTTTTATCAAATGATAAAGTATTACACTTTTATCCTGAAGGTGCTTTGTGGCCTTATTATAACAAACTACGCCCTTTCAAACCAGGAGCTTTTAGATTTGCTAGAGATAACAATGTTCCGATCGTGCCAATTTGCATTTACTTCCGTCCGCGTCGTGGGCTATGGAAAATACTTGGAAAACATCCTTTAGTCACAGTAGAGGTGCTAGATCCGATTTACCCTGACATGGAGATACACAACAAAAAAGCTATCGGAAAACTATCTGCTGAATCATTTGAACGTATAAATAAAGTGATTGAAGATAATTACTTTGAGACATCTGATTATTATTTTATGAGCGATCAAGACAAGATATCAATGGGCATTACAACCGCCTCGGAAGTTGCATCAAAGGAAAATATTAATACTAACCCCGTTGTCGAGATCAAGGAACAAGCTACAACTCAAGACACTGCTACTGACACAAAATAAAAGCATTTATGTTTTGTGAATATAACAAGTCTTATGTAATAGTATGCAAAACGAAAATATATAAATATACCGCCTCCATATTTTGGAGGCGGTATTGTTTTATTTACTGTAGACATTTAATATTTATTATCACAACGCAATTAAGAATATTACGCGTATATATTTGGCATTACATTCATGATTAGAGATAAAAGCGGTATAGAAATAATACTTGTAAGTGTACTTACTAACACAACATTTGCCGACATTTTTTGCCCTTCGCCAAGTAGCTCCGAGAAGTTTAGTACAATACTCGCTACTGGAGCTGCCGCAAGCAGGAATAGTGCTTGACGCACATAAATATCTAGTGGCAAAAACCATACTAAAACAAGCCCTATGAGCGGCATAAGTATTTGTTTTAGACCGACCACACCATATACTAGCGGATCAGAAAACATTTCTCTTACCTTTACAGTCGCAAGACGCATACCTATGATTAGCATTGCGATAAAAGTACTAGTCCTACCTACTAATGATATCATATTTGCAATAGGCTCTGGGACTGTTACGCCAGAGAAGAAAATAGGAAGTCCTATCATAAGCCCTATCATGGCAGGATTTAGCAATACTTTTTTTATGCTGATGTATTTTTTATCGCGAGTGATGATACTAGATCCTACTGTCCATCCTAGCACATTAAGACCGATAAGAAACATCACTGACAACATAAGCGACTGTCCTCTTACTTCTTCTGGCATTATTGCTTCTAGAAGAGGTACACCCATAAACCCTACATTACCAAAACTAGTTGCGATAGTCGCGATCCTGTACCTGACGTCTTCTGCACCTTTCTTCCTGAAAACAAAGTAGAAAACTACAAGCATGATCACCTGCAATAGGAACGCGATAGCGAAGAAAATAAGAACTTGTTTGAAGTAATCCCAACTATAAGTCGCACTAATTAGTGAGTTTATAGTAAGACATGGCTGACACACGTACATTTGCACTACAACAAATGCCGAAATCGAAGTTGGTTTTATTAAATTCGTTTTAACAGTTATATAACCTGGTATAGAATAGCATAACATAGTGCCTATAGATATAAGCGACGCCAAAAATATCTCCATGAACAAATTCCTCCTTTATATTATTATTTACGACTACATTCTACTACAATTTTAGCAAAACCACAACTGACTGAAACAAGTTTTGCAATATTAATATGATTTTACCTGTATTATGCAAAATCAGCACACTATCTTAATAAGATGATATGCTGATAATGTAAGTTCATTAAGTTGTTTTTTGCAGGAGATTTCAACAGTTATAGCAAGTAGATTTTCTTCTCACCGCATGTTCTATTTTTATAATTCTTTATCCTCATTATTCTCATTATACGGCGGAAGCGACAAAAGCTCGCTTGCAATAATAGTACCTGTTGCAAGTTTCTTTTGCCTATGCTCGTGAATAAGTCTTACAAGATATATTACTGGAGTATCCATTAAGCTGGTGACTACAAATATTGCATAAGAAGACGCCATTATCTGTAATAGTACCATCATATCCACAGTGCCATAGAAAGCGGCAAAAGTGAAAAGAACCGCGTTTACTAACTGCGATGTAAGAGTGGAGAAGTTATTTCTCACCCACAGCATTTTATGCTTGTCTCCCGACAGTTTAGTGGTAGCTTTCCATATCCCGTGATACAATAATACATCTATCTTTTGAGTGATAATATTTACTATAAGACTTGCGAAAATTATCCTAGGCACAGCACCAAATAATGCCTGAACATGTTCAAATATGCCATCATTCGCACTAGGAGTGTATGTCAACCACAACTGAGATACTAGAACTAATGTGATAGCAGAAATGATACCAATATTAACTGCCTTATTCGCGTACTTTTTGCCGTAAATCTCCGATATAATATCAGTCATAAGGAATGAGCAAGCGAACATAATATTGCCTAGCGTCTGCTCTAGTCCAAAAGCAACTATAAGGATATTTACTTCTATATTTGCAAGCACCATAGTAATCGCAGTAAACGCCATCATTCCGTCTTTGCCAAAACAAGAGAACCAGAACAACACTAGCCCGTAACACACTAGTAGATTAATTATCAATATCCATTCATTAGCCATAACACACCTTCCCAACATAATTTATTATAAAACAATGCAAACACTAACAAAAAAAGAGAGTGTTCGCCACACCTATTAGTTCTCAAACAAAAACTGCTAAGCGTGCAAAACTACCCTCTAAAACATTTGACTTTGTATTTATTGCCACTATTAACATCATGATTTAATCATCAATAAAAATAGTATAGGCATAAAAAAAGAGTGATTTCTCACCCAACAAATCAGCATAGCAAATAATCTCACTATGTCTTACCTGGTTTTATTTAAAGACAGGAGGGCCACGAACTGTCTATTATTTTGTTTTCTACAATCATAATACAGCTAAAAAAAAAAATTGTCAAGGAAAAACATATAGTTACCTTGACAATCTATCTTTTTAATTTGTTCCGAATTTAATATCGGTCAGTTTTATCTTAATCAGTTAAATATCTCTGACGCTTTGTCGATAGTCTCGACTTTATGCTCAGATTCAGGATACATATTAAGAACATCCATGATATTGTTAAAATTTTTCTTGCCAACTGCTTTGTAGCATAAGAAAATATCAACAAGTAAAAATATTCCAGTTCCTAACAACAACAAATACCCGATCACTACAAGAATTGGTGTTATGAAAAATCCAGCAAATATAAGTATCCAGCTAACAACAGCAAGTACTATCTTAAGCACGCCGATACCATAGTCTTTTAGATAAAACCTATCCACACCAAAACCGCCTAAGAATATTGATAATAATATTACTATCATCTTATCATAAAGCTTCGTCATCATCAGTGCTGAACTTGCCTTTTCGTCCGTTGTATCTAACTTGTTAGATATAATCATTGCAGACTGTCCGTCAACTTTGTCCGACACAGTCATCATTACTCTCATTTTTTGATCTTTATCCATTTTAATCTCCTTAAAAATGTTGTTAATTTATTATAGTTTTATTTGATTATGTAATATCTTCTATATTGTCTAGTGTAGTAATTACTGTAATAGCATTTAAATTTAGTAGTTTTTTATTACACATAAAAACATCTACTATTAAATAAATACCTACCACTGATAAGCATAAGATAGATATAAAAGAACATGTAAGGTACGGTTTCATAGCTATTAAATGCTCATCTCCATACATCGCACCTAGGGACAGTATCCCGTAAAAGATTATGAACATTAAGCTAATTGATGCTATTACCGATGTTATAATTGACACTATTAGCTTAAATATGCCTATACCTTTATCACCGATGTAAAACCTATCAAGACCTAGACACCCGCCAAAGACGGATAATAACATTGCATGTTTAGCACTTTTAATATCGCTATAAAATATTTGTTCACAACAATGCTGTGCGTCTTTTTTACTTACCATTCTATCGACTTCTATCATGACCTCTCTTCGTACATTTCCTTCTAAAAGATTTTTAATCGCTAATGACTTATTAAAATCATCCATAAATCTCTCCTTTGCTTGTGCATTCTATTTGATTAAGCAACATCTACTAAAGTATCTAAAGCATTCATGATTCTATCATTATTTATCTTAAGGCACTTCCTGTAACAGAAGAAAGCGTCAACTAGACATAATGTAGCTACTAACGTAAGCAATAGAGATCCTACGATGACTACCACCGTATTTATAAGGTATGGAGCTTCATCTACAATACCACTTACTGCTAGTCCTGTTATTATAACCGTAGGTACAATAACCATCAGTAGACTTCCTACAAAGCCTAACATCTTTACAACTCCTAGCTTTATATCTCCTAGATAAAACCTATCTACTCCAAGACAGCCGAGTATTAGCGATAACGCCATCACCATAATTCTATCAAAAAGAGGGGTCATTGCTATTGCTTGATATACCTCATCCTCATCTTTCTTTTTCGCTTTCTCATTTATTATATATAGATTTTGATCATTAACTTTGCCATTAAGCATCATTTTCATTTTTAAAATATCTTCCATTCTGATTTACCTCCATAACTTTATTTGTATGATTTTTATATTGGAATTGTAAACTTTGTATATTTATTATAACACATAATTTATAATATGTCAAATAGCTAGTTTTTAGAACAATTTCGAATAAAAAAAGCCACCTACATGCAATCGCAAAATAGGTGACTTTATAATTATACTATATTATATAAATTAGTAATATCATTATTTCATTATTCTTTATTCATTAGTTCGGCAAAGTCATTGATGTATATATTTGATACGTTCTTGATATCCTCAATACTGCTCATCGATGAGCTATCAAACACTCCAACCGTCATAAATCCGCCTGCCTTAGCACTTGTCAAGCCTTGCAGAATGTCTTCAAATACTACGCAATCACTAGGATTAAGATTCATTTTTTTTGCGGATTTTAAATATACGTCAGGGAATGACTTTCCTCTCGATACTTCACTTACATTAGTAATATTCCTAAAGTAATGCAAAACACCACAATTAGATAATACCAACTCAGCAAGCTCTCCGCTTAGTGCTGTCGCGATACCAATACTCACGCCTCTTGACGCAAGCCGTTGCAAATACTCTCGCACATTCGGCTTTAATTTAACCTCACTCTCGTATGCTGACTTCGCTAGGCTTATCCATTCGTCTATAAGTGCTTGAGGACTATCGCTCAACTTAAATCTTTCTATTGTATAGTTCGCAGTTTCGTTAAGCGTCATATGATTTATCGCGTCCATGTAGTCGGTAGGCACTTCATGCCCTCTAGTATTTAAAAACCTTCTATCCACTTCATGCCACACCCACATAGAGTCTAATAGAGTACCATCTAGGTCAAATATTGCACCTTTTATATTCTCAAGTCTTTTCATTATCCCTCCTATGCATTCTTCTATTAGACACCTTAATTAATGCGTTATGATATTTATCAATATTATCTTTTGATTAATTATGTTTTTACTCTTGTTCAAGACTTACTTTCTTACCATCTAATATTAAATTAGTTGTCCTGATAGCACACATTTTACCGCACATAGAACAGCTATGTCTATTCTTTGGTGGGATGCTTTCATAATACGCTCTAGCCTTGCATGGATCAATAGCATACTTAAACATCTCCTCATAATCTATCTTATGTCTTGCGTCAGACATTTTATTGTCTATGTCTCTAGCACCTTTTATACCCTTTGCAATATCTCCTGCATGTGCAGATATCTTAGTCGCTATTACGCCCTCTCTCACATCGTCTACAGAAGGCAGTCTCAAATGCTCGGCAGGAGTTACGTAACATAAAAAGTCCGCACCCGCACTAGCAGCAACAGCACCACCAATAGCAGCAGTAATATGATCATAGCCCGGAGCGATATCAGTAACAAGAGGCCCTAATACATAAAAAGGTGCATTGTGACAAATACGTTTTTGCATCTTTACATTTGCGTCGATCTCGTTTATTGCCATATGTCCTGGTCCTTCTATCATGACTTGAACATCTTTGTCCCACGCCCTTTTAGTTAGATATCCTAACTCTATAAGCTCAGCGACTTGTCCGCCGTCAGTAGAATCATCTATACAACCAGGTCGCATAGCGTCTCCTAGGCTGATAGTTACATCGTACTTTCTAAGTATGTCAAGTACTCTATCGTAATGCTCAAAAAATGGATTTTCATTGCCCGTCATATGCATCCATGCAAATAACAGTGAACCTCCGCGAGATACGATATTCATACGCCTTCCCTCTCTCATAAAACCATCTACAACACGCTTATTTATTCCTGCATGAATAGTTACAAAATCCACACCTTGTTTCGCATGTGCCTCGACTACGTTCATGAAGTCGTCTACAGTTATATCCATAAGGTCTTTTTCTAAGTACCCTATCGCGTCATACATTGGCACAGTGCCTATCATTGCAGTAGATCTCTCTATCAGCTTTCCTCTGAATTCATTTGTCTTACCATAATTAGATAAGTCCATAATACCTTCAGCACCGAACTGCAATGCAACCTCGACCTTTTCCATCTCTATGCTGTAATCTTTCGCATCACCCGATACACCAAGGTTTACATTGACCTTAGTTCTAAGTCCTGTACCAACGCCCTCTGGTGATATGCTTTTATGATTAATATTACATGGTATTGCGATCTCGCCGATTGCAACTTTCTCCATGATATACTCTGGTGACAAGTTCTCTTTTTGTGCCACTATGATCATCTCTGGTGTGATTATTCCTTTCTTTCCCGCTTCCATTTGTGTTGCATAATTTCTCATTTTTTATCTCCTTGTTGATATAAAATTATCATTTGTTGTTTTCAATTATGATTAGTTTAAATATCTACACAATTGAATTTATTTTACCGTATATAATAGCTATTTAATTATTTGATTAATCCTTATAGAATTTCCAAAAATGATTTGTAGGCCCGTTACCTTTTCCTATGCTTAGAGAATATCTTATAGCCTCAGTTACATACTCTTTTGCATGCTTAACAGCACTTACTATATCCTCACCGTTTGCAAGATTACTCGCTATTGCACTAGATAATGTACAGCCTGTACCGTGTGTATTTTTAGTATCAATTCTCTCCGTTACAAAAGAATAAAACTGCTCTCCGTCATACAAAATATCAGTCGCATCTCCCTCATAATGACCACCTTTTACTAGCACATGTTCCACGCCCATTTTATGTATAATCTCGCATGCTTTTTTCATGTCGTCAATTGTGCTTATTTTCATATCCGCAATGCACTCCGCCTCAGGTATATTTGGAGTAATAACTGTCGCTAAAGGCACTATAGTTTTAAGCAAACAATCGACACTAGACGGAGGCATTAATGCACACCCATTTTTAGCATACATGACAGGATCTACAACGATATTTTTTGGCTTATACTCGATAAGTTTTTTATATACAGCTTCTATGCATACTGGCGTAGATAACATGCCTATTTTTACCGCATCTACATTTATATCTTCAAATATTGCGTCCATTTGTTCTTCGATCATTTTTGGTGTAATATCCAGTATACTTATCACCCTTGAAGTATTCTCCGCTACTACGCAAACTACCACACTCATACCAAACACACCAAGACTAGACATAGTCTTTAAGTCCGCTTGTATTCCTGCACCACCGCTACAGTCAGAACCTGCTATTGTCAATGCTGTTTTCATTATTTATCCTCCTTGATCTTCTAGTTATACTATCAAATTTCGTATTGTTTTTATACTATTTTTCATACATTTATACTACAAACACTTTCTATTTATTTTTAACTTTTGCTTAGTAATATTGCTTTAAAAACATTCGTTATCATTTTGCACTTTTATCGTTGCATTTATCACTTATTTACTTAAAACCCCGTTACGCAAACGCCAAATGTGTTAAATCTAATGTTGTTTATTGATTATTCTAACTTAATTTGTTTCACTTTTTATACTAATATGTATTTACTTTTATCAGTTTTCTACCAATATAATATAAAAAATAGCCTCTCTTTTATAGAGCGACTATCTATACTTTTATATCGCTCCCTACGCTGGTATTAACCATCAGGTTCTAAGGGTTAGATATCATATCCTCTCAACTCATCTCGAGTACCCCTGCTATTATATTATACACTATTACTTATAAAAAGTAAAGTATTATTTTTGATACTATTAATACGTCAGCATCATAGCACTTGACATAATGCAAATGTCACTTGTACCACACTTCAAAACAGATGATTTATTATCAGCATTTATTCCACCAATAGCCACCACTGGTATATTTGTCCTCGTGCATATTTCTGATAGAAGTTCAAGCCCTCTCGCAGGCAGACCAGCCTTGCATTCAGCATCGAAAATGTGTCCGAAAACTATCCTACTCGCTCCTAGTTTTTCAGCGATTAATGCTTCTTCTAAACTATGAACAGCTACGGATATTTCTCCGTATTTTTCCATATCTTTTAGCTTTGTAAAACATGTATATCCTATGTGTAGTGACAAGTGCTTTAAAAGTGCTATTTCAGGTCTTCCGTTTACCCATAATTTGATATTTTTATCTTCTGATAATTGCATTATTTTATCTACTAAATATGCATATTCAACATCATTTAAATGCTTCTCTCTTATTACTATTTCACTTGGTTTATACTTCGCTATACACTCAGCAAGTCTATCTATAAGGCATATATCAATGCTCTTTCCATCAGTAAAAATTATCATAGATAAGAGCTATCCGTAAAGATCGGTTGCATTCCTTTTTTCCTAAGCATAGCATCTACTTCTTCTAGCGTACTTTCATCCGCAAGTTCAAATTGATTCTCGCTCTTGCTATCGCCATCATGACCGCCCACGCCTACTTGAGAGCCCGCAGATATCTTTGTCGCACATAGTCCAACTACTCCTGCACGGAATTTAGCATTTTCTCTAGTAGATATATTTATACCCGCAAAAGGCATAAGGATTCTATAAGCAAGCATTACTTGAAGTAGCTGTGTCTCGTGTACATCTTTTGCATTATTATCTTCGTATCCTACGCATGGTCGCATACGCGGAGTACTAAAACTTATCTCAGCATGTGGGTATTTTCTTTGTATTAATGTAGCTTGCATACCTACTGCAAAAGCGTCTTTTCTAAAGTCATCTAGTCCTAGCAATGCACCGAAACAAACACCACGCATACCGCCCTTAAGTGCACGCTCTTGAGAGTCAAATCTATACGGGAATACTCTTTTGCTACCTGATAAATGTTGCTCAGAGTAGGTAGTCTTATTATAAGTTTCCTGATATACGCTGACATAATCAGCTCCGCAATCATGGAAATACTCATACTCATCACTATTGACAGGGTATATTTCTATGCCGACTGTAGAAAAATATTTTCTAGCAATACGCAATGATTCTCCTACGTATTCTAAACTTGATCTTGCTCTACTCTCGCCTGTAAGGATTAGTATTTCTTTGTAGCCGTCGCTAGCAATTGTCTTCAATTCGTTGTCTACTTCAGCAAGTGTAAGTGCTGTACGATGTATTTTATTCTTACAATTAAAACCACAATATACGCAGTGATTTTCACAAAAATTCGCTATGTATAATGGAGTGTATACGCCTACGGTATTACCAAAATGCTCATTAGTTTCCACCTTCGCCCTTTTCGCCATTTGCTCTAGAAAAGGTGCTGCGGCTGGTGATAGCAATGCAGCATAATCTGCAATGCTTATTCGCTCATGAGACAATGCTTTTATCACGTCCGACGCGGTGTATGAGTTGTAGTCATATTCATCATAAGCACTCATAACTTCGTTCATTATACTACTGTCTAATATCTCCATATTAGGCAAGTATTCCATAATATTCATTTTACTATTGTCCATTAATTAGTCCTCCAAAAAACCTGTAAGAGGGCTTGATGCCTCAGCCTGTTTATTCAGCACTCTTCCAGGACCAGCAAGGTACGCTTCTCTTCCTGACTGTATAGCTTTTGCAAAAGCACTAGCCATCATATTCACGTCATTAGAAGTAGCTATTGCAGTATTTGCCATCACCGCACTTGCACCCATCTCCATCGCTTCACACGCTTGAGAAGGCTTGCCGATACCAGCATCTACTATTATAGGCAAGTCGATTTCGTCTATTATCATGCTTATAAAGTCACGAGTTAGTAGACCTTTGTTCGTGCCAATAGGTGCTCCAAGTGGCATTACCGCACTCGCACCTGCACTTACTAAGTCTCTTGCTGTATATAGATCTGGATACATGTACGGCATTACTATAAATCCTTCGTTTGCAAGTATTTCAGTCGCCTTTACTGTCTCCGAATTATTAGGTAAAAGATACTTACTATCTGCGATTACCTCTAGTTTTATGAAGTCTCCACATCCCATTTCACGGGCAAGTCTTGCTATCCTAACTGCTTCTTTATGATCTCTAGCACCACTAGTATTAGGTATCAACGTGATCCCTTCAGGTATGTAATCTAGGATATTATTTTCTCCGCCTATATTAGTTCTTCTAAGAGCAACAGTTATCATTTCTACTTTTGCATGCTCTACTACTGCATTCATTAATTCTAGTGAAAACTTTCCTGATCCTAAGATAAATCTTGAGTCAAACTCATGACCGCCTATAATTAATTTGTCGTTGTTCATTATATTTATTCCTCCATATTACCTAATAATATTCTTAGCACCATGTTCGCTTGATGCCCTGCGTTTATATTTACTCTGGGTGACATTAATCCACTACCGCACTTTGCCTCGCTAGTTCCGTCTCCCACCACATATAGCCTATTAAAAACACGCTTTGTAACTATATCGTTGCTACTACCATACCCCGCCATGCCAGAGCTAGCAACTACGATTTTTTTACTGTTTTCTAGCACTGTCTCTACAAGCATTGCCTTACTATCAGCATCATCGAATGCCTCTACTACGATATCAGCACATTTAATACTATCCATGATATTGTCAGCATTTAACTTCTTGTCTACGACGCTTATTTTAATGTAAGGATTTATCATCAATATCCTATCTGACATTGCTCTTGTCTTGCTCTTTCCTATATCACTTATGTAGTAGGCTTGTCTATTTAAATTAGTAGGCTCTACCACGTCATAATCAATAAGTATCAACTGCCCGATGCCTAGCCTTGCTAGCATACATGCTATGTTTGAGCCAAGCCCGCCAAGTCCGCATACTGCTACACTTGCACTGCTCACCGCTTTATTTACAACGTCACCATTGCGTGATGTCATCATTCTGTATAGCATTTCTTCTGTTGGCATTTGCCCCTTGCTTACGATAATGATATCCATACTTTCACTGATCGTAGTATCATGCATGACATTATAACCATCTACTACCACCACATCATCAGCACTGCAAATATCGCATATTCGACTATTATCATCTACAAATTGCTCTTTTAGATTGACTAATACTCTCATATTACCCACCACCAACAAAGCATACGATCTCTATGATATCACCGTCATTTATTATCGTATCGCTATATCTTGACTTAGGCAATATCTCGCCATTGTACTCTATCGCAATACGCGTATTTATGTAGTTTTCTCTTGATAAATAATCACTTAGTATCATGCCAGTAGCATCAACTATTTTTCCATTTATTTTTATCATGTGACCTCCAAAGCCTATAATGCACGCAGTATTATTACATATATTAACATTGAAATATAGTAAGTTTTATATACTTTATATTATGATTGTATCAGCTAACTTCTTTATTATGCTAGCTTTATCAGTTATATCATCTGCTTTTAGTATTGCTGAAATAACGGCAACGCCACTAGCGCCTTTTCCTTCGAGTTGACTGATGTTGCACTCGCTTACACCACCGATAGCAACTACTGGAATATGTATACTAGACGCGATAGATCCAAGTATATCGGGGCTAATAGTTGACGCATCTAGCTTTGTACTAGTACCAAACACGGCACCAATGCCAAGATAATCCGCACCTTGCAACTCCGCTAGCCTAGCACCCTCAACCGTTCTCGCACTAGCTCCGATAACTTTATCTTCGCCGAGCCTTTTTCTTGCATCTAAGATATTGCCATCCGACTGCCCTAAATGCACACCGTACGCGTCAAGAGCAATGCATATATCTACATTATCATTAATAATAAGCGGTATGTCATAGCGATCTAGCATGCTTTTCAGCTCGATACCGCGAGCAAGGAACTCATCATAGCTAGCGTTTTTTTCTCTAAGTTGAACGATAGTAACACCGCCTTTTACAGCCATTTCTACCGCACTCAAAAGATCACCGCCAGTAATCATACCCCTGTCAGTCACTAGATACAATGCTAGATTTTTCTTCAAATTGTTTTTATTTATCATACTAACCTCTTTATTATTATTTGCAAGCGCTCTATACATAATTAACATAAATTCTACTATTAACAATATGATATCACATAACTAGAAGACATGCAATAGTTTGGCTATTAATAAATATAAATAATATCTTATAATCGTGTAATTTTATTACAATGTATCTCAAGCTGTCTACAATGATAAAAATACACCTCTCCTATAAAGGCGAGGTGTATAAATTTTATCAATAATCATTTCGTATGATAATATTATTTCTTAGCTTTTTTTGCTTCTGAAGGCAATTTAATGCTATAGCCAATCTCCATAGAAGTCTCACTACTAACACCAAGTAATGATGCTTTAGATATTAGTTTTTTACCGTCCATTTTAAATCCAATAGTTTGTAGTGCATCATCATTTGCATACCAGAAACCATCATCTCCCTCAGTGAATTTTTCATCAAAGTTAGAATAATCCTCTTCGATATCTTTTAACTTATCTTTTAGCTCTTCATCAGTCATTACTAAGTCATCAAGACCATCATTTGACATATCAGCTAGATCGATACTCGCATGACTCCATTTTACGCCGTCTAAAGTAACATAAACATCAACTTTTTCGCCATCAACGATAGAGTAAGTTTCCATTTTACCCAATTTAACATATGTATCCTTACCATCAATAGCCATAATGGTCGTACCCGTAGTAATAGCTTTACTGTCTGACTTAGCAAAGTCAATCATAAATTTATCTACATTTTTGATAGAGTAACCACATGCAACTAGCGATGTCAACATCGCTATAATAAGTACCATTGAAGATACTACAAGCATAATTTTCTTTTTCATTTTTTTATCCTCCTACAGATATAATTTATATTATCTAGAATTAGACAATCTTCTAATATCATTATATACCTTTTACGTCAACTTTGCTAGTAATATTGTTAGAATTTACATAATTTTGAGAAAAAAAGTTTTTAAATACCAATAATCTTCTATATTGAACAAAAAAAAGCATTGCCTTAATCAATTCAGCAATGCTTTATATATTATTTAAAATAATTGATTTAGTGACTACATAATAGTAATACTATTGTACCTTTCCTGCTTTAAGTAGTGTATTTAGCTTTATAAACTCAGGCACGCCGAGCACCTCTCCACGTACTCTTATGTCAAGCCCAGCACCTAAAATACTACTTTCCACAAGTTCCCTATGGTATCCAAGTTGCAACATATTATTACTAAGTGTCTTACGACGCATTGCAAAAGCACCTTTGATTATTTTTTTAACAGCGATTTTATCGCAGTCGTATTTATCTTTTATAATACTTAGTTTAACCACCGCACTATCAACTTTTGGGACTGGAAAGAACATATTACGTCCTACTATCCTTGTGATCTCCGTATCGGCATACAAGTCAACTACAGCGGTAATGCTTCCATAATCTACAGTGTTCGGACGTGCAACTAATCGCTCCGCTACTTCCTTTTGAACCATAATGCTTAATGTATTTGGCTGATATTCATTCTCTAAAAATCGCATGATAATAGGAGTTGTGATATAATACGGCAAGTTTGCTACAACTTTATAGTCTCCGCCTACTATCTCCCTAAGCTCCGCGTCATCTACTTTCATGATATCTTTAAATACTACCTCGACATTATCAAGACCCTGCAATGTCAAGTCAAGCACCTCTCGAAGATTGTTATCAATCTCAAAAGCTACGACCCTTTTTGCTACATTAGCAATTGCACGAGTAAGCGTACCCGCACCCGCACCAATCTCGACTACTACATCTTCGCTCGTGATACCGCTATCTTCTACCATTGCATTAAGTAGATTAGTATCAGTTATGAAGTTTTGTCCAAATTGTTTATTAAATCTAAAGTTCAAATCCTTTAGTATAGTAGATACATTACTCATTTTGCTCCTAAATTGCACTCATATTATTATGAGAATTAAATATTTATCAATTACGTATATCAGTTTAATTGGCTTGTTTGATATATGCGACCTTAAATATTTGATGTAATTATTTTATTTCAGGGCGAACTCTAAAGCTCACACCTATGCTATCTGCTATCTTTCTGCAGTCATTCACTTGCTCCTCGCCTATGATATCCACTACACTAAGAGTAACATCAATGTTATTATTGTGACACCGAGTAGCAAAGTCGATCAGCTCATAAAACGCTCTCTCGCCGTATTCTGAAATGCAAACTCTCTGATAATCATAAGCATTGTTATAATTAAGGCTAATACTAACACTGTCTATGCATGTTGCTAAATCATGACTGATATCACGTCCTGCGATCAAACTTCCTTGACCGTTAGTATTTACTCTAGTAGCCAGACCAATGCTTCGTGCAAATGTAGCTACTTCTATAATTACATCTAACCGATACGTTGGCTCGCCCCAGCCACAAAAAACTAATGCATTAATGCCGTCCATGTCTTTTGATTTTAGATCGGATATTATATCAATAGCAGTTGGTTCTTTTTCTAGCCATAAATCATAACCACCGATATTAGATACGCGAGTTCTCTCACAAAAAGTACAAGCATTACTACATCTATTTGTCAAATTAACATACATCGTACCTTCAATATTATAAGTAATAATATCCATACATCGCTCCTTTGCCCACTTCTGATAAGCAACATGTCATTTATTGCAAATATAACTTATGATTTTGCGTAACATATTACTATTTTATTAAATGCTGTTTTGTGCCAGATTATTTGATCCTATAAAACCTCTTAGTATTATCGCTTGCTATTACGCCTATTTGATCAGCGGTCATTCCTAAAGCCTCACCGACTTTAGCCGCTATAATAGGTATATAGTTAGGATTATTTACTTTTCCGCGATAAGGCACAGGCGTCATATACGGACAATCAGTCTCTAAAAGTAGTCGATCAATAGGAACGGCTTTAATAGCCAGTTCCCTATTATTATTCTTGAAAGTGACCGCACCGCCAAAAGCGTAATACGCATCCAAAAATGCGAACCTTTCTACCATCTCCGCACTGCCTGAATAACAATGAAAAAGTATGCCATTATTGATATATGAATGATATTCGTGCAGGATTTCTTCCATATCCGCATAAGCGTCGCGAAGATGAATCACTACTGGCAAACTTAATTTATCAGCCAAAATTAATTGTCTTATAAATAGCTTTTTCTGAAGCTCACGATCCATATCATAATGATAATCTAATCCGATCTCACCAAGAGCAACTACTTTTTTGCCAGCACACAACTGTTCAATCTCTAGCATATCCTCGTCAGTTACGTCATTAGTAGCGATAGGATGACAGCCGATAACCGCATATACACAGTCGTATTTTTCAGCTAACAACGCCGCACTTCTTGAAGATTTCATGTCGCTACCGATCTCTACAACCATCTCCAGCCCGCTTTCTTTAAAGCCATCAATGATACCATCGACGCTATCTAAAAACACATCATCAGATAAATGTGTGTGAGAATCAATATACATTACCTTACCTCGCTACCATTTTTCATAGTTTTAATAGGTGCTACAATACTCAAATTATCATCTTCATCACTAGCACACAATATCATGCCTTCAGACATAATACCACGAAGTTTCGCTGGCTTTAAGTTCGCAACTACTACAATGCTCTTGCCTATAATATCCTCAGGAGTATACCATTTCGCAATACCACTTACGATAGTTCTAAGCCTTCCTTCGCCTAGATCAACAGTTAAATTCAATAATTTATCAGCTTTTGCTACTTTTTCAGCAGTAACAACACTACCTACTCTAAGATCAATCTTCATAAAGTCTTCTATCGCGATTTCAGAAAAAGTGATAGTATTCTCCGCTACGGCTTTCTTTTCATCCGTTTTGTTACCTTTTTTAACTTCTTTAGGTTGCTCTTTAGCTTCCGCTTCCTTTTTGCACAAGTCAGCTATTTTCTCTAGCTCTGCAACTTCTTTCTCTACGTTTATACGCGCAAATAGTGCGTCACCCTTAGCGACTTTATTACCAGCTTTCATTGTTCCAAACTTCATAATGCTATCAAAAGTCATTAATGATTTGTCTGTTACGCCTATTTTCTCCATGATTTTAGGTGCTGAACTTGTCAAGAAAGGTTGTAGCATTGTAGCTAAAAATCTTATGCACTCGCAAAGGTTATACATTACTGTAGCTAACTCATCACGCTTACTCTCGTCCTTGCTAAGTACCCACGGACATGTCTCGTCGATATATTTATTAGCTCGCTTATTAAGCGCCCAAATACTCTCAAGTGCCTCTGGAACTTGTAATTTGTCCATATATTTTTCCACATTACCATACACGCCTTCACAAATGCTTATAAGGTCACTATCAAAAGCTGTACTACCTGTAGGCTCTGGGATTATTCCGCCAAAATATTGCTCTACCATAGCAGTAGTTCTTGAAACTAAATTGCCTAAATCATTTGCAAGATCACTATTGATTCTATTTAAAAATGCTCTATTCGTGTAGCTACCATCTTGACCGAAAGGTACTTCACGTAGCAAGTAATATCTCAATGCGTCTACACTGTATTTCTCACTAAGCACGACAGGATCAACTACATTGCCTTTGCTCTTGCTCATCTTGTCACTACCTAGCATTAACCAACCATGACCATATAATTTCTTAGGTAATGGCAAATCAAGTGCCATTAATATTGCAGGCCATATTATGCTATGAAACCTTACTATCTCTTTTCCCATCATATGCAAGTCACAAGGCCAGTACTTATCAAATAACTCTTGATTATCACTACCATAGCCTAATGCTGTGATATAGTTAGTTAGAGCGTCAAGCCATACATATACTACGTGCTTAGTGTCAAAAGGCACTTGAACACCCCATTGGAAAGACGTTCTAGATACGCACAAATCTTGAAGACCTGGCTTCAAAAAGTTATTAATCATCTCTTTTTGTCTTGTAGCAGGCTGCAAGAACTCTGGATTATTTTCAAGCAAATCTATAAGTCTATCTTGGTATTTTGACATGCGGAAAAAATAACTGTCCTCTTTCATAATCTCGACAGGTCGACCGCAATCAGGGCACTTGCCATCAACTAGCTGAGTGTCCGTCCAATACGACTCACAAGGCGTGCAATATTTACCCTCGTAAGTATCTTTATATATATCACCTTGCTCATACAGTTTAGTGAATATTTTCTGCACTGCTTGCTTATGATACTCATCAGTAGTCCTGATAAATTTATCGTGACTAATGTCTAATAACTTCCATAAGTCTTGTAGCTCGTAGACGATTTTGTCTATATATTCCTTTGTAGGAGTATTATTCTCAGCAGCAACTTTCTCTAATTTCTGACCATGCTCGTCAGTGCCAGTTAGATAAAATACATCCATACCTTGCATTCGTTTAAACCTCGCTATTGCGTCACAGATAACTGTAGTATAGCATGTGCCTATGTGCCACTTGCCACTTGGATAATAGATAGGTGTAGTAATGTAATATTTCTCTTTCATATCAAAAAGTCACTCCTTATTGTAAATTATATTATGCACGCTAATAGTGCAATTATTTATATTATACCACTATATGCAATAAAAGTAAATTGTATTGTTGTATTATTATTATTATTATAAAGCATGTCACGTCCGAATTATCAGCTTTTTTATCAGCTAAAATTACCTTTTCTTACAAGGTTAAAGACCCAACACATACCGATATAATCGACAATATTATATATTATATTTTTAACTTTTTGTAGCTATCTATACAATCATATTCTATACTGGTACTTCTCTACATATAATCTAACATGAATACTATATTTTTTATACTTACTTCTGCAAGCATTTGTCTGCTGATCTACACATCACCCGACATGATATTATCAGCAATGATCGACGGCGTGGGAGGCTCTCTAGAGCTTGCCGTTACACTGCTTGCAATATACGCTGTGTGGCTATCAATTATAGAGATCATGCAACAGTCAGGAATGAGTGCTGGACTCTCAAAAATACTTAATCCTCTTACTCGTAAAATATTCAAAGGCGAGAGCGAAGAAGCCTACAGCAATATCAGCTTAAATCTATCAGCTAACATGCTTGGCATAGGAAGTGTCGCAACACCTCTAGGGATTAAATCAGTGCAATTAATGGATAAAGGTAACGGTAGAGCAAGCGATAATATTATACTATTTGTTATCATCAATTGTACTAGTATACAACTAATACCTACTACAATTATCGGGCTTCGAGTATCTAATGGTAGCCTATCACCTGCAGATATAATTATGCCATCATTACTTGCGACAACAGCGTCGACTATATGCGGTATTTTTCTATGCAAACTATGCTCAAAAATATGCAATTACATATCCAAAAATAACAAGAAAAATACAGATAATGCACTAGCTATTATCAATAATACTAGCAGATAATTTTACCAAAAAGAACTAAAAATAAAATACAATTCTATACGTGATAAGGAGTGATAATGTCTAAATATATTATACCAATATTTATACTTAGTGTTATACTAATATCACTATTAAAAAGAGTTCCTATATACGACTGTTTTACTGTAGGAATAAAGGAAGCATGCAAATTAGTTTTCAATATATTTCCTTACATTGCCGCAATATTTATATGCATGGAACTTTTAACAATAAGTGGACTTTCTGACATCATTGCAAGTTGGATGGCACCAGTATTTAATATAGTAGGGATTCCTAGCGAGCTTTCGAAACTACTTATGCTACGACCTCTTAGTGGTAATGGTAGCATAGCGTTACTAAGTGAAATATACCTAATGAATGGAGTTGATTCTTATATCGGTAGATGTGCATCAGTGATAGTAGGTTGCTCAGAAACAATATTCTATATATCCGCTTTATACTTCTCTACTACATCCATAAAAAAGCTAAGATATGCAATACCCGTTGCGATAATAAGTATGATTATTGGTGCGATAATTGCATGCGTTATTTGCAGATTTTTATGATTAATTGATACGCGATATTATACATATAATTATTACATTTTTATTACTACAAAACACAGTAAATTACCGAAATTTTATAATAATACAATGTGCAAAATTGTGCTATTTATTATACTATTTCGGCTATTTACACATAACGCTTTCGACTTTGGCATAAAAAACACTATATTTTGGCAAAAAAAGACACCTATAAACATGATATGTTGATAGGTGTTTTTATATTATTTTATTTAAAATATACCTTATATTTTACTCACATAATTATCATTATTAATCTTCAGTTTATTTAATGTTTTCTTCATCATTATTTGTATCATCTTCTAATTTATTTTCTAGAGATATATCATCACTCTCCATACTGTTGGCTATCTTGTTTTTATTTTGTTTTTTTTGGATTACAAATGCTCCCGTAGTAGATACCATCACGACAATAATTATACCTACTAGGAATACTAATGGTTTAGCAAATCCACTTACAAAGATTACCAATGCACCAATACTTGCAAGCACAGGACAAATAACTCCGTACCCTACGCCCTTGATTTTACCCTTTCTCCATAAGCTGAAAACTTTATAGTAAAGGAATAAGAAAAGTGCATACTGACTTGCTATAGCAAGCTCACTAATATCAGATCCTAGCAACAAGTCGAACTTCGTGACAAGGTAATGAATTGCAAGCCATAGTATTGTAACTGCAAAGGCTAATATACCTGAATTTATTTGAGTACCTGTCCTACTATTTACTTTTAAAAACTTATTTTCTTGAACTCCTAAAAGATTGTTTTTAGCGAGGTTATTCGGTAGCCTTATATGACCTAAAACTAATCCATTTAATGTGCCTAAAACACTTACCGTTACAAATCCAATAATTACCGATTTTCCTGCTGGTCCGAATATCATTTCACTGGCATAATATAGATGCGCATCACCGCTTGATAGTATGTGTTCTATACCTACCATTCGGACAAGACCTACGAAATAAAGCACATATATAACTAGTACAATTGTCGGTGCAATAAGCAGTGCTAGAGTCAAGTTTTTTTTCTCATTTTTTATCTCTTGCGAAATACTTGTTGCGACTATCCAGCCGTCGTAGCTAAATACTATCGGTAACATTGCCGCTATAAAAGCACCTATACCTAATCCATGCGAAGGAGTATATTCGACAACGACTTCAGGAGGTATAGACATGCCATTTTTTCCTACAAACAGTCCGAAACCTGCTATCAAAACTAAAGGGATTAACTTTGCTACCATACATAATATTTGTACAATGCCTGATGTTTTTGGTAGTGAAATATTCATTATATATAGAAGAGTCATAGCTATAAATCCAGCCAAAACCTGATTTTCAAGTGTTCCTGGGATACCTGTAAGCATGCATATATAAACACCGCTGACATAGCTTATTACTGCACATAAAGTTGGGAAGTATACAAACGTCTGAAACCAACCAAAACCTGCACCCATTTTCTTAGATACAAACTGATCAAAGTAGGATACTGCACCGCCTGGTTTATCGGATAGAAGTGCTAGTCTACTTATAGTAATAGCTCCGAAGATTATACTAATGGCTGACAGTAAAAAAGCACCTATCGCCATCCAAACATTACCGCCCGTTGCGATTAAAATATTATCCGACTTAAAGAATATACCAGAACCTATAACTATACCTATTATCATAGCAATAGCCGTAAGTAGTCCATATTTTTTCCTAACCATTATTATCTCCTTTAAAAAAGCAATACATTTGTTTTTAGTATAATAGTTAATTATTACCAATTACACATCAATAATACAACAAAAACTTGCTAACAATAAGCAAGTTTCGATGTCTGAAATTCAATTAATTCTGTACGTTCTCGTCCTTTTTGCAAAATACTGCTAGACCATTTCATATCATTTTTTAATCTTTTTGTTTTCAAGTTTTTCCATCTTTAATTTAGCTTTTTGTTGTTGTTTTGTTACAGTCAGAACGCTTCCGTCTTTTACGCTCTTGATCAAATTTTCTTCATCAATTATCCAGTAATGTTTTCTATTCATATTACAAACGGCAACTAATATTTTTTCTAGTCGTTCTGCGTGTAAATCTCCGACAAACTCTCCGCTGCAACTAGCACAAGGCGCATTTATATCAAGTGTAAAAATATTACCACCAATAATAAATTCCGCAGGCTTACTGAAACCGTATTTTCTAACAGTAATTGTATCTTCAGATAGCAGTGAAATAGCTTTAGTATTCATATATCGCTCGGCACCTAATCCAAAAGTAGACATTACCGCTAGAGCACTAAAAAGCATTAGAGTAAACGCTAACACGTCATTTATCTTCGCATACTTGATCACAAATGCTGCGACAAATAACCCAATAGTTACTATTATAGATAACAGTGTAATCATAACACTTTTAGTGTAAATAGACTTCTTATCACCGACAAGCCTCACCGTTACCTTTGACAAGTCATAAAGTGACGCACTCGCTAATTGCTCAGAAGTAATATTTACTTTAGCTTGCAATATTTCATCGTCGATCCTTTGCTTTGACTTAGGTGGTTCAACCTCTTCTAGAGGCAGTAGATATCCACAAAATTTACAAAATTTATCTGTATCATTGACTGTTTGTCCACAGTTTTTACATTTATTATCCATATCCACCTCCATCTAATGTTATAATATTGTAGCACAAAAGTCGTTTTTTTGCAAGCAATCCTATGCATGAATACTCATTACATGAGACTTTCAACGCAATTATTGATAAATTAATAATATTATATTTGTTTATTTATAGACTTTTTTCCCGAAGTTTACAGACAATTTATAAATACAAAAAAAATGAGAACACTCCTTGATTATAGACATTTCTATAATGTTTGGATTATTCTCATTAATTCCATTTTCATCAGCATGTCAAGCAAGCTGATTTTTATGCGATTATTATTTACTTAACTCATCATGTGCATGGTCGATTACTACATCGTAGTTCTCGTTATCATGCTTGTTACTTTTTTTCTTCATTGCATCTGGTGCGTTGATTCTTGATGGACTAAATTTATTCACTATAAGGTAAATTAATAACCATAATCCAGCTAGTCCAACTAGTCCATAAACAATTTGTGCACCTAAATATGCCTCTGAAGTAAATATCCAGTTGACTATATTAAAGTCAAACAAGCCTACTGCAAACCAGTTAATCGAACCGATTATAACTAATATCATTGCTATAATTGTAAACATCTTTTTCCTCCTCGTAGTCTTCGCTACAATAGTAGTATCAGTATTTGAAGATGAATTATACACGCTTTGTTGCTTTTATCATAAAATATACTATATCATCATAAATTATAAGTGTTAATAGGTTGAATTTTTTTGCATTAAGTGATATAATATAATAAAATATTTAATATAGAGAGGTAAATATGAAAGCTATAGTATCCGTTATTGGAAAAGACAAAAAAGGCATTATCGCTAAAGTATCAGGAGTTTTACTTGAGCAGGATATCAATATAGAAGATATATCTCAAACAATAATGCAAGACTACTTCACTATGATTATGATGGTTAGTGTTAGTGCTAATAGTGATGTTACAAAACTTAGCGCAATTCTTACTAGCTTAGGTGAAGATTTAGGAGTAGTTATTCGTGTTCAGCATGAGGACATCTTTAATTCTATGCACAAACTTTAATAAAGAGGTTACATAATGATTAATAATAAAGAGATATTTGAAACAATTCAAATGATAAATCAGCAACATCTTGACGTAAGAACTACTACTCTTGGCATATCATTGCTTGACTGTATTTGCGACAGTCCAAAGGCTACTGCTCAGAAAGTGTACGACAAGGTTACGCGTGCGGGTAAAAATCTAGTACAAACCGCTAATGACTTAGCAAGTGAGCTTGGTATTCCTATCGTAAATAAACGTGTCAGTGTTACACCTGTCAGCTTAATCACTGCCAATAATGGTGGTCATTTAGAAGTAATCAAAGCACTAGACATGGCTGCAAATGAAATAGGAATAGACTTTTTGGGCGGATATAGTGCACTTGTACATAAGGGCATGACTCCTTACGAAGAACAATTTATACGATCAATCCCTGAAGCGTTATCAATCACAAGCAAAGTCTGCTCATCAGTAAATATCGGTACTACTCGTGCTGGTATAAATATGGACGCAGTTGCTCTTATGGGTAAGATTATTCGCGAGTGCGCTGAGCGTACTGCTGACAATGACTCTATAGCATGTGCAAAGTTAGTAGTATTTTGTAACGCAGTAGAAGATAATCCATTTATGGCGGGAGCATTCCATGGTATAGGTGAGAACGATCTTACTCTTCACGTAGGAGTAAGCGGTCCGGGAGTTGTTAAACATGCTCTTGAGAGCGTGCACGGCGACCTTAATATGGTAGCTGAAAAGATCAAAGAAACAGCATTTAAAATCACTCGTATTGGCGGTTTAGTATGCCAAGAGACAGCAAGACGACTTGGAGTAAATCCAGGTATCGTAGACTTATCTCTTGCTCCAACTCCAGTAATGGGTGATAGCGTAGCTCACATTTTAGAGGAAATCGGTCTTGAAAGTGTTGGTGCATGTGGTACAACTGCATGTCTTGCAATGCTAAATGACGCAGTTAAAAAAGGTGGTATCATGGCGGCATCTAATGTTGGTGGATTATCAGGTGCCTTTATTCCTGTAAGTGAAGACGCTGGCATGATCAAAGCATGTGCAGAAGGAAAGTTAACTATCGAAAAGTTAGAAGCTATGACTTGTGTATGTTCTGTAGGTCTTGACATGATAGCAATACCAGGAGACACACCAGCAGAAGTAATCAGCGGAATAATAGCAGATGAAGCAGCCATAGGAATGGTAAACGTAAAGACTACTGCAGTTAGACTTATACCAGTTATCGGAAAAGGTGTAGGCGACTATGCTGAATTCGGTGGACTACTTGGTCACGCACCAATTATCCCCGTTAATACTTGCTCACCTCTTAAGTTCATCTCTAGAGGCGGAAGAATTCCTGCACCATTGCATAGTCACAAGAACTAACATGGAAAAAATATATAAACGATCATTCGAAGATACAATTACGAATGACGATATAATATGCGATGATATTAAATCTAGTACTGTAGATCAAAATGCAACAAATAACATTGACATTGATGATTATACTTCATTGAATGATGATAATGATTTAAGATTCAGCGAAGAAGAGTTCGAGGAAGAAGAAGATATTGACAACGAAGATCTTACCGACAATATGGAAATTACCGATGATACACCGAAGAGAAAACCTCAAGTGACTACCTTAGATGATATTAACGACAAAGTAGAAGAGGAACATCTTACCAACGAAGAGAGAATCAAACAAATCATGGACAAGAACATTAACATGCCTCCATGCAGTTTGGATAAAAAGAAAGATGAAAAACTGAAAAATATAATGACTATAGCAACTATACCATTCATATTGACGTCTATTGGACTTTCATTATTCAACATAGGTAAGGTTAGATATTCATTAAGTTTTCTATTTTTAAGTTTAGGACTTGCTGTGATGAGCATTTTTTATGGAATTAGATATTACACGATAAAAAAATGTACTTGTCCAGTTTGTGAGACTCAAGCGCGAACTACATTGCAATTCTCTATACTTTGGGGAGTGCTATCTATAGGACTACTTATAGGCTATATAGTTCTTGCTATCATAAAATAAATTTTAACATAACCATATAGAGATAAAGTGACTATCTACATAAGATAGTCACTTTTCTATTTACTAGTATTATTATTTTTGCCGATATCTTATAATAATTATACTAGTATTAATTCAATATGATACTGTCAATTAATTGATTAAAAAGCACACACTATATCCACACATAGTGGATATAGTGTGTGCTTTTCGCATAATATCATAAATAAAGGGTCATTTATCCACGTGTTGTGGAAAAATGACCCTTTTTACCTATTATTCTATATACTTAGCTATTCTTTAATGTCAATTATTTGCTCTCTTGCTTGCTTTGTCTTGTAAGACAAAACATATAGAGATTCGCTCATGCTAATATTTTCTACAACAACATCTGATGCGACCTCTAAATCTACTGGAGCAAAATTCCATATGCTCTTTACGCCCAATTCCACAACCAAGCAAGCAACTTCATGCGCTATCTTTCCCTGCGTAGCAATTACAGCGATATCTATTTGATTGTCCGCCAAAAAAGACTCAAGCGTGTCAATAGCATAAATAGGAATACCATTTACGGGCTCTCCATCCTTTAAATCAAACAACGCCTTTACACTAAAACCATCATTTGCAAAACCTCTGTAGCCACTTAACGCTCGCCCCATATTTCCCGCACCAATTATTATAACACTATGTTCACTGTCAAGTCCTATAATGCTAGAAAACTCTTTAAGCAACTTCTCCACATCATAACCATAGCCTTGTTGACCAAAGCCTCCGAAATTAGCAAAGTCCTGCCTTACCTGCGATGCTGTTATATCTAACATCTCCGCAAGTCGTCCACTAGACACCTTACTTATACCATTATTTCTAAGATGCTCAAGATATCTATAATATCTAGGCAATCTTTTTATTACAGCTTGCGATACTTCCCTTTGCATAATCACTCCTTATCAGTCTATATTATAATACTTTTGATCCGTTTTGTCAATCATTAATGTAATACGCTAGTTATATTGCAAATAATGTGCTATAATCTATACGAATAACGATAAAGGGGATACTATATGAAGATTTGGGCACGCCTTATGAAAAATGGCAGAAATATGCAAGATATCATATACACTAGTGATATGGAACTTGACTTCGACACTTATGAAATCATACTTAGAGAAATAACACAACAGCTCGATGTTTCATGCCCAATTACTATGTATCATCACTTTGTTAGCTTTAATCAATTCAATATTCATAAGTTTAAAGCACCTGATTTTATAGATAAATTCGATTTTGATACTTTAGACTTCGAAAGATATGAGTGATAGTAAATATATGTACAACTAAATATACAAAAAAGTGCAATTATATAAAAGCTGTACTGAACGCAAGTTCAGTACAGCTATTTTTTTGCTTAATATTTAGTATTTACCTACAATAGCCTTCATCTCATCAATTTTATCTAGCATTTTACTAACTAGCATAAGTTGAGTTCTACATCTAACTAGATTATGTTCAGGATAAGTTGTCTTAAAATATTTGTCACCATTAAGATAGTCAGTAAGAAATCTTATTCCACACTCAAAAGTTATAATAATGCCAGCCATATGCAACAAATCTTTTTCTTCTTGTTTCATATTATCGCCTACTCCAGCTATAAATCCCTTAGAAAAATACTCAAACTTTTCCATATCAAAATCTACAAGATTAATATCTTTTTCGTCTTCGTATGCAGTGTTACAACCACTTCTTATACCATCACCGAAGTCATAAAGCAAACTTCCAGGCATAATTGTATCCAAATCAACAACACAGACAGCATCGCCAGTTTTTTCGTCCATAAGAATATTATTTATCTTGGTATCATTATGAGTCACCCTAGTAGGCAATTCTCCACATACCAATTTATCCACTATGATATTACAAAGATTTACATTTTCATATATAAAATTTATTTCCTTCTTGCAAGTTTTTTTTCTCTTTGCGTCATTAGCCTTAATTGCAGCCCTAAAAGTCTCAAATCGACTCTTAGTATTATGAAAATCTGGGATAATCTCATACAAACCATCTACAGGATAATCATCAAGCATGCTTATAAACTCACCAAAAGCCTTGCCCGTTTTCTCGAAAACTTGATTATCTATTGCAAGATCATAAGATACTGTACTCTCGATCATTATCATCATACGCCATACATCACCACGCTTATCGGTATAATAATTCTTTCCATCGATCGTTTTAATTATGTTTATACATTTCCTCAATGGATCCTCGCCCATTGCAATATATTTTTTTTGCAAAAAAGTAGTCACATTCACTATATTCTCCATCAGCTCAGCTAAATTTGGAAAAACTACCCCGTTAAGTTTTTGCAATATATATCTTTTAAAAACACCATCTTCGTTATATGACAAGGCTATGGTTTCATTAATATGCCCCCCACCAAAGTCATCGTATGCCTGAAGCACACCCGGAATATCAAAATTTTTCGCTATATTCTTTATCATATTTCCCCACTGTAGCAAATCACTACCCAAGTTATAAAGCATAATTGCTTTTCATGCTTTAAAATCACTCTAACATATTATATAATTATATGAAAACTATTCGATTTTTATTACTTTTATTTCATTTCTTTAACGTAAAAAAACTGTCATAACTCTACTGCATTAATCAATAGAATTTACCGACAGTTCTTTTTATCTGACAGTAATTATAATTGCTATACATACTATCATTTTACCACATTTTAAAATTTTGTCAAGTGCTAACATGTATAAATTATGATTAGCACTACGGTTTTAGTGTTTTCGTTCAATATTCACGACAACTTTATTGCCCATATTGCTGCAAGAAATTTTTTCGCATCCTTTAGTCATCATATCTCCAGTTCTATATCCTAGATTCAACACTTTTTGGATCGCATTATCTATGCTATCAGCCTCTGCTTGCATATTAAATGAATACCTTAGCATCATAGATACTGCTGATATTGTTCCCAATGGATTAGCAATATTTTGTCCCGCTATATCGGGCGCCGAGCCATGGATAGGCTCATACATTCCTCGAGTCCCGTCTCCTAATGAGGCTGATCCAATAGTACCAATAGTACCCGTAAGCATACTCGCCTCATCACTTAATATATCACCAAACATATTTTCAGTAAGTATTACATCGAAGGTAGATGGTCTTGCGATCAATTGCATTGAACAATTGTCAACATACATGTACTCCACCTCAATATCCTTATGATTAGCAAGTATTCTACCGCATACCTTTCTCCATAATCTAGACGTATCTAAAATATTTGCTTTATCTACTACTAATATTTTATTGTTTCGTTTTTTAGCAATAGCAATTGCAACATTTGTAATACGCTCTATCTCACTCTCACTATAAGTCATAACATCAGTTGCTACAAGTTCATTGTCTATAATATCAGTGGAATGACGTCCAAAATAAACACCGCCAGTAAGCTCTCTAACTATTATGAAATCTATTCCTTTTTGTACTATATCAGCTCTTAGAGGTGACGCACTAGCGAGTGCATCATAAAGTTTGCAAGGTCTGATATTGCTATACAGCCCCATTTCTTTTCTAATGCCAAGCAATGCTTTTTCGGGTCTTGAATTTCCGTCTAGATTATCCCACTTATATCCACCTACAGCACCTAATAAAGTGCTATCACTAGAAAGGCAACTTTCTATTGTGCTTTTAGGCAAACATTCACCTAGCTCATCTATAGCTATTCCACCTGCAAGTTTATAATCATAACTAAACTCGTGACCATACAAATCCGCTATCTTATCCATTACTTTTATGGCCTCTTTTACTATTTCAGGTCCTATTCCATCGCCCTCTATAACTGTTATTATTTTTTCCATGACTTCACCTTCTTGATACTATTAATATAACCATTACAGTTTATTATATTTTGCACAAATTCAGGGAATGGCTCTGCGAAATATTCTTCACCTCTAGTTATATTCACTATCTTGCCACTAGTTAAATCGACATTGATTTCGTCGCCTTCCATTATTTTTTTGCTTGCTTCTTCAGATTCCATTATTGCAAGTCCTATATTTATTGCATTGCGATAAAATATTCTAGCAAATGACTTTGCTATTATTACACTAACTCCGCTTGCCTTTATAGAAATTGGAGCATGTTCTCTCGATGATCCACAACCAAAATTACTACCCGCAACTATAATATCACCTTCTCTTACATTACCCGCAAAGGCTGTATCAATATCAATCATACAGTAACTAGCAAGCTCTTTTTCATCCTGAGTATTTAAGTACCTTGCTGGAATTATTACGTCGGTGTCTATATTATCACCGAATTTATATACTTTTCCTTGTTTTAACATAATTATTTAACCTCCGCTGGCGTAGCTAACCTTCCGACTATTGCACTTGCCGCAGCAACCGCTGGACTTGCTAGGTATATTTCGCTGTTCTTATGTCCCATTCTACCTATGAAGTTACGATTAGTAGTCGCGACACACTTCTCACCATCAGCAAGAATACCCATGTATCCTCCTAGGCAAGGTCCGCAAGTAGGAGTACTTATAACTGCACCTGCGTCGATAAATATATCAAAAATCCCGTCATTCATACACTTTTTGTACACGTCTTGCGTGGCTGGTATCACTATACACCTTACACCTTCCGCTAGTTTATGACCTTTCATGACCATTGCGGCATTGTATAGGTCGCTATATCTACCATTTGTACATGAACCTATTACTATTTGATCAATATACACTTCGCCCCACTCACTAGGTGTCTTCACGTTTTCTGGCAAATGCGGGAATGCGACAGTGTAATCAATATCATCTAGGTCGATGTCATATTCAGCAAAGTATTCCGCGTCTTCATCTGATGCGTACTCATTATATGCCACGCTTACACGACCTCTCATATACTCACGAGTTTTATCATCGACAGGGAATATTCCATTTTTAGCGCCTGCTTCAATTACCATATTGGCGATAGTAAATCTATCATCCATACTCATAGAATGCACGCCTTCGCCTGCGAATTCCATAGCACAATATCTAGCACCATCCACTCCAATCAACCCGATTATATGCAATATTACATCCTTACCAGTGATGTAAGGTTTTAATTTTCCTGTCAAATTAAACTTTATACTTTTCGGCACCTTAAACCAACTCTTACCCGTTGCCATGCTTACAGCCATGTCAGTTGACCCTACACCTGTAGCAAATGCACCAAGTGCACCATACGTGCAGGTATGAGAATCCGCACCGATTATCATATCACCAGCTTTAACTATACCCAACTCAGGTAGCAATGCATGTTCAATACCCATTTTTCCAACGTCATAATAATGTTTTATATTATGTTTCTTACTGAATTCACGCACTTGTTTTACTTGTGTAGCTGATTTTATATCCTTGCATGGTACAAAGTGATCCATCACTAGTGCGATTTTTTCCTTATCAAATACCTCTACAAATCCTGCTTTTTCAAATTCGTTTATTGCGACGGGAGAGGTGATATCATTACCAAGTACTATATCAAGTTTCGCCATGATAAGCTCATCGGCTTTAACACTTTTAACTCCCGCATGAAAAGCCATTATCTTTTCAGTTATTGTCATTCCCATTTATATCACTCCTCGATTATGCTTCTATTAATTGCTGCAATAAGCGCCTTTATAGAAGAAGTTGAAATATCCTCATGTTCACCTACGCCCCAATACGTCGAACCCTTGTTTTCAATGCTGACATATGATATCGCATGTGAGTTTGATCCACTTGTTTTAGAATGCTCTTTATAGTCGGTCAGATGATACTCTGCTTCAATACCCAATTTTAGTGCATTAGATACCGAGTCCAAAATACCATTACCTTTACCATGCAATACACTCACGTTACCGTCATGATTTATAGTCATATTAACGTCATATCCCTTTCTCGACTTAACGAAATTAAAGTCTTGAAGTTTCAACAAATCCTCTCTGTTGATATAATTACTTTCGAAAATTTCAAATACTTCATCATTCGAAAGTTCCTTGTGTGTTTTGTCGGACGCACTTTTTACCATATAACCTATTTCTTCTCTCATTGACACGGGTATTTCATATCCGAAACTATGACCAAGTACATAAGTTACGCCACCTTTACCAGACTGACTATTGATGCGAATAACATCGGCACTATACTCTCTGCCTACATCCATCGGGTCAATAGGAAGGTAAGGTACTGTCCAAAATTTCTGTACATTTTCTTCCCTGTAAGCCATTCCTTTAGCGATAGCGTCTTGATGAGAACCGCTAAAAGCTGCAAATACAAGTTCGCCTGCATACGGTTGCCTTGGAGATACCGCAAGACCAGTAACTTCTTCATACATACTGCATATCTTAGACATATTTTTAAAATTAAGTTTTGGGTCAACACCATGAGAATACATGTTCATAGCAAGCGTAATAATATCCACATTTCCAGTACGCTCACCATTACCAAAAAGTGTACCTTCTATTCTATCAGCACCAGCAAGCAGTCCTAGCTCACTATCAGCTACCGCAGTACCCCTATCATTGTGTGGGTGTAGCGATATTTCTACTCCATCGCGATAGTCGATATTTTTTACAATATACTCTACTTGACACGCGTACACATGAGGCAAGCTCATTTCAACTGTAACTGGTAAATTTATGACTGCCTTTTTATCTTTTGTCGGTTTCCACACATCTAACACAGCATTGATAATCTCTAGAGCAAACTCTGGCTCTGTACCCGTAAAGCTCTCCGGAGAATACTCAAACCTTATATTGCTATCACAATTATTTGCCATATCTTTAACGATAGTAGCACCGTCAACAGCAAGTTTTATAATATCAACTTTTGACTTTTTGAATACCTGCTCTCTTTGAGCAAAAGAAGTACTGTTATACACATGCACTATTGCATTTTCCACACCCTTTAATGCACTATAAGTCTTCTCGATAATATGTGCTCTTGCTTGAGTAAGTACTTGTATGGTTACATCTTTTGGTATTAGACCTCTCTCGATAATAGCTCTTACAAACTCATACTCTGTGTCTGACGCAGCGGGAAAGCCAACTTCGATCTCCTTAAATCCAATATCAACAAGCATCAAAAAAAACTTTAGTTTATCTTCTAAGCTCATTGGCGTAACTAACGCTTGATTTCCATCACGTAAGTCGACACTACACCAAGTAGGTACTTTATCTATATATTCTTTTGATGCCCAGTCATTCGTGACTTGCTTCGGCATAAAATATCCTCTTTTATATTTCTTGCAATTCATCTTTTGATCTCCTTTCAACTCTTATGTAATTTTTTTAACTAGTTTTGATTATTACTATTTGTTTTGTCTTAGACCCCTTAAGAGGAGGTGATGGAAGTATATCATATTAATTCTCCTATAAAAAAAACTACCTTACTTTGCAAGTAAGGTAGTTATATAACTATATTATATCCCTAAAAAACTATTGCAAAATTTCGCGCATTATTATTTCGAATAATGTTAAGCAACAGCAGGTTTAAAATGTTGTTTATACGATTTTGCATGAATTTCTCCTAGTAATTTATATTTACTTATTTTACCACGATATGACATTTTTGTCAATACACAATTGTAATTTATATAGATAAAGACTATTTAATTAGTTAAAATCACTTACATTCGCTATATATTTCTAGAATTCCAGCTCTTAGCTTATCAACATCAGCGACTAATCTATCTTTTTCACTTTTTTCGATCTCAAGAAGTTTCATAGTATTAGTGTTATTCTCCGACTTATGAACGATACTTGTATTCTTATAATCATCTACCATAGACGCCAATAACGCATCGATTTTAACTGACAAATCAGGTCGTATTTTCCTTACATATTCAAGCCTATTGACATCACGAACCGCCATGTCAAGACCTATCATTCGGATTGAAGGATACGGATTAGTATCGGTGCTATCTACTGAAGGGTATACAAGGAAACAGTCACCTGCTGGATATGACCAGTGAGTAATATCCTCTAAAGGCTTCTCTACATAAGCATTATATGCCCATCTTAAGAAACAATTACAGCCTAAACTGTAGCTATACATTACAGACCAATAACTCTCTACTGGCATGCTTATACCTAAGCTATTTGGGAAAGAATCCGTAGCAGTATACATACTAGTCACACGGTTTTGTGCCTTTCTCATCTTAGCGACTTCTGAGAATTTTTCTTTATCTTTCATAGCAATGTTAATATGAACTGATACAAGTTCAATCTTGTTAAAAGTCTTACTCTCTCTCTTATATCCATTAAATGCACCAGCAAGATTGATTTTTTTATTGTCTTTATTTCTGAAAGTCTCGATAAATTCTATTACGCCTTCAACTTTTGGTCTTTCATCAAATGCCAAGAAAGTAGTATCAAACATACCTTTTTCATCTAGATGTTTTACAAAACTTTCAACGAATGGAGTCCAGATTTTCTTAAACTTGCCCATATTCCATAGCGGTGCTTTATCATATAGCAATTTACCTGACGCTTCGTCGTGATAATATACTTTTCCACCCCAAGTAATCATGCTGTAGCATATAACCCCACCGCTTACGCCTACTTCTCTATTTAGCTCGACCCATTTATCAAAAAGTGTATAATTAAAGACCATCTCGCCGCTCTTTAGCTTTGTCCATTTAACCAATGAAGGATATCTCACATCACCTTTTCCGAAAGTTTGACCGCCCCATGCCTCTTCGGTTATAGTAGCCGTGATTTCTTTACCACCTAAAGATTGATAATAGGATTGATATTTTTTCATTATATCAATATGTTCAGGTGAAAAATGATCTACATTATAATAATCAGACAAGCTGAATGGATATTGCCAATACTCTACTCTAAAGTCATAATCACTAGCTGTAGGCATGTCAACACCTACTACATTAGTAGTCAATGCAACTTCTTGATCTCCTACAGATATCATTGCATTGTACTTGCCAGCTAAAACTTCACTATTAGTTGAAACTTTTACCCATATATTTACAAACCCATCAATACATACGCTACCATTTTGAACTCGTTGAATGCTATCGCCTATCATAGTACGATTGCCTTCAGGTATTATCTGCTTTTTAGGTCGTCTTTGATAACCAGCATTACCTACAAACGCACTTACGTTATGCTCGTAGAACAACTCACAACTAACATTATTATCTGTCAAACCTGATTCGCTTACGAATGGAGATACTGAAACATCACAGTTACCTTTACTTGTAGTAACTGCATGTATTCTTGACCATATATAATCACTCTTGAAACAAGTGACATTAATTTTATCTTTAGAAGCAGGTTTTGATCCCGTTCCATAATGCCTATCCATATCTACTGCATATGCCTTTAAATTATCCATATTAACTCCCTTAAATGTTAAAATATATTACTTAATTATAACATATTTTGCCTTAAATGTCAATACTTTACATTACTAGAGGCTGTTTGAAGTTATACAAATTTATGTATTTAACATGGATTATAGATAAATCTGTCAATGATTTTTACTAAAATCAAATTAATTAGATATAAGAATTAATATTATTATACTTATCTTATTCTTTTAGTGTCTTTATGCACTATTATATTATTACACTAGTCACTATTAAAGCAATCAACTTGCGATACATTCGGATACACAAATGATACTTATAATTCTTAGAACTCTAACGATTATCAAATAACCTCATACTATTATTGCGGCATGTTACAAATTGTAATTTTCTATTGTTTATGATAATAGAACTGAGATTTATATGCAAAAAAGCGGATACATTCGTATCCGCTAATTTTACTTAAAATTAATTAATGCTTACAAGCATTATTAGATCATCTCGACGATAACCATTTCAGCAGCGTCACCACGTCTAGCGCCAATTCTGATGATACGAGTGTATCCACCACCTTGTCCTAGCTCAGCAGCTCTTGCAGCGTATTTTGGAGCGTACTCATTAAATACTTTCTCTACAAGTGGGTGCTTAATGTCACGAGTTCTCTCTTTAAATGCAGCCTTCTTCTCTTTGTCTCCCTGTAACTCTTGTAAGTCACGAAGGAAAGACATAAGTTGTCTTCTAGCACAAAGTTTCTTAGTACCATCATTTTTAAACTCAACAGCAACTTTCTCGCCTTTAGCATTAGTTTTAGTCTTAGTAGTAGTAACTACGTCCTCATAACTTCTAACACCTAGAGTAACCAATTTTTCTGCAATTCTACGAACTTCTTTAGCACGATCTAGAGTAGTCTCTAAACGACCGAACCATAAAAACTCTGAAACTTGGTTACGCAACATATGCATTCTTTGATCTGTTGGTCTTCCTAGCTTTCTTGACATATATCTATCTCCTTATTACTCATCTTTACTCTGTAACTCAAAACCTAAGTCATGAATCTTCTTAAGAACCTCTTCAAGAGACTTCTTGCCAAGATTACGTACTTTTAACATATCCTCTTCTGATTTCTGGATAAGGTCTTGAACTGTATTGATACCAGCTCTTTTCAAACAATTGTAAGATCTAACTGATAAATCTAACTCATCGATTTGCATCTCAAGTACTTTATGTTGCTTCTCATCATCTTGAGATATAAGTAAGTTTCTATCACCCATATCATCTACAAGACCGATAAATAATCCTAGTAAATCATTTAAGATTTTTGCACTAAGGCTAATTACCTCACGAGGAGTAGCAGTACCATCAGTAGTAATCTCTAAAGTTAATTTATCATGATTAAGATCCTGTCCTACACGAGCTTGCTCAATAAAATAACTTGCTCTCTCAACAGGAGTATAGATAGAATCAACAGCGATATAACCTAATGGTTGATTTTCGTCCTTGTTCTTATCAGCAGACTCATAACCTCGACCTACGCCGACATTAATCTCCATATCTAACACTGCACCCTCATCAAGAGTACAGATATACATATCAGGGTTAAGGATGTCGATATCTGAGCTATGCTCGATGTCTTTAGCAGTAATAATACCTGCTACATCCCTTTTAATATGCATAAGTTGCTGAAAGTTTTTATCCTCTGTATGAGCTTTAATTGCTAAGCCTTTGATGTTAAGAATTATCTCAGAGACATCTTCTTTAACACCAGGGATAGTTGAAAACTCATGACGAACACCTTCGATACGAATACCCACAGCTGCAGCACCTGGAAGTGAACCTAGTAGAACACGGCGAACAGCATTACCTATGGTAGTACCGAAGCTTCTCTCTAGTGGCTCAACAGTAAACTTAGCTACTTTACCCGCTACTGACTCGAAACATTCAATCTTTGGTTTAATTATTTCTATCATTCAATTATCCTCCTATCTGGACTTATCTTACTTAGAATATAACTCGACGATTAAGTGCTCTTCCACTGGGAAGTCAACGTCTTGACGAGTTGGTAAACAAACTACTTTACCAGTAAGAGTAGCATTATCAAACTCTAACCATGCAGGAAGATTTTCTGTCCTACCAGTCTTGATGTCTGCGAATACAACTTTGTCTAACTTATTCTCTTTAACTGAGATAACATCACCAGCTTTAATTAAATAAGATGGAATATCTACTCTAGATCCATTAACAGTCAAAAGACCATGATTAACTAATTGTCTAGCATGAGAACGGCTTAAGCCTAATCCCATTCTGAAAACAACATTATCAAGTCTTCTCTCAAGAAGAATTAGCATGTTATCACCAGTTTGACCACGCATTTTATCAGCTTTATCATAGTAGCCTCTAAATTGTTTCTCCATCAAACCGTAAATTCTCTTAGTTTTCTGTTTCTCACGCAACTGAATGCTATATCCAGTTGGTTTTTTCCTACTTGTACCATGTTGACCTGGAGCAGTAGGACGCTTTACAACCGCACATTTATCTGAAAAACACTTATCGCCTTTAAGATAAAGTTTACAACCTTCTCTTCTACATAAACGACAATCGGCACCTGTATATTTAGCCATATCTCTACCCTCCTATAATCTTCTACGTTTTGGTGGACGACAACCGTTGTGAGGAATAGGAGAAACATCTTTAATAAGAGTTACGGCTATATCACAAACTTGTAGTGCACGGATTGCTGATTCACGACCAGCACCCGGTCCCTTAACGTATACTTCAACACTCTTAATACCACAAAGATCTTTAGCGATCTTAGCTGCATCCTCAGCTACCATTTGAGCTGCGAATGGAGTGCTCTTCTTAGAACCTCTAAGTCCTAGCTTACCAGAACTTGACCATGAAATTGCGTTACCTTGTGTATCAGTAATAGTAACAAGGTTGTTGTTGAAAGTAGATTGAATGTATGCACAACCTTTATCGATGCGCTTAATATCTCTTCTCTTTCTTATAACTTTTTTAGCAGCCATATTATATTACCTCCTTACTTTTTCTTACGGCTAACAGTACGCTTAGGACCTTTACGAGTACGAGCATTCTGCTTAGTACTTTGTCCACGAACTGGTAAACCTTTACGATGACGAACGCCACGGTAACAACCTATTTCCATAAGTCTTTTGATATTTAGTTTTACTTCTCTCTTAAGATCACCTTCAACAGAAAGATTTTTCTCTAGATATTCACGGATTAAACTAACTTCTTCTTCAGTTAAGTCCTTAACTCTTGTATCAGGATTGATACCAGAAGTTTTAAGGATCTTATTAGAAGTTACTCTACCTATACCATAGATATAAGTAAGTCCGATCTCTACTCTTTTCTCACGCGGCAAATCTACGCCAGCAATACGAGCCATTTCACTACCTCCAAATTCTTAATCTTCTTTTATATATTATAAAGTACACTATTATGAGAGGATAAGCAGTTCTTGTAATTTGGAATGAGAACACACTACCAGCCGCCTCTCGAGCGTAAAATTAACATTAATAAAAATGCACTACTGCAAGTATTAATTATAACATACTTACCGTAATAAATCAAGCAAAATAACGTTTATTAACCTTGTTTTTGCTTATGTTTTTTGTATTTGCTGCAAATAACCATTACAGAACCATTTCTTTTTATTACTCTACACTTATCGCACATAGGCTTAACTGATGGTCTTACTTTCATAGTGTTATCCTCCGACTAATTCTTATTACGCCATACTATACGACCTTTGGTCAAATCGTACGGACTTAATTCTACTTTTACTGCGTCACCTTCAAGTATCTTAATATAGTTCATTCTCAGTTTACCAGATAGATATGCGTTAATAATAACGCCATTACTAAGCTCAACCTTGAAATTAACATTAGGCAATACTTCGATAACTTTTCCTTCAGCCTCAATTACATCGTCTTTAGACATAATAACTATCCTCCATTATTGTGTTAGCACTTTACTTAGCGCTGATTTGATGGTTTTGTCATGAATGGTTGTACCATTCTTTATCATCTCTACAACTATAGACAACTCGATGCCGAGCGCCTTAAGATGTTTAGTTTTCTTTAGTTTTGGTTTAGCTAGTTTCCTAAGCCTACCATCAACTACCTTAACATAATCATCGTTAACTATTTCTACTATTACAAAATAATCGCCACTATCATGTCCAGCCTTAGACAACACTACCGACCCAATCTTGAATTCGCCAATCATATGCTCTCCTATATCGATAATATTTCGACTCCGTCTTCAGTTACAAGAATAGTATTCTCATAATGTGCTGATGCCTTAGCATCATCAGTGACAACAGTCCAACCATCACCAAGTTGAGACACTTCAAAAGTTCCTTCATTGATCATAGGTTCAATAGCAAGCGTCATATTACGCTTTAATCTAAGCCCTTTTCCAGCCTTACCATAGTTCGGAACTTGAGGGTCTTCGTGCATGTTACTGCCGATTCCATGACCTACCAAATCTCTCACCACCGAAAAACCATTACTTTCTGCATAGTCTTGTATAGCATGTCCAATATCTCCTAGTCTAGCACCCTCTTTCACGACTTTCATTGCCTCAAAAAAGCTCTGCTTAGTCACATCTATAAGACGCTGTTTCTCATCTGATATCTTTCCTACTGCAAAAGTTCTTGCAGCATCGCTATGCCAACCATTATAGATAACTCCGCAATCAATTCCGATAATGTCACCTTCTACTAATACTCTGTCACAAGGTATACCATGCACTACCTGCTCATTTACACTCGCACATACTGACGCTGGAAAACCACCGTAACCTAGAAAAGAAGGGATACAATCTCGACTAATTATATAATCGTGAGCAATCTTATCAATTTGTTTAGTAGTGACACCAGGCTTTACGCTCTCGCCGATAAGTAAAAGAGTATCTCTTAGTATCTTACCCGCCTCACGCATTACCTGTACTTCACTATCAGTTTTTATTATAATCATCAATCACCTTAGATATCTCGTTAGTAACATCTGCCATTAGTGCATTACCATTGACGTCACGTATTAGACCTTTCTTGCCATAAAACTGGATAAGAGGTGCAGTTTGTTTATCGTATACTTCCATACGAGCAACAACTGTTTCTTCCTTATCGTCATCTCTTTGATACAGCTCAGCCCCACACTTAGTGCAAGTCTTACCTATACCCATGCTGACATGAAAGCTTTCACCACATACGCACATTCTCCTACCCGTAATACGATTAACAATTAGAGTTGGATCTACAGCGATGTTGATAACAGCGTCTATACTTGTTACAATATCAAGAGCTTCAGCTTGCGCTACAGTCCTTGGAAAACCATCTAGTATAAAACCATTTGAGCAATCGCTCTCTTTGATTCTTGCACCAGCGATATTGATTACTACTTCATCAGGTACAAGCTGACCAGCGTCAATAAACGCCTTAGCTTGCATTCCCAATTCAGTACCTTGCTTTATGTTATTTCTTAATATGTCACCTGTTGAGATGTGAGGCAAATTATACTTTTCGCTAATCTTGCTAGCTTGAGTACCTTTACCAGCACCAGGTGCTCCTAAAAATATAAGTCTCATGTTATTGTCCTCTTATTTTAAGAAACCTTTGTACGTTTTCATCATAATCTGCTGATCTAGTTGTTTATCAAACTCTAATGCAACACTTACAACGATTAGTAATCCAGTAGCTGAGAACGCATTAACTAGCCCTAACTCTTCTGGTATTAAAAGAACCATTAGAGAAGGAATTAATGCTATTATTGCTAGGAATATCGCACCAAATAAAGTGATACGATTATTGATTTTTGCTAAATACTCGCTAGTAGGTTTACCTGGACGTATGCCCGGTATAAAGCCACCGTACTGCTGTATATTCCTTGAAACATCAATTGGATTAAACTGTATCTGAGCATAGAAAAACGCAAAGAACAATATAAACAATGACATTAATACAGAATATAACGGACTTCCGATACCCATATATTTTACATAGCCATTATAAAAATCACTACCAGGCCAGAAGCTAGCTATCATTTGAGGGAACATCAAAAACGCAGAAGCGAAGATGATAGGCATAACGCCAGAACCATTAACTTTCATAGGAATGTTAGAAGTCTGACCACCATACATTTTGTTACCCTTAACTTGTTTAGCATAACGAACTGTTACTCGACGCTCTGAAAGGTCTATGAATACTATAAAATAGAATAAGATTGCAGTAAAAGCAAAGAATCCTATAAAGAACCATATATTTCCCATAAGCTCAGCACCTGTCTGATTACTCATAACTGTAATAGATTTAATAATTGAATTACCCATAGTCGATAATATACCGATGAAGATAATTAGGGAAGTACCGTTACCGATACCATACTCCGTAATTCTCTCACCTAACCACATAACAAACGTAGAGCCTGCAACTAGAATGATCATTGTCATTATCCTTGCAAACCAGACATTGGCAACACCGTCACCGAATAATCCTGTGAAATTGTTTCCCCAGCTCATTACGAAACCAGCAGCCTGCACTACAGCAAGACCGATCGCTACATAACGAGTAATCTGAGTAATTTTCTTTCTTCCCGACTCACCCTCTTTACTTAATCTCTCAAGCTTAGGAATAATTAGAGTCATCAATTGCATTATGATAAATGCATTAATGAACGGTAATATACCTAGCGAGAAGATAGTACCTTGACTAAGCGTACCATTAATCGCACCTAAAATGTTAAAGAAATTATCACTTCCGGCACCACTAGCGGCATCATGAATAGCCTCAAAGTTCAATCCCGGAATAGGTACGAAAGTACCAATACGGTAAATGAACAACATAAGTAAAGTTAGAAAAATCCTCTTTCGAATATCTTTATCTCTAAACGCATTTGCTATGGTCTTAAACATTATAACACCTCAGCCTTGCCACCTGCACTCTCAATTATCTCCGCAGCTGACTTAGTAAACTTTTTAGCTT
>CAMQWP010000014.1 GCA_947038565.1 uncultured Clostridia bacterium
TAACTTTCTTCGCACTCATAAGCACCTCCAACTATTAATATATAACAATATATCAAAAAACATAAATTACATGCATTCCTATTTTCATTTTTTATAACTGATTGACTTAATATTTTGTCTTAATGCACCGTCGAATTTAATGTCTGACTGCACTGTCATATATTTTCTCTCGTCTGCCGTAACTGATGGCAACTTCGCTACTAGTGAATTTCCTACGTCAAGTGATGTATCGCCTATCCACTCTGAGCTAAACATATCTCTACCATCCTGATATAAATCTATTAGTCTAAGTGCGACTTGTTTTGCCTGAGATTCATTTACCATGTTTCCTGCTGAGTAGCTAAGGTACGTCCTATTTTCTATGGAAGACTGATTTCTTAATGAAAGGTCAGTGCTACTACTTTCTATCGGCACACCACTAATTGTCGCTTCACTATTTAGATTAACATTATTATTAGGAATAGCTACTTCGTAAAAAATCTTATTATCAGCTAGCACAGCTTTTCTATCATTTAATACTTCATAATCTGCAGTGTCTTTTATTTCAATCTTCAAATCTATATACTTTGTATATTTTGTGACATACAGTCTATATATTCGATTGCTCCCTGCCTCGTCTAACTTATACTCTTCATCAGAGAAGTAGTATGTATCTAAAACTTTAGGATCATTACTTCCCTGACCCTCAATATATAATGCTTCAAATTTGTACTCAACTACTTGCAGAGATACGTCCGTTGCAATAGCCTTACGTAAAGTCGGCTTTGACATGGTAAAGGCATTATCTGGAGATATCTTGCTGACAGGGCACATTACTATCTGGTTATTAGAATCAACAGTTGACACTTCACCACTTGCATTTCGTTTAAAAATCTTGGCGTCATAGATATAGTATGATGAGTCGGACATGTCCGACACTGCTCTTAACTTATCTTGATAGTCTACGAATATCTGGCTGAGAGTCGCTAATGCTACTTGCTCTAAAGCGCTTCTGATTGACTGACCCTCAAGATATGGCTTAGCAATACTTATGGATAATTGCTTTAATTTGCAATAACCATGTCGATTTTGGCATGTTTTCATAATTATTTTTGATACATATCTATTTTGCTTTGATATTTATTCACAAGAATACCTAAAATCATCAAGATTGCAATACTAAATAATGCATAAGAAATTGAAAAGGCATAGTTTATCATACCTTGAAAGCAGTGCAGCGGCAAAATTACAGTAATTATTAATACTACTAAAACATACATTCTTTTTCTCAACTTTGTTCTCTCTACCTTATCAATTGGTTTATTGATATTATCTATAGGACTCATTGCTATAATAACAAATAACGACGCTATTGATATTGATATTGATATATAATATAATATGTTTTGCGGCACAAATATTTCCAACAATACAAATATCGAAAACAAAGTCATCAAACTTACAAAACACATTACATGGGTTTTAGCATGAACGCCACCACATACTCCTCTAAAGACTAAAAATGTTAAAGCAAATATAAATGTCTCTGCATATTGCTTTGTAATCATTCCTATTATTAAAATACCCATTGCATTAAGTATTGTTGATAGTAAAACTTCAAAACAGAAGTCGTACATTTCTTTTTCATCAGAGCCTATGATTTCTTTTTTAATAAAATAATCCCTCATTTTTATTGCTACATTTTTTAACATAAAAATCCTCCACACAAATGTTAACACATTTACGTGGAGGACGCAATACTCATGTCGATTTTGGACGTTTTCATGTCGATATTAGACAAATTGCAACAATTTATTCCAAATTAAGAATTATATTTACAGTAAAATTATCATTTTTGATGCCATAATTGACTATTCCATTATATTTTACTGCAATTTCATTTACATTCTTCAGACCAAAACCATGTAATGTCTTGTCAGTTTTAGTTGTTTTGAATCTTTTATTATTGTATTCCATTTTGTTAATTGAATTTTTTACAGTTATACTTATATATTTCCCTTGCCTCGCAATATTTAAATCTATAGTTTTAACATCATTGTTAATTTTGTCACATGCTTCAATGCTATTATCTAAAATATTACCTAATATTAGACACAAATCAATTGGATCAATTTTTACACCAGATATGTTTGCAGTATTTGTACTTACCAAAATACCACTGACTTTTGCTTTATTTACTTTAGATCTAACTAGAGCATCTACAGTCGTTATTCCGCTATAAACAACATTATTAGCACTTTCTACGATTTCACATATTTCATCAATTTTTGACATCCCTCTGTCATGATCAATCTCCAACAGTCCTTTAATTGCATATAATTGATTTTTAAAATCGTGCATTGTTTTATTAACAAGGATTTGATTTGCAACATTGCTAGACTGATACTTTCGCTCCAAATCATATAATAACAACTTCTTTTCTATAAACATCTGTTTCTCTTTTTGTTTAAGAACTGTATCAAACACTAGAAATACTAGAAGATTACTTACTATCAATGACGCTGCACTAAAAAAAATAATAATTTTATCTGTCTCACCAGTACTAATTAAAATTTGCTTTGACAAACTATACAATATAAATATTGATGTTGCTGGCATAACTATAAACGGGATCAAAAGAATTATTGATACTTTACCACTTTTGGGTTTAATGTAGTATTTAAGTAATTTGACTGTTATGTAAACTAATAATTTTGATATTACAACACCGATTAAATATGCGATTATATTATCTTGAATGGCTTCAATAGTAATATTTAAAACGATAGAAATTACTATGCAAGTTCCCGCCTCAGTTACTATTAAAAAAACATATATAAAGAAACAGCTAATAATATGTTTAAAACATCCAATTTTATACATTGGGATTGAATATAAATAAATTTGAATAATTGATATAACGATAAATACTGCCTGAGTTTTAATTAACATTACTGATACAACATTCACAATAATATATATCAAACATAATAATAATCTAAAGCCCCAGTGAATATCCCTACGTTTCCCAATTGTTGTGAAAAATACATCATATACCATTAATATTATTATTACAGATAAGATGTTAGCAAATATTTTCATAACTAACATATAACCACCCCGGAGATAAATATCCTGAATTTTTCTTTCACATCCTTCAAGTTTCTTTTGCTTATTTGTATAATTTCTCCAGAATTCAAATATATAAGATTAGCATTGATTTTGTCTATAGATTTCAAATTGACTATAAAACTATTATGCACCCTTATAAAATCATATTCTATCAATTTATTATTAATCTCATCCATTCTGCCCACACTTAGTTGAATGTTATTATCTGTACAATGTATCTTTACTTTTCGACTATTGTATTCAATATACTCTACATCCCCGACATTTACAAAAGATTCAAACCCTTTCCACCTTACAACAATTTGATTCTTTTGCTTTTTAATTTTTTCTATAGCACGCTTAACTTGATCTACAATACTTTGATTATCAAAAGGCTTCAGTATGTACTGGAATGGTGCAGTTTGCATAGCTTGAGTTATACAATCAATATGACTAGTAATGAATATCACTAATGTTCTACATTTCTTTTCTTTTAATCGTGTAGCTACATCCACCCCATTAATTCCACTCATTTCTATATCTAAAATAATTATGTCAAAATCTAATTCTTCCACTGATAACAAATCTTCTCCACAATCATACAAATTAATTTCAACACAATCAAAATTAGCAGTCACTATTTTAAGAAACTGCTCTCTATAAAAACTCTCATCATCGCAAATTGCTATTTTTATCATTTGTTCACCACCCAATTAATCAAACGGCAAATACTGCCATTAATATATAATCCAATTATAGCATATATTATTTTATTATTCAACATATTTGCATTTATATTTATTAAAGTAATGATACTAATACACGCATACACGGAATAAAATAATTGTCATAAACTTAACATAAAGTCTAAATATGTGCTTTCGAGATTTCATTACAATTTAAAGAGTATATTTTAGTCGTCTCAGGAACTTAAATTGCAATTTTGAAGTTTCGTCTATAAAGAAACGAAAACTAGACAACATGGGTAGAATATATTTAGATAATAAGATTAGCTACTTCATTTCACCTACACTTGCGTACAAAACAATTCAAATTAAGGTAACTCATGAAACGATCTCTTTCTATACCATACAAGGCGAACTGATTTGCGAAACTACTCGCATATACGGCAAAAACGGCTCGAGATATATCAATCCCAAGCCATATCTTGAACTATGATTTTCTTTGGTGCTGCAGCGTCAGGATGAGGTAGTGTTAAAATCTCTTTTTTATTACCAACTCTAGCAACATCATCTATTTTATCTACTGACTTAACTTTAGATGCACTAGATGTATAAAGTGCTTTGTGAGGTGACTTGAAGGCTTTGCCGGCACCATATCCGCCAGTTATCGCTCCAGTGACAGCACCGTACATAAATCCATCGGCTGCACCTTCTACCATTCCTGATAGTATCCCTGCCGTGCCACCTTCTATATATCCAGTGATACCGCCGACGACTGCTCCCTCGGCTGCACCTAATGCGGCTCCGACTATTGCTCCCTTTAATGCTCCGACCGCAACTGCTGCAACTGCACTTCCTGCCCTTGCTGTAACTACTGTAATAGCTGCTACTGCCGCGACAACTACAATAACTCCTATGCCAATTAGCAACTTTTTCCACCATGATTCTTTTTGATTTTAATCAAATATCAGCACATTAAAAAAAGCACCAAAACATTATGTTTTAGCACCTTTTCGATAGTTTTTTGATTGTTTTTGATTCTTTGCATAGGGGGTTAATACCCCGTTTTGATTCTTGATATATTTTGTATGAGTTTACCCCCCCGCTGTTAGAACCAATCCCCCAGACGATTTGACCTCCCCCCCCCACCATCAATACTATATGCAATTAAAATTACTTTATATGCATATATTTGAATCTATATGCATATTCCACATTACTATTTGAGCAGTATTTAATTATCAAAAGCAATCACATATCAAAAGATAGCATTCAAAATATCATAAATTTTATTATTAATTCACGGATTGCCCTATCTTTTATGATCACACTTGTTAGTCAACTAACAAAGCGTCCAATTTTACCTTTATTTTCGTCCAATTCCACTTGCATTTCCGTCCAATTCCATACGCTAAAAGCGTCCAATTCACTCTAGAAATTGGACGCTTTATTTACTCTATTTTATTAAATTTTAATTGTTCTTTTTATGCATTTAAACTTGCATTCGCATCGAACTCTTACGCTTGTTTATAATATAATTATAGCATAACTAATCAATTAAATCAAGCTAAGGAAAAAATTATGTTAATTATTAAAGAAATCAACAAAATCAAAGACATGTATTATGAGAAACATTATTCGGTTACTTTCATATCTCGCTCTATGAAAATAAGCAAAAGCACTCTCTATAAGTATCTGAAGTCTTACAACTTCAGTCCTGGAATTACAATAAAGCATAACAGCAAAAATAAATCACTTCCTTATAAGGATATTGTTGTTAGTTATCTAGAGGAAGATAGGAAACATCATCACAAGCAAAGACACACTGCCAGACGCGCCTACGATCGCCTTAAAGAAGAGTTTTCTGACTTTGACGCATCTTTGTCAGCATTCACTCTTTTCTTTCGAGAACTCAAGCAGGAGGTCTTTCAGCTACACAATGGTTACTTGCCTCTATCTCACTCAGCAGGAGAATGCCAAGTTGACTTAGGCGAATGCAGTTACGAGCTAGGTGGGAATAAAATTCATGGTTATAACATGGTTGCTACTTTTCCATACTCGAATGCTAGTTACTGTAGCCTATTGCCGGCAAAGAATACTGAATGCATTCTTTACTCACTCAAGCAGATATTTGAATACATCTGTGGAGTACCACATACAATATGGTTTGACAATGACACAGCATTAGTCTCGATTAAAAATGAAGATACAATCATCAGATATTTTCAAGATACATTTATTAGATTTAAGCTACACTATAACTTTAAGGATGTATTCTGCTCTCCTCGAAAGGGTAATGAGAAGGGTTGTGTTGAGGCTGGCATCAGGTACATGCGTAGAAATTTACTAGTACCAGTTCCATCTTTTGACAATCTGACTGATTATAACAAACTCTTACTTGACAGAGCAACGGAACTACACAACCGTGCGCATTATATTACTGAGCAAAATATTTGCGACATGCACTTCGAGGACTTAAATGAACTTAACCCATTACCACAAATACCATTTGAAGTTTCATCTATAAAGAAACGAAAACTTGACAACATGGGAAGAATATATTTAGATAATAAAATCAGCTACTTCATTTCACCTACACTCGCATACAAAACAATCCAAATTAAAGTTACTAATGAAACAATCTCTTTCTATACCATCCAAGGCGAACTGATTGGCGAAACTACTCGCATATACAGCAAAAATGGCTCGAGATATATTAATCCCAAGCCATACCTTGAACTATTATTAAACAAACCCAATGCCATACTTAACTTCGACCTCTCTGATATTGTTGGTGCAGATATTGCAGCACTACTGATATCGTTAACCACCGAAGAACGGGGTATTAAAATCAGAGAACTAATCAGCCAACTATGATTAAATAATCTCTTGCACTCTGCCTACTTGACCGTCGGTCAACATCACTTTAATTCCATGTGGATGAGTGCTACTATTAGTTAATAATTTAGATACTACACCTTCAGTTAGCTTGCCAGTTCTCTGATCAGCTTTTAACACTATCCTTACCGTTGCACCAATCTTTACATCTGCTCTATTCTTTCCATTCATAAAATTCACTCCTTATAATTCCTCATTGTGCAATTAAATTCAAACAACCCATTCTTTTTACGAAGTCATATATAACTTCAAAACTATTGTTTTTTACGAGAAATACTGCACCGATTAATGCTTCTACTGATGTAGCAATATACTTTTGTGAAGTATCAAATGTATCGGAGTTTGCATTTTTAGTATGATAATCGTTTTTTCGTTGACAATCTGATTGATTATATTTAAGAAAATTTAAAAAATCAAATGATTCAGCAATCCCAACTAAAAATTCATCTGATTCAATAGACTGTCTTATATTAGTAATATAGCGAGTCTCATTTTTATACAAGTAAAATGTTTGCACTGCTTTTAGCACTCCATCACCTAAAGTTGCCAATCTATCGTTAGTTTCTATAACGCTAACTTGTTTAAATTTTTCTTGCAATACATTTTTATATGACTTGTCTGTCAATGCTAGTTGAATTAATTCATTTTCGATATGCATATCAAATTCTAACAATAATTTACTTAATATCATTTTTACATCCTTTTCCGTTAGCATTGCTCCTACGATAAAATATACTCCATCTAATATTAACATTTCAATTTTTCACATACATTATATTCATACTAATATATGTCATACTTATGCTCCTATTCTTAATGTATTATTATATATGTTATCTATAATTCTAACTAGCTCTGCAGCATTAGAACCAAACAAATCAACTATAGTTCCAGATGTACTGAACACAGGTTCTAGCAATATACGTTTATCTTCAATGACTCCGTTTTGCACAATATAATCCACTACTCTTTTCACGAACTGAACCTGCTGCACATTGTATACACTATCATCTAAAAACTTACTAAACGCTTCATTAGCAGCTTTAGCATCTAACCCTGTGATTTTCCTTATAAATACACCTAGCTTTTTATTCACGTTATCATCGTACTCTTCCTTAGATCCAATCTCCTGGTAGAAAATATTTTCTAGCTGCTCCCAATCATTTTTAGTCAATTTTTGATTTAGATTCAGTTTGCGTATAATATAGTTATCCATATGCTCGCTTATATATCTGCTAGCCCTTTGATAATAATCTACAAACTCAGATTCAGTAGCCGTCCTATCACCTATTGTTACGCTCAATAGCTCATCAGTAATATTTATTACTTTGTTTTTAATATCAGATTTAAGCAAACAAATTAGATCCCTTAGTTCCACTCTAATAACTTCTAAATCTTTTGTTTTAGCAAGTTTACAGTAGTCCATTTCACTGATTTTATTAATTATATCAATCTTTTTTGCTATGGCAGGAACAGTAGCCTTAAACTTTAATCTATCTGCAATTTTGACTACTTGCTTTATAATAACACTTTCTACTTCAGCATTTTTTTCTAATTTAGCTAGCTCAAGCCTTAACATCAAATTATCGAATCTCTTAGCGGTTTCATTAGTATCAGGTGATGAAATTATAGGTGAAATATTCGTTCTTAGATTAGCTATATCAAGCTCTTCTAAGCAATCAAATCTTTTTATATTTCTATATCTCTCTACATACTTCATTTGCAATTTGACATAAAATAATTCATAATTCAATACCATAATTATTTCATGTATTTCATCTACTAGCTGATTTCTGTATTCTACCAAGTATTCATCTAATTGAAAATCAGAATGTTGCAACTGCTTGATAATGTTAATTTTAATATTAAATATTCTTTGAGTAAGACTAAGAACTTGACTATTCTCAACACCATTCTTATTAGCACTAAAATACTCGAAATTACCCATCACATCAAATATCTTAAATTTGTCTTTATCAACTCCTTGTGCAAATAAATCCTTACACAATCTAGTTCCTCGACCTATCATCTGATGAAATTTAATATAAGATTTAATCTCTTTAAACATAACTAGATTAACTATCTCAGGGACATCAATTCCCGTATCCAACATATCTACACTAATTGCAATTTGTGGCAGTTTATCTTTATCACAAAAGTTCTCATAAACTGAATGATTATAGCTAACACCACTGACAATTACTTCTGCAAATTTACCATTCGATTCAGGGTACAGCTTATCAAATTGCTCTTTAATTAAAATAGCATGATATTTTCTTTTAGCAAAAATAATAGTCTTGCCAAGTTTATCGCCACCATCTACCTTTATACCATCCAGCATCAGCTCTCCTAACACCTTGTTTATAGAGTCTAAATTATAAACTGTGTTATTAAGCTCACTTGGCGGTATTAGTTCCGGAGACTCCTCTCCTTGATCTTCGTAAGCATCATCAATATTGTCTTTCTCATCATCTGTCAGCTCATCATATTTAATACCTTTTCTAAGTATTTTATACACGCTCTCATGATTCACATACGGCACTAAAAAACCTTCTGCAATAGCAGTATCATATTCATATGCAAATGTAGGCATTTTTTCTTCCATATCAAACATTGAATACGTGTTTTTATCAATATCTTTTTTTGGTGTTGCTGTAAGACCAATCATAAATCCATCAAAATACTCAAATATCGATTTGTATTTGTTAAATATACTCCTATGCGCTTCATCAATAATAATTAGATCAAAATGCCCATTAGTAAACAACTTCCCACCATCTCTTGACTTCACTTCATCAATAGCATTAAGCATAGTAGGATAAGTGGAGAATACTATTCTAGCATCTTCTGGGCTTACATTATTCTCACCTACACTTTCCATCAAGTTACATGTAGAATAATCTTTCAACAAATCAACAAAATTATTTTTCGCTTGCTTAACTAAGTTGATTCTATCAGCTAAAAACAGAACATTTTGCACCCAGTTCATTTTAGCCAGAATCTCAACTAAAGCAATTGCAGTACGAGTCTTGCCTGTTCCTGTCGCCATGACAAGCAATGTTTTTCTTCGTTTAGAGCCAAAGGCATCACATGCCTTATATATCGCTATGTCCTGGTATACTCGATTATCTCCTCCCGCTATTTCCCTATTAACGCTTACCTTATCAAGCGACAACCTAGTACTTCTTCTATTAATGTATTTTACGCAATCAGCCTGACAAAATATCCCGCTCACCTTGCGAGACGGATACATAGTGTCATCATACAGATATGTATCAAATCCATTAGTATAGAATATTAGTGGACGTTGTCCGAACTTCGCCTCCAGTCTATCAGCATATAAGACTGCTTGTATTTTTCCATCCTCTGGATTAATACTTGTTCTTTTTGCCTCAACTACTGCCACAGGTACACAAGTCTGACCATACAATACATAATCAACATATCCTATGCCACTATCATTTGGCATACCTTCAACTTTAACTTCACGCTTACAGTTACACTCGGATCCAGTAGACATATCCCATCCAGCAGACAGCAAATCAACATCTATAAACTTACTACGAGTCTCCCATTCGTTCATATCTTCAGTATATGGATCTAAGTCTATAGACACATTCTCTAAAGTATTAGCTATTCCTCTTAATTTTGGTAAAGATTTTATTGCACTTTCTGTTTTAACCGTAACTTCTTGAATTTTACTTTCTGGAACTCCATAATATACAACATTGCCAATTTCGGCATATTCACGTTCACTAAAAATCGCATTAGACTTAGTGTCAAATTTGCTGCACAAAAAATTAGTGAAGTTAAACAAGTACTTGAAACTCATCATCACCACGCCATTATCTACATGCTTGCGTGTATGCGAAGCTATGTTTCCAAGCTTAATAATATGCCTAATTTGCACAAACAAATTATCAGGGCAGAATTCGTTAAACTCTCTATCAAATATTAGTCCACTTAAAGTGCTATTATACGGTTTGTCAAATTGTTTTACCTCATACACCCACTCTACTGCTATTTCTAGAGCCTTTCTACATGCAAAAGCCGCCAGACTGTTAGTAACAGCTAGCGACTCCTCTGCCTCTCGACAGCTTAAATATATAGGCTCAAATTTTGCCCTATTCTTTAGGAAAGTAAAGTTAGACATATTGCACTCCTTAACTCATCGATAATAATGCATCAAACAAGTATAATCCATTGACACATTATAATATTATAACATAAATTATTATAAATATCAATAGTCAAAAGATCTTTGCATTAGACTTTCATGCAAAATCTCATATTTAGCCAAACTTTTTTTCATTTTCTCTTTCTCTTTCTCTATTTTAGCGACCTTTTCAGCAAATTCATTTTGCAACTCAATTGGTGGGACTATTATAAGTATGTTCCTTAATTCTGATAAATTAATTGTTTTTTGAGCCACTCCCTTCGCTACATTGTCGAATTGAAATTGTCCATAATAAGATTGAAAAAACGAATTAAGATATCCACTGATTACCTTTTCTCTATTTGGTTTTATGAATCCGATATGTCTTTGAAAATAAAATTTATCATCAGTTTCCACGATAGCTGATCGTCCATAGGATCCCACAACAGAAAGTAAAATATCTCCCTTTAAAATATTTAATTTTGACACCATTTTATCATAAGTCTCGTTAGAAATATAATATTTTGTTTCAAAATCTATATTATCATTAGTCAAATTTGTTACAAAGAGAAATGGTATCCCTTCCTTGACAAATTCTGGAGGATTATGTGTGCCATCAGTGATGTTTATACACAACTCCGACAATCTTACTTTTACAAATCCCTTGTCGTTTATCATTGGATCACCAAACATATCTACAAATAAATCTTTGACCATTTTATTCATCAAATCTATTTGTTCTTTCTTCTTCTCTACAAGTTTAGAAGACTGATCAAGTATTGAGACAATTTCCTTTTGAACCTCAATTGTTGGCAATGGTATTTCTATGTTTTTTATATATTCTTTAGATATATTTTTCAATCCACTTCCTTTAAATCCTTCCTCTACTATTTGCATATTACTACGTAAAAACCAATATATATATCTTATATTGCATGTAATTTTAGCAGATATAACTATGCAATGCGACGTACAACTGCATTTCCCAACATAGTGAAAAATTGTTGCTTTACCGCCATTACCCATTATCATAAAATCACCATCATACTGTGCTATATTTGTTCGTTTAATTTTCGCTCCTGAGGTGAAAAATGGGAAATCGCCAAAATCTTCACCTTCATTAGCATTCAATTTTGATGCTTTTTCTAAAATACATACATCCCCCAATCTAACTTTATTTATCATTTGTCTGCTCCTTTTGAAGTTCAATCGTAAAATCATTATCGCTAATAAACACATAGATATCTTCATCAATCATATTATTTAGATTCTTTTTAGATAGCATATTAGCAATTAGCATTTTTCCACCATGAGTGTATTTGATTTTAAATGCACCATATCCTAGTATATTCAACATTGGATTCACAAAATACATCTCTTTACGGCAATAAACAATTGACATTAATACAAGTAAAATATAAAACACTACCATATCAAAAACACTAGTTATATTTATCGCAAAAAAAGCAATAATAAATAGAGAAAAGTATGTAAAGAAATATGTTGCGGTTATATTTTCCACTTCTAATATAATAATACTTACCGCTTGGCTTTCTAAATAATTTTTCTTATTTTTGCTGAAAATAGTAAATTTAATCAACCCCCAAAATCCAGTTAGAATTAATATACATAATACTATTACATTTACTAAATTCACTATCCAATGCATATCACCTATACTGACATCTATTTGCTCGTGAAAATGCAAAAATAACACACATTCTACAAAATATACTATAAATAACGGTAAAAAACAGCTAGTTGCTAAGGTAAACTTAGGATTTTTCACTTTTTTCAATTTATCACGTAATTTTCCCATCTTGAATCCCCATAGTTTCCTCGGTAATAATATCAATTACTATAGTACCTCTAAATACGTCCATAATTATTTTAAAGGACTTATCATCGATAATTAGCTTATTGTTTTTATCGAACATTAATAACTCTTTCAGTTCAGCTCGTTTGCACAGAGAATTTTTTACATCTGCTGCCGTCATATTACTTATACTGGCGAATCTTTTGGTTGCAATAAATTTAGCCATGCGCCCCATTTGTTGCTTGCTCTCTAATATACGTGTGTAAAAGTCAGTTCCATCTGATAAACATGATAAGTTATGTATATTTGCTTTGTTTAAGATTATGCTTTCACGTTGTTTTTCATCATATTTAAAGACCTTATTAAAATTATATTCATCAAACACATAGCACTTTTCTTTATATACCACAGCCCCAAAATGCCCATTTATAGTTAATATATCGCCTTTCATTTCAACAAATTTTCCTTGAATATTCTTCAGAAACATTTTGCCATTAGTGAACCATGTTGCGATATTTCTATGGTAAGTCAACAAATAAACATTCTCCTTGCTCTTCAACTTAATTTTTACTACTAGCACGTTTCCATCGCAATTAAAATCACTACTTACTATTTTCGCACTGTTTGTTACTCCAATCGAAGTTGTGGATTCTTTAATAAGTTCCCATATTTTTAGCTCACTTACATCTATTGTTTTACCATCCAAAGAATCGACCGTATTGTCGCCATGATCATCAAAAGTGAAATTACTTCCTTCTTCTATCAAAGAACTCACATAACTTGATACAGTAGCAGAAATGTCATCCATTGGCACAATTGAAGATTTTTTAGGACTATCATTTTTCACCAGAATGACTTTCGATTCACCAGCGCTATCTGTTAAACATAGGTTCAATCCTTCTAACACTAATTCCTTATTATTAGTTTCATTCATGCAATCCCTCCTCCCATTTTGACCATCTGCTCTAGTTCGATTATTCCTTGAAATATATCTTGCTCTATTTGTTTTATCTTCCTAATGCTATCCATAGGGTGATCATATTCTATCTTCTCATACTTTATCTTTTTATACTTATTTATAGACAAGTAATAATCTTTCTTTACAATCTCACTCTTTGGCACTAAGAATGATTGATCAAATCTTGTACGACCAGTCTCACTAGCTAAATCACTGTATCTAGCAATTATATCCGGTATATTATTTTCTTCTACATTACTGTGCCCGTCATCTAGACTTACTCCAACTGCTTTCATATCGTAAAACCAAACCTTGTCTGTGCCACCAATGCCAGTCTTAGTAAATAACATTATAGCTGTGCTTACATTTGTGTATGGATTAAACACTCCATTAGGCATTGATATTACCGCCTCTAGTTTGTGGTTTTCTATAATCTCTTGTCTTAGGTCTTTATATGCTTTATTAGCACCAAACATCACGCCATCAGGGACTATACAGGCACATCTGCCGCCCACATCTAATGTTCTAATAAATAGACTTACAAATAGCAACTCTGTCTTAGTAGTGTCGCATATTTTCTTTAGACTTGGACTAATTGATTCTTTATCTAAGCTACCCTTAAATGGTGGATTAGCAAGTATCAACGTGTATTTTGACTCATCAGGGTTATCGCTATTAAGACTATCTTTGTAGTCAATATTGTCAGTAGATATATCATGCATCATTACATTCATAGCTGCTATCCTAAGCATACTAGGGTCTGTATCAAAGCCGTAAAACATATTTTTATACATCTCTCTACTGCTATCGCTCTTGATCAGCTCATCAGCTTGATTCGCCTGTATGTAATCACTAGCACCTACTAAGAAGCCCGCTGTTCCACATGCTGGGTCGCAGATTATATCTCCTAGTTTTGGCTTAGATAATTTGACCATCATTTCTATGATATGTCTTGGAGTCCTGAACTGACCTAGCTTACCCGCTGTCGATAATTGACTTAAGCAATACTCATATATATCGCCTTTTAAGTCTTTATCTTTTAATGGTAATCTATCTATAGCCTTAATTACCCTATCCGTGATAACAGGCTTCTGAAACTCATATAATATGTCTTTTAAGTATTTAGCATATCCACCTTGCTCGCTCATGCTGCGAATAAATGGAAAAACTTCATTTATCATATTTTCATGCATCTTATCTGGCGACATTTGCTTAAAATTACTCCATCTACAATGCTGCTTGTCCTCAGGGAACATTCTCTTCATCTCCACACCTAAGATTAACTCATTTCTCTCGCTGTCTATGTCTTTATCGTCAAGACCCTTGATGAATATTAAGTATGTTATTTGCTCTATTACCTTTAATGGATTAGACAATCCATGACTATATATATCATTCCATATAGAATCTATTTTACTTTTCAAATCATTTGTTATCATTTATTTTTCTCCTATTATTTCTTTCATTTTAGCATTCATATGCTAAATGTGTAATAATTTAGTTGTAGCTCTTACTAATAAGAACTACAACCATTTTAATTACTTAGTCTTCACTAATCCATATTGCGAAACATTTCTTTCCATAATCAGCAGCGTAAATTTTTACACCGTTGACCATCTTAGAAGTTCGGAATATGAAATGGCCATTCTTTTTCGGCTTATCCATAAGTCCTCCTTATAATATTAAGGAGCATCATCCAGTTTTTGCTTATTTGCTTTCACCTAGTTACATTTACTACATCTACACTGTAGATTGTTATTTATTTACATTTCTATATTTCCTCCACGGCTATATTTTTATAAAAATACTTGACCATGGACACGTTGTGTGGTATAATTACATAACGTATTTAAAAATACCTACTGGAGTTACAACGTTTCTCTGGTCATTAAGAGTGAGTTACAGCTCACTCTTTTTGTATTATTAGCTATTTAATTTTTGTTCAATTGAACGATTTCATTAATGACATTATCTAAATCTTTTTTAATAATATCTACACTTCGCATATGCGAGGTGTTTTGTTTTTCTTGTATATATCTGCTTGGGCTTAGATCATAATATTCTTTCATATATGATACATCAACTAGACAACTTAAACCCTCAACTGCTTTTCTATTCTCGACCAATTCACTTAGCGCACTAAGTCCTTCAGTACTCATAGTCATTCTTGATGTTTTGCCTTTACTAAAATATTCCGCTGCATTACCGCCCGTTAACCTAATCATCATGATATCATTTAATCGCTTATTTTTTTTCAGAATCACTACACACATAGTAAGGTTAGTTTGATTTATAAATTTATGTGGAAACTCTATAATAGTATCAATATGATTACTATTCAGCAACTGCTCTTTTACTATCAAGTTCCTTTTCGACAAGCTAGACAGCCATCCTAGCGGCAAACATATCGCTGCAACACCATCAGATTTTAATAATTCAAGAGCTGAATACAAACAATATAAATCGCTCTTCATTACATCACTAATACGTATATCTGTATCGAATTTATTTGGTCTAAAACTAGTGGGTACAGTTGATATAACATAATCGTAAGTATCTATTGTATGATATGAATATCTATGCTCCCGAACCATATTGATAGTTTTGTCACATATAATAGACAACAACTTTCCCTTTATAACATTCTCTTCATTCTCATCTACTAACGTCAAGCTACTCTCTCTATTATTAGTTAACTGCATAATCATAGAGCCATTCCCTGCATTCATATTTATGACGGATTTATTATATTTTATATCGATCACTCTATCAAGTACTTTTAGTATATTATCGTTATTATCATTTGATAGATCACTAATTTTGCTATTTAAGTACTCTAATATTGCAATAGTCAAATAATTTTGCGAACTAATTGGATCAATTTTATCAATATGCAAGTCTATTAACGACACCGATCTCATCGCATTAACAATAACGGTTTTATTACTTAAAATTGATATAGTATTAAATACATCCTTGAATATATTCTCATTACCTAATTCAACATCTAAACTGTGGCTAAATTCATGAAGAAATCCATTTTCGATCCTAACATTATTTATCAGCTCATGATAAGACATGCAATTACTTCCAATCCTGATAGAACTCTTATCATATACTACTTTTCCTGCAATAGTAGCTAGAAATAAAAACTGACTAGATATATTCACACCATTTTCTCTTATTGAGATTTGTATATCTCTATCAGCAAAATATAACTGCCTCTTAATACCTTCTATACAGTACCGCATTTCTTTATTATCTATCATAATCTAAAACCTCACTCAACATTGCATCCAAATACTCATTCTCTAACTCAATAGCCTTATTATACAATAACAATTTTTCATCCAAGTTGTTTTTGGCAGCAACCAATTTATGCTGAATTTCTATTGAAGGCACATCGATATCCAATTCAGCTATGTCTTTTAATTTAAGTATTGCAATTCTAGTTCCTTTAGGAATACTTGCTAATTGATTCTTAAAATATACTGAATTCATGTATAATGCTACATAGGCAGGAATTACGGGTGCATTAGGCTTGACACGCAACAAAGCAGATACCGAAGTATTTATACAGCCTTCATGAGACACCTTTACGACGCCCATATCATATGGTGCACTTAGCTTCATTACAATATCACCTATTGTAGTAAATTTAGAATAGGATATTAATCCTCTGTCAACAAATTCTATTGCAAAAGATTTATCGACTAATATCCCATTTTTAATTGCACTATTAGAAATTACTCTAACTTTATCACCATAACCATCTTGGCTAATTATCCTCTTTTGGACAGGACCACTGATTATTTGCATCAAATTCCCTAATTTCATCACAACACCTCCTTTTATTCTGATATTCGATGTCACACAATGTTTAATTTCATATTTATCTAAAAAAAAATTGCTGACAATGCAAACTTTCTACTTGTTTTGCTTAGTATATCACAAATTTATTTGGATTGCAAGTGCTATTCGTCGTATTTACAAAGAATTTACATTTTTTAGCAATAAAATACTATTTATTGTCTTTCTTTGATCTCTGCAATTAAAATTACATGTTTATACATAGTAAAATAGAACCAGCGTAATACTGGTTCTATTTTATTTTATCACTATTGAAAACTAACGGAAGAAATATTATACTCTTTCTTGGTTGCTCAGCATTTTATTTACTTTAACACTCAACTCTTTAAGTTTATTAGCTTTATCATACCACTGGTCTACCTTCTCCATAGATGTCATATTATTTAAGTCTTTTGTTTCATGACCTATCAACTCGTTACATAATCTTGAAAACTTCTTTGTATCATCATTAGACTTCATCTTCGGTTGCGTCTAATACTGCCACATCATCACTGCTGATGAATCTACCAATACTCGGGTCATAGTACCTAGTCTTTAGCTAATATAGCCCACTCTCAACATCATAGTAGTAACCACGATACCTAAATGGATTGATATTTCCTATGTGGGTAGTATACTCCATATCACTCGTAATGTCAATACCATGGCTATCGGTAATAGTATAATTTCCCCAAGAATCGTATAAATACTTAGCATGAAGTGTGCCATCCGTGTCGAAAATATGCGTAATGTCGCCTAATGAGTTCTTACGATATATGTATTCTGTGCCGTTATGTCTAACACCTGTGATACCATCGCTGCCGTAATGGAAGTATAAGCTATCCAATGCAGACTGACTATGGATAATCCTAGTGTCGTCCATATAGAAGTGAGTAGCAACGCCGTCAACGCTTTTAGCAGTACGCATACCATTAGCGTTATAAGAGTATTTAAATCTTTCGCCATAGCTGTCTAGCTGTCTGCCATGTGACCACTCGAGCATGTTACCATTGTATATAGTAGGATTACCGATTTCGTCGTAGCTGAAAAGCTTATCAGTAGTGACTACCGTTTCTGTATCGTCTGTGCTTGTGCTATAAACGCTTGTGCTATGACCTACAAGCTGGTCTGTCCAACCGTGTGAGCTGCAAACAAATTGCTCTACTTGCTTAGGCGATAGGTCTGCTAACTCCTCTGCAATAGTGTAGGCATAAGTCGCCTTGCATGAGATATTACCACCAGCATTGTAGCTATATGAATAAGTAGCTTTTAATCGTTTATTATCCTCTCTAGTGATCCTATTGATAGCATCATACTCATAACGGACTTGTTCGATGTTTTGATTTTCGAGATATTGCCTTTAGCGTCATACTCCTACTTAATGCTATCGCTAACAATACCGTTGACCGCATACCATACGCATGATACTGCACTGGTTGCCTTATCACCAAAGTGCATATAGTGCACTTCCTTAGAGATAATAGACTGATTGATATTGCTCTGAATATCGACGCCTTTCGTCCTGCCTAACTCGTCATAGAGCATTACTTGCTTAGTGCCGTTTGGCAAATCCAAACTAGCTAGCTTGCCATCATACTTATCCTCATAATTGAACTGATAGCTAAGTACTTCGCTATCTAGCTTGTACTCTGTATCTAGCACATTGCCATTTGCATGGTAGGTGGTCGACTCTGTGATAGTCTTACCAAACTGATTGAATATTGCCTTTGTTGGCTGACCGAATTTGTCATACTCTATGCTAGTAGTGGTAGGTGTAACCGCGGACATTCCTCCGCCATTTATCAATTGATTATTAGCTGAATAATCGATACTTGATGTCATAAGTCCTGTTGCTTTGTCGTAAGTGTTTTGTATATAATCATGCGCTACACTTGACTTGTCGATGTACTTAATCGATGTTATCTGGTCATGGTCGTTAGTGCAAGTAGAAAAGCCTTCGCCATTTGCAAATATCGTCTTGACATTGCTCTCAAGGCACTCTGCGCATGGATCTGTGTATGTATTAGCTACGTAGTCTTTGCATGCAATCAATACCTTCGTCAACTTGCCGAAACCGTCGTACTCATAGTCGTAATGAAGGCTGTTATGTGAGAGCCTTGTCAGAACATCAGCATTGTAACCATAAATATTTGTGTTGTTCTCACCGTCAATATTCATAGTGACACTTAGTAATCTATCTGTATTAATGTCGTATCCATACGAAATGATGTTGCCATCTTTGTCTGCGACATTTGATATCAAATCAGTACCGTGCAAATACTCTACACTGCTGCCGTCATCAAACTGCTCGTGGTTTGGATCTTTCGGGTTTTCCTTACTGCCTGCTAATGCTTTATTTTTCTCTGGCTTGCTATCATCAATTACGCTGTATAGCTTGCTAGACGGGTCTTTCGTATTAAAGTTTGTAGTAGCTATGATATTGCCTTTCTCGTCGTAAGTATTCTCTATTACCATACCATCGGGCGAGATTGTTCGTAACAAGTCGTCATAGTTGTTGTACTCATATTGCGTAGTGTATGACTGTCTAACTCCTGACATATCTAATCTGCTAACTGTAATATTGTCATACTTGGCATCAGGTCTATAAGTATATGATGTGATTTCTTTTGTTAGAGTATTTTCGGCGGTAACTACACGCTCTCTACTATCGTACTCTACTATCTCTAAAACTGCCTCTTTTAGTGATAGGAAAGCTAGATTAGCTAGACTAGAATTGCCGCTATAATCAAATTTCACGGTCATACTTGATATTGTCTTGCTGCTATCTATCTTGATTGGTAATGCTAGATACTGCCAATTAATGTTATTACGATCGAAGTTTGCGGTATATTCATTTGATGTGCTATCAGTATACGCTACCACTGCACGCAATGAGAAGTTCGAGCTGCTTTGTATAATAGCAGGGCTTATTAGGGCTTTCGACCATGCTGTCAATATGTAACTAGTATCTGATGATAGCTTAGTGATGTCGACTACCTTGTCAAGAGTTGCTACTCCTGATTGATTAATATCAGTAGCCGCTAGATTTAATAGCTCTGGTGCGTAATCAGTGACCTAGCTGCTAGGCTTTGATTGTCGCCGTCGTATTCGTATGCAACTATCTTGCTAGAATTAATTATTTGTGTATCTGTATACTTGCCGTCATAGAGATATAGGACTTTGCCGTCCTCGTCAAATACGTATGTTGCCCTTCCGCCTTGGTTGTCGATAAAAACGGTAGAGTGATCATTCATATATTCAATATTTATACTGTCTCCGATCGCATACTCATCAATGCCAGAAAGTCGAATAATACTATCATTAGTAATTTCTACGACATTACTAAGCTCATTGACTGATGTCACTTTGCCCAATGCATATTCAAATCTAACACCGTAGCCGTCGCATGTCATTTGTGAAAGCATGCTAGATTTATATATATAATTACTTATCATGCCGTCATTGTATTTTATAGAATCAAGCATGCCCGACTGCAAGCTAAACTCTGTAACACGACCTTTGTTGTCGATAATCTTATGTGTTGCATCATCTTTATACTCTATAACTATTGTGTTGCCTTTATCGTCTGTTACTGATGATAGTTTGCCAGTAGTATAGCTATAGTCGATATTGATATCATTAGTACTTATTGCTGCAATATCGATGTCATAATTAATTGAGATAGCATTTTCATACTTATCACTAATCCCTATTAGCTTGTATACACAAGACTTATCATTTACAGCCGTGTCTATGTCCGCACTTGTGCTAAAGCTAACATCTGCTTTTGCAAATGCATAGATATTTTTTTCTCTATCCATGATGTAGCATGAAGGTATAGTGAATAATAACTTAATTAGTTCATGCTCAAGATTTATTTTTTGCTTTTTGTAAGCGGTGATATCTTCTTCGTGTCTTTTATAGTCGGATTCAATATCGGCAATTCGCTTATTGATATTAACGTAGGCATAACTGTCGCTATGTATCTTATACATATTATAGCTATGACTACATATTGTATTAAATATCGCTCTCGGATAAACTTCAGGCGGCGGCTGAATACAACCATCTAATTCATTAATTGGTATTGGGAACTTCAGCTCTCCATTAAAACTTCGAGGATGTGCGACCGCATCAACAGTGGCAAAAGTTTTGTCAGTTGCATCCCACGAATATTGTAAACCTGATTTCTCTGCGTACAGTGAATGCTTATATGCCTCTTTCTGCATGACAATTTCTTCTAATCTTTCTAACTCATCATCTATATATTTAATTTTTTCTTTTAGCTCTATTACTTCATCTGTGCGTTGCTCTAAATTATCACAACCCTTAATCCCAGTCAGTTTGTTCACTAGAGAATATCCGTCATGGTTATATTCTATTATTACTTCCTCTACTCTGCCACCTACTGCGTAATGCAATTTACTCTCTACATCTGTAAAGATATCATTAATATCATCACCTATTATTTCCATTTTTTCTTTGATAGAATTCTCATAATAATATGTAGCTTTATAATCAGTCTCTAGACCAGCTCCGTCAATATGCCTATATGTTTTCGTTTCCTTATCATATATAATATATTGCTGAATATTTAGTCTCCAATCTTTACCACAGTGAGACTTAGGAACTTTAAGATCACCCATTCCATCACACATTTTATTATTATATACATGTTTAATTGGTAATGGTAATGCGGATGATTCACTGCACAAATTGTCATGCACTACGATTAGCTGTCCGTCGAACAAGTCCTCGCTTGCTACACCTGCTCTCCCTGCTGTCACTGTATGTTTTGGTGTTATATCATTTTTAGTTTTTTCACTCATTTTATCCTCCTAGACCTTTTCTATTAGTCTAGCAGTATTAAATTATAATGCACTCTAAATTACTTTCATTTATTTTAATCAAAGAAAAATGTAAATTTGTTCCATACACAGTGGTTCAAACCTCATCAGTTCCACCTAATGCGATTTTGGGCAAAAGTGGGCAAAAACAGTTAATTTCAACTCCCTATCAATCTGATTTTACTCAAATATTAGCTCATTAAAAAAAGCACCAAAACATTATGTTTTAGCACCTTTTCGATAGTTTTTTTGATTGTTTTTGATTTTTCACATAGGGGGTTAATACCCCGTTTTAATTATTGATATATTTCGTGTGAGTTTACCCCCCCCGCTGTTAGAACCAATCCCCCAGACGATTTGACCACCCCCCCCCACAAACGAAAAACACTAATATAAATATGCAATGTATAAATGCTTATTTATAGATATATTATAAATAATTTCCATTCATATGTAAATTATCATATTTTAATTTGCATAGGAGCAGACATTATTTAATGCTTATTCGCAATGAATTATAACAGCAATCTTTGATAGCATTCATGTAATTCACATCGAATTTATCTGTCATCTTCATTGACATTCTATACTGTGCAAATCAATAGTTAGGTGACTAACAAAGCGTCCAATTTTACCTTTATTTCCGTTCAATTTTACCTTTATTTCCGTTCAATTCCACTTGCATTTCCGTCCAATTCCATACACTAAAAGCGTCCAATTCACTCTAAAAATTGGACGCCTTATTTACTCTATTTTATTCAATTTTAATTGTGCTTGCAAGTAACATTTGAACTTACATCTCATCGAACTCTTACTCTTGTTTATGATATAATTATATCATAACTAATCAATTAAATCAAGCTAAGGAGAGAATTGTGGGAGCTTTAAAGAAATCAAAAAATCAAATACATGTAATATGAGAAACACTATTCAATTACTTTCATATCTCGCTCTATGAAGATAAGCAAAAGCACTCTCTATAAGTATCTGAAATCTTACCATTTCAGTCCATGAATTACAATAAAGCATAATAGCAAAAAAAATCACTTCCTTATAAGGATATTGTGAAAGTATATCTAGATAAAGATATGAAACGATATCTCACGCTAACTATTGAAAGTGTATTATTTGAGCCTCATAACACTTTGTTTTCACACATTTGGTTCAGCACATAAAATTTTTATCATCACACACTGATTCTCAAGCAATTGATTGTTTGCTGAGGATAATGGTTTGTGCCATGTGTGAGCCTGACTATATTTCTTCGCAAAAATGAAAAGCAACTTCTTTTCACTGTTCATTAATTTCAATGCCTGATATTAAGCCATCTTTTATGCACACTGTTCTATCAAGCTGATCGGCAACAGATTTGTCGTGAGTCACGATAATGATTGTCTTTCCTTCCCGCTGCAAGTCCTTGAATATCGCCATAATCTCGCCAGCCGTTGTGCTGTCAAGAGCTGAAGTTGGCTCGTCTGCAAGAATAATTTCTGGGTCATTAACCAGAGCCCTTGCAATGGCAACTCTTTGCTTTTGTCCGCCCGACAACTCACGAACTTTCTTTTTGGAATAATCGGAAATCCCGACTGCTTCAAGAACGCTTTTAACACGGCTTTTCACTTGATTGAATTTGAACTTGTTTCCCACAAGCAATGGAATCTTAATGTTGTTGTAGACACTCTCTGTTTCAATCAAACCAAAAGATTGCAACACAAAACCGAGTTTGCTGTTTCTCAGCACAGATTGTTTGGCATGCGACACTTCGCCGACATTTTCGCCATCCAGAATGTACTCACCGCTTGTCATGACATCAATGCACCCCAGAATGTGCAACAATGTGGATTTTCCGCTTCCTGACACGCCCATGATAGCAACCGATTCACCTTTCTTTATTGTCAAATCAACACCTTTGAGTGCATTGACTTGATTTTGCTTGTTTTCATTGTAAATCTTTACAATGTTCTTCATTTCTATAATTTGCATAAACACCTCAATGTTGATTATTAATTATTTTGACAGTATCAGCTTTCACATATTTCACAAGACCTATGGCAATTGACAACAGATATGTCCCCAGCATGACCGCAGTGGATATAAACAAGTTAGGCACACTCAGCCAAATCATATCAATTTTTCGGTACATAAAATCACTGCCAAGAATTATTGATGGTGCAAGATTAACAAAGAATGAAATCAGGAATATCATGCTCATCTTTGAGAGTTCCATCACAAGTTGAGTTTTGGCGGAGACGCCGCAAATGTAATTAACCGTTCTTTTCCTTATTGTTTTGCTTACATTAATGTTGTACATACATAAAATACTTACGCAAGTAAACAAAATCATAACGATAGATAAATATAACGGCAACGCTCCAAGTTCCTTTTGCATAGCTCTGTTGCTGTCGTATAACTGCTGCACCGTCATGGACACAAAACCCAAATCTTCATAATGGCTGGGAGGTTGCTCAGTCACAAAAATGCCCGAACCAATCTCAGCATATTCAAAATTTTCAACATCATCGCATATTAATATCTCTCCTGATGACACATTTGATACTGGCGTTGATATGCTTGATGAAAAATTATAATAATAATCCGACTCATTGAAATATGCAACTGGTTTTATTGATAGTGTGCGAACAATGCCATCAGTTCCTGCAAAAGGCACATCATAGACCTTATTTAGTTCATAATCATTGTTTTTGTGCACATACGCTTCATAGTACTCGTCCGTTTTGCCCATGCTCTTTTTATAGCCCAAGTTATCAAAGTTTTCAAGCAATGAAGGAGTAATCACACTAACAGCTCCTGAATAATATATTTCCCACTCATTTAAATCATTTAGACGTTTTCTTTCAACCTCACCAAAACAAGCTACTGTTGCAAACTCACTAAGATCGCCCACAACCCCCTTAAGTTCGCCAGCCGTGTTGCCACCACGATAAGAGCCACCATAGACTGAAACGCAACTATAATCTGCAACACTGCTGCTATAATACATTGATGAAGCATTTGCTGTATACATCATTGTCAAACCCATATTAAGCAAAAACATGCTTATAATCATTTGCAAAGTTGCAACAACAATAAACACTCTGGAGTGTTTAAACTCGCTGCCAAGCAATCTTAATTTGTTCATAACAATCCCCCCCCCTTATGCCAAATACTTAACATCTACTGGCACGGCTTTTGCATGCACTATTGATTTAACAACAACCGTCACTGTTGTTGTGACTAACGTCACTGATAACAGCACTAAGCAGTGCAACCACATGAAATGATTAACGACCGTCGCCGAGACGGGATTGAAAATGTTTATCAATATATCAGCAAGCAATCCTAGCCCCACTCCAACAACTGCAAGTGATATGCTCTCAAATGATATAAGTCCTGATATCATTGGTCGGGTCATGCCAATTATCTTATAAATTGCGAACCTTCGGCTGCTGTTTTTTTGGATATAATTAACCACCACCAGCACATTGATAACACCTGCAAGCAACATGGTAATCAAAATAACTATCGGCATAATTAAATATCCACCTATATTCTGAAATTCTTGTTCCAGCCCCAAACTTTGCAGCATGTCGTGTTCACTCTTAGACAAAAGCCGCTGCATTCCATTGAAATAACACCTGTTACTTGACAAAAATTGCATGCCTTTATACTCATAACCATTGTCTTCATAAACTGGATTAAAGGAAAATACAAAGTCCGCTAGTTCAGCTGTGAATGGAATATATACGGTTGATGAATTATTAGAATCAGCTGTCGGTGAAACAGTAAATTCACTGCCGCAAAAAACTATACTATCACCCGCTTTAATATTATTTTCGTCCATGAACTGATGACTCGCAAGCATAATTTGACTTGCATTATCAATTTCGTCATCATCTAACCCATGTCCTTGAATTACAAATTCCACGTTGCAATAATCAATCACTGCGTCAGGCTTTCCGCTGCCAGAAATAGGGACATTCACTGCACTAAGATCAATCGCTAAATCGGCGTCTTCACTGAAAACACCATCATCATAAAACTTGTCCAAAACCAAGCAAAATTCAGCATAATTTGTGTAATCATATCTTTTTGAATTGTCGATTTCCCCCACACTCAAAGAACTGACATAAAGCTGTTCTTCTTTTGCATTTGCAATGATTCTTGAAGGAACTCCTAAGGCAATAGTAACAACCATAACAATAGCAATAAACATGAGCATAGCAGTCGGTTTTGCACAAACCGACGCCTTAAAACTACTTGCTAATAAAAGTATTTTTTTTCTCACTTTTCACCTCTATCTTTCTTAGATAAATTTTGGTGCATTTCCAAATATATAATAAATGCTTTTTGCACCAAACTCCACATCTACAATATCTATTCTAACCCTAACTCCATTAATTTTTGTTGAACCACTGTTTTTTGCAAAGCCTGCAACAGCATCATCTGTTTTTTCAACATAATCAGAACTGACTAAACAGGCGCCTTCATTGTAATACTGTATGTAAGCACAAAATCTATCTAGTGGAACATTATCCTAGCCGCTAAGATAATGAGTAGAAAGATAAAATTTATACTCAATAATAATATTATCTACAAATAATGTATTTCTAGGATCAACATTTATGTCAATATAATAACCCCAGCCCGGAGCACCAGCTAGAAAATCCGTAGTCTTTATTCTGCCTGTCCAATCTTGTTTAGTGTATGGATTGATTTTTGAACCACCGCCTGAATCACCATATCCATCTACAATGTATAATGGAGATATTCCATTACCATTAGCTACATTCTGCACTTCAGCGATACTCATTAGTACGCTACCTTGTGGCTTATTTGCAATTCCTAAGATCAAGAATCCTAGTGATGAGCCTAACATTATATTTCCGCTAATGCAACGACTACTTTTGTTTTTACTTTTCTTATATTTAACATTCTATTTTACGCCTATCTTAATAAGGTGTTATTTACCCTATGGCTAGCTATCACTGACTATGTAAATAATATATTTGCAACAAGCACTATACCTATCATTATACCATTTACTACCGCACCTTGCAAATTTTTGCTATAAACTTTTATTTCATCTTATTGTCATTTATTCTAATTGTTATAATTTCTATGCTGAAACAACTTTTTTCTTCTGCAATGATTGTTTGTATGTGTCTGTTGATTATATATTATTTCACCCCTCGTCGCATAATTATATATCTTTTCACTAATTTAAGTTAAACTATTTCATAAATTATGATTGAGAATGCAACTGATTAGGTGACTTTCGGCTTTTAATAAGAATAGGAATAACACTTGATATTATTGCAGAAGAAATTGCTAATACTATCGGTATTACAAATGTCAAAGCACTTATCAATATTGGGCTTATTACTTTTGCATACATGCCTTCCCTCCCCCTAAGGAAAATTAAACTTACTGGGTATATTAGTGCCAACGCAGAAACCAGTGCCACAACCATACATATTAAAGACTGAACTAAGTACATTAATCCGATTTGAGCGGTGCTAACTCCTAATGCTCTCATCATGCTAATTTGATATTTATCTGATACTATCACACCACCAATATAATTTATCATAACAAGTAACGATGCTAAAGCCGTACCAATGCACACATAAATAGCTATTTCACTATACAACTCAATCCGTTCATTTGCTGAAAAAATATCTTGTGACAACTGCGACATAACCATGTATTTATTTTCATTAGCAAGCATTAATACTTTTGAAACGTCTGTATCGTTGTCATACAGCTTCAATGCAACACTTAATATTGCACTTAATTTATTAATATCTTGATTCACAATGCTATCATTGAAAACTATACCCATTCCTTTTTGAATATGGTCATAATAACCATAGATATCGCCCGAATAGAAACCTTTAATTTTATAATATTTAACACCAATTATAATATTACCAAACAATGAAAGACTTTTCATTATCTCATCATCAGTGCTCTCAATAGTAATATCATATTGAGATAAAAAATCAACCGCTAGTTTTCTACTAAGCAACACTTCATCATCACGCAATGTCATATCATCGCCCACCCATGCCAACTTAGAAGTTCTACTTACAAGCGAAAGTGATTGAGGTATTGCAGAATAATTCTTTGTTTCAATTAAACCATTTTCAGATTTAACACCATAATAACAGTTAACCATATTTGTTGCTTTTTGATATGGATAATAATCAATAAAAAAACCATCAGTTACATAAACGCAATTATAAATAGAATAATATGCATTTTGCACAAATTGATTTTCAAACTCGCTCTGCTCAAACTCATCGCCCAAACACTGCTTAGCACCGTTTGCCAACTCAGTCTTTAGTTGATGAATACCCGTGTTTATTATTCCTGTCAAAACAAAGTTTCCATACAACTCAGGAAAAGTCATTAATCTTTTATTTATTAATTCTTGATAATTATCCAAATTGTATTTTAACAAATATTCATCAGCTAAAAAATCCGGAATAGCAATCTCGTTACTCTTACTTGGTAGCTCACCTATTTCAACCTCAAAATTAAAGTTATTTAGTCGATTGCCATCCATCACGGTATAATTGTTTTTTTCACCCTGATATATTCTTGACACATCACTAGCATATACTGATTCAATCTGTTGTATTTCATCCGTACCAAATTGATTATTCTCACCCGAACTGCTCGGCATGAATGAAACAATTTCGTTATGCTTTGAATATTCAGTAGTTTGCAAATTATTAATATCATTAGTTAAAATGGACAGCGACAATCCAAATGTGACGAGTGTAACAATAAGCAAAAGCACAGTAGCAACAAACCTGATCGGTCGTCTTACCATATTACGCACGGAGAAAATCATTACCGAGCTTGGACTTAACGCATGCATCGATGACTTAAGTTTATTATCATGATAATCATTAGAATTTATTGTAGACACTTCTTTTTCAAAAACGCTATCACTATCACCTGTGATATCATTTTGCAACATTTTATCATCAATTATTTTGCCATCACTAAACTCAATTATCCTATCACCGTATTTATTTGCCATGTCAAAATCATGAGTCACCACAACGACTAATTTCTCTTTAGACAAACTCTTTAACAACTTAACTATAGCCTCTCCGTTTTCACTATCAAGGTTACCAGTCGGCTCATCAGCAAGTATAAATTCACAGTCTTTAGCAAAAGCCCTTGCTATCGCAACTCTTTGCTTTTGACCTCCAGATAAACTACTTATTGATCTTTTTTCATAACCTTCCATATCTACTTTTTTCAAAGCGCTAGTTGTTATATTAACTTTATTTTTTGCCCCTTGCAATTCTAATGGCATATGAATATTTTGAGCGACACTAAGGCTTGTAATCAAATGATAATCTTGAAAAACAAACCCAACTTTACTATTGCGATATACATCCAACTCTTTGATAGATAATTCCGTGATATTTTCATCATCAACTATTATACTTCCACTAGTCGGACTGTCAAGACCGCCAATCAAATTTAGAAATGTGGATTTGCCCGAGCCAGATTTTCCCAATACAAAAACTAATCCTGTTTCAGCTAGTTGCATACTCAAATCATCTACAGCCACCACAGTATTATTCTTCATATTGAATTTTTTACTCACATTCGTAACAATAATTTTACTCACAATATCCTACTTTTCCCGCAGTAGCTGTGCAGGCGTCTTTCTTAAATTCAACACTAAAGGTATTATTATACCAATCAAAGCAATAGCAAATCCTATACCTATAAGAATTAGCGACTCTACGAAACCAAAACTCAATACCTGTATGAACATGGTATACCCATTGCCCGTGTTAAAAGTTGGCATTTTAATCAAAAATATACTTACAATGATGCTAGAAACAATAGCTATCAGACTAGTAAATATCGCCTCTACAGCATAAATTGAACTAACCCCGACTGTGCCCATGCCCATCGCTCTCATTGCCCCAATTTTATACCGACTGTCATAAATTACTCCGCCAATATATATCCCCATAACAATAAGCGCTACGGCTCCTATACCCGCTGCAAGATAATACCACTCTACTGTCGTTGTGCTACTTCTTATATTCTCAACCTCACCTGTATACAATGATTCCTCTAAAAAACTCATATCTTCAATTGTGTTAAATAATGATTTTCTCTCACTAGAATCACTGGATAACTTTATCAATGCTGAAGCAACCTCACCATAATTAGGAATAATCCAAGAATAATCATATGCAAATTCTTCGTTCACTGTCATTCTTGGAATATGAACATTTTCATGGCTAGAATCATAATAACCTACTACTTTTAATCTTTGATTAGATTCACAAACTTCACTCAATAAACACAGATCTACACCGTTAATATACAGCCCCTGTTCAATTTTTTCACACATCTCATTCAAAGGCATTTTACTATTGCCATATTCATGTAGTATAATATTTTCTAACATATCAATATCAACTAATACCTCGTATCTTGATAGTTTTTTTTCCCCATTAGGAAACTTAGGCTTAGCAATTTTATTCAATTGTTTTTCCGTAAACAAACTTTCTTCAGTAGTAACCTTCTGAATTGTCTCTCCAACAAAAGGCATATTAAATGAAATTGTCGTATCAAATCTCAACGTATTAGTCGCAGTGTAATAATAAAGAACATTATCAATATATAAATCAGATGCAATATAAGCAAAATGATTATCTAATGTGCTTAAAATATTTTCATCTGTATAATCCGAATTTTTTTCAGCATTTACAGTCTTTAAATAATCATATTCATCTTCATAATGTGTATCTACTATAGCGACAATTTTTATATTCTTTATTAATATTGAATCATATAAGTATAAACCTATGAATTGACTATACTGATGCGGTATAATAGTAGAAACCCAGTCTACACTAGAGGTAGATAACTCTTCACTGTTTTCAATATATTGATCTGCAAGCTTCTTAGTAATAGCAATTTCATCAATTTTTTCTGGCAATGAATCACCAAAAATAATTTCAAACCCCATTTTATCTAGATGTTCTTTGTTATCAATAACCATAAATGGTCGGTTCCCTGGTCCATTATAAAGTGGAGCAACCAACCCCGCATCATAATTCTCCTCAATCGTATTGAAGCTTTCATTTCCTAGCAAATATTTTCCATCGACATTCCTAGATACAACGTTTATGCTACTTTCATAATCACTATACAATTCTTCCATAAACTCAATTTGATTAAAATTAAGATTAGAAATAGCTATACCAAACACCGATAGACACATTATCATAAGCAATACTGTTGATATAAGTCTTATCTTCCTACTCCACATGTTTTTCACGGCGTATTTAATGCAGTTACCCGAGTTATTAAGTGCTAAACTTCCTTTTCTCACTCTCTTTTTTTCAAATGCAATCGCTGAATTTTCTGTGTAGTCTTTAATCTCTAATATATTTTCTATTTCTTCAATCTTACCATCTTTCAACTTGATAATCATATCTGAATACATTTCGGCACTTTTCATATCATGAGTAGTTATTATCACTAGTTTATCCTTAGATAAGTCTTTTAACAACTCAAATATCTTTTCCGAGCTAACACTATCTAAATTACCAGTAGGCTCATCAGCAAGAACAAGTTTACACTCCTTAGCAATCGCTCTAGCTATTGCTACACGTTGTCTCTCACCGCCAGATAACTCCCTAACTTTCCGTCCATAATATCCTTCCAAGTCCACATCATTCAAGGATTTTTCTATAATATCTTTATTTAAATTTTTTCCCTGCAAATTCAAACTAACTGCAATATTCTCACCAACATTATACTCATCAATCAAATTATAGTCTTGAAATATAAATGCAATATACTCTTTTCTAAAATTACTAATCTCGCTACTAGTCAAACTAAACATATCCTTACCATCGTAATAATATTTTCCGCTTGTGAAATTATCAATACCACCTAATATATTTAACAATGTTGACTTACCACAACCTGACTTACCTACAAGCATTACTAACCCTTTTTCAGGAATATCTATGCTCAAGTTATCTATAGCAACAACATTTTCATTTTTTAGTTCATATATTTTTGAAAGATTCTCCAACTTTATCATATCAATTCCATCCTTATTATACTATATCACATTATACACCCCTTACAACACATTGTCAAGGCACAATATACTGCGGAGAATTACCAGAAGGGCTATTATAACCATCTGCGCCAGAACTATAATTTGCGCCACTGAGTGGTGCACCTCCAGCGCCACCTTTTCCTCCCAGTCCTCCAGCTCCACCTTTTCCAGGCTTACCACCTTGCATTGAACTCCATGTAATTGTTTTTACTAAATTCCCAACATAGCTACCTGAAAATTGATCTGTTGGCATATATACATCGCCACCATCGCCACCATAGCCACCATGACCACCGCTAGCCCCAGCCGTGCCAGATGGTCCCCACCATTCCGCATCTCGTCCATTTCCACCAGCACCGCCACTGCCTCCATAGCCGCCATTTCCACCGTTGCCAGGTTTCCCTCTATACAAAGTCAACTTGCTTCCATTTTTAACTTCCACGCTAACATTCCCCAAAATCGCAGCTCCACCCATACCTCCATGTCCACCTTTCATACCATTTGTACCTGGTCTACCATTAGTAGGAGCACTACCTCCTTTCTTGCCATGTGATCCATCTGCACCATTTTCACCATTAATTCCATTTAAACCATCAGCACCATGACCAGCATTAATAATTACATTAGCATCAATGACTAATACAGTATGTGATCCAGCTAATGACATTATTAAGCCCGAACCTCCTTGTGATCCTTCATTATAAAAAGTATTGCTATGATCCCTAGATAATACACCTATGCCATTACCAGCATTAATAGTTAATTTACCATCTGATCGGCTTTTATTTATAGTTAAATTTCCTGACATCCTCACTGGTGCAGTAAAAGCTGATAATGCTTGATCAACTAAATCTTTACCTGATAGAATATTTTCTCCAACAAGCCCAATTGTTAAATTTGACACATAGCTATATAAAACATTATATTTATCACTATCATTAATTGCACTATATCCCGTAAAATTGCACTTTTCCATAACAACTTTAATACTATTTGTTGAATAAGGAATAGTAATATTAATTCTATCAATATGATCCCCGTCGTTCAACAAGTATATTTCATCAATACCTGAACCAATATTAATCGTAATATTATCGGTTGCACTATTTAAATCTAGTGTTACTTTGATGTAATTTTCTGATTCAGGGCGTGAAACTGTGTCATTATAACCGTTTTCAATATCAACCACATCCTCCGTCCAGTTTGCAGTCAAATATTTGTCTCCTGCACTACCTTTGGAAATCTCACTGATAATACTTCCATTACAAGTCCAATTATTGAAAATATATCCAATTTTTATTGGCTTTTCTAACCCAATAGTATATGATTTTATCAAACTACTAGTTACGGTACCACCATTTAAGTTATATGAAATGTCATAAGTCGCCAACTGCCATTCTGCAGAGACACCAATAGCATGCGGATAAGCATATGTTTGTCCATTAGCAATAGTTATATTATTATATTTCCACCCTTTAAAGGTATACCCTATGCGGGATGGAAATGGAAGATTAACTATTTGGTCATGATAAATCACCTTAATATTTTTGCTATTAGTACCACCATCTATGTATCCACCATTAGGATCGCAATTTATCTGATATTCATTACCTTTCCACTTTGCATACAAATTTTTAACTCCTGATGTTGCAAGATTTTCAACTTCTTCATTATTATTGTATTTTACTAGGCCATTAGCAGATTCAGCCCAACCAATAAATGTATATCCATCATTAGCAAACATGTTGGATTCCAAGGGTTTTTTCATATCATACGTATGCGTTTTGTCGATTGCACTAGCGGATGCGTTACCTTTTGCGTTAATATTATACCTAACAGTATACTCGTTAGGAACATAATATGAATATATAGTAACATCCGAGTTATTTTGCTCATTACCATTAACATCCGGCATATTTATATATGTAATCTTATCCCCTTGTCCCTTATCTAATTCATACCAACCATGAAAAGTGTATCCTTCACGATCAATTTCCGGTAATGTCTGTTCCATAATCTTCGTTTATTCTTATACTATGCATAAAATCAAAAGAACAATTTATTGTATGTCTTTCCTTCACCCATTTTGGGGTTATTTTTATGACAGTACCATCTGGACCTAAATCAGGAATACTACTCCACTCAATTTTCTTATCTTCAAGTTCAAAATGGTCAAAAATCATACCTGACATAAATCCTTGTGCTGTCGCTTTAAATAATGGCACAAGATTAATCATGTTAATTACTGTTCCAAATTCTATGCTAACGGCATCATTAGACAGCCCTGCTGCGCATAGCCAAGAATCACCATTGCCGCTGATTAATATTTCATAACTACAAATAGACCATTGCGCATACAAAGTCGTATCCTCAGCTTTATTCCAACCTAGATTACTAGTACCATCTATTGCAATATATTCTACTCCACCTTCCAAGCTATCAAACCATCCATTAAAAGTATATCCTACTCTAGTTGGAGGTTGGTAATTATTAGGCACATTAAATACACTACCATATGTTGCTAAATACGTAAGTTCTCCATTATAAAGTCCTTCATTTGCATCTAAACTAATTTGATACTCACATGCGGTCCATGTGGCACTTAATATCTTGTCACCGACACTACCTTTTGGTATGCTTTCAATATTTTGTCCATCACTAATCCATCCTCTAAAAGTATGACCTACTTTATTAGGCGTGTACAAATCAATCGTTTCTGATTCAATTGTAAATATTTTTGGTGCATTAGAATTACCACTTCCACCATTTAACACGTATGTTATTTCATAATCTATCTTATGCCATTTTGCATAGTATGTCTTATGCCCAACACTACCTACTTGAATATTCTCTACTTTTTGTGCTGTTTCAGTATTGTTTTCATACCATCCTAAAAAGTCATATCCCGCTCTACTACTCGGACTCAATTCAACAGCCTGTTCAATGTTATATATTGAATCACTAACTACGCTTCCACCATTTTCCTCATAAATTATATCATAATTAATATGAGTCCATCTTGCACTCAATGTTATTTCAAGATTTATCATCATCTCTTTAATATTATTGTTATCTACTTTAATATCACCATCACCTAAACTTGTCCACCACCCCTCAAAGGTATAACCTGTTTTCTCTGGCGTTGGCAAATTCACATCATTTAAACTACTAACCGTCATATTTGGATTTATATTATTAGAAATACCTTCTATGTTTTGAAAATTAACATATAGTTCATCTCTAATATTAGCATTAATGCTTTTAATAGAATTGTTATTCTTATTTATCAACATATAAAAAACTTTGCTTGCTTCTAACTCATAAACATCTCCACCAAATAATTTTGGTTGAACTTGATTAAAATTCTCATCAAACAAATCATATGTGCACGGACTAGCAACAGTAAATCTATAATTTAAATGCGATCCACTAGTGAATTTCACATAAGTTTGTTCAATCGAAAGATTAATATCATTGTCCCCTAAATCAATTTCTTGAGGTGTGAATTCCATAATTATATTATATTTACATAATCACGTTCATTCTTAAACTTAGCAATGAAAATATATTCAACTCCTCCAATTAAGTCTACACTCATAGACTTATTAAATTGATCAAGATTGCTAATTACTTCAGTCCCACTAGAATTGATTTCGAAAATATTTACTTCATCAAATGCACTACTAGTTTTTAGTGAATAGTTGCCACTATATTTTGGAGTGAATTTAAACAAATTCTCACCACCAGGCAATAAATGCACCGTCTGAGTTGACTCTAAATCATTATGCTCTCTATTATTCTCTTCTAAAATCTTAAAGTCATGCACATCACCTGCACGCCTTGAATAATTAGAATCATTAACGCTTTTAAATTCTAATGTGAAGCCTCTCATAACTCTTGTTTCCCAAGCAGGCATAAAATCATCACCACCTTCATTTGGTACGGGTGTATATCCTAGCAAATAATTATTTGTGAATTTATCATCAATATCATAGTATAAGTAACTGCCTTCGTCATATTCCCCACTTTCAAAATCCATCTCTAGCTTAGATATAGCTGTTCTCGACAATTTACCAGTTTCACCAATTTGTCCTTCCGCAGTGACATACGCAGGATCAAAATAAAACTCTTTATTAATTGGCTTCTTCTCATCTAGTGTTGCACTATATATATCCTCTAAAAAATCTAAAACCTCTAATGTTTCTGATAATCCCGGTACTAAGCCAATTAAGGCACTTTCACCTTTTTTATATCCAGCCCTAAGCACAACCTCCAGAGCATCAAGTACAGCATCACCATTTTTTTTATATATTTTTGCATTGTATTCACTATCTTGTTGAACGATGAACTTACCTTTATCAATGATAGCATTGTACCCAGTCTCCCCTTCATTTAGATGTTGCTCATTAAATAACGTAACTGTATTTACTACATCCGTTAAATAATATATATCGCTATCAGCAAATCTATACGAATGCATACTTAAAACATATGGTAATGGCACTACTATATCTGCCTTTTCTATCTTTGTTGAAATGGGATTATCGATACTATTAATGTCAACCACATTACTAGGTGATATTAGTCTTGTATGAACATAGTTTCCCATGGTAGGAAAATATACATATTCTCTTTGAAAAAGAACTTCTATCCCAAATTGCACATTATCTTTTAATTTTGGATCATTAACACCGTTGAAAAATCAAATAAAATAACACTTGAAAGCAAGACTTCATTATCCATTACTTCAGTTTTAATGAAAAAACCATACTCTTTTCCTATATGTATAATGCCATCATTTACTTCCTTAAATAAATAATCAGGTATTATTTGGGTTATAGCGTCATCATCATTTGCCCAAAGCGACATTACTCTATTATTGTCTGGATTTTCTGCATATTTCACAGTACTTCCGTAATTAGATTTATCGACATTGTAGCTATCTGTCAAGTTACTATATGGCTCTTGGTTTACCTGATTATGCATAGAACCAGCATAATCTCGTATATCATATTCTATTTTATTAATATAAAACTTATCTGTATCAGTATAACTTTCGACAGTTCCAGCACTCTCTGCCATTAATGCATTTGTACTAGCATAACTTCCAACAGGTCTTTCGTTTTCTGCCATTACAGCATTTGCACTGAAAATTAGCGTGCAAAATATTACTAGCATAATGCACAATATCACCAAACTTCCTACTGCTTTTTTACATCCTTTGCTCTTTGTCTTATTCCTCCTTAAATTATATCAATATATACTCTTTGCTCTAAATCTGGTAAATCCTCACCATATATTTTCCCAATTGGTGTAGTATATACACTAGTGTCATTAAGTTCTCCACTACCCAAAAAATAGGTTATTTTATATTCCCCTTTTTCTGTCGGAAAATCCCATGCAGTCATTTTAATATTTAACACCCGATTTCTCTCAAACACTTCGTAATTTTTGTAATTAATCTTACTGAACTCCTCACCATTCTTAAATGCTTTCGCATTATATCCTTTTTTCTCACCATCGTATTTAAACTTCTGTGCATATACATAAGGATTCGTGAAATTCTCCGGACCGCTAGGATTTTGTCTCTCTAGCTCCACCCAATTGTCATCATAGAGTTTTATCTCATAAACTGGCTCTTCAGGCTCCTTCTCACATGCCACCAATCCAAATAGTACCGATGTCATCATCACAATCGCTATCATTAGCAATAGCATCTTTTTAAGCAACATACTTTTCTTTGTTAGTTTTTTCATCATCCTACTCCTCTATTATTTGATTTCAATACTTGAATCTGTCATTTCATTATTAAAACCTCACGGCATATTCAACTATTGAATTTACTTATCCCACAACACTCGCTGATAACATCAACAGTTATCAGCACTCTTTTTATAGTATGTAAAACTAGCACATAATGAGCCAGTTTAAATATACTATTTAGTTTACTTTTTTTTCTTGTTTCATGCTTGCTGGCACTTTTGGTTGACAAAACCAACCCCAACAATTCTTTGTTGATTGATTACCAATACTTCTTGTCATTTTTAAAATAACATTAGATGTTTTCTTCTTCTCCATGATGGCCTCCTTTATTTAAATTAATTATATTTTTTATCAAACCAGCTATACAAGAAATGCATACTGCTGATATTGGATAAACTATAGAAAATGATATTATTGTATAATTATAATATCCAAGTATCGTGCTTGTAACCAAGCATGTCACAACAAATAATATGCTTAACAATTTTCCTTTAGATAATTTGTTTTTATTTAACTGATTATTTGGATGATCTATCGGTGCAACAATTGCAATTATTGGCAATACCAATAATAAAGCAAAATGGTTAATAATATCAATTACTTTTATTGGAACGAAGTAAATCATCACTAAAAACAGAACAAGTACAAATATGAGAATTACTACGCATCTGAAATGTGTATCCGTATGATAACCACCTGCGAGTTGTCGCAGTGTTAAAAAACAAACTATAAATAATATTGTCTCAATATATTTTTGACACGCGAATCCTATTATTATTACAACCAAAAGATTAATTATACTCGCAAACAATATTTCAAAACAATATTCATAAATTTCAATTTCCGAGTCTTCAATTTTTCCTTTAGAAAAATAAAAATGTGTCACCCTTTTCGATAGTTTACTAAGCATACTTGCCTCCTATCTCATGATAACACATTTTAATCTTAAATTTTGTTTTTGCATTATTTGGTATCATATTTGCATTATTTGGTATCTTATTTTTCAATTATTATGCTAATTTGATAAAAATCGTCACTTATATCCCTATTGATAGCTCCTTTTAATTGTTTCACAATTTCCTCTATTATATTTGAACCATAACCGTGCTTTTGCTTGTTATCTTTTGATGTACCACTTGTTTCCATCGTAGCGCGTTTGCTGTTTTTTACAACAATTTGATGTAAATTATTAATATCATGTATGTCTATCATAATATATTTCTCTCTATTCTGCATTCTTTCACACTCTTCGATGGCATTATCAAGAATATTACCTAAAAGCACGCAAACTTCCATAATATTATTAATTTCCTTATTAGACAAGAATACTTTACATGATAGTTCAATTCCTGCCTTTTTTATTCTATCAATCTTACTATTTAATAGTGCATCTAATGAGTTATTGCCTGTATATACAACACTTTTAGCTCTATTCACAACTAGTTCAACCTCCCTAAGTGCACTATTGTGAGTTTCGCCAAAGTCCATTCCTTGTAATACTATAAGTTGATTGTCTATATCGTGCATTTTCTTATTGTTAAACTTATACTTTTCAATGAGTTCACCGTACTGCTCTATCTCGTTCTTAAGCTGAACATTTACAAAGTCTTTTTTCACCATTTTCACGGCCTCTTCTTTGTGCTTTTCTATTACATACATTAAGATTATATTAGAAAATATTATTGCAATAACACCACACATCATCATTATTGTTAATGGTCTGTTGTCAATCTCCATTGTAAATTGTCCTAATGACAATACTATAACTAATGTAGATATTGGAATCAAAATAATGGATGAATACAAACCCTTTGACACCTTTGTTGTTTCTTTACTAATAAATTTTCTAATAATTAACACAATAAAAAATACAATCATCTTTGATCCCAATAATCCAAATATCATAATGAAAATATTATTTCTTGCTTCTTCAACTGTTATTCCTAAAACTATAGATACAAACTGTCCCATTATCATTTCAGTCGCGAAAAACACCAAACTAATGCCTACTATCGCAATTATTCTTTTAAACATGTTTATGTCAAATAAAAATGAAAAAACAAATACGAAAACAATATTATCGATCATATTAAGCCAAGGTATCGTACTAAAGTAGCCAAGTACTGTCCCCACAACAACGTAAACTACACTCGCAATAATTAAATATGATTTCTTGCGTTTATCTTTTGAAATAATATCAAAAAATAAGTTTAATATCATTATCTCGAATACGGTGCCTAGGAAATTGATTATAATTTGTTCAACACTCATACCCTTCTCCTCAGTAAAAACTTATTATATTCAGATAGTAAATGCACTCTATTTTTTCTACTAATAGGGATTAATTCATCATTATCCAATTTCAAACAATCAGAGCCAATTTCACTAATATGACTCATGTTAATTATATGAGATTGTTCTACACGAATAAAGTCATATGCAATTACTCTCTTTTCAATTTTACCAATTGTTATTCTTTCGTCCATTAAATATGACTTATTTTTTATATGGATATATACCTTACCCTTTCGCATCTCATAGCTATATGTATCTTTATATCTAATAGTAAAACTTATACCATTACTTTTAAGAATAAATTCGCTGTTTATATTTTTACAAAATCTAATTGCACGGTCAAGTTCCTCTAATAACAACTTATCATCAACAGGTTTTGAAACATATTGAAATGCACCTAGTCTGAATGCTTTATGAACATAATTATCATGACTTGTCACAAAAATTACTATAACATTCTCATCAATTTCACGAACTTTAGATATGATTTCGATGCCATTATCATCACCTACCTCTATATCCATGAAAATGATATCTGCCTTCCCTTCCTCATTATAAAACGACAAAAAGTTTGAGCCGCTGTTAAATTCAAACAGTTCAAACTTTTCTTTATCATTATCAAAATAATCCATTATTCTAAGGCTGATGTCGTCAACCATATATTTTTCATCGTCGCAAATTGCAATTTTAATCATTTGTTACCACCCAATTACTCAAATGGCAAATACTGCCATTAATATGTAGTCCAATTATAGCATAGATTACTGTAATATTCAATTTGTTTCACTTATATTTAATAAAATCAGGAAACTACTATAGACAAATATAATAATTGTCATACACTTAGCATAAAGTCAGAATATGTGCTTCCGAGATTTCATTACAATTTAAAGAGTATATTTTAGTCGTCTCAGGAACTTAAATTGCAATAATGAAGTAAAATGTGCCATATAGTAGTTCTAAGATATACAAAACTCCACAAATTAATAGCAAAGCCATAGCCCCCCCCCTTATTAAACGAAGAACAATTAAAGGGCTCGACGATCTGATTGAACTAATCGAAATAACCAACATATAATCTGAAGTCTCCTACTATGAATCAGGCTTTAAGCTAGGTGTCAACCTCTGCATGGAATGCAGCAAGTTCATTAAACAATAACAAAATAACTACACGTCCATTTCAAAAGATAAGTCAATTTCAAGCACTAGCTGTGCTGAAATGACATAGGAAACACTTTACCAAGAGTATGCTCATCCAAATCGTGGAATAATTACTATAAGCTGATAATTTTATTGTATTTTAATTAAATGAGCCGTGATTATGGTGAAGCTATATGCGTTTATAGTGATTTTACAATTACCATTCACAACATACCAGTTTTTGCCGACTCTTTCAATAATTGAATTACTATCTATAGTTTTCTCGCAGCACCATTGCACTACATCGGGTTCATCTAAATTAAGATTTCTCTTAATTCGGTATACGCCCAGTTCCGTAGTGTGAATTTTGTTTACATTATTTAATAAGTCATTTCCCATTTTTATTGCTCCTATCCTAATGCTTGAAAGATAAATGTATTTGCATTGTTTTTGCATCAACATATTATAACATATACTTTATATTAATACAATGCCTAGGTACTAAATTATTATACTAATATACACACATGCTGAACATCAAAATATGTGACATCTGCTACGAATACAGGGGTTCAAACCCCGTCAGCTCCACCTAATGCAATTTTGAGCAAAAATGGGCAAAAACAGCAAATTTCAACTCCCTGTCGCTCCACTCCTTATGACACTACATAAAGTCGGATTTTATTGAGTGGTATTTAAATACTAAATGCAATGAATATTTGCAGTATTTTGGCACGATTATACTGATGAATCATATTGATAAAATTCGCATTATTATAATAAAATATAGCATTATTCGATAATAACTATCAATATATGCACATATATTGCATTTTGTATCATGTTATGCACTCTAAAATTAGCAAAGAAAAAGTACACACTTAAGACTTATTTAAAAGACTTAGGTGTATACTGTTGTGGAGCGAAACAACTTAAAGTCTTAATTATAGCTAGAATGAAACAACCTAAAGTCTTTTTGCATTTCAAACCCCGTACTCTCCACCAACTGCGAAACAACCTAAAGTCGGTGAATTTTCAACTCCTATTTCAGTCCACCCTTATATGACAACCTAAACACATTTAATTCACACTTGGCTTTATCTTTTGCTTGAAAACCAATAACAAATTTAAATTCTTATCCACTGTATAAACATTATACCAGATGACGACAAAACTAATCAGCAAGACTAGAACACTATACCAAATTTACAGTAAAAAGAGGAAGCTATCTTAACTATTATTTATTTGGATTTTTGCTCTTTTTTATTTTTATCAATCTCTTCTAAATATCTTCCATTATAATATTCTTCATAATGATCTATTAGAGTCTTGTATTTTTCCATGAATCGATCCGTGTGTGTGTTTACAACTTCAAGCTTATCAAAAGACTCTCCTAGAGACTCCATTTTAATTAGCTCCCATTCTATCTTGTACAAAATATTAAATTTTAATGCAAGCAAATCTGCTCCATACTTATATCTTTGTGAAAACATCCTTGCGGTCTGCAAAATTGCAACTTTATTTTGAAGATCTAAGTCTTCAAGAAATAAAGAAGGCATTTTATGTTGAAACATTACAAACAATTCTTTATTATCTTCTATATCAATTGGCATACCATTATTCTTATTAAATATTTTCATTTGTACTGAAGCTGTTAAATACGAAAAAATTATTTCGTCCATTAATATTACAATATTGGATTCTAGTGCATTTGTTGTATTTAAATCTGATTCAATTAAATATTTATAATAAAACACCTCTTGAAAATTAATATCCTTTTCCTTTTGATGAAAAAAAACAATTTGCGACAAAAATTTTGATGCATTTTGTTTTAATCTCGTTAACCATTCTTTTCTAGAACTAGTTACAATTTCTAATTCATTTCGTTTATTACTCATTTGCTCTTGACTGTCTCTATCTTCAGCAGAAATCTCTTTCACACTTGCTCTATTAACGTCAGATATCTCCTTTGCACTAACTCTATCATCGGTTGATATTTTTTCAAGTTTCTTGTTATTACGCCAATTCATAATAGCAATGACAAAGCAATTGATTATAACGCCAACTAAAGCAAGCGATCCAACAATTAATATTGCCTCCACTTCTCCTTCGATGCTGCAAATTAAATCTAACATATAATTTCCCCCTAAATTTCATTAATACTGTCTTGAAACTGTAAAGCTCGTTTTTGATAAGTTTTTCTTTGTTCTTCCGTTGTATTATATTCTTTATATAATTTAGTTTTTGTATTGTACTCAAATAATATCACCATAGCAAAGATAAATATTTTATCAAATGTTATATCTACATCAATATTGTTAATTACTCTGCGAAAATCATTCGGAGTCGATACATGGTCACTAAATATAAATAGACAATTATTTGTACACTGTTCATATGATTTTAATTTCCAGATTTTATTTTTAATGCACTTAATTGTTTCTTGAACCTTTTCCAAAATGCCACTTAATTGACTATTATTCCATGCTATTACATTGTCAATATTTGATAATGTTCCCATAAATTTTGGATTAATTTTTCCTGCCATTGCTTGCATTTGCTCAAATTCATTATCACCGTTGTACTCTCGTTGAAAAACTGCGTAACATTGTCCTTCGTAAGGGCTAATATCTCTCGTTACTTCAATTCCGATACTTCTATCTTTACATATTAAATCTGGATTTTCACGATGTCTAAGTGTAATTGGAAAAATGTCTTCCATTGCTAATCTAGCATATTCTTCAAAATATTCTTTTTGAAATCTATGTACCATAAAATATTTTCTCCTTTACTTCTTGTTAAATGAGTTGCTTATCGTATTGTTCTTACCGATAGCTACCTTTTTAGAGTTGTACAATTTGCTACCTGAGTCATCTTCAGTCCTAAAATAAAATTACTCATCCAGTATCTCATTTTTTTTCTTAATTATATTATATCGAAATTTCTATAATTAAGCAAGTTATATTGAATATTCTATATCTTTTATTTTTATATACTCTATTGTAGCCACCATAAGGAGGTCCATACAAAATGCAAACAATGCTGTCTCTCAATTTTAACTTATGAATTGTAACTCTCATAAAAAAAAGAGCCAACTGCCCAAGTGTAATCACCTAGGTAGTCAGCTCTTTTTTTATTTCTAAATTGCCATTGTGTATGTAAGTCCGCACTTGAAGTATATCTCAATTTCATGCTTATGTTTTACTATTATTTTCTCGACTAATGCTTTCAGCAAATCTCCATTAAAGGTTTCTATGTTTCCCACCATGTCTAGCATGTTACGCATCTCTTCCATTCTTGATACTGAAGTATTTGAATGCTCATTACTTGCTGTCATGACTCCTCTATCAGCTAATAGTTTCTCTAGATTTAGTGCAATGGTATCGTAGCTTATAATATAATCTTCTCTAGTCAATCTGCCGTCCCTGCTATCTCTATTCAGTTGCAACATTTGATTTTGCGCTGTTTCGATTTTACTATCTATTTTGATTATCGTTTGGTCATCTTTTTCAGCCACTATACTTATTATATTCTCTTGCAACCTTTCTCTGAACTGGTCTCTACTTTCTATTAATCTTTTCAACGATTCCACGAATGCTTGCTCTAGTACAGCTTCCTTTATTGGCAGCTCCTTGCATTCTTGGTTCTTGCTAGATTGCTTTAGCAAGCAAACCCAAATCGGGGTTTTGACATCTCCGTTCCATTGTGAATGCCTACGGTACTTTGTGCCACACTCCCCACAATACAATAAACCACTAAAGGCATACTGGCTTGAATATCTGCCCAATCCGCTATCTGTCACTCCTCTTACCCTCTTTCTCTTTTCGATTTCAACCCTTGCCATCTCAGCCATTTCGCTAGTTACTATTGCAGGGTGCGACTGCATTATCTCAAACCTATCAACCTGTCCTTCGTTCTTTTTTCTCTTTGTCAAAAAGTCAACTGAATAGGTCTTTTGAAGTATTGCATTGCCCTCATACTTCTCGTTTGTCAGCATGGATAGTATTGTTGACCTATGCCACTTTTCGTTGCCTTGTGGGCTCTTAATGCCGTCACTCTCTAGCCTGTCGATAATCTCTCCATATGTTTTGCCTGCTATGAATTCTCGGTATATTCGCCTTACTATCTCAGCCTCTTCTGGCACGATAACTATGTTCTTGTCCTCGTCTTTGGTATATCCTAGAAAGCAAGTTGTGTTGAGCATTATTTCACCTCTCTCGAACTTCTTCTTCCATGTCCACTTCAAGTTGGTTGAGATACTCCTACTCTCTTCTTCTGCAATTGAACTCATGATAGAAAGTAACAAGTCAGTTCCAGCTGACAAGGTATCTAGACTTTCTTTTTCGAAGTAAATACTGATACCTATTTCTTTAAGCTGCATAACATAATCCTTGCAATCTCTTGCATTTCTTGCAAACCTTGAGATTGATTTCGTAATCACTTTGTCAATCTTTCCATCTCTACAGTCTTGAATCATTCTTTGGAATTCCTTACGGTTCTTTGCCGACTTTCCACTTATCCCTTCATCAGCATAGATCCCAGCAAACTCCCAATTCGGCTTGCCTTGAATATACTCACTGTAATGACTTACTTGCAATTCATAGCTTGATTCTTGCTCTTCACTATCCGTTGAAACTCTGCAATATGCACATACCCTCTCTCTTGCTAGGCGTCTGCCACCATTGATTTCATTTCTAGTCCTCGATGGTATTACGGTAACTGTTCTTTGTGTTGTCATTATTGTAACCTCTCTTTATCTTTTATTTTACGCATTTTAAATCGGTGGATATAATTCTATTATCTTCTTCTATAAGCACATTCAACACGGCAAGCAGTAACTCAGTGCTAGAGTGCGAGGTATCTATGTATTCTTTTTCAAACCACACACCTATGCCTAGTTCTTTTAGTTTCATAATATAGTGTTTGCTGTCTTGAGCATTTCTTGCAAACCTTGAGATTGATTTCGTAATTACCTTGTCAATCTTTCCATCTATGCAGTCTTGAATCATTTTTTTGAATTCCTTATGCGTACCTGGTCTTCTATTTTTTTCCGCATATACCATAGTTAATTCACTGTTAGAATTCTTTTCAGCATAGCAATTGTACGAATTGTTTATATGTTTATCAAACGAATCCATGCCATCATCATACCTTGGTATTTTACTATAAACACCAACCCTCTCTATTTTAGGGCCATCTTGAGTTGTTTCTTTATTTTTTTGTGTTGTCATTATTGTACCTCCTTGTCGTTTCATATCCATTTATAAAAACAAAAGTGACAGTCCAATCATTGACTATCACCTTATCTAAATAATTTATTATTGCATCGTCCATTGTTTCGCCTTTTTGCAATGGCTGAACTTCACACTGCCTTTTTCTTTCAAGGCTAATTTCCTCTTGAACAGAGTCCCTCTCTGCCACTATTTCTCGCAAATCACTAGAATACATTTCAAGACTAACAAATCCCTTTGCATGCATTTTATTGAGTTCTTGCTCGTTTATCCTAAGCACCTCACGCCTATCCAACAATTCCTGAATATTGCATTCTCCGTGATTGGCATTAATGCACTCCTCGTAACTTTCACTGAATAGTACTTTCAGCACTTCATCTTTAACCGAATGGTTATTACAAAGTTTCAAATGCCCACGATTTTGCTTATTGTAGCAACCCCAGAACTCATTCTTTAACACTCCCTTGTAGTAGGCATTTTTATGTCTGAACCCAGCTCCACAATCTCCGCACACTATCTTACTCCTAAAAGCATACTTTGGTGTCGTCAAGTGCTGATTTGTATTAATAGTCCTTTGTGCTTTAATGATTTTAACCTTATCAAAAACTTCTCTACTAATTATAGGCTCATGAGTATTCTCTATTACTACTAGTGGAGCTGAGGGGTTCTCATTGTTATTCGTGACCATTTTGCCATTGTGCAAATACTCTTTCTGCATGATAGTGTGCCCCACCTTTTTGATTAATGATATATTTCGTGTGAGTTTACCCCCCCGCTGACGGGGCGAATTGCCCTAGGCTTTTGACCTCCCCCCCCCCAACAATTCGTAATTAATCTCACGCTATGTAGGTTTTACCCACATGTCGTGAGATTTTTGTTTGTTGTTAATATCATTAATCAAAATGTAAGACACTAAAACTATATAAAACTCTTTCGAGTATCATTTTCAAATTTAATGTTTAGGTATTATTATTTCCGGCTTAATTTCCCTATTAATTTATAAGTTAATCTTAATTAATTAAATCACTATTTCTTGAGATGTTTCTTTTGACCACCATAATCCATAACTTCCTGAAAGACTTCGTCCAAACTCAATATTTGCGCATCTGCAGTTAGTCTATCCATCAGCGTTTCCATTAAGTGCTTATCATCAACTGCGTCTTTCCATTCAGATAATACACGGTTAGTTACAACTACTATACTTCGTGTTTCATTTAAGAATATCAAAATCTTATACAGCAGTTGCAAATCCTCTCTACTCAAATTCATGTACATTACTTCATCAACAATTATTAAATCACATTCGCTCATATACCTATGCATACCTTGTAGCTTTGGCGTGTTGCTTTTATTCTTCGCAACATCGATCAATGTTTCTATCGTGATGTAATATGCCTTACAACCTTGCTTAATAGCCTCGACTCCTAGCTTAACTGCAAGGCTAGTATTACCAATGCCACACTTGCCCGTAATGATTAGATTACTATATTTCTCTAACTACTGAAGTTTTAGTAGCTCATTTATTTGCCATGATGTCACACCACTAGTCCTAGTTATATCGAAACTACACTGAGGCAATTTGCTCAATTTCTGCTTCTTCATTATAGCTCTATCACCACGGATATTTAACTCTTGTTGCAACACGCTTTGCAAGAAATCAATATTGCTTATTCCACTTTCTTTCAGTTCAATCGCTCCAGCTGCCATACTCTGTAAATCCAACTTCCTTGCTAGGTCTTTAATCATTTGTACTTGTGCCATACTCTTCCTCCTTTATTTGTATTGCCCTTAACTTACATCGACTCAGTTGCGTATAATATGTTAACTTTCTTACTGAATGCACACCATGATTATAAATCATATAAGATAGTATTTCTTCTAGTTTATGCTTCTGAATATTGTTGCAATGTGTCATCGCCTCAAGCATACTTGTCTTAGTGAAATACGCCATGCTTTTGACTAGTGTTACACAGTGCATTGATGTATATCTAGGAGCCTTGTTTTCCATTCCATCTACGAAAGTAATGACTACACTATCATTATCAAGCAACCTTACGATATGCTCTTTTGCCGTCGGTATCGCAGTAGTACCATCACCGATCGAAAGCACATTACCCTCGTCGTATACTTGCACATCATCTCATCAGTCAAGGCGTCGAACATAATGAGCACTCCATCACTTTCCTCAATCCTGACTCGCTCACAAGTACGCTGTGACTCATACGGTATTACATATTGGTTTTTCTTGTACAAAATGTGAGTACCTTTCCTAACATAGAACACTTTTTGATCAGCGACTACACACGGCTTGACAGGCACAAGTAGTTTTGCCTCATTCTCGAATAGCATTCTCGAATAGCATTCTCGGTGTCGCATTCTTATGATAATCAAAGGTGCAGTTGCTACCCTTATCCAGCCATTCCAAACATAGCGAGTTTAGTGAATCAATTCCACAATATACTCTGCCATCAAGAAAATGCCTCTTAGTGTGTCCGACTATTGCCTCGACCCTACCCTTACTCATCGGATCATACGCATGACAGAGAAAAATACTAAATCCAACCTTCTTCACGTATTCTTCAAAGTCTTTTACTAAGATTATATTGCCGTAATTCTCCGATACAACAAACACCCTATCTTGATCATATACTAGCATTTGAGGTCTTCCACCAAAGTATCTGAATGCGTATTCATGTGCAATGATAGATGTTGCAGTTGTGAATGGTTCGCTATTAAAATATACAAATCTCATATTGCTATAACTGAGTACCATTACAAAAAAGTATATCCGTCTAAACCCACCATATATATCTACAATCTTGAATTGTCCAAAATCAACTTGCCCTTCATACCCAGGCTCTGGCGTACTTCTTATACCTCGCCGCCTTGATTCTTCATGTTGCACATATCCAGTTTGCTCACGTAACAACTTCACATACCGATAGAATGTCGCTCGCTTGTAATTAAACTCTGGGAATATTTCCCTAAGCCGATACAGCAAATTAGTCTCTCTTACTTGTGGGCATATTTTTATAATGTCTAGTATGCAATCACGGTAATGCTCAATTCCTGATATCGTCTTTCGCAGGTACTCTCATATTCTTCATCCTTCATCGATATGTAACGCTGTACAGTTCGATAATCCATACGCATTTTCTTCGATATCTGAGACATGTTCATTCCTAAATTACTCAGCTCTTTTACCATCTTAAACTTCTCACTTCCTATCATTTATTATCCTCCTTATATTATATTTTCCACAACATGCATCTTCAAATCATACACATCACCCTTTTAACATGAAAATAACCACGATATAATATATCATGGTTATTTTCTTAAACTATTAATTTACTACTTTTCTACTGACATTTATCCATAGATATTTCGTACTATAAACATACGGAGTATACTTAATAGAACATACATAACCCTCCATTGAAATAGTATCTATCGACACCATCATATGTGATCTATCAATAGAAAGCGAATTACACTATAAACTGATACTTAAATTAAAAAACACTTTATACTTCTCCAAAATCGTATTATTACTTTTCAATTGTACCTTTTCCCATGACAATCATTCTCTAATATTTATTCAAGTTAATTATTTTGCCTATAACTAATTACAAATCCTTAATTAGGTCTATTGGCTTTGCCTTAGACTTAGTTATTATAGGGACTATACTACCTATGATACCTATGGCTATACTTAGTCCAAACATCGCGACAAACTCAACTATTGTTACGACTAAATAGTTTATTGTGAAGAAATATTTAATATTAGATACCACCAGAACGTATGCCAGTACTGGCAAGCATATACAAGCTATTAGTGCCGATAATGCTGTAATTATTAGTGCTTCCATTAGATAAATCAGCATGACACTTCTATTACTCATACCCATAGCTCTTAAAATACCTACTTGCTTTTTGCTATCATTTATAGACGATATTATAACATTCAACATTAGGGCTATAGAAAACAATCCAAAAGCAATAGATGCATATAGTCCCATCTCTGCATAAGTTTTTATACTACTTCTCATACTCATCAAATCATACGATAAAAATGTAACAATGCTGATATCCGCTTCATTAAATTCTGACAACAATTTTATATTTTCCTTATTGTCGGCAGTAAAAGATGTATTAATTCCTTTTATTTGATTATCCTTATGGACATCGTACATGAAATCATCACTTATGATTATAT
>CAMQWP010000015.1 GCA_947038565.1 uncultured Clostridia bacterium
GCTTTCGGCACTACTTTATCAACAACTTTTGGTGCTACCGTTCTTGGCTTTGCTGCTTTTGTCACAGCTTCAACAGTTATCACCTTAGATGTCTTGACGGTTGCCGCATTTTTATTTGGTGAATCATAAGATTTCTTGCTATAATCCTCTGCGACATCATTATCATAATTATCATCAATTTTGTCTTTATTTTTATTGCTTTTATTTTTTGGTTTATTTTTCTTCTTTAAGAATCCAGTAAGGAAGTAAGCACCAACACCAATTCCTGCTGATACTGCAAATGCTGCAATTGCTATAAGTACTATCCAAATTACAGCCATCGGCTCGTCAGGAACAGGCACAGTCGGTATAAAACCTATATAATCAATATTAATAACGTTATCCTCCTCATTTACAATCTCAACAGTGTGGATTTTGTCTTCTAGATTTTCTATAGCGAATACCATTTTGCCATATTCCGTATCTTCACTATACTGATCAAATGTCATCCACTCACCATCATCAATTCTAATTTTGCCCACACCATACTCAAAACTAACTTTAGAATACAATGCGAATCCAGTACCAGAAAATGCGAACTTTATTTTTCCGTCACCTGTTGTCATAATACCACCATTAAGGTAATGACCTTTTGTTTCTTGCTCCCAATCTCCAGTATATTCTAGATCAGTCCCCTGATGTGAAATGAACGATGTGGACTCGAAACTTGTACCTACTGTCATATCAGAGAACGCGATATAAGGCTCATTACCATATACGCTATAAGCTAATAATTTTATATATTTTCCTGAGAGCGGTTTAAATTTGATAGTAGCAAATTGATTATCTATTGCTACGCCCGCACTTACTTCCTTCATACTAGACAAATCCTCTCCAACGTACAGTGCATAGTGTCTAATTCTGCCTCTTTTGCCCTTTTCACGTGACTTTAAGTCAACAGTATTAAAGATTTCTTTATGTCCTAGCTCAAATATAAATTCTAAAGGAACAGTATCTACCGTAGGATCACTAGGTGAAATGATGCCTACTTTTGAGTGAAAAAGCGAATTTACATCTTCATCAGTCATATTATTAATAGAACCACTTCCATGTTCTGCTGGTGACGCTAGAGCTGTGATAGTGGATTTAATCTCAATGTTTTGCTTTTCTTTCATCTTAATATCAACATTATAATCGGTCTTGTAGCTACCTAACTTTGTCACATCCCCGTCTATATGAAACATAAAAGTATTTGGCACATCGACAATCACTGGCACTTCTTCTACCATAGGTTTATAAGAGTACCTCTGACCCTCTCCCTCATCTATATCTGGAACATCATCATTATTTATCGGTGTCGGATCAATCCATCCTAGTGCAGCACCGCCACGCCCTTTTACATTTAGCGACCATAACTCAAAATAAAGCACATCGCCTTCATTTAAAAATATAGTGTATTTTGATTTCTCATCAGTGTAATCGTAATCACCTCTATACTCGTTTAACCTACCTACCTCGACTAGTTCATTCAAATTCGCACCCATTTTCAACACTGCTTTGTCATCAGCACGAATACTGAATGTGTACTCACCAGTGAATGGAGCTGCTAGTTTACCTGTTACTTTCATCAAACTATTTTGTGCCGAATTATCTACATAGCTAGATTTGATAATGTATTCTGAACTCGCCTTTTCGTGTGTAGCTAATGTGATAGACTTATCAATATCACCCGACGACATTCCATCCCATTTCTCTACTTGTAGCCCTTGGCTATCTTGTTTGATTTTGATTTTGACAGTAGTATCTGCCACCTCAAAAGGCGTATCCAAAAATCTAAATGTGACTTCGAATTCGTCATATATCTCACCTTTATCAGGAGTATAAGTATATATTCCTTTCACTGCGGATTCATATATTTCGCCATGCTTAGGAGACGTAACGCTTACTATCTCAAAATTTGCAGGTGAAGTAGTAAATCCAGCATTTTCCACCGCGGTATTAGAATTAAAATTAAAATTAAAATCTTGACCTAATGGTATTGTAAATTCTCGACCGGTACTCACGCCATCATGCTCAGCTTGGTATACCGTAGCTAAAGGGATAAATTGCTTATAGTTTTTGCTCTTAACCTTCTGTTTAACAGCGTCACCTAACGGGAATCCGCAAAGCGTTTCGAAGTAATAAGTAAGATCGACCTCACTCCTTAGTGAGTATTGCATATAAAAATTTTCTTGAACAGTAAGCCCTTCTTTAGCTGCATACGCTGCTGTTGTATACGGCGTAACACTACTATAAACATCTATACCGAATGCATGCATTAGTGTCACATGCATACTAAGTCCAGGATTAAATTTGCCTGACAAATTCTTTACATTATTTATCGCCGCAGCGTAATCAGTAACCCAATTCCATCCACTAAGTCCGCCTCTCTCAGTTCTGCCCGCTGCAATATTCGTATACTTAATATAAGTTGCTGCCGTGATAGCATTATTTACTACCTCACTGACTAGCAACCAGCCATCTTCAGCACCGAAATCAGCATGATGATGATTCAACTCATGTAGAACACCCCATGATCCGTTTTTCATCAATGCGTCATAATCTAGTGCACCTCTAGCCCATGATACTGGAGCTACAGAGTAATACTGATTTACAAAAGCACAAGCAGATCCTGCTGGGATAAACTGATCAAATAGCATTTGATTTATACCATTATCACCATAATAGCCACTCCTATGAGGAGATATCTGTATTGATAGTGAAATTGCCTTAGTCCAGAATTCAGCAACTAGACGAATTTTTTCACCAGTTATACCCATAGCTATAAACTTCGGCATACTCATTCTAAAATCACCCGCTTCGACATTAACGTACAAACCAGGAGCGTCTTTTATTAGCCTATCCCACTCTTTATCAGTAGTTGTACCTAAGACATATTCAGGAGTTTCCATTCCACCGATTATAGTCAGCTCATATGGTTTAGAATCACTACTTCCTAATCCAGATATAGTGATAGGCCCGCCTAAAGGATGACCAATATAATTAACATTTTCAGTCAATGCAAATGTTTTACCAGTTATAGGCATGCGGTTAAGCGAGCTGTTATGAACACTAATATTATTATAAGCGTACCCTAGTTGTACATATGTATTATTACTTACGTGCACAGCAGAGCCTATAGTGACTTTTATACCACCCGACCTTACAAGGCTATCTGGCAATACAACAGTCAATACTTCTCCGGCTGGAGCGTATAGTCCCGTCAAGCTGAGTGCCCTTCTATATGGCTTGATATAGAGTTTTTTCGCAATAGCCTCAGCCGAATCAGGTATCACACCATTATAAGTAGCGTCGCCGATCGTGTGCTTAATAAGCTTACCGCCTTTAGGTTTGCCACCCTTGTATAAATTACCGTCTATATCCATTTTATCAAAGTCATAGATTTCTTTATTCTCTTTTTCTACTGCGGTCTTAAGCGCAGAATCTTTTATTATGTTACTATAAGATGGATAACTTGAAAGCCCGCCATTTGTTGCTACGGGGATATTTCTATCAACCGTGCCCAATATTTCGCTTGTATATCTAGTTTTTCCATAGATATTATCGTCTCTCTTTAATTTAACACCTGCACTATTGCAAGCTGTTAGAATAATAGAAAGAGTGAATATCACTACTAAAACCAATCCTTTTTTCTTCATTATGTACTCCTAATTGTTATTCGTATATTACATTACTATTCAACTTATAACGTCATAAAGCAAATGAACGAGCTGAAATAATGCAACATTGATATATTACTCCTTTTACAAACTACACGAAATGCGTATACACAAGCCAATAATATACATATTTTTCATATTGCATATACGTATTAATAGTTTTAATAATTGTAATTATCTATGATTTATATGCTTATTATATCATAATTTAGGTCACATTGCAATTAATTTTACAGTCGTTATGACTTGTTCGATCTGTGCACTTGTATATATTATTATGTAATTTCACTTTTCATTTATTGCAATATAAAATGTGATAATTTGCATATTACACAAAGTAAAAGTTGTTTACACTTAAATAATAAACAAAAATATTAATTAAATTGATAAATTAGATTATTTTAGGTAAAGCGAAATATGTTAAAATCAGTAATAATTACTATAAATAAAGATAAAAATATTATGATTTTTTTACTGAAAATCTTTATAAAATTATATTATAAACTGTGAAAAATTGCATAAAAACGACACATAAAAGCATAAACTTATTCAATCCACCTTTATTTTAGCCCTATTCTAACTTTACATATGCAAAAAGCGTCCTATTCAATTTATGAATTTGACGCTTTATTTGTTTTAAATTATTCTGTTTTACACCTTATTAGATTTTAATTTTCCACAATCGGATCATAAAGTTATTTTTTATTATCATTTATATGGTAAAGCTAGTACTTAGTGCCTCTGTACTCTTAGTATTCATACTATTTATAGCGTACACTTTCATGGAATAATCACCCTTAGTTAATTTATGGAGAATATTTTGCTCTTGATAGTCCCCGTCCATTCCTAAGTAGTAATTTCTAGCAAAAAATCTAACTATAGTTATTTTTCCATTACTGTCAATTATCTCATACTGGTAATATTTAGCTACATCATCTTGATTTACAGCGTCGAACTGTATCCCTACTCTGCCATCAGGTAATACTTTTGCACTCACTGTTGCGTCGCTATCAAATTGAAGATCACTTCCTTTTCCAAGTTTATCAGGAGTTCTTACAAATGTATCTTTTGTGAACTCAGTCATAACGAATGAATCACCAAATTCTAATCCAGTAGTAAAATTAATCCTTTGCAACTCGATTTCATTATCAATACAATCGATTGATAATATTAAACCATTGTTGACCATATTTCTAAACGGTACATCCGCAGAACTTTCTATCCCTATATACTCAGGATTAATCAAGTAATCTTTGTTTATAAAATCTTCATGAGTTCCATTCACGAACGCGTCATAGCCCTCGCCTACTGGCACGTCTTCTTCCTTAATCCAATCAAAATCAAAGTAACTAGCGCAACCAGTATTTACTGTAGTAAAATCATTTTGCGTAATAGATCTTTCGTCTGAAAGTGGGTAGTGAGAGTGACCAGTGAATACTATTGCTTGAGGATATTTCTCAAGGATACTATTGATTTTTTCATACTGAGGCGTTGCCCAGTGACCGCCCACAAGTTCATTACCTAGAGGCATGTGCATAAATAGAAATATAGGTTTTGACGCATCATCTTTAGCTGCAGAAGCAAGTTGCTCTTCTAAGAATTTAATTCTATCGTCATTGTAAGTACCATCAGCCAATGTACCATTGCTTGCAGCAAGTTCAGTATCACCAGTCTCTAACTTAGAGTTCGATAAAGATATAAAGCTATAACCATTTAATATAGTCCTAGTGTTCAGTGGCAATCCAGTAGCCTTATAGAATTGATACTCTTGATTACCACCATAATACTCATGGTTTCCCATTGGGAATATGAAGTGTGGCATATCTTTCCTATCCTTACCGTAAACATAGTCTAAAATATCATTGTAAATATTATAACCACTACTATCACCAGCAGAATTAACAACATCACCATTTAAGATGATCATATCTACATTCTTCTTTTTAAAATACTTTAACGCTTTAATAAAATGAGAAGGGCCGTTAGTAACAGTTTCATAATCCCATGGATACATATTTTTCTCTACTTGAGGGAATTGTGTATCTGAAATTATACCGACCTCTATCTTGTCTTCACTTTCAGCCGCTACAGTCTCTACCTTGTACTGCATATCTTTTGGTACTGTCATTACTAAAAGTACAGTCATTGCTATCAGTCCAGCCAATATCGCTATTGCTGCTGCGGCAATCCCACCGATTACTAATTTCTTTTTCTTACTCATAATTAACACCTCTCCCTACGTCACGCTATATAATACTATATCTTATAGAGTTTCATAAATATTATTATAAATAAATTCTAACATAACAAATACAAATAATCAACGTTTTTAGAGTAATTATATCTATTTATAAAATTGTCATTACATTATGTCCAAGCGTTATGATTATTTGTCTAAACCAAATCGGATTTCGCATTTTTAAGCAAGTGTATGCACTCATATTTACAATAATTATAATGGTAAAATATAATATAAACGACAATATTTATTTTCACAATCATTCTTGGCTGTCATTTCCATGACTTTTAACATAAAAATCTACAAATATTTGCATCAGATTTTGTTTGCACTTAGTGACTTAATTACCATGTCAAACAGTGTCAATATTATTAATTGTCAAACCATTACCACGCATATTAACAAAAAAAGAATGACTCATGCTCAAAGCATAAATCACTCATTTTAGTTCTGATCAAATTTGATTTTTTACTTTCTATATCCGCATTTTTTACAAACACCGCTTTCACTAAGTGCTATGCCACAAAGTGGACAACGATCAATAATATTATTAGTATTATATTCACATGATGCAGCATTTACACCACTTGTAAAAGTGATTTTAGCAATATTAAGTTTATCCTTCAAAAGGTCATAAACTATCTTAATCATGCCTTCAACAGTCATTGTTTCTTTAGTAACTACCAAACGACAATCAGGATATGCAGTAGCAAGTTCAGTCTTGAAAGCAACCCCCTTCATTTGATTAGTAGGAGAACCATTTTTAATACCTTGTTTTTCATATACGCCTAGTATTGCAGGCAACATTGGGTCATCATCTCTTAAAATAAGTGCGTGGTCGAAGTTCTTTAATAGTGCCCATGCTGTTTTTTGGATCTCATTACATGGAAAAACCATATTTACTCCAATTTCAATAGAGTCTTCTACCTCAATAGTCAATCCGCCTGAATGACCGTGTAAATACTGAGCCTCACCTTGAAAGCCGTAAAATCTATGTGCATATTGTAAATCTAATGTTGTTATACTTCTCATTTTTATTATCCTCCGATTATGTATGTCAAGACCATTTAATCCTGCGTTAAAATGCTCAATAGAGTTAAATACCCGTAATGCATTTTTATGATTTGATAGTCGATATCATTGTTTGCTACTGTATTATTATAACATGATTATTTAACAAAGTCAATAATGATTACTACTTTTTATCAATTATGGTATAAATATTTTTTAAATTATTTGCATAATTTTGCACAATAATCTATCATTTGTTTAATTTTTGATATTATTTTATTGTTGTTCATTATTGCAAATTATCATAAAAAGCACCAAAATAACGCTTTGGTGCTTTTTAAAGTAAATTATATTTATTGGACTATTATGTCCGAGGTTTTAGAGTGAAGTTGATAATACTTACTCTTTAGTAATAGCAACTCCTCATGCGATCCGCATTCAGCAACCTTACCATTCTCGATGACCATTATACGATCAGCATTTTTGACAGTAGATAATCTATGTGCGACTACAATAGTTGTTCTGCCTTTTGACAACTCATCAAATTCCGATTGTATCAGCCTCTCAGTGCTATTGTCTAAGGCACTAGTTGCCTCATCAAGTATAAGAATAGAGGGGTTTTTAAGAAATATTCTTGCTATTGATAATCTCTGTTTTTGACCGCCACTAAGTTTTACTCCACGTTCCCCGATTTGAGTATCATAGCCTTCTGGCAATCCCGATATGAATTCGTGGATATTTGATTTTTGTGCTGCGGACATGATCTCGTCTTCACTTGCGTTTAGATTTCCGTACGCAATATTTTCTTTTATACTACCATCAAATAAGAATACATCTTGCTGTACTATTCCTATATTTTGCCTTAGAGACTTGAGAGTAATATGATTAATATCAATATCATCTATTAGTATATTACCATTTGTGATATTATAAAACCTAGGAAGTAGGTGACAAATTGTAGTCTTTCCTCCACCACTCGCACCGACTAGAGCTATTTTTTCGCCGGCTTTGATATTAAATGATATATCATTAAGTATAAGGTCATCATTTTCATAACTAAAACTTACGTTACTAAATTTAATATCTCCATCCATGTTATCAAGCTCAATCGCATCAATAGCGTCGCTTTCTTCTTCTTCATTCATCACTGTCATAAATCTTCTAAATCCCGCAGCACCGTTTTGGAACTGCTCTACAAAATTAATTATTTGCGAAATAGGAGTTATAATCAATCCAACCGATATAATAAATGCTGTATAATCTCCAATTGATATACCTTGATCTGAAGAAGAAACGCCTGCAAGGACGAATAAACCGCCAGCCAGTAGCACAACCATGTTGAATAGATCAACTATATAAGTAGTCCTAGAAGTAAATTTTCCTAGATTTTTATACACCTCTTTGCGTGACACGAGGAATTCTTTATTACTTTTGCAAAACTTATCAAATTCGTTATCATGGTTATTAAAAGCCTTAGTAACTCTAATACCTGAAACACTGCTCTCTATAGAAGTATTAATAAGTGCCTTGCTCTCCGAACTAGCTTTAAAAGATTTTAGTAATTTTTTACGGCTAAAAACAGTTACTATAATAAGTATTGGAGCGCAGCAAAAAATTATCAACGCCAGCCATAAGTTAATAGACATCAAATAACCTAGAGCACCTATAAACGTAACAGAAGATATTATAGCCGTCTCTGGACCATGGTGGGCAAGCTCTGTAACACTAAATAAATCGTTAGTCATCCTTGACATTATATCGCCAGTCTGATGCTGATCAAAATATCTAAATGGCAGTTTTTGCAGTTTTGAAAATAGGTCATCTCTCATATCGTTTTCAATATAAGCACCCATTACATGCCCTTTGTCTTGGATAAATGCGTTTAATATCATTCTAATAGTGTACACCGCAAACAGAATTCCAGCGGAAACTAATATCATATTAATGTTATTATTCGGCACATAATCGTTTAGAACTAATCTAGTCAAGATAGGATATAGCATGGCTAACGCTGCGAGAAATAATGACGCTATCATGTCAAGGCTAAAAAGCACTTTTTGTTTTTTGTAATAACTTAAAAATTGTTTTATCATAATCACTCTTGTATACGGCTTATGCCAGGGTGAATTAGTTAATCTAATCCAAATACACCTATATTTTATCATATTATAGCACAAACATGCAACTATAATACGGCATATGCAATTTTAATTATTCATTTCTCTTGTGATCAATTAATTTCTCGATATATCACACTTTATATTTTAATATTAAAAATACATGCATTAATTATCAAACACTTTAGGAAATTCTAGTATAAATTCACTTCCGCTTTTAAGTTCGCTTTTAAGAATTATCACTCCATCGTATTTAGCTATAATGTGCTTGACGATGCTCAGTCCTAGACCTGTACCTCCGCTGATTTTACTTCTGCCTTTATCCACTCTAAAAAATCTCTCGAATACTTTATCTTGATATTCTTTAGCAATGCCTATACCATTATCCTTCACTTTCAATACTTTGCTTATGACAGTTTCGCTCATTGTAATATCTATATCTCCACCACTACTAGAGTACATTATTGCATTGCTTATTAGGTTTTGCAAGATAGTAAATAAATCATCATTAGATATATCATATTCAACAACACCCGTTATGCGGATATTTATGTCCTTCGCTCCGATCTGGAGTGCAAGCGAGTCGACTACCTCATTTGCGATTAATTCTCCACTGCAAGATACTCCCTGCACTTCATTCTCTGCAAATTCGATGGTAGATATCTTAAGCATATCACTGATTAGACATACCAGTCTATCATTATATTTTTTTATCTTTGTGATATAAGATTTCACTAATAAAGGATTTTCTTCACACTCTGCAAGATCACAAAAACCACTAATACTTGTTATAGGAGTTTTCAGCTCATGCGATGCATTTGCAAAAAATTCACTCTTTATTTTCTCGTAGTTTTTAATAGTAGTTATATCAGTAAAAACTATTAAATGCATTGAGTTTTTATACGAGATTTTTATCAAATATTGCTTGCCCTTAAATTCAGATATTACTTCCGTATCGCTTTTGTTTTTTAATATACTTAATAAATCACCGTACATTGTTTCAATATTTTGTATAAAATTATCTTTAAAGTTGTCTATATTAAACATGTCGCCAGCGACATCATTTGATAATATCACGTCCAACTTCTCATTTAAAAGTATAACGCCCTCATAAGTATTGTCGACAACATATTTCAATTTTTGTTTTTCGTTATTTATTCTATTCACATCATTTGCTATTTTATTACTGATGTTATTTATATTTGCAAGCGGTTTTTCTAACATATCATTATTTGCACTTTCGCACATAAAATCATAGTTGCCATTCCCGATTTGCTCTAACCCATCTGTTATAGTTTTGTATGATCCTACTAGCTTTTTATTCGTACAATACGATAGCGTCATTGATAGAAGTAGTACAACCGCAGTAGTTGAGAACGTTATTATCAATATAAGCGTGATATAATCATCTAAGTTTTTGAACTTTGACGACACTCTAAGAATATGAAATTGATTAGAGTCAACTGCTTGAATTTTGACCGCATAATAAATCAAATGCTCACCTGTCGTATCAGACACTCTCAAGAAAACTTCTGGAGCGTTATCAATACAAGCCATTACTTCGTCTCGAAGTAAGTGATTATCCATGTTGCTCTCATCCGCATTCGTATCAAGTACAACCTCGCCTGAACTTGATATAATAGTGACACGATTGTCAACAAATATCTCTGTATCAGTATCAAGTTGCTCATGATAATTTTCACCATCATCGTACTGTATAAACTCCTCTATAATGGTCGCGAATTCTATAATACTATCTTTCTTTTGCATAATAATCATATGTCGTGAAATGAGAATAGCACTTATTGATACTATCAATAAACTTAAGCAAATAATTAGCATGTTTTTCAGAAAAATTTTGTTTTTCAATTATCTATTCTCCTTGTATTAATCAATAATAAAGCCTACTCCACGCACAGTTTTTATAACTGTTTTGTCGGTGAATTTTGACAGTTTCTGCCTGATTGAATTCATATGAATGTCAAGAGTTCTGCTTTCTGAAAAGTAATCTACGCCCCAAACCAAATCGAATAATGTCTCGCGTTCAACAACCTCACCCCTACGTTCATATAATACTTTTATCAGCTTGTATTCTAACAACGTAAACAGTATAAGATTACTTTCATAATATACTTGGTGTTTTTTGTCATCCAATACAAGACCGCTACAAGTGTCTTTTTTGACGCTACGCTCAAGCACTTTTTTTACTCTTGCGATAAGCTCCATCGTTTTGAAAGGTTTTGTAATATAATCTTCCGCTCCGCCTACAAGCCCTTTCACAATAGTCATTTCTTCATCTTTAGCACTTACCATGATCACTGGTATTGATGCAAATTTCTTGTTTTGTTTTATCACTTTAAGTGCAGTTATGCCGTCCATCACTGGTAGCATAATATCCAGTATCAAGCAGTCTGGCAAACTATTATCTAATGCTTTAAACATGCTTTCTGCATCAGTGAAAATCTCTATATCAATATTCGCACTGAAAAAAGCACAGCTATATAAATCCGCGATACCGTCATCGTCTTCTACAATATAAACTCTATACATTATACCCCCAGGCTAAACGAAGTCCATTCACATATATTTACTGCGTGGTCACCAATTCGCTCTAGATACTTAGCGACAAGCAAGACAGTAAGAAGGTCTTCTATTAACATTGTATCTTGATTTACTTGAGTAGTCAAACTTTTTTTAGCACTATTAAACATTTTATCTAATTTATCGTCAAGAACCATGCACTTTTTCGCCAGTTGAAGGTCTTTACTAAAATACGCCTTCATGCTTTCTTTTACCATAACTATCGCAAGCTCGAACATTTTATAGATCTCATCAAGTTTAAGTATCTCTCTATTATTAAATTGCAAGCAAAGATTTGATATGTCTTCAGCATGATCACCTATCCGTTCTAAGTCCGTGATCATTTTTATAGTAGCAGTTAAAAACTTAAAGTCTTTTGCAACAGGATGCTCTAATAGTATCATATTTAATGACTCTCTCTGCAAATGTTTTTCAAAGTCATCTACGCTATCATCATCAATCATGACTTGTTTCAATATTTCTTTATCATCATTTAGCATACCCTCATATGTACTTGATAACTGCAACGCTACCTTGCTACCCATCTCCAGCAAGTCCAATTTAAAGGCTGCCATATTTCTATCAAATCGCTCAGTCATATCACCCAAACCTCCCTGTTATATAATCTTCAGTCCTGTTATCTTTAGGATTTTCAAAAACCTCTCTCGTGTTACCCATCTCTATCATTTCACCCATTAAGAAAAATGATGTTTTATCACTTATCCTAAGTGCCTGTTGCATATTATGCGTCACCATAACGATAGAAAATCTATCCTTAAGTTGCAAACATAAATCTTCAATTTTACCTGTGGAAATAGGGTCAAGTGCTGACGTTGGCTCGTCCATCAAGATTATTTTCGGCTGTGCCGATAAGCAACGTGCTATACACAGACGCTGTTGCTGACCACCACTCAAACTCATAGCACTCTTACCTAAACAGTCTTTGACTTCATCCCACATAGCAGCTTTTTCGAGACTTGTTCTTACGATCTCATCAAGCTGAGTTTTATCCTTGACCCCAAACGTCCTTGGTGCGTAAGTGATGTTGTCATATATGCTCATAGCAAAAGGATTAGGTTTTTGGAAAACCATACCTACATTTTTCCTAAGCACACCTATATCCAAATCTTTTGAATATACATCTCGCCCTGCTATCTCTATAGTCCCCTCAATACGGCAACCGTTCACAAGATCATTCATTCTATTTATACTTTTCAATAATGTAGATTTCCCACACCCTGACGGCCCGATAAGTGAAGTGATTTCTTTATCATTAATTTGCATGTTAACATTATGTAATGCTTGAAATTTATTGTAGAATAAGTTTAGATTCTCGATCTTAATATCCGCTCCATCCTTAAATAAATCTAAGCAGATATCCCCCTTATCCACCTTATTATTTTTGCTTATTTCTCTATTTTTCGTGTTTTCATTTTTGTTAAATAATTTGTACATATTCACCTCTTTTTATACCCTACGGCATATCATAACTATGTAATATTTTGTATTAACTCATATTTTAATATTCTTTCTTTGTGCAAACTTTTTTGTAAAATTCGATGCTAGATTTATTATAAATACTATCGCAAGTAGTACTACCGCAGCACCATATGCTTCGTTTACGTGTAGCCCTTCTCCTGCTAAAATATACATATATACAGCTAGCGAAATTCCGCTTGACATAGGCGAAGTTGGCATTGATTTTGTAGACCCAACTGTAAATAAAACTACTGCCGACTCACTTACTATTCTGCCTATTGACAAAATAACTCCGTTCAGTATTCCGCCCATCGCACTAGGCAAGACTATCCTAAAAATAGTAGTAGTCTTTCCTACACCAAGTGCATAAGATGCCTCTCTAAGACTTTGTGGCACTTCTAATATCGCTTGCTCTGTCGTTCTGATAATAGTAGGCAAGTTCATAAGCGTAAGCGTCAATGCACCAGCCATAATACTATAACCCATACCAATCAACTCGCAGAAAAACATCATACCGAAAAGCCCGAAAATTATAGAGGGTATTCCCGCTAGTGTCTCTATAGACATCCTTACTATCTTTACAAATTTGCTGTCATTTTTCGTATACTCACAAAGGAAAATTGCTGTCATTACACCTATTGGCACACTCATCAATACAGTCAATCCTATCAGCATTAATGTAGTTACAATACTAGGCAATAACGTTATAGCCCCGCCATACTCAAAAGAACCAAATACAAAATCAAATGATAAATGTGGCACGCCCATAACTAATATGAATAGCACTATACCTACTAGAGATATCATAGTCATGCTAGTACAGCCTAAACTAAAGCCTTTCATAGCTTTCTCTTTCGACCTTGATAAAACGTACTGCGGATTACCCGTCCCGACACATTTATCTATAACGATACTTTTACCTTTTTTGATCTTTCCACTTTTTGTTTTGTAGACATTTAGCCCAACAGTTACACACAATATCATAACAAATAGAACGACACCTGTAGCGACCAGTGCACCTTCATGCAATCCTTCGGCATAAGACATTTCAAGCACGATATTACCCGTTAGCGTACGTATACCTTGAAAAAATGATGTAGCAAAATCAGGTATATTTCCACTCACCATCACAATAGCCATTGTCTCGCCTACTGCTCTGCCTATTCCTAAAATTGCTGCCGACATAAGCCCTGTTTTAGCTGACGGAACTGCCACTTTAAATATGGACTGTTCTCTACTCGCACCTAGTGCTAACGCCCCTTCTATATGTAATGGATCAGCATTCTCTAGACTTGTAACGCTGATAGATATCACCGTAGGAAGTATCATTATCCCTAATATAATAGATGAAGTCATCACTCCATACCCAACACCTGACGATGATAACGCTGAGAATAACGGTACAAGTACTTGCACACCAAAGAAACCAAATAATACCGATGGAATCCCTGCTAGTAGCTGAACTAATTGCATTAATATCTTTTTCAGTTTTGGTCGCACAAAATAACATATAAATATAGCAGTGAACCTACCTATAGTAACGCCTATTAATCCTGAAAACGCAGTGACTATAATCGTATTTACTATCATCGGCAATATACCGAATTCGTTATTTACAGGATTCCACTTAGTACCAAATAAAAACTTAAAAAAACCTATTTCAAACATACTTGGCAAGCCCATGCTTAATAAAAATATAGTAATGACAACTACTACCGCTATTCCTAAAAAGGCACTCGACGCGTACAGTAATTTCATGCATTTCTCTTTTAAACTTTTCTCCATAATTCCTCTAATTGGAATAAATGATACAGCATTTCAGCTATACCATTCATTCCCTTTTTTTAATTATTATATAGCTAGTTCACTAAATTTCACTATTTCCCCTGCGTATATCTTATTTAATGATAGGACAGAAATATCGCTAACTACATTATCAAGATTTACTATCACCGCGATACCATCCTTAGCTAATGTAATAACTGACACTTTTTCCTTTTCAGTATCTTTTATTTCCCTGCTACTCATACCTATATCTACCGTCCCCGCTGACGCATTGCTGATACCTGTACCACTGCCATTAGCTGTCATTTCAAGTGCTACTTTGCCACTATGAAAACTTTCAAACTTAGCAAATAACTTTTCAAACAATGGCTCTACTGATGTACTTCCGCTCACCTTTAAAGTCTGCTTAGTCTCAAAACTTGTACTAGCTACATACTCTTCCGCATTATCAACTACAGGTACATATCCCTCCGTCACTATTATGTCTTGTGCTTGTGAGCTTTTTATAAAACTAGCAAACTCACCCGCTACTTGAGTTAATCCTTTTTGAGTATTGTATACAAGCTCAAACGGTCTTGACATAGCATATGCACCCGATACTATATTTTCACTGCTAGCCTCAATGCCACCTACTTTTAATGTCTTTACAGTATCATTTATTGACCCTAATGACACATAACCTATAGCATTAATATTATTAGATACTTCCGTTAAAACATTATTCGTCTTATCCGATATCAGACTTGCTTTTACATCACCTGAGTCAATACCTATTATATCTTCAAATGCACTTCTTGTTCCACTACCCGCTTCTCTCGATATAACAGTTATATTTTTTTCTCCACCACACCCTACAAGTACAATACTCATAGTGCATACCATTATCATAATCCCTACTACTAACAACTTACTTAATCTAGACTTGTTCATAAATTCGTTCTCCTTTTCACATACGATCATTTTATCAAATATGCTTTCTACTTTTTCACCGATCTGTTTTACTGCATGTATATAGTTTAGCTTAATACAAAACAATTAAATAGCATGATACAGATAATATTGTGTTAAGATTATGTTAAGAGCATACGAACAAATAAAAACACTGCTGGGATAATACTATCCAAGCAGTGTTTCAATATTTTATTTGAAGTTATTTTTTATTAGGTGTTGGCACGCCTCCAACAAGTTCCCACTGTCCACTCCAGTATGGAGTTATATATGTTTTATTTGTTGTCATATCATGAAGGTTCCAGTCTTCAACCCAATCTGCAGGTTTTGATGCCACATTAGCAAACACTGTTATCTTAGGACATGCAAAAAACGCTCTTGTTCCTATATTTGTAACAGTGGCTGGGATTATTATGTAACCTAGATTTGAACATCCATTAAATGCACTTTCGCCAATAGTTATCAGTTTTGAATTTGCTGGAATGTGGAATGTTTCCAAACCTGAATCGCTGAATGCAGCCGCTATTAATTCCGTAACTGATGCTGGAAGTGCAAAAGTTTTAAGCATAGTGGTACCTGTAAAAGCTGATTGTCCAATGAATTTTAGTTTGCTATTACCTAAGAAAGTCACAGTTTCCAGGCTTGTACAATCTTTAAATACAAATCGGTTAATAGCCGTAATAGTTTCAGGAATTATTATGTGCTTTAGTGTTTTATTTTCAAAAAAAGCTTTATCTTCTATTTCAGCAACAATCTTTCCGTCTATCGTATCTGGGATAGCCACAGTTTCGCTGTTTCCTTCATATTTCATAATCTTAACTTCAGTCTTAGAACCGAACACGAATTCATACGTTAGCTTATCCATCTGAATTTTCCAATTGAACTGAACATCAGAAGTGGAACCTCCAGCCCACATATAGTTTTTGTCATTTACTAATTTGGCAGTAATAGAGTAAGTTCCGATTTCTGTTGCTTTTATATTTCCTGAAATAGTATATGCTGATGGGTTATTCGACGTCAAAGTTTGTTCAGAAGCCGTGTAGAACGTATTTACGTCAGCAGGCTTATTAACAACAGCCCTAATAATAGTCCAATCAAAAGTTAAATCTTCAGTATGGTTAGGATTATCTATCCAAACGGTAGACTTTTTATTTATAAGTGAAATAGTAGCAGTGTAATTTCCTACTTCTGTACCCCTATTGCCTGAAATTGTATAACTTGGACGTGGATGGAATAATAGTTCATATTCATCACCGGTGTAATCAAAACTAAAACGTGGAGGATCACTTGGTTTATTAACCTTAAGAGTTTCAATTACCCATTCAATGTCAAAATTCTCAGTGGTAGCATCATTCCAAATATGATTTAATTTGTCAAGTAATGAGAAAGTTGCAGTATACGTTCCTGCTTCAGTAGCCTGATCCCCAGTAACTTCATAACCCGAACCGGAAAACGGAGCTGTTATTAATTTACCATGATATTCTATGGGATTAATTGGTTTTGGTTTTAATATCTCTGATTTTCTTAGTTCCCACATAATAACCTTGTCACTAACATCATTATAATTAACCCAACAAAAATTTGAGTCACTCTTTAATGAAACAACAACTTTATAAAATCCTGCATCTGTTGCTTGAGTTACTCCTGATAATGTGTAATCATCACTCTTTATTATATTATTTTCTTGCTCAGCGCCATTATAAGTCACATTACCAGATGTAGTTGGCACCTTGATTTCTTTGGCGGCAATCATCCAATCAACGTTAATAGGTGCGATGCTTCCATCAGCCCATGAAACATTAACCGTCTCTGTAAGCGTAAGCACAGCCATATGATGACCCGCACTTACTGATTCAAACACACCACCAACAACATAAAACTTATCTTTAGCGATGTCAGCTGTTATTAAATCGCCACTGTATATATAAATACTTTCAACTGTTGGCTTATTAATTTTTCTCTTTAGCATAGTCCAATCCACATTAATATCTGAATTATCTGAATTTGCCCAAAAAGTAGAATCGGGGTACTTTAGTTGCAATGTCATTTTGTAATCGCCAACAACTGTCGCACTTGTAACACCGTTAGTATCATAATATAAGGTATCTCTTAAAACTCGCTGTGCCTCTCCTGAATACGTCATAATCCTTATTTTAGGCACAATAATTTCATTTTTCAATATTTTCCATGAGTATGAAAGGTCGTCAGTAGAGCCGTCAAACCAAGCAGCATGATCAGATTTCAACGAAACTGTTACATTATATGTGCCCGCAACAGTTGCGTATTTATCTCCGCTTATTATATAACTATCACTTTCTGGAATGTCAACAATTTGAGGTTTTATTTGAAATATTTTATCTTGTGGCTTAGCTGGTTTAACTACACCATCAGCAATAATACTCCAATCACAAGTTAATTGTGCTGAATCTGTATCTTTCCACTTTGTATTAGCCTCATCAGAAAGATTAAGATAAAAAGCATATTTTCCTACTTTCGTTTCACTCAACTTACCGCTTATCACATAATCGGCACTCTCACTAATTTCTACTGTTTTTTCCGTTTCGTCATACATAATCACTTTTTTATATTGAGGAGTGGTGATTTCTTTTTTCTCGATTTTCCAATCTACAGTTAAGTCAGCATTCTTGCCATCTTTCCATACTGTGTTTTTATCGTCTACAAGAGAAACCGTAATAGAATAAACTCCAGCATCTGTTGCTTTTGTTTTACCTGCTATTGAGTAATCATCACTTGTCAATATTTCCACTTCTTGCTCAATGCCACTGTAAACATGCTTACTTGTAATAGTCGGCATATCTATTAGCTTTTGTGCTATTTTCCATTCAACATTAATGTCGTCCGTGCTACCACCAGTCCAGCTAGTGTTAACTGTGTCGATTAGTGATAAGGTTGCAACATAAGTGCCAGCCTCCGTTGCTTTTGTTGTGCCTTTTATTGTATACAATTCACTGATAGGAATATTTGCTAACTGCATAGTATTATTGTATGTAAGCACCCCTGTTGCAGTAGGCTTATCTATTCCTGTAATCACAGAATAATGAGCATAAACTGTTATAATCGTCTCAAAATCTTCAGTTACATCAAAATAATCAGCCTTGAACGGAACAGTCCAAACATCTTTATCGAAGAACCAACCAATAAAGTTATGTCCTTCTTTTGTTGGCGGCGTAGGCAATGCAAACTCGTCAATCCTTGACTCAACTACATCTTCCCTACCGTCAGAAACATAAGTAACTATCACTCCACTGGGTGCGCAAGCTATCATCGCCACGCATAAAATCGACATCATCATTACTATTGATATCAATACTCCAACTCTTTTTTTTATATTTTTCATAAAATTTATACCTCCGAAATATACATGTCAATCCATAAAACTAATAGCTCAAATACTTTAAAATATTGCTTAAAAAAAATGTATATATTCAATATTATAACATAATTAACCATATTTTGGAACTAAAAACACTTATTTTGACCGATTTTACATAAATTGTACATTGTATTGCATTGGTGCAAATGTTTATTTGCATTTCAATAGCAGTAAATATTAATACAATCCTATGCAAATAATTCTACTATACAAAGACTTTTAGTGCAGACATAGAGCGCATTACTCACCACAAAAACACAGTGACACTCCATATATATACGCATGATCATTTTATCTACGAATGAAAAAAAGGCTAGAGACGCAAGATCTCTAGCCAGTATTTTTAAATTTTAAATATTGTTTTAGATAACATCAATATCGCTAAGTAATCCGTCCTTTATATACACTGTCCTATCTAACTGGTCTGCAACACGTTTATCATGAGTTACTATAATGATAGTCTTGCCTTCCCCCTGCAAGTCTTTGAATATCGCTATTATCTCACTAGCTGTCTTACTGTCTAGTGCTGAAGTCGGCTCATCTGCGAGTATGATATCAGGATCATTGACGAGTGCCCTTGCAATCGCAACTCTTTGACGCTGTCCGCCCGACAAGTCACGAACTTTTCGTTTATAAAGACTGTCAATATTCAATGATTTCAAAACTTCTAACACCCTTTTCTTAAACTCTTTAATTTTGTATTTCTTACTAAAGCAAAGCGGTAGTTTTACGTTTTCATAAACGCTTTCGCTGTTTATTAGCGCATTTTCTTGCAACACAAAACCAATTTTAGCGTTTCTAATTTCCGCAAGTTCGTTTGATTTTAACGTTGCAACTTCTTTATCACCAATGCAATACTCTCCGCTTGTCATGACATCAAGACAGCCGATTATGTTTAGCATTGTTGACTTACCACTTCCCGAAACACCCATTATTGCAACCGAACTGCCTGCAATAATTTCCACGCAAGCATTATCAAGTGCAATCACTTCATTATCTTTGCCTTTATTATATATCTTACTAACATTATTTAATTTAATCATCCTACACCCCACTTAACATATTACAAGCACCTTCTACCGTCAATATAAATGCAAATTAGTTTTTATTCTTTATTGTTTTTAGTACATTTTTATTTTGAAAAACTGATGCAATTGTCTGAATTATCAAATAAAATCCACATATGCCCGACGCTATGCCCCAGAACGTACCATTCAAAACCTTACTATTAAATATTTCCGGATCAATAACCCCGACAAGGACAATGATTATAAACGCCAATCCAGCGACCATCGCACCTATAATAGTATCGGACACCATTGCGTTTGATTTTTTTTCTCCAGATATATGCTTGATTGCGTTTCGCCTGCTAACAAAGTCAGCCCTATAACACATGTTTGCAATAATGCCTGCTACAATGATAAATATTGTGGTTAAAAGCATATAAATATTGAGATTTATTGCGCTTATTGTCGACTCGTAATTTTCCTCATATATTGCGCCAAGTTTCTCTACACTAATTTCTTCGGTTTCACTTATTGCGCCTATATTTTCACTAATAACAACACTGTTAATATCAGTTGTTGGATAGCCACAAACAACCATGTCAGGATTTCCCCTACTGTACAATGATTTATATTGGCCACCATTCCACATTGTAGGAGCACTATAGTTACTATCATAATGCCCGATTATTTTCACACTAATATTTTTCGTAATCAAGTCATTATCCCATCTATCACCTGAAACATACTCTTTTATTTGATAAACTTTTCCAATCTTATATTCTTGCGCCATATCTATGCTCACTATCGCCTCAAGTGGTGCATCTTTTCCGTCGCCGACGATGTCGGCATTTGTGCCAAACGGCTGTCCTTCATATGTAGTGTTCATTATTTTCGTGACTGAAGGGGTAATGTACGACATATCATATCTATTATCCATACTGCTGTTTTTGTAAAAGGATTTATCCGACGCGTAAGCTTGTTTTTGGAGCAAGCCTTGAGATACAAATATATCCCACTCGTCAGACGTCATCTCTGAAAATCCACTACGGCTAACCAAATCACATTCAGCATACTCTTCATTCAAACTTTGACCTGCGAAAAACGTATCGAAATCACCATAAGTATTAACTGCCGAAATACCCATATACATAGATAAAACTAACACTACCACCATTATGATATAAAAGAACCAATTTCGTTTCACGCTAGCAAAAAGGTTATATAAAAATTTCATAATCACACCCCCTTCTTAAGCTTAATCTTGCGCGACCCGCTTTCATAAACCACACTCATTATAGTTATCGCCATAACTATTCCGCATGTCACAAAGTAAACAATACAATACTCAAGCACGCCCAAATCAGGCAAATATATCCCGCCTAAGATACTGCCCAGTATTAAATCAATCGCAAGACCAATAAAATACGAAATAGTAAAAATACTAAATATTTCAGTCATTCTCATAAATACTAATTGGTAAGATTTCGCACCGACAATTTTACAAATTTGATACCGAACATTTGTGCGTCGCATATAAAAGAAGTAGGACAACAAAAGATTGATTATGCAAAAAGAAATTATTACAATTGCTAAAATAACGCTCATTAGGTTGCTGATATAGAAACCTTCTGAAAACAACGAAATAAGTGCGCGATAGTACGCACAAAATGCAATAACGCTAGCAACTCCACACAATATTGTTAATAAAATAATATGCAATTGCGATTTAATTCCATTAAGAACACATTTTATCATACTATCTCCCCTTATTTTAATTACTAGAATTTATTAAAATTTCTAGAATCAGAGTATACATAACCCTCACATACAACCTCAAATTCCACAAACATTGTCACAATATCGCCGCATCCACTATAGAAATAATCAGTAAACTCAAGTCCTGAACTGTTTTGTGTCATCGGGTCTAATTTTTCAGTTTTACGTGTAAATGTAACCGTAGCTTCTAAATATGCCACAGCACTATTGCCAGCCATATTTTTCAACGATATCCTACATTGGTCTTTATTTTGAGATGCCCAAAAATCTTTTGCATCTATAAAAAACTTATATTTTGCTGCCGGAAAATCTATATAGATCAAATAATCACCGAAATTTCTAGTAGTAATTTCAGTGACAGTTACATCACCTGTATTATTATCCATTTCACTAGAAACGGCTTGTACATCTGTGTTCATTGATATAGAACTATTATTATCAGCTGCAAGCATTGATGCGGCGAAGCCTAAAGAAGCTACCACCATTACTACTGCAAGTAATGCTATCATTACTTTATTTACTATTTTCTTTGCGTTTGTCATTTTCATTTACTCCTATCTTAATATGGACTGTTTTTATTCCATACTCTAAGCCATTACTGACCATGGAGACAATGTAAAATTAACATGATTTATTATCAACTTGTTAATATAGTCATATTATACCATACATTACCACACTTTGCAATACCCATTTACATTTAATAATAATTAATAATTTTTAAAAATACAAATGCGCTTTACCACAATATTATTCTATTATATTACATTACAATTAGCAATACTTTTGCGTGAATAGCACTCTTACGGGTGCGAGTTGCATGTTTATTGAGACAAATAGTCGAGAGTAGCTGATTTTTGCACCTTATGTTTTCTTTTAATTCTCATTTTTTTCAGTGACTTCTTGCCAGTATTACCTAACATGGTCATACATGTACCGCCATTGCCTTGTTTTTACATCAAAAAAAGAACAGCCAATTGACTGTTCTAAAATGATTTTTTATATATAATAAGCAAACATAACTCGATCTAATTATTATCCTTCGATAAGTCCGCAGCAAGACTGGCAGTCATTAGATTAACAGTATTTAAATGCGTGTCCTTAAATGAGTTTGGCACGTCCGAATACAATACAGTTGCTAATTTTTTATATATTTTTTCTATCTTTATCGCTATTTCGCCACCTAAATCAGTTATCACTATATAACTCTTTCGCCTGTCCAAAGTATCTTTTAATATTATTACATACCCTAACATCTCTAACTTCGTAACTAATGTTGTAATAGTTTGCGGTGTCTTGCCTACAAGCTCCGCCGCCTTATGCATACTTATCTTCTTGAAGTTATTGACTGATACTATAATCTCCGTATGTGATAATGATAAGTGCTCTAGACCTTGCTCCCTAGCGTATTTTGCAAAACACATCGTTAGTTTCTGCTCAAACTTAGCATATAATAGCATGTTTTTATATATTGACATACTAATGTTATTAAGTCCGAACATACCGTATTCATAACTCAACTCTCTAATAATAGGATGTTCTACCTTACCAGTGATATAGTTCTTTATACTTGGAGTATGGTATACTAAATGTTTAACGCCACTATAATCATCAAACACCATTGCATGCCCACCGTCATCTACTATAAGTGGAGCTATTTGCTCCCACTCTCCGCTGATCTTTCCATTTGAACTTTTTGCCATTAGAGTAAGGTAATTTCGACTGTTATCATACGTTGACCAAATGATGTATAGCTCTTTATTATGACGCAAGTAATATGGTGCATCAGTAACAAGTCTTGTAGTACTAGTTTTATAACCATTATCAGTCGCCTTAAATAGCAACGTATCCGTGTCCGCTTGTATACCGCTAAAATCAGGCAAAAGTTTAACTCTTCTCATCTCACCATTCACGCACTCTTTCCACTCATGACAGTAAGTAATCCAATACTCACCATCTTCTTCGAGAAGGGTTGCGTGCAAACTCATTTTGTCTACTGGGGTGATTCTACCTATCATCTTGTAGTCACTCACTATGTTTTTAGAAGATAGTAAGTAAGAACCTCTTTTATGTCCCTTGCAAGATAGCGTAATTATCATATAATAGATATCGCCTATTAGATAAATCTCTGGTGACCAGAAATCTTTGCTTTTTAACAATTGTTTTTTTGATAGAATAAGATACGGGCCGATCCAATTTTCAAGGTCGTTACTGTGATAGTAATATACTCCATCGCTGTCATATATAGTTATCTTCGTGCTAGAACCTGTCATTATGTAACCGCCATCGCCGTCCTTGATTATAAAAGGATCACGCAAGTGTACATCATTAATTTTTCTCCATTTAACATCCATCTCGACATCCTCCTATATAGTTGGATTATAATACAAATCCTTATCAATGTCAAGATATATACATCTATCTCTCGACACTACTACACTTACGTTAAAACAATTGCAACCACACATACGCGTAATTGCAATTAAATTAATTTATAATTATAACGTGTGTTTATCAACTATTTCAATACTAGGTGATTTGCAACGCTCTAGCTCTAATACCACTATCTCATTTGGCTTATCCGTGTGCAATAATACACCTGGTAAATATAGCGATTCCTGAGGTCCGATCTTCCAAAATCTTCCCAGATTAAAGCCATTAACATACACCGAGCCTTTAGTCCATCCCTTCATATTTACAAAACAATCCGCGTTGCTATTAGTAAGGAATTGCCCCTTAAAGAACTTAGGAAAAATACTACTTTCTATAGAATAATCCAGCTTGTCTATGTTGTCTAATGGCAATGTTACTATTTCATAATCCATAAGCGTCTGCATATTTATCATCATTGCACCGATACCTTTTGTATCGTAAATATGCTCACCGTAATTCACATGCCCCATCGCATCAACAAGCACTGATATCTCTCTCTCGCTGTCACAACTCGCCATAACCATAACGTCACGCTTTAGGATTTTCTTAAGCAAGCCTGCTTTATTAAAGTCAAAAGTTTTGATTAATTTGCCGTCTACATAGACATATGCTCTATCGTGAATATCCTTAATAGACAACGCGCTTGTGCAGGTATTTCCAGCAAGTTTAGTCTTATAATATATCATACCACTGCACTGACCAAAATACTCCATTCCCTCAGGCATTGGAGAGTAATGAGTTGTGCCGATATTGTCAAGATTATCTAGTAAGCTAGTAGTTTCATTAAGCATTACTGTGCCTATGCTTTGTAGTTTCGGACTAGCAGGCAAATCTACCAACGATATATTTTGTTTCTTACATAGAGACTTTCTGACCGCATGGTAAGCTGGCGTATAATCACCATACTCATTTAGCAATGCCGAGTAATCATAACTCGTTACTGTCGGAGAATACTTTAGGTACTGATTTGCTCCAGCCGTAAAACCGAAGTTAGTACCTCCATGGAACATATATAAGTTAAAACTCGCGTCTTGCTCAAAAAATAATTCCATTTCTTTGAGTACTTCTTTATATCCTCTAGTATGGTGCTTTCCGCCCCAATGGTCAAACCAGCCACACCAAAACTCCATACACATTTTAGGTGCATGCTGATTGTATTTATCTAAAGCCTTGAACTTAGTTCCTGCTCCACTTCCAAAGTTTAGTGTCTTATATACTCCGTCAATAGTTCCACCAGAAAGCATCCATGCAGAATAACCATCAGACGTGAAAAGTAATACATCAACACCACTATCAATCATTAAGTTTTTAATATACTCTAAGTATTTTTTATCATTGCCAAAACTTCCATATTCATTCTCTACTTGCATAGCGATAACACTACCACCACGAGTACATTGTTCATCACCTATCTCTGCTATAAGTCGCTTATAATAGTTATCAATATGAGCCAAGTACTTAAGGTCATAACATCTAAGTCGCATATTTTTATCAGCAAGTAACCATGCGGGCAATCCACCCATATCCCACTCAGCGCAAATATATGGACCAGGTCGCACTATTACGTGTAGACCTAGTTTCTCAGCTGTTTTAATATATTTTTTAATATTCAGTCCGCCAGAAAAATCAAATACTCCTTCACTAGGCTCATGCAAATTCCAGCATACATATGTTTCCACAGTATTAAATCCAGCGAGTTTCAGTTTTAGTAGTCTATCTTCCCAGTACTCTGCGGGTATTCTAAAGTAATGCATAGCCCCCGAATAGATATTAAAAACCTCTCCATCATTCTCAAATCTTCCATTATTAATTGATATCATAAAGCTCCTTTTCTCTTTGATCATTTTCTATATTTTTTAGTTTAACTTACAAGTAAAATGAAATTAACTCTCATAAATTTACTTACTCGTTCTGATCAATATCTTTTTCAACATCGGCGATATCATCAGTATTATTTACTACCTCTTGATTGTCACTAGCATTTGCATCCGCAACATCGTCTATGATATCAGGTTCTTCACTTGTATAAGTATTAGAATCATCGAAATTTAGACTTACAGTTTCTGGAGAGATATCCCAGCCATTGTCATGTGATGAAGCTCTCAATTCCTCTAATATCGCTTCGTGTTTTTTCTTCGTCAATGGATAAAAGATTAATACTATTATCATAAGCAAACTACTAACTGCTGATATAATACAAACAGCATTAAACCACTGATTAGATATCGATTGTTGCAGTTCACTTAGTATTTCTGCATCTTTATAATCGCGTTGCTCAAAACCAATACTTCTCTGCCAAGACCATGATCCTAACATAAAGAAATTTGACACGACTACCGGCATAGTAAACAGGAAGTTTTGCAAATGCCCTTCAAGTCGCTTACCAGTCTTTTTTTGTTGATAATCTGCAAGCTCGCCTAGTAATAATGGTATAATTAAGTATGTAGGATTTATTGCTGCAATAAACATTAATATAGTGAGTACTATAGCAGAAGTAGTGCCTATTGGGATATTTTCAAATCCTATAATTCCTAACAAACCCATAGCTACAACATTAAGTAAGCTGAACATCATTATAGCGTGGTGCTTATTCATCTTCCTAGTAACTAACGGCAATAAGAACATACTTACAGTACTTGCAAAGCCTATGATGGTCATAGGTAGTCCTGAAATACTAAGTGCTGATGCTGCGTCTTTGGCAAATCTAAACTGTATCATAAGTGGCATAAACATACGCCAGAATTCTCGTAATGAACCTGCTATCAGTGCCAAGCATAATATCATAAGTGGCTTATTTTTCGTCACCATACTGATTGATTTAGCTATACCTACTTTTTCTTGAACTTCATCAGTAACATAGACACGCTCTTTTACTTTTAGTACAAATAATATACATCCTATAGATAATAGAACACTTACTATACCTATTATCCTAAGACCCATATACTCCATACCTTGATCCTTGAATGTTGACCTGATCGGTCCTGCTATTATGTTAAGAATAGAAGGGGCAAGTCCAACGATCAGTCCAATCGGGGTCATAATATCAGCACGCTCTTGTGCGTTCGGCGTAATAACATTAGGCATAGTCTGATACATATTATTAGCATACGTTGACACGCATATTACTGGAACACACGATAAATACGCATATATTATTCGCGACGTTTCTGATTCGTATTGAGGTATCCACGTTGCGAGCAACCCGAACAATGCTAGTATCGGCATGCTAAATAATATAAACGGCTTATATTTGCCGAATTTTGTTTTTGTCCTTTCCATTAATGATGATAGTAATGGTAGTATCATCATATTTAAAAAAGAACCAAGTAGTACAATTATGTATGCATGAAGAGAATCTATGTTATAAAAATATGGTATCCATGCTATTGTAGTTACATAGTTAATTGCACTTATCATCATGCTATTTCCTAATGCGTACAGCCCAAAAGAGCCAGTCTCTTTTAGATTAAGATATCTGCCCTCAACAGGCGTTTTCCAAAGTGCTTTTGCCTTCGTAATCACAGTTTTCGTCTTGTCTTTCATAATTCCCCTTTTTACGTTGCATGCTTAAACTTGCATTTATTTAGTCCCCCGACTATGCTTATCTAACAATTATTTGTATATCCTTTTTATTCATTTAACTAAATATATTTTTCCAACTCTATGCACATACTATGTATCAACTTTTTCGTTATATGCGATGTTTTATCTTGCATTATATAATTATACTTCGATATCTTACTATTTTACTTTATCATAAATTTTTACTCGTGTCAATACATTTGCGAATTTTCTATGTTGAAAACTATATTCTTTTATTCCCATCCAATTTAAATCAAGTATCAGCACATAAAAGCACTGCAACATTATATTTTAGCACTTTTCTATTAGTATATTTTAATTCTTATTTCCACTGTTAGGTAGCTCGCTATCCGATCTATATTATTGATATATTCGTGCAAAGACAGCAATCACTGATTACAAAAGATAAGTGCTTTTACAACTTGCTTCCCTCCTTGTCAAAAAGAAAAATAGCCATCATAAGATGACTATTTTAAATACATACTATATTGTTTTATATACCATCATATTTTTAATTTATCAATACGATAGCTCTTCTCCACATGTAAGATAATGGAGATTAGGCAATAGTGATGATAAGTAATTAAATGCCTCTCTTCCTGTGCAATGACACGTATAAAACATTGTTTCAAGATATTTTTGCAATTCATTTGCAATTGAATCTAATAAATCAGTTGATACAGTTTTCTTTGTGATAGGGTTAAATAGATGATAGCCGCCAATACAAATTTTAGGCTGATAAATATTAGCTTCATTCATAATATTTACTATTCCAGAATGCCCACAACCCATAATTAGTGCAACTTCATTTTCTCTAATAATAAGATTTTGCTCATGCATAAAATTTTCTTTTCCGTCCTTATCATATAGTACATTATTTGCTGGTGAATAACAACGGTCTGTTTGAGTAACAGTAAATAGATTTAATTCATCATCAATTTGATAGTTTCCGTCAAGTATCTTAATCTGCGGATGAGAGCTGTCTTCACAAGCAATTCCAATGTTAACTTTCACAAAAAACACTTTGCAATAATGAGGATCAAATGCTGCTTTTTGAACATATATTGTTGCTTTAAAATTTATTTCTAAAATCTCTTTAGGGCACCGCCGTGGTCAATATGCCCATGTGATATGATAACAGTATCAATATCTTTCAAGTCAATCCCTCGTGTTTTTGCATTTTCAAACAATGTATTATCAGAACCTAAGTCAAACAAAATTTTATGTTTTTTTGTTTCTATGTAGAGAGACAATCCATGTTTGGCTTTTAGTTCGCTTTTAGTATGATTTTCGACTAAAACAATAATTCTTATTTATTCCTCCCTTATGTTATTAATCATAAACTTAGATATCCTCTAGTTATGATATATTATTGTAATATAATTCAATAGTTAATCTAATGATCTATTTGTACTATAATTGAATAGTTGTTCAATAGTCAAGTGCTTCATCCAACAAATTGCATTTAATATTAAGTAATATATTATTATCGATCTGTCTACTTCCCCTCTCGCAATCAGCAATAGTATGTAAAGCAAATTTTTTTTTGACCGTAGCTACGATCTAGGACTTACTCGCATAAGCCTTTTTATATCAATTGTTACCTATAATCTAATAGCGTAGTTGCTGAACTCGCAAAACCTTATAATATTTTGATATTGATATCAATTATTATCGGCTGTATAATACTTGATATTATTGCTCTGTTAAGTACATCTTTTTTATAGTATATTATTTTAATTACATTCATTAAGTATAATACTACTTTATCTATTTATTTAGATAAGTATTAGGTTATTACTAGGAATTATTTTTTACTGGGCACATATATTTATACTATTAATTCTATAGTTATTATTTATATAAATGCTCTTGACATTTATGCTATCATATGTTAAAATACTACTGTAACTATTATTGTTACAGTAGTATATCACTATTGATATTTAAAGGAGTTTTATGAAAATATCTAGTAGATTGGCAATATCAATACATACATTGCTCGCGATAAAATCTTTTCACGAAAAGTACAAAATAACTTCTGATTTTTTAGCATCAAGTATCAATGTTAATCCTGTGATTATTAGAAGGATTATATCACAACTTAACAATGCAGGGATTACTGAAATCATCAGCCCAAAGTCTGGGATATCTATTAGGCGACCATTAGAAAACATAAGTGTATATAATCTATATGTTGCAGTTGATTGTATAGATCAACAGTTATTTAATTTCCATACTAACCCGAATATTAGCTGCCCTGTAGGCAAAAATATTCACGAAGTATTAGATGGTCATTTTAATAAAATTCAATATGCGTTTGAATCAATGTTAAAGGATATTAAAATCTCCACATTAACAAATGAATTAAATGATATATTGAAGTTCTAGCAATGTACAAACACAACTTCCCTATACTATTATAGCATTAACTTTGCGGAAATATTAAATTAGTATTAGGCTTTATTTTATGAGGGGTACAAGTATGAAAATCAATGAGATATACACGCAATTAGATAATATCGGATGCTTAACATTTACTACAATTAAAGACACTTATCCAATTAGTAGGATAGCACATTTCTTTACCTTTGATGAGTTGGGGTTATACTTTAGAACAATGACTGTTAAACCTTTTTACTCACAGTTGATAGAAAGCAAAAAGATTGCAATATGCGGCATGAGTGCAAGCACTAAAGTTTCCAAAAATGATAATGCCATGCCTATATTTGACTCTGGTTATACTATCAGATTGACTGGCGACACTGAAGAAGTTTCCTTTGAATATGTTAAGGAAAAAGCATTAACAGACGCAGGGTTTGCATTAGCTCTTAAAGATATAGAAAAATATCCTGCAATGACGACATTTAGAATTTCTGCATTTACTGGCGAAATATACGACTATGACTTTGAATGTGAACATAGGGAACACAAACTAATAAGGGAATTATTTACCTTTGGCAAGACAAATGACTACAAATATGGAATTAGTATAAACGATAACTGTATACAGTGCGGAAGATGCTATAAGAAGTGTTCCTTCAAAGCTATCCAATTTAATAGTGGTAAATATTGCATAGATAGTAGTAAATGTGACGCCTGTGGTGATTGTTTTATTGCGTGTAAAAGCAATGCAATAACTATTATCAACTAAATAATATTCTATCAAAATTAGATAATTCTATCAAAAATAATAACTACAATTAAAAGACATTGATTTGAATTATAATATAATTATCCTAAATAATTCATTTGACTATTTTTAACATAACAAGTATAATTATTATAGTTTATCAAAAAAACAAAGCCTAATCGTCAATCGTAGTTGCAATATGGAGGATATCGCATTGAATAAAATAGTAAAAAAAAGAGAGAAGCTTGGCGACATCTATGAAATTCCACTGCCGAATGGAAAGAATGCATATGCTAGAGTTTTTATAGAAGGAGTAGGTATATATAATATTTTTTGCAATAGCATTGAAGAACTACCTATAAATGCAGAATACATGTACCATCTTGATCTTTATAAATATTCACTGAGAGAATTGTCAATAGTTGGACACCGAGCATTTGATTGCTATGAAGACGCATGGCCGCCTCCACACTGTGCTATAGATGGAGTAACAAAGGAAGGCTCTTTATATTACAAAGGAGAATTTATTCCATGCAGCTACGCAGAATGTTGCAATTTAGAAATAGCTTGCGTTTGGGATTTAAAACAACTTGTCGATAGATTAATGGGTGATGATAGATGGGTCCCGAAAGGTCCCATTCGAGTCGATAAAGAATAATAATTGCGAACGTGATCATCATATAAACCACTGACTTTTACACCCACCCCCTTATACCGCTATCCCTCTCTGTCAGTAGATAGCACTAGTCAAGATTGTGAAAACATGTTATAAAAATTATCAAACTTGCATTAGTTGACGAACAACTCAAATCTTGACATTATAATAATTCACAAATTGTTTCAGCTCGAAACAATTTGAATTCGGTGAGGTATTTATTAGCATCTCGACATCGAAATGGTGTCTCAGGGTATTTAGTATATTATATAATACTTACATATTGCTATTATTAAACACAATTTGCAGACATATGTCAATATACTGCAATGAACGAAAATATATACAATAATCCTATAAAAGAAAGTACATACTTAGGACTATTTAAAATACTTGAGTATCTTTCTTTCTAAAACAATAAGTTATATCAAATATTATAATATAAAAGACACCAAATCATAATGTTTTGGTGTCTTTTTATTAGTTTCATTTATTATTTTTAATTATTCACATAGTGGGCGAGGACAATATTCAGTTTTGATTAATGATATATTTTGCATATGATTACGTTCCCTCTGATAGAACAAATATACAAGGTTACTTCTTATATCAAAACCTAACATACGCTATCGGAATGCAGTTGTTATAAAGTTTTAGATGAGGTGTATATATTATAAAATGCTGAGTATTGCTTTCAGGAATGATATATAGAGTTAATATATTTCTCTTTTTATAATACTATCTAGTTGCTAGATTCTGACTTAAACATCAAAATCATTAAAAATTATGATACTATTCTCTAATACATTATATCCTATGATCTTATTAATTTTTCTTAGTACGCGACATAAATGTGTATAAGATTTATTTCAATATATTGCCATACACCAAGTTACCTTATATTAGCAATAAAAAAAGGGCTTGCACCCTTTTTTTTATCTAGTTTATTTGTAACCCTTTTAATAATTTGTCAGCTACGATTAATTAGATCGATCGGCTCGCTACGAATTATTTTAATAATCGGCAAAGTTGTGCCTATAATTGTCAAGCCTGTTGCTAAGCCAACAATACCACCTACCACTGCAAAACTTATTGCTACCATTCTCACAGTCATTATGCTATTTATGGCAGTATTAATTATTGCATTTACTCCTATAAATATAGGTGCGAGCGTTGCTAGCACAATTGTTAGTGATATCAGCGTGACCACTAGCGACATCGTCATAAACATCAAGAACACCTTACCATTTGACATTCCCATCGATCGAAAAATACCTACTTTTGCTCTACTATCACTGACCATAACCACAAAGAAATTCAACATCATTATCAATGTAAACACACCAAACAAGCCCATACATACAAGCCCGATAGTAGATATTATGTTATCGGCACTTCTAATATTCATTATCTCGCTCCAGTACACAGACACAAAATGACTAGATGATGAATTCATTTTGCCAACTGTGACAGCATCCTTGGCAGGGTCATTGCCTAGCGACATATTGAATCCTCCCACCTGCAACAAGCCACGACGTGCAAACGGCTGGTCATCAGACAATATTATTTGAGTGTCAAAGATGAATGCGTTTTTGTCGGGCTTTACATTATTCTCTTGCTTGACTCCTACAATCTTTAATTTGTCTATAAAATCGTTAACTCCTACAATATTTGACTCTATTTTATCAAGGGTAAGACCACTTTCGATTGCACTCATCACTTCCTCATCCGTCAATTCAACCTTCTTCAACTTCATGCTTGCAATACCTCTTGCAACACTCATACTGACTACGCAGTTACCGACCTCAATACTGTTGAATCCGCTTGCAAAAATTATCCCTTCCGCCACATCAGAATTTAGTAGCTCTACCTTATTATAATAGCTCTCACTTATCACTGTAGTAGATACTTCTTTGTCGACTTCTTCGTACTGTGTAGCCCCTTTAGGTATTTCAAGTGCCTTGTAAGATAGTGTAACTTCGTTCCTTTTATCGTTAGTCATTATTAACTCATTCATCTGCGAACTCACCATTAATGACATAGCAAATGACAAATACTCTTCTTCATCTATTGCAATAGCAATTGCTTTATCATATTCAACATCATTGTCGCTAGTTTTTAAAAACGCATCTTTTAAGACCTCGATCCTATCGCCAATTCCCGTGTCAATTATCCCAACAACTTCGACATCCATACGATAATTATACATCTTAAAGTCACTCTCAAACAAATCTTTATAACTACCTATTTCGCCCGCCTCTATCATTTTATCAGCTACATATTTTGATAAATTGATCTCGTTAAGTGACTCTGCAATCCTGCCACCTTCTAGCACTTTAAAGCCATAGTCATCCACAATAGCAGTATTGATTTCAGTTATATACTTCATATGCCCAATGTGTTTTTCATCAATGGTTGAGACTCCTGGCATAATGAAGTACTCATTAACTATTTTCAATTCACTACGAGCTTTATACAAAAGGTTTACATTCTCTTTCCCATAATACTTAATCACTTTATTCGCAACGCCATAATCAATATTGGCACCTTGAAACGTCTGCCCTCTAATCTCGCTCACATCATACTGTCCAACAAGCTCAAGCAACCTATCATCAGTGCTATACTCATTCACGCTAATACCAACACCAAAAAAAGTCAATGTGATAAAAAACAGTACAACTGTAACTATCATCCTAAACTTCCTTCGCCAAATAGTTGATAGGCTTAGTTTCAAAGTATTGCCGAAACCAATGTTTCGAGTTTTGCTTTGTGATCTACTATTTACATACCTATTTTTTGCCATTGACGGATCTTCTGCTGTTGTGACATTTTTATCTAATGCATTTTTCATCAATCGGTCTTGCAAAATATGCCCGTCTGACATCTCTATAATACGGTCACCATAAAGCTCCGCACTTTCGCTGTCATGAGTGACAACAATCACGAGTTTCTCCCTCGATACTTCTTTTAGCAATGTGAATATCTCTTCCGCGTTTTTACTGTCAAGATTACCTGTTGGCTCATCCGCTAATATCACGCTAGAGTTTTTAACTAGCGCCCTTGCTATTGCAACTCGTTGCTTTTGTCCGCCTGACATTTCGTTAATTCGTCTGTCTTCAAATCCTTTTAAGCCGACTTTGTCAAGCGCAGTTGATACTTTGTTTTGACCCTTTGACCTATCACCTTGCAAATGCAAAGCTAAGTTAATATTACTCTTGACATCATACTCATCAAGCAAATTATATTCTTGGAAAATAAAGCTAATATACTGAGAACGATAGCTATCGTAATCACTAGATTTATAATCTTTAATCGCTACATCATTTACCAAAAGTTCGCCACTTGTCGCACTATCAAGTCCGCCAATAATGTTCATCAGTGTTGACTTTCCACAGCCCGACTTACCAAGCACAAATACCATGCCCGATGCAGGAAACTCCATACTCACGCCGTCAAGAGCCATCGTGCTAGCGCCACTTTTCGACCTATAAATCTTAACTACATTTTCCAGTTTTATCATAGTTCTCCCCCTTATCTAACTTGCCTGCTTATATTCTAAATTACTTGCTTGCTTTTGAATTAATCAATTCAATCGGTTTCTTTTTCATTATTCTTGTTATCGGATAAACCGACCCTGCCACCGCAAGCAGTAAGCATAACCCTACAATACTACCTAGCACTCCAAAAGTTATTTTCAACACCTTAACGATCATTATTTCTCTTGGTAACATCGAAAAACTAAAAACATTTATGGCAAGAAATAATGGATATAGTGATATAAATGTAATAAGTGCTGCAATCCCCACTAATATCAATGCTTGAGTGAAATATAGCGTGAAAACACCAGAATTAGTCATTCCGAGCGACCGCAGTATTCCAATCTGTTTTCTACTGTCAATGATAATAGTAAAAAAGTAATTAAGCATCATAATGCTAGCAATAATTCCAAACACTACTGCAGCTAACAATCCAAACACAGTTATTACATTACTCAGGTCCGGTGTAAAATAAATATTATACAAATAGTATGAATCAATTTGAACATTTTGACCTGTATCATTCAGCTTACTAATCACGGAAGCTATTGCAGTGTCACTCTCTAAATCATTTCCTAAGGATATATTAACAGAGATAGGTGCATTATATAACATTCCTTGATCATCGGACACTACTACCTTGTCATGCCACCACCCATCATTTGGAAAATAATTAGGCGGCCTTGGTTCAAATCTCTCAGTTATACCTACTACTCTAATGTTTTTTAATATAGTATCTCTCTCTTCTTCATTCATTCCCCTTATTCTAATACTCTCTATGTATAGCCCTCTATCAATATAACTCTGAATATTACCAACTGACACGCTATTAGGAGATATACCTAGTTTATCACCTACCATATTTTTGGCGATATTAATATCAACCGCAACTGTATCTTTTTCAATCTTATCAAAACCATCTGCATACCTGATCTTTTTAGTACCTTCAGCTACACTCATTTTAATATCATCATATATGGATTGAGAAATAAAGTCTACCCCCAGATTGTCTTCCATACCATTAAATTCAAAAGCGGCGTTTGAGTATCTCTGAGTATTACAAACTATATTTATGAATGACTGCGACACCATTGCTGATGAGGAGAATTTACCATAGGTAGTTTCCTCATACAGAGCGGATTCCTTTGATAATATTTTATCTTCTTCAGGCATATATTTATCAATGCCTTCATATATCTTATCTAACATCTCCTCCGTCTTTGTATCTACTATTCCTACAACATTAATTTCTATTTTATAACGTGAAGGTTCATAAATTATTGGGGTATTAATTATGTGATTATAATCAATATATAAACCATCGTCAATTAGCTGGTCAGCTAATAACTTAGAAATGGCAAGCTCATCATACTCTTTCGGTATACGACCTTGGGTTATCGCAAACCCGTAGTCCTTCAAAACTGTATCATTGATAATCATATAACTTTTAGTCGGAATACTCCAATCTGAAGGACCATATGATAAATTAATATTTTTGTCCTTAAATAATTCTCTTAACTCAGATTCGTTGTTAAGATAATAATCATCGTTTCCGGATATAGCAGCAATAACTACCTCTTGCAAAGGCACTGTGTCAATTAATTCATTTATCGTATCCTCAAGTCTATACTGAGTAGCACTCACACCAGCACCAATCATCAAAAGTGCTACAACAAGTAGCACAATTGTTGCTATCATTCTATACTTACGTCGCCATGTATTCTTGAGTGCCAATGTTAGAATATTGCCAAATCCTACAGTAGAAGATTTATCCAACTTCCTTCCATTATTTCGCTTACCTGTGCAATTAATATTATCCAACACTTCTTGTTGTTCGATACTTTTTGCAGATGCCGTAATCCTTTCTTGTAAAGTGATTTTACGCACAGCATCAGTAACGCTATTGCTAGATAGTGTAATTGTATTTTGCAATATAGCACTGCTAGATTGCTCAACATACTTATCTACTAATCTATCATTAGTCACTTTTCCGTCTGACATCTCTATAATACGGTCGCCATAAAGCTCCGCACTTTCGCTGTCGTGCGTGACAACAATCACGAGTTTTTCCCTCGATACTTCTTTTAGCAATGTGAATATCTCTTCCGCGTTTTTACTGTCAAGATTACCTGTTGGCTCATCCGCTAATATCACGCTAGAGTTTTTAACTAGCGCCCTTGCTATTGCAACTCGTTGCTTTTGTCCGCCTGACATTTCGTTAATTCGTCTGTCTTCAAATCCTTTTAAGCCGACTTTGTCAAGCGCAGTTGATACTTTGTTTTGACCCTTTGACCTATCACCTTGCAAATGCAAAGCTAAGTTAATATTACTCTTGACATCATACTCATCAAGCAAATTATATTCTTGGAAAATAAAGCTAATATACTGAGAACGATAGCTATCGTAATCACTAGATTTATAATCTTTAATCGCTACATCATTTACCAAAAGTTCGCCACTTGTCGCACTATCAAGTCCGCCAATAATGTTCATCAGTGTTGACTTTCCACAGCCCGACTTACCAAGCACAAATACCATGCCCGACGCAGGGAACTCCATACTCACACCGTCAAGAGCCGTCGTGCTTGCGCCACTTTTTGACATATACATCTTAATCACATTTTGTAGTTTTATCATTTATTTCTCCCCGTCCATCAACTTAATTGTAGTATATTAATATATGCTATACATTTATTTTTTTATGCATTACAAAAATTTTACTTATTTAATTATAGCACATATAATATAAAAAAACAAGGTGCAATTTATATATTTATATGTGTTCTAGTTTTATACTATACATAAGATATGTCTAACGCAAATATAATTACGTTAGACCATCTTAATTCGTAAATTTATATATAATTAACGTTTGAATTATTGCATCATAATGCTTTTATTAGATGTTAACTTCGAGCGGTATTAGCACTGCCTATTACACCGTTAGTGCCGTCACCACCTTTTGCATATCTCTTTTTACTATTTAAGTAATGTCCTCCAAGCCCACCTACACGACCAATACCAATCGTACCATCTACACCATGTTTACCTTCGGTACCAATCACATTAACAGCGAACGAACCAGTTATCTTTCCAAAAGTAAAGCAACCTACTCCCATTATTCCAGCACTGCCACCGGATCCAGCGTCGCCGCCATTGCCGCCTTTACCTCCGATTTGTCCTGAAGGACCAAAGAACACTGCATCAGCTCCTTCGCCGCCTAGCTGTCCATTACCTCCGTTGCTTCCATCTCCACCATTTCCACTATTACCTCCATAGCAGTAAACTCGCGTATTATCAATAGTAATCGTACCAAGCATTGAGAAAATACCTGATCCGCCCCAACCACCATCGTAGCCATCTCTACCATGCCCGCCATGCGCACCAGCGGTACCAACATTACCTTGAGGTGCTTGAACTGGGGCATATATAGAAGCACTTACACCATTTGGTTGTACTCTTGTGTCTGCATGACCACCATCACCGCCTCTAGCGATTAAACTAATCATTTGAATTGTTAATGACTTAACAAAAGATATTCCCATGCCACCGATAATGCCATCTCCTATTAAATCTCCTAGCATATGAAATCCTATTGAGTTTGAACCGATAACCTCTAAGTTTTCACCAGTTAAAACTAGGTTATTACTGAAAATAGCTCCGAAATCATCAGATATAAAGGCATTCAGCTCTCCCATTCTTATTTTATTATTACCTACACAATGAATTGTAGTAGTAGTACCGCTATTATCTTCTATCACTGAATTATTTGAAAAACCTAAGAAATTTACATTATCCAATGTTAACTTTAGATTAGTAGATCTAGGTTCTATTGTCATCTTAACATCTGCAACATATCGTCCACCACCTGTAATAATAACCTCGTCAATACTTGACGTAATTACGATTTGCACCATACGCAATATAGATGAAGTCATATCTACTTCATAGTCAGTCTTATAACTGCCAATTCGCTTTTGCTCAAGAGTGTAGTTACCAAACAAACTTGCTACTATTTTGTTTTTTGATAAATTAGGATGAACCGTTATGTTACCCATCAAGTTTTCTGGAACGTTGATTAGAGTACCTTTACTATAATTTTCTCCATTAAACATCCAACCTTTAAAAGCGTACCAGTCTTCTCCAACATCTCCCGCAGTGGGGATATTTGGATTATCAATACAATACTTAATACTAGATATCACACTTGAACCGTGTTTAAACTGAAAGTCATACATTATTGGTTGATAATTAATTATAATAACATTGTTTAATGAACTAATAGTTGAATTATAATTTGCTCTAGACAAACGCATTTCTTGGCGTGCCTCACTTACCCATTCGAACTCACTTCCAGAAACATCTGCAGTAGGAGAACCGTAATGTTCCATGTAAGTGTAAAACTCACTAAAGTTCATTATGGCATCTACTGTGGTTGTCAAATATTTAATTACAGGTTCTTTTGCACCAAGATATATCTTTATTGAATAATCAAATGACTTTGCTGTATGTCCCGCACTATAATATGCATGTCCATCTTTGTAAGAAGTCGTATCACCGTTAATATCATATATAGTAGTCGGAATATTCACTAATTGTCCATTCATTTTCCAACCTGTAAAATCATACCCGTTAACTACTATAAACTCATTTGAAAAAGATGGTAATAATGTATCACCCATAACATATGTCATAGTTTTTTGCTTATCCACATTGCTAAGAGTTAGATCATATTCCTCTTGAGACCAAGACAATGCTAAAGTTGCCTCTCTGCTAATTTCGTTATACGCAGCGTTTGATATTGAGCTAATATACTCACCGCTTATAGCTACAGGCAAAGAAATTTTACTTTTTAAATATCCGCTTTTAAAGCTATTGAAATCCGACTTAGATATCTTTATAGCTCTATTAATGTCTATTGTAAATCCATTCTGCGTAAAATAATAGATACCGTAATTTTTAATGATTGCTTTGTATACATACTCTATTTCATTCCATTTAGCTGTAACTGTAGCATTAGAGTCAATATTCCAAACCTTCAAGCCTACACCTCTGGAGTCTGTAAGCTGGGTATCACCATAATACCATCCTAAGAAATCGTGGTCTGTTTTAGTGGGTATAGGGAAAGTGAAGTTCTCATGCAAATTCACATTCTGATTGCCACCAGTCTCAAAAGTTACATTGTGCTGTATAGTATACTGTTTAATCTTAAATAACAAGCGTGAATTCATTTGCAAGTAATAAACTCCTTCGGCTACTGCAAATCCTTTATCGCTATCTATTGATACTTGATTCAGCATTGCATCATAAACTCCATACTTTGATACCGTATCATTCCAAAGCCTTTGAGGTTCATTAACTACAAATCTATGTAGAAAATCAATATCAGCCGAATATAATTTACCAACGCTAACATCTCTATATTTAACCGATATAGTTAAATTACTACTATTTAAAACCCTCAATGCATATCTTTTGCCCGCTTGCATTTTGTATTTTGTTGTACCACTTGACAATACATATCCATCTGACGACACTTCACAATTAGCACCACCAAATAAATACTCTGTTGTAAGCATGCAATCAAACATATATTGGTTGATTGCTAAATCATAATAGTATTCTTGATCTAGAATCGCATTTAAAAACCCTGCATTGCTAATTGAAATTCTGGACATGCTAAAATTAGAATCACCTCTTACATCATTTTGTTCAGTTTCATGTTTTTCATCACCTATTTGCAAAGTGCTATTCATAGCACTAACAACATTTTTATTGCCTACACCTATTGCAACACTCACACTAATTGTTAATATCATTGCTAACAGGATGCATATTATTGCTACTAGCCATTTATTTATTTTTCTTTTCGTCATTACTTTTTTCCTCCTATCTCGTAAATATTGAGTGTCAAAATTATACTTAAGAAAATTTTAACACTACGACTGTATTTTAACTATTACTTATTAATTAATATTATCTATCTTGTTTGATTGACTATCGTGATTTGGGTTTGTTCAATCACCAAAAGCAAGCTACGTGATTAACTGAATTTTCGCCAATTTATTCTCACTTCTATGTTATGTATCTGTATTTGATATCTTGTTTATTCCTATTAAAGACATTCACCTCCTAAATTATTTTCTTAATTCTTAAGTCACTTAACAGAAAAACTTAATTAATCGCTCATTTTAGAATGATAATCTTAATATTTATACAATTTTACAATATCATTATATTATGAAAATGCACTAGCCTGTGTGAATTAGAAAGTAATATGTTGATTACGGATGATTGAATAAATTGTTACATTACATAATACTCGAATTAGATAATTTAATATAAGGCTAGCAAAGCAAACTGATCAACAACCATATAAAGCTACTATTTAATATAAAATATAAGTACAATTTATAATTTAAACTTGCATATGAAATGCATGGATAATATCGTTTACAATTTTGCTTAGCAATTAATTTTAAGCATTTTTGCAAACAATTAATAGCACTATAATCTTAACATACTCAACATCAAATGTCTATATTTTGGTGTGAATGACATGCTTATGGGTGTGAATGACATGATTTGTTGCATATTTCTAAATTTTATTATGTTTACAGACTTTTATTTGCCAAATATATTTTTACAATTTACTGTTGAATTTTTTTGATTTTTTTACAAATAGCATCAAAGTTAAAAAAAGCACCATAACATTATGTTTTAGCACTCATTCAGTAGGTTTTTTGGTTCTTTTTGATTTTTTGCGTAGGAGGCTCACACCCCGTTTTAATTAATGATGTATTTCGTGTGAGTTTACCCTCCCGCTGTTAGAATCAATCCCCCAGACAATTTGACCTCCCCATCAATACTATTCTTTATATTAAAATTTCTTTATATAAAAATATTTGAATTTATATGCATATTCTGCATTACTAAACTAGTAGTATTTAATATTCAAAAGCAATCAGTTATCAAAGAATAGCATCATAAATATTATACATTTTTATTATAAATACACTTCCTACTATAACTTTCATAGTTGCATTTGTCTACTAACTAATAAAGCGTCCAATTTTTAGAGTGAATTGATGTGAACCCAAATAAGTATACAACTTAAAAAAAGACCCCTCCTGTGGTATAATAAAACCATAGGAGGGGTCTTTATATGGGAATGAATAAAGGGCAAAAACAATACGGCGTAGAATTCACTAATCAGATAATCAAAATACATAATGAAGAAGGAAAAATATCCGAGAAACTGGTGAAATAATGAATGTTAGTTATGACGTTGCGAGAAATGCAATCAATAGGCAGAACACTAGATTGAGAAAAATCCAAGAAGGTAAATGGCTTAAAAAAAATTGCAACCTATAATTAATCCGACAACAGCATTAGATCAATTGCACGTAAAATTAAAAGATTGCAAATGGAGATCGATATATTAAAAAATTCCACGAGGAGCTAAGGAGGTGAATAATCGCAAAGCTCAGTATAGGGCAATATAAGCTCTAACGGATAAATATACAATCAGTGAAATATGTCGTTATTTCAATATGCAGCGCTGCAACTATTATATATGGCTTAAATCAAAGAAAAGCACATCAGATAAGGTAATAGCTAGTACAATTGAAGAAATTCAAACAAAAGTAAAGCAGACATATGGGTATCGCAGAATACAAATAGAGCTATTAAAATCATATGGATTGATACTAAATCACAAAACAGTGCTAAGAATAATGACAAAATACAACTTATTAAGTGTTGTTAGGCGTAAATACAAATATAGAGGAAGTCAAATGTTTAATAAATATGAAAATTTGTTTGCATTAGATTTCAAACCAACAGGAATCAATCAAAAATGGTGTACAGATATAAGCTATATAATTACAAGTACTGGAAGGTTGTATTTATCGGTGATCAAAGATTGTTTCGATTCCAGTATAGTAGCGTATAAATACTCGACAAACATGAATATGAATTTAGTTACAAGCACAATAAAACAAGCTATCAAAAAGGAAAAGGTCACTAGTGGAACGAAACTCCACAGCGACCAAGGTTTCCAATACACTAGCAAAGAATATATTAACCTAACAAAATTATACAATATAACGCCATCTATGTCAAGAGCAGGAACACCATTAGATAATGCACCAGTGGAAAGTTTCTTTGGAACACTGAAAAGTGAATGCCTATACAGACAAAAACTTAAAATAATCGAGCAAGCAAAACAATTAATTGATGAATATATTTACTTTTATAATAATGATAGAATACAATTAAAAACTAAAATGTCACCGCTAGCAAAAAGAAAACTATCTCTCTTAGCTAGCTAAGAGAGATAGTTTTAGTTAATATTAAGTTAAGCTGCAGTATGTTTTTTTTGAAAGTGTATACCTTTCGGGGTTCACATCAAATTGGACGCTTTATTTACTATATTTATTAAATTTTAATTGTGCTTGCAAGTAACATTTAAACTTACGTTCGCATCGAACTCTAACGCTTGTTTATGATATAATTATATCATAACTAATCAATTAAATCAAGTAAGGAGAGAATTATGGGAGCTTTAAAGAAATCAACAAAATCAAAGACATGTTCAATGACATACTATTACTACTATCATTTCTAGGTATTTCGAAAAATATACTTTATTTAGCATATTAAAATTCAAATGACTTCTATTTCCATGCAGTTGGGACTAATACACCGTCCGTATTGCTGACATATCTCCATCTTCCCGAATTAGGATCTGGTGCCCCTACGGGTTCACTTTCACTATACCAATATACATAAATACCGCTATTCCAATTTCCATCAGTTTCGTTATCTACCCATCCGCTTGGTTTACTCGTTGCTTCAGCATAAATATAGTTAATTGTAGAAAAACGAAAAATATCAGTAGCTATATTCACGACACTTTCTGGTATGACTACACTAATAATATATGCTCCCGAAAACGCAAATCTATTTATATTAAATACATCATCAGTGATAACTAATTCATTTATTTTTTTATTATTTAGGTATAGATCATGCGCGTAATATAGTGGATTACTTTTCTCACAATTAAACTCTATATTACACCAGTCCACCAGCGATGTTATATATACTTTAGTTAATTGTTCACAACCACGAAAAGGTTCTAGTCCTACATCTTTAATATTTTTACCAAATGTTACACTATTAAGATATTTACACCCCCTAAAAGCATAAGACTCTATTATAGACACATTATCTGGTATAACAATTGATTTTATTCCACTATTAGCAAATGTGCTTGTACTTATAATGCTTAAATTAGCAGGTAGTTTTATATCTTGTAGACTAGTACATCCTTTAAAAGAATTATATTCTATTATAGACACATTATCTGGTATTGCAATTGATTTTAATCCGCTATTTTCAAATGCCGAATAACCAATACTACTTAAGTTATTGGATAGTTTTATATCTTGCAGACTAGTACATCCTTT
>CAMQWP010000016.1 GCA_947038565.1 uncultured Clostridia bacterium
CCTATAGTCTCCAGTTTATTACCAAACTTAATACTAGATAGACTTTTACAATCATTAAAAGCATAGTTACCAATACTTACAAGCGAATCAGGAAAAATTAATTCTGCTACAGCATTAATATTGAAAGCATAATCACCGATAGTCTCCAGTTTATTACCAAACTTAATACTAGATAGACTTTTACAATCCTCAAAAACATAATCGCCAATACTTATAATCGAATCATTTAACGTTACACTCTCCAAAAGAGGTAGATAACGGAAAACACCATTAGGAATACTTTCTATACTATCGCCTATAACAAGAGATTTTAAGCCATTCATTTGTTTATTGCTCAAAATCTCTAATACTGATTGGTCACAATGCAATACAAGATTTACTATTCTATTCGTATCACCTAATGCATTATCACCTATAAAAACAACTGATTTTCCGATAATGAACTCGCTAATAGCTGTTTCTTCAAAGGCATTATCGCCAATACTCTTCAAATTACTATAGTTAGAAATTGATGTTAGTCTGTAACAATTTTTGAACGCATCACTTTGAATATCATTTAACAAGTATCCAAATGTCACGTTCTCCAGCGAGTAACAGTTCTCAAATGTAGAAGTTTCAATTGTTTTTATATTAGAGATATCAATCTCGGTCAACTTATTGCAATCATAAAAAGTTCTTGCTCCTATATTATCCAACCGACCTGTATTAGTAACAGTTTCTAGTGAGACACACCCTTCAAAAGCACTATTCATCAACCACTTAACACCACTGAGATCAAACTTTTCAAGAACGATACAGCCACCAAATGCTTTATAACCTATCACATCAATAGTGTCAGGCATCGAAATACTTGAAAGTGCTACGCAACCTTCAAACATTCTGTCAGGTATTTTCGATATTGGAGTATCAATTACGCACTTACTTAGATATGTTGCGTCCTTAAACACACCATCACGAATATTTTTTACGCTTTCTGGGATAGTGATTTCATAAATACTTTCGCACCTTTCAAACGCACCGCGACCGACATATTCCAAGTACTTTGGCAATACGATCTCATCAAGTTCGGTGCAACCTCTAAAGGCGAAGTCACCTAATGTCTTCAACCCTACACTAAGCACAATGCTAGTCATATTACTGCAATTTTCAAATGCATTATTAGCTATCTCAACGATAGTATCAGGCATAGTTACACTCACAAGCGAGGTGCAGTCAGCTAGGATTTTCTCACTCAAAACTGTAGCTCCACTGCCAAATGTCACACTTTGCAGATTGCTCGCACCGCTAAATGCACTCGAGTCAATATTGCGGACATTATTACTAATAACTATTGTTTTCACTTTGCGATTATCACGCAAAATTTTCGGTGCAATACTCGTAACTGGGTTGCCATTGATGACATCTTTTATAATAACATCTTCTACCGTATCACTTACCTTTGTCACGGTGTATTCCTTCTCTAGCATCGTCTTAGAGTATGTCACACCGCTACGATTTTGATTGTAATCACATGTGAACATATATACTATTGACGAGATAATTGCAACAAATATAAATACAACGCAAGCGAATTTAGCATTTCCTACTAGCTTTTTTCTACTCGCGATAATAGCGTCAGCCTCATTAATTTTTTTTGTATACGCCGCCTTCATTTTCATTTTTTTTATCATTTTCGTCTTTTCTTCAGCTCGATCACGCTCGTCATCGGATATAGCAACACCATCAGTATTCGGACTATAAAATGTTATATTATCACCGCTAGCATTGCTTATATTCTCGGCTAAATATGTATTGTCAGTATCAATATTTTTCAACACATCACCGCTAGCATTACATGCACCGCTATCCACATCTACGCGGTCATTACTGATATTATCTCCTCTAGCGCCGCTATCGCTAGCAACATCTTGCTCATCAATACCGCAACAATCCGTAACACACTCGAGCTCACATGACACGCATCTATCCTTATCTTTTGTGATATCACCTGTCATAATATAGTCGATCGTAACATCAAATATTTCAGCCAAAAGAGGTAGTTGAGATATATCAGGATTGCCTTTTTCGCTCTCCCATTTACTAACTGCTTTATCACTCATATTAAGCATTTCGGCAAGCTCAACTTGTGTCAAACCTTTCTCACGTCTAAGCACCGCTATTAGTCTACCAATACTGTGATCTACACTAAGTTGTCCCATAAATACACCTCCACTATTTCCATATGCTAATTATACTCGAAAATTAGCAATTTTGTCAACCTACTTACTCTCTACACAAACTCTACCGAGCGTAGAGTTGCATAAAAGTGTAATATAATGCTTTGCAATGTCGATATTATGAATATTATGCAAGTTTCTATACAAATTAACTGTTATTTATGCAAGTTATGTAAAATTTTTTATTCTTGTCAAATGATATTAATATATATATAGGTCTATCATCAGTTATTCATATTCGATAAAATATAACATTATATCTACCTTCACGAGATAATATTCATTTTCCTTTATAGCAATTTTTGATGACAGTAAAAAGATAAAAAAAAAGCGGACTCGTCAATAAATTAACCAATCCGCAAGAGCGGTCTCAACCGCTTATTATTTATATTTATTTGCAATAATCTTTACACCAAATAGTACATCATAGCAAGACAATCGCACAGCCTGACACTATCATACTAAATGCATTATATCGAATACCATAACTGCATGGACGCTACATTGAACCACGTAGGCACTCACAGCAAGACATCGCACAGCATAACCGCATGGACGCTAAATCGCACCGCATGGCAATACATAACTTAGTTTTATTTTACTACTATACCTAGCATACATCTAGCTAAATTGACAGTTTGTTCCATATTAAGCACAGCACCGACTATTTCTTTGCCGTCCGAAAAGCTAATGCCCTCGATATCGCAAGTAGTGAAATCAATCCCTTTTAGCTTGGTGTGATAAAACTCAGTTTGCACGAAAGTCAGCTTAGTCATGTGCATATCACGGAGCGTACACTCGCCGAAATATGTGTTATTAAAATTGCACTCATCACCGATGAAGTCACGAATATTTGACTTAGTAAAGTTCGCATACAGCATATTGCAGTCCTCAAACTGCACAAAAGCCATACGGCTCTCGCTGAAGTTACTACCTTTATAGTGCGAATGCAAGAAAGATACTCTATAAAAGTTACTATTAGTAAAGTCGCATTGAAAAAACGCACAATTCTCGAAAACCACATCATCAAAAGAACACTTTTCGAAATTGACACTGTCAAACTTACAATTCGAGAACTTGACTTTGTCGAACTCAAAATGGCTGAAGTTTTCTCCATTTAGATCTATCCCTTCAATACAAACCCCGTAAAAACTATCTTCATTATCATCAGCAAAAAGGCTTGTACATAACTCTGGCTGGACAAGCAATTTTGGTCTATAATCATTGATAACTATCTTCTTTGCCATACAATACTCCTTAAAAAAAGCAATAACCCACCGCATAAAAAACACAACCATAGTGCACTCAAACCATATATAATCCAACTTGCTGAAAAATGTAATAATGCTATTTATAAACTTATAGTGTGCGGTATAAACACTAACAAACTTATTATATATCAATATGGCATAGAAGTCAATACTATAGTATAATAAATAAACTATATCGGATAATAAGTCACGACCACCATAAAGAATTAACTATATAATAAATAAACTATATCAGATAATAAATCACTACTAATTCAACAAATAAAGCACCGCATTTATCAAATAAATGCGGTGCTTATATTAATTATGATTAGCTATTAAGCTGTTTGAGTGTAAGTCAATATAGTGTTTGTGCTACCCTGAGAGTACACGATCACATATGACAATACGGTATTTGAAGTAACATCTACGCTAACAGTAACATTGCAATTAGTAATACCAGTAGCGTCAGTAATATTTAGTGTGCTAGCGATATTCGCAGACACTCCATTTAAAGTGATGACATTAGCCTCACGAGTAAGTGACCTACCGTCTTCTACTACACTTGCGAAAGTAATCAAATTCGAAATACGCTCGCCTGTGTAACCGCTAGTAATAACTGGTTCGCTAGTGATGATATCGTACTTGCCGTCATTAACACCGCCTACGACTATCTCGCTAAGTTTCTTTTCGCTAACATTTGTAGTAGCAGTATCGCCGTCAACCGTTACCGATTTTTTAACGTAACCAACTTCGTTTTCAGTACCAGCCTGAATACTGATACTGTCAAGACTAAAGCCATTCTTTGCTATATTTTCAGTAACAGCAATGTCATAAAGCTCTGCGTCCGTCTTAGGAGTGATAGTAGGTTTACAACCGATAAGCATAACCGACATAGTAATACATAAAGCTAAAATAAGGATTCCAAATATCTTTTTCTTCATTATAATGTACCTCCAACTTTCTTGATCGCGATACCAGCAAGAGCAAGTATGCTTATAAAAGTAACCGCAAGTGCGATAGGTAAAGCACTGTTGTTTGCAACATTTTTAGATATTTCTAACTCGTTATTGATAGTAGTGATGATAGTGTTGTACTCAGCAACTACGCCATCAAGATCAGCCTTAGTAGACGCTTTGTCTACATCACTTAGCTTGTTGTAAGTAGCGATAAGAGCCACAATGTTATCATAGCTATCAAAAGTAACAGTACCAACATTCTCTTTCTCAAGGTTGTAATCGCTTACAATATAGAAAGTAGTAACATTAATAGTAATAATCTTACTTGGAAGGATTCCGCTATCAGCGTCGCCCTTTATCCTAACTTTTATAATGTACTCAGTAAGTTCATTAAGTCCTGTGAATAAACCGCCATTGCTTATAAATACTGTAGTACCATTATCAACGATAGCATACTCAACAAGATCTAGTTTATCAGTATCAACTTTTACAGTAATAGAATTTTTTGTATAAGTAGCAGTAATATCACTTGGGTCTAATACTTCTTGAATAGGAGCTACATTATATACTTTAAACAATCCACCTTCTTCATTTGCAACGATGTAGTTACTATTTACAGTAATAGTGAAAGTGTAACCACCCTTTTTGTATTTAACCATTGCACCATCAGCAGTAGTTGGAACAAGATCAACATTGCCCTCGAAAGCATTGTAAGAAGCAGTGATTTTGCTACTGTGATCAGTACCGTCATTAGTGAAGTTATTTTTCTCTGACCATAATATATCAATACCGAAAGCCTCCATAGTTATAGTAGAAGTCATAGGCTCGATAGCATTGTAGTTATCAGTATCCGCGATGTCGAAGTTAGCAGTGATTACTTTTCCGCTATCTGCAACATTAGTAATACCATTTACAGCATTTGTACCGTCAGTATAGCTAACTGATACTCCCTCAGGAAGCTCAGTACCAGATATAGAAACAGTTTGTTCTGCACCGTTATAAGTAAAGTCACCGTTTGCAAACTCAACGCCAGTCATGATGTGATTAGCTTTTGCAATAGCCCAGTTTAGGTCAGCAATAGTTCCAACGATCTTATAGTTAAGACTATCATCAAGAACAGTTATAGCAACTTTTGCAGTATACTTGTCATTCGCTAAAGTTTCAGCAACATTACCTGAGTAAGCAATAACAGCATTAGGGATCTCTGTAACATTTATTGCAACAGTTTTCACACTGCCGTTGTATGTAAACTCGCCCGCTGTGTAAGTCCAAGTATAGTCGCCTATGTTTATCTCTACAGCAGTGATTATGATCTTCGCCTCAAGAGTTGTAGTGATAGCATTATAGTTAGCAGTATCATCTACGATGAAGCTAGCAGTGATAGTAGTGTATCCTAAAGCGTTTACGTTAGTTACGCCGTTAGTACCATTCTCTCCGCCAGTGTATGCAACTGATACGCCCTCTGGAGTAGCTCCAGTAACAACGATCTCATTAACTGCACCTTCAACGTATCCAAAAGTACCGTCTGCGAAAGTAATATGACTAATAATGTGATTAGCTTTTGCAATAGCCCAGTTTAGGTCAGCAATAGTTCCAACGATCTTATAGTTAAGACTATCATCAAGAACAGTTATAGCAACTTTTGCAGTATACTTGTCATTCGCTAAAGTTTCAGCAACATTACCTGAGTAAGCAATAACAGCATTAGGGATCTCTGTAACATTTATTGCAACAGTTTTCACACTGCCGTTGTATGTATACTCGCCCACTGTGTATGTCCATTCGTAACCAGATACAATAATGTCTTGAGCAGTCATAGTAATGTCTGCAGTAAGAGTAGTAGTGATCTCATTATAGTTAGTAGTGTCACTTACATTAAAGTGAGCAGTGATAGTAGTAACACCACCGACAGGCACATTAGTTACACCATTAGTACTATTCTCACCACCAGTATAAGTAATGTATACGCCATCTACAGGAGTACCAGTCACGCTTATTTCATTAACTGTACCTTCAACGTATCCAAAAGAAGCACCAGTGAAAGTAATATTATCAACAATGTGAGTACCTTTCAAGATAGTCCAAGTAAAGTTTTCTAGCTGAGCATCGTCTACTACATAGTTCGGCTTAGCAGTGATAACAACGCTTGCAACATAATTATCTTTTGCAGCAGTAGCCGTTTCGCCTTTGTATACGATATCAACATTTTCAAGAGCAAGACCCGTAGCATTTAGAGTAACAGTTTTAACTTCGCCATTATACGTATGTATTTTTTTTGTTTCATCCCACGATACGCCTGCAAGACTAATTGACTTTGCATTCATGTAATAATTTTTAGTGCAAGTGATTACGCCAGTAGCATTACCACTGATCACGTAGTTAGTATCTCTAAGAGATCCAACAAACTCGTAAGCATTTACATCAGCATTAGTAAAGTCAATAATAGTAATATCAAGTTTTCCATCGACAGTACTCTCACCGACTGTAGGGTAAGTTGCGATAACTTCGTCGAACTGATTTAAAGTATTGTATTCAAATCTATCATTAGATACAGTACCAGCCGACCATGTAATATCTACAGCCTTAGGCATAACTACTACATTAATCTCGATAGAGTGAGTAGTATTAGAATAACCTGCATTGGTAAAGCTGAAATTAGCAGTAGCTTTTCCAGAATCTGAAACAGAAGTGAAAGTATTATTTAAATACTCGACTGACATAACACCGCCACCAACCACTGCTTCTTCAAAAGTAGCTAAGATAGTTTGAGTAAAACCTGTGAACTCTAAAGGCTCAGAAGTAAATGCTACACTCGACCAATCAAACAAACCTTGCACGATAGTCCAAGTAAGTTCTGAAGTGGCACTACCAGCACCGCCTATGATCTCATAGTTACCTTCAGTATCAGCGACTATAGTTAGTTCAGCTTTAGCATTATAAGTACCTACATCAGTACCCTTATTACTAGTATATTTTACTGTAATAGTACTTGGGACATTAGCAAGCAATACAGTCTGCTCTAAGCCGTTGTATGAAAGAGCAGTATTTGACTGCCACTTCAAGTTATTGATATCAATAGATGCTTTAGTAATAGTATAAGACTTCTTAGAAGTAGCACCAGTTGCAACTACAAAGTTACCATCAGAAAGTGTTGCAGTAAACTCATAAGCCACACCGCCGGCAACATTAATAAATCCGCCAGTAGGAGGGATAACAGTCATCGAACCGCTAGCAATTTCAGTATTTACTGGAACGTAATTAGCAGTAACCTTAGAAGACTGATCTGCACCGCTGTACACAAATGAGTAAGCACCAGCATCATTAGTAGACCAATCAATATTAACTTCCGCTGCGATCATAGTAATAGTAGCAGTTATATCATCAATAGAAATATAGTTATCGAAATCTCCTACATAAGTAGCAGTGATAACACGTCCACTATCAGCAACATCAGTGATACCGTTTTTAGCAGTAGTACCATTAGAATAATTCACAGTAAGGTTGCTAGGAAGATTTGCAACGACAGCATATTGAGTCTTGCCGTTATAAGTAAATGAAGGACTTGCAAACTCAACACCAGTAACATCGTATTTATTCTTAGTGATGTACCAAGTCAAGTTCGTAATCGAATTATCAGTAATAATATAATTATCACAAGCACTTACAGTAACAGTAGCTTCGTAGCCACTAGCGTCAACAACAGTAGCTTGATAAATCTTACCATACTCGATAGTGATCTTACCCGCAGTCACAAGGTCAAGACCCGCTTGATTTAGAGAAACTGTCTTTAGGTCGCCAGTATAAAGTTGACTAGCTAGTTTAGAATTCCAATCAACACCAGTAAGGCTTACAGGCATTCCTGTCATATAAATAGTAGCTACTTTAACGATACTAATATCATTATAGTTCGTACTACCACTAAAAGTAGCAGTAATAGACACTCCGCTTTCTACAGCCGTAGTGATACCATTGAATAGCTCACCTTGACCACCCGCGTAAGTTACTTTCACTTGATCGACTGAAGAATTTGCTCCAGTAGGAAGTCCAGTCGCGATTATGTATTGCATATCACCAGTATAAACATAAGACACATCGACAAACTTTATACCAGTAGTGATATAAGTAGCCTTAGAAATAGTCCATGTAGTATCAGCGATTTTAGCGTCATTAATAATATAGTTAGTATTAATAGGCTCTATCACAACGCTTGCAGGATAAGTAGTACCCTCCGCACTTGCATTAGTAGCTTTGTTAGTAGGGTAAGAAATAGTAACGTTCTTTAGTGCTTTACCTACCTCGTTTAGTTCCATTGCAATCTCAGCACCAGTATATTCGATAGCATTAGTTTCGCTCCAAGCAACACCAGCAAGGCTGATAACTTCAGGAGTGATAGTAATAGTAGCTACCTTAGTTATAGTGATAAGGTTATAGTTCGCACTACCAGTAAAAGTAGCAGTAATAGTAGCTATGCTCTCATCTACATTAGTGATACCATTTTTTGCAGTATTGCTACCGCCGACATATGATACACTTACCTTATCCGTACCCTCAAGATTTGCTCCAGTAGGAAGAGTTGTCTCATCAATGCTTACGCTATGATCATTACCGTCATATGTTGCACTAACATTCTCGAAAGTGATATCTCCGAATACATAATCATCTTTATTGATATTCCACTCGATACTAGTGATAGCACCGATAATAGAATAGTTAGCGTTATTATCTTTTACTGTCGCTACCGCTTCAGCAGTATACGCAACACTACCCTCGCTAGCATTGATCTTTGTAGCATTAGTGTAAGCTATAGTTACAAATTCATTGATATCGGTAATTGCAACGCTTTGCTCTCCGCCAGTATAAGTAAACTTATCAGCAGTGTAATCCCAAGTATATCCGCTTACGTCGATCTCATCAGGAGTGATAGCGAAAGTACTTTCAAAAGCAAGTGTAATATCGTTGTAGTTTTTGCTACCAGCAAAGTTAGCAGTAATAATCACATTACCCTCGTTAACATTTGTAATACCATTGAATAGCGTACCCTGACCACCCGCGTAAGTTACTTTCACTTGATCCATTTCAGGATTTGCTCCAGTAGGAAGAGTACCAGCTATTTCAAAGTATTGCATTGCAGTGTTATATGTCTTAGTAGCACTATCAAAAGTGATACCAGTCATAACGTATGTATTTTTAGTGATATTTAAGAAACTATCTTCTACTTGATTTCCGTCTAGTATATAGTTAGTATTCGCTTCAATACTTACGCTAATATCATGGAAACCTGCATTAGTTGCAGTATTCTTTATGTATGTGATAGTAGTATTAGGAAGAGTTTCTTCAGTCTTATTAATGTAAGCTGTCTTTAGCGTACCGTCATAAGTAGTTGTAGTAGTATTACTATCCCAACGCACACCGAATAGGGTTATCTTACCAGGGTTCATACTGATAGTTGCAGTCTTTACAAGTATAATGTTGTAGTTCGTGCTACCAGTAAAAGTAGCAGTTACTAGTAATCCGCTCTCAGCAACATCTGTGATACCGTTACGGTTAGAGTTAATTTCGTTTGTATACTCTACAGTCACACTATCAACTAAAGGATTTGCACCAGTAGGAAGCGTACCCTCTATCAATACATATTGCATTGAAGTATTATAAGTATGAGTAACGCCATTAAAAGTAACACCGCTCATATCATAAGTCGCACGAGTAATCACCCAGTTAATATCAGCAACAGTGCCAGTAATAACATAATTCGTATCAGCTATGATGTTTGCATGAGCAGTATAAGTAGCCTCGCCAACATTTGCGTCAGTAGCCTTATCACCAGTAAGCTCAAGAGTTACATGAGTAAGTGCAAGACCTACACTATTAAGAGTTCTAACTTGCTCGATACCAGTGTACACTGATGGATCAACATTGACCCAAGCAACACCTGATACATCGATAGACTTCTCTTTCATTGTAACACTTGCTGTCAAAGGCTCTACTGCATAATAGTTACCACTAACAGTGAATGTCGCTACAAGCGTTACATTACTATTTGCTACATTTGTAAATCCATTAGTACCATTCTCACCACCAGTATATGTTAATTTAAGCTGATCAATAGCAAGTACGTACCCAGAAGGAAGATCACCAGTAATAGTTACATACTGTTCTACTTCATTATAAGTAAGGTCTGCACCATTCAAGGCAACGCCAGTCATGTCATAAGTAGCTTGTGTCATACCGATATTAGTTCTCATAACTTCTATTTTATTGTAGTTCGCACTACCAGTAAAAGTTGCTATGATCTCAGTGTTATGCTCTGCAAAATTAGTGATACCATTTTGTTCTGTATTGCTACCACCGCTATATACTACGGTAACAGCATCATCTGCAGTATAGCCAACAGGCATTTCGCCAGTTATGCTTACGCATTGAGGTGTACCATTGTATTCGTAAGTCACCGTATCAAATAATGTCTTACTCATGTCATAAGTAGCCAAACCAATAGACCATTCTCTAGTAAATACATTTGTGCCTACTACAACGTAATCAGTTGACGCAGGGTCAATAGTTATAGTAGTAGTATGATTACCTGCAAGAGTAGCAGAGTCGCCCTCAATTTTAAATTTAGTATTAGGAATAGTGCTTTCAGATTGATTAATTGTTACTTGTTGAGGAGTGCCAAGATAAGTAAATTCTGGCACTGTCCACTCGATAGCCGGCAAGATAATGTCTTGCGCTATCATAACTAAATCAATAGTGATACTAGGGATCGCATTAAAGTTAAGTGATTCGCTAGTAAAGAATGCAGTGATTTTACCGCTCTGTGCAACATGTGTGATACCATTAAATACCGCGCCACTTGCGTCCTTATACTCTACTGATACTTTATCAGTAGTTTCATCATATCCAGTAGGAAGATTCCCGCTAATCAATACAGGGTAAGTTTCGCCCGTGTATTTAAGATCGGCAGGTGCTTCAAATTTAACACCAGACATGTCGTAAGTAGCATGTGCAATTTTCCAGTCTAGTGTCGGAGCCACGCCCGCGATACTATAATTAGTATTATCATTAAGTACAGTAACTGTAGCAGTAGAAGTAAAATCACCAGCCGCAAATCTTATATTATTACGCTTATCGTAAGTGACTGCTACATGCTCAGGAAGACTTCCTAGCTTAACCTCTTTTGGTCTATTGTCGTAGATATAAGGTTTCGCAGGGTCATATACAGAATCATTTGCATAAGTCCATACAGTACTGCTAACGTCTATCGGCTGAGGAGTAATAGTCAGTTTCGCATATTTAGTAGGGATAGGTTCATAATTCATCTCGTCACCCGTTAAGATTAACGATATCTGAAGATCAGTCACTACATCAGTAAAACCATCTAGCGTAGTATTGTTACCACCCTCATACCTAGCACTCACTCCAGCAGGAAGAGTTCCTGTATAATTCAGTGTTCGAGGAGAACTACTATATACTACACTCTTATCTTTAAAAACAATATTAAGCTTGTATGTAGCCTTTTTAATCTTCCAATTCAATGGTGCTGGCGTAGTGCCAGTAACTGCATAATTGTTATTTTTAGGACTAATATTCGCAGTTGCTTGATAGTTCTCATTAGCATTCACCGCACTGTAAGTACCAGTGTAGTTAACATTTAAGTTTGAGTCAAGCCCTACAATACCTACGGACTTACTGCTTCCGTCATATACAAAGTTAGTAGTATCATTATAATTCCACGTAACACTTGAAACATCTATTTTCTTCGGCTCAACGATGACTTTCTCACGAGTATAATCACTTATATTTGTGAAACTATGCACCATATTTACTGAGCCAGTCTTGCTATGATATAAAAACTGTTTAGTATCATCTATTACTATATTATACTCACCTACATCAAGAATATCAGTCGATGCAAATACATCACTAGATCCAACTTTTTGGAACTTGTACTCTATCATAGAATTCGATGCATTATATCCAACAATCGACGATGAATTGAATACAGTATTAGGATCCAAAGTATGTTTAGTGCCGTACTCTATAACTACGTCAGCAGGACGCGTAACAGGCGTGTGTGCTTTTGCTTCAGCACAAACTACTTTTATCTCAGTACGAGTGACTGACGAAAGCACCGCTTTATCTACATAAGCATGTCTGTCACCTTTTTTGTAAGTACGAAAAGTTTCTACAGTTTTGTTTATAGTTCCGCCATTTTTTAATTGCACCCAATATATCATAGAGTCGTCATTACGCGACGCAAAGGTATCGAACCTTACTCTTGTCATATCACCCGGTACAAATTTCATAGTACCACCAGTAATAACACCGAATACTATAACGTGACTGGCACCATTACCTAGATTAGTATCAAAGTTATTACCAGAGAAAAAGTTTTGATTTTTAAAGCCCGAAGATGGAGGAGTAAAATAGCCATAGAACATACCCTTTGCTAATGGAGCACCAGAAAAACCAGATTTATTTTGCACATGAATACTCCTATTGCCTAAAGTGCTAGTACTAGTACTGTTATCAGTGTATATAGCACCATCTAGAGATGAACTTTCCTCACTTCTCGACAAGCCAATTATTCCTCCAGCAAAAGCCTGAGAACCCCTTACACCACTTTCAAATGCTGCTTCCGCATAAAAGGCGTATTGACTACCACTATAATTAGCACCTTTCTTGATTTCTACTTGCACATTAACTATGCTAGAAAAATCATCAGCAAAACCTACGATACCGCCTATCATTGCGTTACATTGGCCTTCTTTTATGAAACTCTGTGCTAAGGCTTGCAAACTTGCACCAGTAGTTTCATTACCATATACAACATTACAGTCCTGTATATGTCCTTTGCCATTATTAGAATGATCTCTATTAAAACCTGCTATACCACCTACGCCTACACAAGTACCTCTTGTATCAAGACGCTTAGCACGATAGGTACCAGTCATATTTAAATTTACTTGATTTATCACGCCTAGATTTAAGCCGACTACTATGCCATGAGCGTTATGGTTACCATTTTGACCGCTATCAGTAGCATCATTCACATCAACATTAATATTAACAGCATTAAAATTTACACCAGTGATAGTACCTTGATTCATATACAAAAACGATCCACGTGCTGTCACTTGTTTAGTGAAGTCACCGGCTTGCACACTTACACTAGTAAGGTAGCCGGTCGCAGAATTAAACGCAGAAGTAGCTTTTACCGAAGATGTAACGACATCCGTTAAAGTAATAGTCTTACCCGCACCATGAAGTATCCTATCAGATGCTAATTGATAATTACCGTCATGAGTAAAGGTAACGTCACTCGAAAGAACGCCCTCTTTATACGCGGCATTAGTACCAGTTAGCAATAGCCAAGCCTTAAGCTGAGCCTCCGTAGAAATCAGAGTAGCACCAGAACCTGCAGTTGGTGCAGTAAAGTAACCCTCATCATTCATACCGTTTTCACTGTTACCCCCAGTGATCGGATTATTCTTGCTGTACAAACCCACAAAAGTCACTGACAAAGCCATCATGATGCTAAGCACCACTGCTATCAACGAAATTGCAATTCTGTTGTTTAATTTTTTATTTATCATAATTTCACCCCTCCAAAACAATTTAATGTTGTACTCATAATTTTAAACTTGTTTCTAATTTTGCTATTTTATTTTGATTAACCGAAATAATATAATTACATTTATGTATCACATTACACTCGCTTAATATATAAATAAGTATATCATAATTATATTCATTAACGCAATACCTGATTACTCGCATGACATAATAAGCAAGTAATACAAGAAAACTCTATAAAGTTTTTAAAATATATACAATATATATGTATTATTTACTAATTATTTACAATATTGTATGCTATTGTATGCAAATGAGTAACTCATGACGCATAATCATCTGTAAAATTCACATATTTACTATTTTTAATATTATTTTCACTGCTTTACACAATCTTGCAACTGATTTTTCTAAATATTTACGCAATATTTCACAAATTTTACATAATCTTAATTATATGTTAATAATTTCTTTTGTCGCGACCTAAAATCAATCTTAACATTTTAGGTCAGATATAGAGATCTTGACACTTATTAAAAAAGTCAAACTTTGCATTTGTGATATTACTCAAATGAATAAATTTATATAATATCGGTCTTGCATTTTACTACATCAAACATACATTTATCAGCAAAATATGACAATATTTGACATGTGCTTTTGCATGATATTAAGCTTGTTAATTCGCATTATTCGGCATGTTATTCGACAACATTCGACAATTCTTCACATGACGAATTGCTTGCTATTCCGTATATTATATAGTATTATTCGACCTAATTTATATCGTTATCCGACAATTTTCGACAAGTTACTGCACATTATTCGGCAAAGTTTGACAAATGCAAAGCATAATACTTGATATTATTTATCGGCATTCTATAATGTTTATTTATATTTATTTATTATATATATGTACATTATTTATATTGTTGCAATTTAAGTTTGATAGAAATATTGTGCATTTATTTTACAGCTTTAATACTTTTGTTATCATTATCATGTTTGCTTTCTATAAAAACTTGACTAATTTATAATTGAATGTTATAATATGAAAAAATAAACATATTGGAGCAAAATTATGAAAAAAAAATTATTATTCACCACGGTTGTAGCTCTTGCTGTGACTACTACTATGCTATTTACTGCTTGTAGTGGCTCTAAGTACGATGCGAGCTTACCGTCTTACAACATGAATGTACTTGACTTATCGTCTATGCCTAGCGATGTAGATCCAAACCATGCATACATGTTCCAAAACAACGTTGTAGACTCTCCTACTTACAAAGTAACTGCTCACAACAAGAAGCAATATTATCTAGGTCACCCTGATAATGTTCTTTTAGATAACGGAGATATCTTAACTGCTTACCCTATCGGTCACGGTAAAGGTACTACACTTCTTGCTAGAAGTAAAGACGACGGTGTCACTTGGAATAAAATCACAGGTCTTCCTGAGACTTTCAACTCTACTGAAGAAACTCCTACTATATATAAGCTAGATTTCGTTGGCGACAAAGCTGGCGAGCAAAAGCTAGTTTTAGCGTCAGCTAGACCAGGCTGGGGCAAGTATGACGGAGAAGGCTTCGACGTATCAGTGTCTACTTCAGGCACTACTGTCGACGGTCAATTCCAGTGCGATGGTGCTACTTGGAGCAGTCATAAGAATTATTTCAGTGATCACGCTGAGGCTGGTTTTGTCGCACCTAACAACACTTTTAAGGCTATCGTTGCTATGGCTAGCTTGACACAGTTAAAAGACGCTGATGGCAACCTTACTAATAGCTGGATGGGTATATTCCACGACTACGACTTCCACGTGTACAAGTCTATCTTGACATTTAATGAAGACGCTGATGGTAATGATCAAATGAACTGGTCATATCCTAAAGAGATCATGGAAGAGAAGTATTACGAGCAGTACGAGAAAAAATATCAGCTTTGCGAGCCTGAAGTAGTTAGATCTCCAGAAGGCAATGAGATAGCTATGATATTCCGTGCTAATACAAGGACTTCTAACTCTTTTGTAATATTCTCTACTGATGAGGGTGCTACATGGACAGAGCCTAAACAACTTGCGTACGAGCTTACTGGCGAGCGTCACAAGGCTGAGTACGATCCTACTACAGGCAAACTTGTTATCACTTATCGTTCAATCAACTGGAAGATAGGTCAAGAGCACAAAGTTAATGAGTGGTACTCTCGCGGTTGGCTTACTTGGGTAGGCGACTACTCTGATCTAAAGAAAGGTCTTGACGGCAAGGGCGACTATGTAGTAAAGATGGCTCACACTTATTCAGGTAAACAAACTGCACCAGAAGAATTCGCTTGCGATGATACTGGCTATGCAGGTCTTACTATAGATAGCAGTGGTCTTATCGTTTCTACTTCATACGGTAGATTTTCACCTTACAACGACAAGACTTACGGCAAAAAAACTTATGTAGTAACTAAGCGTCTAAAACTAAATGACATCAATGCTCATTTTGGACTTACGCTTTTCCCTACAGTTTAATAGCTCTATCATTATCAGTTAGGATATCGACTTGATAAGTTATGTTTTTAAAAAATAGGCTTATATGACTGACCTAACCTGACATGAACTTGACTTAATGTCAATCACAATCAAAACAATAAAAATGCTATCAGTTTTTTGCTGATAGCATTTTTTTATTTATATTACATTTATATTTATAATTATATTACTTTTATACTTATACTTCATTCATGATTATATGTATTCATGCTTATACTACATTCATACTTATACTTATATATTATATTATACCTTGTCAAATCTCTTCATCATCTTCCCGTCCACCTCGACAAGCTCGTCCCACATATAAGCAGGTCGCACCCAACAATCCGCTATGCTATCATACAGCGGTCTATACATGACCATGTCTTCAAGAGTTTCGCTATGCTTAGCAATACCTATCACCTCGTACAAATTGCCCTTAAAGTGCTTATATAGCCCTAATTGTATCATATACATATCTCCCTATTGCATGTACACATGCTTAAATGCTCTACGCTATATCAATGCTCCTATCAGTAGCGTCATCAGCAATGCTCTTATCAGTAGCGTCATTATCTACAATATCATCAGTAGCCTTGCTATCACTAGATATTGCGTCAATAATTTGTGCATTATGTTTATTTTTTGTATTCTTATATATCAATATCCCGAAAAGCACAGCATGAATACTTACTGCAACACCGCCTACTGCGGTCATGATCACTCCTTGCTTTACAAGCAGTCCGTTTTCCAAAATAAATGATATACCGATAACCAGTAGTAAAAATATGGTTGTGGATATAAGCAAACAAATACCTTTAAGTATATTAGTACGCACAGACGTCAACTTTTCATCAGCTACTATCTCAACGGCAAGTTCAAGATATAAAGTCATGACAAACTCTAGTACAAATTCCATTTACAACGCACCCCCCGCAATATTTTTGAAGTATATTTTATAATTAACATTATTATATCACATATTTTGCGACATTACAATATAAAATCAAATTTAACACCGCAAGACATACTGCTTAAGAATATGTATATATAATTCTGATAGATGATTTATTTTTATAATTGTATATAATTATCATAATTAGATACGACTACTAAACACTTAGGTAAAATAAATAACAACCTTGACAATGTCTTTAGGTTGTTATTTTTATTATTTATCATGAAAATCAGCTTTTTTTACTATATGATCACGCTTTACTGCAAATCGCGTTGTTATAAGTATGTAACATTAAACATGCTTGATATTGCATTTATCATATATTATGCTATAGCTTTAATAATAGCTGAACTATCAGTAAAATGCGATTTGTACGCATCCAAACTTTCTAGTGGCACAAATATGTCAGTCATTGTTGTTATATATTCACTACCTAAGCTCCAACAATCATTATTTTCAAATACCTTAACATCAACAACATTAATAGTTATACTAGTTAGTTTTACACAACTTAAATTTACTATTCCTCTTCTATTTACCGTCTGAAGAGTGCTCGGCAATGATATATTAGTTATCTCTGCACAATTATCAAATATAGTCGCACCGATAGAAGTCACGCCTTCAGGGATAATCATTTCAGTAATGCCAGTCCCTTTAAAAGCATTATCACCAATAGTTTTCACATCCTGAAGACTTATTATCTCGGTAAGCATATTGCAATTGCTGAATGCACTGCTGCCTATAGTTGCAAGACCAGTAGTAGGAATAATAACTTTCTTTAAATCATTCCAGCCACTATCATAAGCATTGAATGCACTTGATACAATCTCAGTAATCTTAGTTAAGCTAAGATCAATAGACTCGATCGCAGAACATCCTGATATCCAATGCGACTCAAATGTCGTAGCAGATACTGGGTATTGAATAGTTTTTAGTGAGTTGCATTGCGTAAATAGATTATAAGCGGTAACTGGTTCAAAGTTTTCCGCAAATGTTACATTTACTACGCTAGTCTCTCTGTACACACCATATCCAAAATGCTTGATACTAGCAGGAACTACAAAGTCCGCTGCAAGTCTTACGCCACTAAAACAGCTGTCACCTAATGTTGTTAGACCTACAGCCTGCGACATATCAATATTGAACACCTTATCCGCGTCTAGTGCAGAGCCTGCATTCGAAAACGCAGCACTAGCGATAGATGTTACGTTTTTAGGGATATTTACGGACTCTAGCATGTTACAGCCCCAAAAAGCATTATCGGAGATACTAGTAAGATTAGGCGAATCAATATCGAACACGATATTTTTCAAAGAAATATTATTCATAAAGCACGAAATACCTAGAGTAGTAATATTTACTGGAAGATTTAATTCAGTAAATGCACATGCGTCAAACGCACACTCACCAATATCAGTTAAATCATCACTAAACACAACAGACGAAAGTGCACTCTTTGCAAATGCTTTTTTCGGTATGATGTTAAGACTTGATAAATCGGCAGTAGTTAGTGAAGTGCAATTGTTAAATGCATCATCTTTCACTTCTGTAGCAAGTGGAATATTGATAGCTTAAAGAGCTGTGCAATTATAAAATGCACTATCTCCAATTGACAATACCGCTTCGGTGTTTATATTCTTAATCATTACGCAATTGCCGAAAGAGTTATCTCCGATAACCTCAACTGAATCGCCAAGCAATAATTCATCTAGTGCAGTTGCACTATAAAAAGCCGTGTTTCCGATACTCTTCGACGTGATAGGTAGATCCACTTTTACTAACGAGCTACATGCTCTAAATGTTCCCACTGGCAATTCTGTAACGCCACTTCCGATACTCACGAACTCAAGACTGCTACAATTATAGAACACATTTATGCCCATGTCCACTACGCTATTAGGGAGTGTTACGCTATCAAGGTTCGAATTGCTCGAAAATGCTTGATCACCAATAGTAGTCACGCCTTCCATTACTTTAACATGCGACACATTAGTATCCCCTACAGCAAGTTGTTTAATAGTAGATACTTTCTTACCACCTATCATAGCAGGAATGATTATCGTATCAGAATATTCTCCATTAAGACCAGTCACGGCAAGTGTTCCGTCCGCTAATTCTTCAGTAGCTACATGCTCGTAAGTAGGAATAATAACTTCATCCGCAGGACTTACCACATATTGAAACGATATACTACGATCTTTATACGTGATCGTGTACGCCTTATCACCAACGGTCGTGCTGTCAAAGCCTGTTACCATCTCATCAGTAACATGTGCTTCCTTTACGCTATCGTCAGTAAACGACAATTGCAGTTTACCACCGCTAGTGTCTAACTTTTCTCCGACAAAATAGTTACTATTTAGTGACAAATTGCCTACACTTACATTCTCTAGTGTGACTTCGCTAGGTACTTCGATGATAGGACTATTATCATTAGGTATATCACAGCTTACACCTACGTCAGCCACAGCCATCATCAGTACACTTACACACATTGCAATCAATTTCTTTTTCATTTGTTTACCCCTCCATTTTTTTATCTTTATATTATTTTATATTGTATACGGGTATTAAAAAATGATGATAATTGCATACAAAAGTAGACACACTACTCTGTACAACTATCCCCACTCCATATATAGATATAGAATACTATTTATTTATCCTTATCTCTACGCCTTTGTAATGCTTTAAAAACTCTGTAGTATCTTTTATAATTTTACTCTCCAATATATTAGAATAACTGATCACTTTAAGGCTAGTAAAACTATTCGCTACTACTATACTTTCAGACACGAATATAGATGAAGAACGCTTGTAGTGCGGTGCATAATGCGTGCTATTTGTTGCACTGCCATTCACATGTATTCCAGCAAGAGCATCGCAACCAATGAAGTTATTATAATGCTGATCTCTATAACCTCCACCGAACAAAATCTCTGATGGTGCTGACACGTATTTAAGATCGCTACAGCCGACAAATATGTCGCTAGACTGAGTAACTTTTAATGTATTATTTTCCTCATATTGCATAATCGTAGTATAATTAGACAAGCTACGTGGCAATACTCTAGCAGGGATCTCTATACGCTCGATACCACTCTTTATAAATGCGTCAATCCCGATATACTTTAAGCAATCAGGGAGTTTTATCTCCTTCAGCGACTCAGTATACTTCATTCCCTGAAGAGTAATCGCCGTTACTTGAGTCTTGCTAAGGTCAAGGCTTTTCAATTGTCTACAGCCTTGGAATGTCGCATATTTTAATGTAGTAGGCAGTTCAACCTCTGTAATCTTTGCAGAATGTAGCCCCCACTTACTCCTCTCATAACCTTTATACTCCGCTATATCAGTAGGATCAGTCGGATCAATAGCATAACTTCCAAACGCCGCTAGTGAAATGGCAATTACGCCCTCTGGCACGACTAGTTTGCTCTTATAATCATATGGACACGCTAGCATGACAGTCTTATCTTTGTTGTAAAGCACACCGTCTATATCGCTAAATACAGGGTTTTCAGGAGCAACAATAATTTTTTGCAAGTTCGTCGCACCGCTGAATGCATTTATAGTCCATTGCATTTGTGCAACGTTACCTACGTCACAGCCTGTGATTTTCACAATGTTAGCAGGTATGCGAAGTATCTCTATCGTTGTATCCGCAAACGCCATTATACTAGCCTCTGGATCATGTGTTTGAGATAAGAAAAGACTAGTTATCGTATTACCCTCGTGTTCTGTTGGCAACGTAACGTCTTTATCAGTACCGATATACTTGCGTATAAAATACTCATTGCGTTCAGTTACACCGAAAATAAAGTCATTTTTAACTATTACTTCACCTCCGCCGTCGCCACCGTCGCCATTACCGTCACCGTCCTCGATACCTCCATCTATTTTAGGAGCACATGCAACTAGGCATGTACACGCCATACATACACAGACCATAATTGCTATAATTACAAACCACTTTTTATTCATCATAATACCACCTCTCTTATAGTTTTTAGTAAGTTTATATATATTTAACACTACAATAGTGCATAATCAAACACATTAAGTATGATGTTGATTATGTTTAACCAATTATTACACACAATATATATTTATTTAATAATGTGTTGATATAATGTTAATACTATACGTGTTTTAAGTATATATTTTTATTGTACTACTTATTTTTCGTATTGTCAATAAAAAATACTAATAATACGATATTATTTCCACAACATCTAATACAATATGATTTTACAACACGGAGGCGACTATGAATAATTTGGTGGAATTACGAAAAGAAAATACTATGACACAAAAGGCATTATCGGAATATTTAGGTATTTCGCAAGGCAATTTGTGCGACTGGGAGAAAGGACGAAGTGAACCAGACATTGCTACTCTTATCAAAATAGCAAATTATTTCGGTGTGTCTGTAGATTTTCTAGTAGGCAACGCGGACTACGAAGGTTTTATCAAGTATAGAGAGGATAATTGCAACAACGCGAGCGATATTTTGCTCCAGTACAATACTTTATCAATCTATGATAAAGAGCTTGTACAATCGCTTATATACAGACTACGCAAAAACCATGAAAATAAATAAATAATAATCTTTGCAAAACAATGAGGCACTCTACTATAGAGTGCCTCATTTTATATTGTTTGATATTGCATTTTTTTTTACTTTTTATAGCTGATGATATCACTTTGCACATACACTGTATGCACCAATATTTAACATGTAATACAATTATGATTCGAGTATATATTTTTTGATAATTATCACTTATTACATACTATCATATTAAGGCAAATTAAAGGCATATTTCACCTAGCTCAAGCTAATTTTATTTGCCATTAACTTCGCTAGTTCCATAGCTCAAAATATCACCTTTTCGCAATGCGATATCACCCTGCACATCAAATGCAAACTTTATATTATCGCTGAGAAGTTTTATCTCAATATCACACGCCGCTACAAGTTTTAGCTGAGTGATTACGCCACTAGCTACCTTTAATGACACTAGCACACCGCCATAGCAACGCAAGTTCTTAAAGCTCAAATCGAGCCATGTCTTAGGTATTGCTGGCAATAATTTTATCACATTATCTTCGCTGAATACTAGCATTTCTTGCACCGCGTCCATTGCTACGAAGTTCGCCTCAAGAGTGAATAATCTACATTTTAGTAAGCTCTTCGTCTTATGTCTATAGTCACCGTTACTGTGGAAACCATTATCAGTACAGAAGTATCTAAAGAAATCATCTAGCATTTTCAATGCCTTATCACCGTCACACTGAACAGCGTAAAATTGTGCCATCCAACCTAGCGAATACCCGACCCAATTCTTTATAGTAAGCTTTTCAAGGTCTGCAATAGTGCTGTCGATTATCTTTTTATTTTCATTAGTATCGTACTTCATAGTACGTAGCGGGTAGATAGGCATGCAATGTGCGTGGTGTCTATGCGACTCTCGAAGACTCTCATCAGGGCATAGCATTAGTACGTTATCAGCATTTACCGCAAGATTATGGAACTTGCTCAATCGCGACTCCCAGACCTTTGCAATATCCGCTTTGCCTAGTGCATTGCTTGTCTTTATCATGTCCACACAAAACGCTCGCATTAAAGCAAGGTCATAGTTCGTATTAGGAGTAAGCCACGCTTTAAGCGTATTATCATGTATCTCTGGTGAAGTGGATAACTCTAGCATATAATTCCCGTCTTTTTCTATAAGCATATTCATCATGAATCCGCCCACTTCGCTCATGTATGGATACATACGATTTTCTAAGTATTGCTTATCACCAGTGAAAAAATAATGCCTCGCCATTATATCACATAACCACAGCTGATTTGTAGGCGATAGCGAGTACTGACACCACCCGCCTAGCGAATTGCCTTGTATGTCCATAACCGATGGCAAACACAATCCCTCTACGCCGTAAAACTCACTCGAAAACTTGCGTCCCGCCTCGCTCATGTCTAGTAAATAATCTATAAAACTTTCACCCGCATCTAGCCTATTAGCCTTCAAATAACTAGTGTACGACATCTGTGTATTTAGATCATGATGATAGTCGCCTTTCCACGGTGGAAGTCCATTATTATCAGCAGTCCATACGCCTTGTAGTGGCATAGGGAACTTGCCTTTTCTGCTACATGATCCTAGTAAATACGCATTGAAATTATACTGCCTTTCTATAAACTTATCAGGCAATACGATATCACTTTTTGACCAGTAGTTACTCCACCATGCCTTGTGCTTGCATATAGCATTTTCATAGCCAGTAGCTATAGCGTCTAGTACTTTTTTACGGCTTTCTTGCAAGAATGATTTGTCCTCACTTATACCGACAGTATAAGCGATAAGTGTGCTACCGTCCACCACCTTACTTGCGACTACTATACCGTAATAACTATCATTAGTCTTCTGTATAAATTACTGGATATTGACATCGTCTATTCCCTCTTGACATAACTCAGCACGCTCATATCTAAGGTTGCTTAATGCTTGTACAGTCCCGCTAAAAGTGCGACCAAATCTCTTCTTTTTTATATCGCCGAACTTAGGGTTTTCTACCTTTATTCTTACGTTAGTTTTGTTTACTTTTATAAGTCCGTAATCGTCCTCAGCATGCACAAAACTTTGCAACTTCACATCACTTATATCGAGCGTTGCTTCCGCGGATTTCATATCAAGTGTCGATAGGATATTCGACTTTATACCTAGATCAAGTATGATCTTTCCAGTGGGTAATTTTGTAGGCGTCGTATTAAAATAACAGTCGTCATACTTCGCATTTATTTCCTTTTGATTTCGTTGCTTAACAAGCGTTTTCATGTCTTGATAACTGTAATTTTCTTGATTTTTTGGCGGGTTGCTACAGTCCCAAATCCCAGCCTTGTCTATGCTAAATCTAAGCCTATTTGACTTATTCCATATAAGGCATCCTAGGTCACCATTACCTAACGGTATTGCTTCATCCCACTCTTTAATTGTCTTATCAAATGTCAGTGTTTTCGTAGTCATATTATTACTCCCTTTTCTTGCACGATTTAAGCATATTTTATAAAAAAAATTCTTACATTATTGATGAGTATTTTATACCAATAATATGAGAATTTTTATAGCCCGATAATAAAGCATTTTATACTGATTATTTGTATAGTTTTATTATAATACGATTGATAAATGCATTATGTATTATAAAAGGATTTTATCACACATGCAAATAATTTTATATATTACTTCTTCTGTATTTATTACATGCACTTATATTATTTTACTACCACAAAGTCAAGGTGCTTCGGTACGATTATATTATCCGAACTCTCACCATATAAAGCCATCCTGATACCTTTATATAATACACTCAACATCTTATCGCCTTCTCTATAATCATTCACATAAAAGTTCTCATTTGCAATGATATTTTCCGCCTCTTTTGCCTTGCCGACTGCAAGTAATGCCACCGCTAAATACATTTTAATTCGCGAGTTGCTCGCTACGTCCTCGCTTAACAGCTCAAAACTATCTATAAGTAAGGTATTTTTCCTCGCATTAAGAAGTATCTTAAATACATCTTCTGCTACAGCAAAATTATCATTTTTTATCGCTATTATTTTGTTTGCATAGTATATATAATTCGCGTCATTCTTGATGATAAGTATATTCATATACAAGTGATTATTTTGATAATTATTATCTAGCAACATACTTTTTACTACATACTCACTCGCTTTATCAATGTTATTATTGTCTAGCTCTATAAGTGCAAGCTGATAATATAAGTTCCAGTTTGTGCAGTTATTTTTCTCATTATCAAGTAGTAGTTTTCTATAAGTATTTCCGACTAGAAAACTATCCGTTTGCACTACATTTTCAAGCACTCCAGTCTCTGCTAGTTTTATCCACTTTTCGCTCTCATTACAAGGTGAGAATTGTAGATGTTTCGGGCAGTCATTTTTAACTATATTTTGCAAATAACCATATCCATTACCTTGCCAGATAACTTCACCTTTCACCTTCGCGATATCGCCTAGTGTACTATCACATAGATCATCCATTTGATCAGCGTCAAACATATCCGATGTCCATGATACTAGCTTGTCATATTCACTATCTACAGGCACTCCTAGACTTATATCAGTGTAGCACTCTACCCAGCTCCATGATGTCTTAGGTGGCATAGGTATACACTCATATTGTGTCTTGCCTAGCCCCGCTTGTATCTCTATATAATCCCCTGCCTTATCAGTCAAAAACTCTTGCCAATGATGTGATCCAGCTACGTGTCCCCAACTAAATAATTTGCGTCCTTTCAGCCTACTACTAGAGTACTGAAAAAGCCCATTTCCATCGCTGTCAACATTCGCAATAAACTTAGGCGATCTATCCTTTATATCGTAGAAATAATCTATAGTTTCTAGTATGTTTTCAGGGTAAGAAACGTCCACGCCCTTGTCTATCGGGATAGTGGATTTATTTATACCAATACCATCACTATTATTATAAGCACCGACCGCTGGCACTATAATCCTACCACCCTTAAACTCTGGCGACGCGATATTGCTCCACCAGTACATTGGCCTTGTTTCCTCGCTAGGATTTTGTATCCATACACGTGTCAAAAGTTTCTGATCATCAAGCCAAAAATCAAGCTGATAATACACTTCACGCACGCGGTCAAACTGATAAAATCTAAGCACTTCCTCACCGTTTGCACCGCGAACTTTTGCACTGTACAAGCTCTCGCAAGTGTATGGAGTATGACCTATAATACCTATATTCCACTCCACGCCACCGCTAAACCATGCATTCCTTGTAGACAAGTTTCTATACCTTATCACGTCGTTATGATATAGTAGATCTATACCCTTTTTTTTATTGATAAGTTTCCATAATCTACCGCCCTGAGTTGGCAAGAATTCGGCATACATTGTATCATTTTCTAGTATCAATATTGGCACGTCTTGCTCTACCTCTAGCGAGTAATTATTCTGCTCACGATAAGGATAACAGTTATGTCTTTTACCGTATCCGATATATAGCCCCTCATAGTCATCAATCGATGTTTTTGTTGCATTCTGCACGTTCAACATATTAGTGATTGACGGCAATATACTAGGCTCATGCACAGTCCCCGCCATGTATTTTTTTGTAGTTAATTTTATCATAATTTTTTACCCTTCTACCTTGTAAGTTTCTTTATCAAAGTCAACAGTTATCTTAACGACGTTGCTAAATACTGTCTGTTGAACTCTATATTTATCATCTAAAAACTTGTGACTTATCATCTCCGCGTTATATACTTTTTCGTTTATTTTAGCTATCTCGCAAGTTTGTTTTATCCTGTCAGCAAGCACCTTATCACTTTCTTTTTCCATGCTCGCCATAGAGTTGTTGAAGTAAGGAGTTTGACCATTAAGTATACAATGAAGCCTACCAGCGTCGCCATCAGGGATACCCCAACCACCTTTGCCCTCACAGTGCCATGGTACAAATACGCAGTCATGATAGACTAAGTTTGTGATCGGAACTGCCACACCGACACCGATACCCCCGCCTTGAGGAGTAACCGCATAAGGTGCGTGATGAACTAAGTCAAGGTACTGCACCATATTACAGCCGATCTCTTCACTACTCATGATAAGACCCTTTGCTCTAAGCATGTCGAAGCATTCACCACGTGCATTTATGCTCTCTGTTCTAGTGGTAGTATGGTTCGGATTATAGTTCTCATCACCCCACATAATCCCCCACACATCAAGGTACGTTCCTTTTATATTTACACCGTTCTCGGCAAGCTCGCGATAAGTCCTCTCGACGAATGGTTTAGCAAGCGTACTGTCTAGCCAGTTATGCGCACCGCCCGCCCAATAGTCACAGTATGATTTTTTCATATTGATATCAAAAACGCACTTACTCTCTTCGTAGACGGAACTATCTTGATAACAATCTCTATACTGGTCATGAAGCCCAAACTCATAACCTAACTTCTCGCATGTGTCTGATAACTTCCTCATGCCTTCATAGCCACCAGCCTCGGCACAAGGAGGGAGAATGTACGGATGAAGATTATCATAACCACGCACGCCCCAACCATCAGTATGCACGTATGCACGCTCTAGACCAAGTGCTTTAAATCTTTTAAATTCCGCCTCTGTATCAGCGAAAGTATTGTATAGAACCTTGCCTATTTTAGTGCTTTTATATAGACCACTTTCAGGCACATTATTGTCCATAATTCGCCAGTGAATCACTGGTGTACCTATCAGTTTTGCGACGTTTGGATTTGACTTAATTTTCTCGTCAATAGTAGTCAAAACTCCCTTCTTTTGTTCATTCGCTCTGAAGTCTTTAGCTATGTCTACATAGTCACAATCATCCATAAAATGATAGTGGATAGTACGCTTATAACCTAGCTTACCAAGCGTCGAATACCAGTTCGAAGAAGTAAGGAATGATTTGCTTTTGCCGTAGCAAGAAAAAAGCGAACAATCATTGCTGTCTTCTACTACCGCAGAGTAGCCTTTACCACCACACACACGCCCCCAAAGACCGAGATACGCATCGCCGATACTTACCTTTCTCCAGTATTTAGTCATAAGATATATTTGACCGCGATTAGTCTTCCAGTTGTCAGGCAACATAAAGCCTTGACGCATAGGATCAATGGTGTAGCTGTCATTTCTATCGAACTTAACCGCATTAAAAGGCTGTGGAAAGTATACGGCTTTTATATCCATACCACTCTCATTAGTCGACTCTATAGAGAAGTCAATCTTCCCATTATCTAATATTTCAGCGGTAACTATTAGTGAGAGTGATAGCTTTGCGAACCCTAGTAGAAAGCCAGAATAAGTACTGATTATCTTATCGCCATCAATGCGATGACTGATCTTTTTCGCCCAGCTGAACGCCTTAGGAAACCATAAATACTTACCAAATACTTTCTTTTGGAAAAATATATGTGGTTTTCTACCGTCACCACGCCAGCTAAACCCATCTTGTTCGACCTCGTATTTCAAATTGTTACTAAGTAGTTTTAATGTCGTACTACCTCTTTGCACTTGTATAGTTTTCATAAATCCCCCAGTAGAGCATAATAATGCTCGTAAAAATGATAAAATAATCATCAATAGCAAGCTAAATCGCCACGCGAAACCTACTAGAATACCATCTATAAATCATTCACAATACTATTATATACTATCATAGTGCTAAATTCAACCCACGATATCACATATTTCTCGCACATTATCACGAATTATGCTATAATAGTTGCTTTTTATCGGGTAATGCTCTAAAATACATATATACTTGCAAATAATCATAATAATAGAGGTGCTAATGATGGACGATCTTAACAAAAGAATATACCTATAAATATAGACGAGCCTGATTTGTTTAATCTATATAACGCAGGCACAACACTCAAAAATAAGTATTTCTACTGCTCAAAAACGGATAGTAAAATATACATATTTGAGTATGTGATCAGCGGAAAAGGTAGCATAATTTGCGGTGGCAAACTGTACCCTGTAGAGGCAGGAAACTTTTACATAGTGCCTAAAGAACGGACATACGAATACTTTACTGACGCTGATGACCCGTACGAGCGAATGTGGTTTTACGGCGAAGGAAAGCTATTTGACATGCTATACAATCTATGCTTTAATGACATCGACGTGGCTGTCTCAAAAGGCGACTATACCTGCATAATCGGAAAATTATTTGATATATTCACCGACTACACCGCTAGCTCAGATATAGAATTATCTAAACTATTTACTGAGCTTTTTATCACAGCTAAGCAACTGCAAACACAAAACTATCAAATACACGATAAGAATGTAAAAAACAAAGCTAGCAAAATAAAAAACTACATTTGCACACACTTTGACGAAAAGTTCGACCTTGCTAGCATGGCTGAAAAGTTCGACACTACAAAAAATCAAATAATCATCGACTTTAAGCGTGCGTACGGCACTACACCGTATGTATTTAGCACTATGTACAAGCTAGACATGGCGGAAGAAATGCTAAAACGCGGACTTACCAATAAAGAAATTGCCGATCAACTAGGGTATTGCGACGAAAAGCACCTTAGTAGGCTTTTCATAAAGCACAAGAAAACATACCCGAAACTAGTCAAACAACGCTATAACAAATGATACAACGCTCTTCTATCTAAAAACAAAGTAATACATTATAGTGATAAATATGTAATGATATATAGCTGCTAACACTGTGATCATCGCAATGCTACAACACTACGACACATTTATGACGACACATTTCACTGAAATATACCCTGCAATATCGCAATGAAATAGATATTTTTGACAATACAAATACTGCGTGGATAAACTATCCACGCAGTATTAATTTATTTGTATATAACTAATAGCTTTTAATCGGAAATGATTTTATACCATAATAATCACAATTGATTTTGCAGGCTATATGATAATTTACTTACTTAATTTGCTCTTTCAGCAGAGATTATTTGAAAAAAAATTTCAATATTTTCTGATGAGGAATTGATTTTTTTAATAATAAAAGGCTATAATCTACATCAGCTGTCGCACTTAACAAGCTGAATAAAATCAGCCATTGTTTGCGTGATTATCTTATCCTTGTGATACGCGATGACAAAATCTCTATTAATTTTGCCGATATTTAAGTCGACAAGGGACGCAACGGCAAGCTCCGCAGTCAATAATAGACTTGACATCGCACCTATTGCAAGCCCTTGTTTTAGCATTTTTTTAATGCATTCCGTATTCGAGATCGTCCATATTTTTAAAGATTGCATGCCAAGACTAGCTAGATTTGCCACTACCGCATCACGCGAACCACTGCCTTGCTCCCTTGCGATAATATTTTCCATCTTGACATTATTATCCTTCGCCACAAATATTATATCATCCTTATAAAACGGTACACATACAATATCTTTGCTCTCAATACGCCCCTCAACTAGTCCGATATCTATTTTGCTCTCTAATATCATTCGCTCGATCTTTGCAGTGTTTTCTACATCTACATTGATCTGGCAATTATTTAAACTATTAAATTTACTTAAATAATCAGGCAAAAGGCATGTACCAATAGTCACGGTCGCACCTATCCTCAAATAAGCTAATTCGTCCGTGCCACTACGCCCAATCTCCCTTTCAATATCGTCAAAGTTACCGCACAACTGGCGTGCAAATGCTAGCAACTTCTCGCCGTACGGTGTAAGGTAAAGTTTCCTACTTAACCTATCAAATAACTTCACGCCGTAATACTTCTCCAGCTCGGATATTGTCTGACTCACTGCTGGCTGAGCGATAAATAGCTTTTCCGACGCTCTTGTTATGCCATTATTATCTACTACACATATAAATACTTTAAGATGTCTTATCGTCATACATAACCTTTTCCTTATCTATTTGATATTATTATACTATTTTACTTATTCATTGTCAAGTGTTATAATATATTTATAGATAAAAAAGTGAGGTGCGTGAATGAATAAAGTAGTTACAGTTATCAAAAAATATCCGTTAGGGATCATATTATCAGCAATACTTGCCGTAGTAGGAGTATTAATATCTAGTTTAATACCATACGGGCTGATCAGTGGCGGGGTAATCGCATTGATATTAGGAATGCTTGTAAATCCTTTGATTATGAAAAAGCAAGAGTATTTCGTAGGCGGACTAAAATTTTCATCATCAATACTGCTTAAATCAGCAATAGTACTGATGGGTGCTAGCCTATCATTCAGCCAAGTATTAGAAGTGGGCAAGTTCTCACTTATAGTTATGTGCTTTACGCTTTTTACATCATTTTTCTTCGGGTACTTATTCGGTAGATTATTTAAAATGAACTGGGAATTATCTAGCCTTATATCAGCGGGAACTGGTATTTGCGGAGGTAGTGCAATAGCCGCTATTTCTCCAGTGATTGACGCTAGCGATACCGATATCGCATACGCTATGTCGGCCACATTCATATTCGATATTTTCATGGTAATCCTCTTCCCTATACTCGGAAAGGCTTTTCACATGTCCGACCTCGGTTACGGTCTATGGGCTGGCACGGCGGTAAATGACACAAGCAGTGTTGTCGCAGCGGGATACGCATTTTCGGACGCAGCGGGCAACTTCGCCGTTATCGTAAAACTCACACGCACATTATCAATAATACCAGTAGTGATAATATTTTCATTTATCAAACAGCATGTTACTCGCAAAAAACTAGCTTCAGCGGTTATAAGCTCCGATACAGCTATCGCTAATCTAAGTCTTGAAAATACAACTGCACTTGTTTCTACAAGCTCTCATACAGCAAGTAATATCGATAGCGCCTCTGATGACATGCCATTTTGCCCCCCTAACGTCACAGAGATCAATATTAATGAGAACGCAAAAAAGACAAAGATAAATTTCTTGAAAATATGTCCGTTCTTCATCATACTATTCTTAGTGATGGTCGGCATAAAAAGCAGTGGAATAATCCCCGACGTTGCAAGTGACATCATCTCAGAGATAAGCAAATTTTTAATGGTAATGGCACTAGCGTCTATCGGGCTAAAGACAAACTTCAAAAAGCTGTCTAAGTCAGGATTTAAACCTATGCTACATGGCTTTATCATCTCATTGCTTGTCGTATTAGTATCATTCGGCGTTCAATTCATGTTCGGACAACTGTAAGAAAATCTACATTGATAGCACATACATCGCTTATTATATCCATAAACGCAATTAAGGCGAATTATTATTGTTTGAAATCATGATTATATGTTATAATGTAATTATAATAGAGCAATGGAGGACATCATGCAAGCAATTATGGAACCAATTTTCGACATACTATACCTTATCATCGTCACTAGTATAGGTGTTATAATGATAGCCAAAAGCAAAGGCGACAAGCAAACTTTAGCATTCGGCATAATGGCGGTTGTACTAGGTCTTGGTGACGCTTTTCACCTAATACCGCGTATAATGGCACTAGTCACCGAAGATGGTTTCGTAACTTACGCTGCCGCACTTGGCATAGGAAAACTTATCACGTCTATCACCATGACAGGCTTTTATATTATACTATATTATATATGGCGTATTCGTTATCAAATAAAAGGCAAACACTACCTAACAATCATATACTCATTGCTTGCTGCAATGCGTGTTATATGCTGTTTCTTCCCTCAAAACAACTGGCTAAATAACGCCGATTGCACTATCCTATGGACGCTACTACGTAATGTTCCTTTTGCGATAATGGGCATAATAATAATAGTTTTATTCGCAGTATCCGCTATCAAAACAAAAGACAAACCTTACTACTTTATGTTCGTAACTATCATACTAAGTTTTGGTTTCTATATCCCTGTCCTGTTCTGGGCGGATCAATTCCCAATGATCGGACTACTTATGATCCCGAAAACTTGTGCATATGTATGGACTATCTTAATAGGATTCATAGACAGTATCAAGTCAGGTAAAATATCTCTTAAAAAGTCAAACAAATAAGTCAAATCAATAAGTCAAATGAATACACAAAAAGCTCCGAAACATAACTGTTTCGGAGCTTTTAATTTTGTCTTATTATTTAGTTATCATTCTTATGCGAATAATCATTATAATCAAGCAAGCTGAGTTATCAATAAAATTGTCTACTTAATATCGTCATTGCTCTCCGATTGCACTCATTTACTTACAATCCTAACTCCATCATATGTATTTAATCATGGATTTATAATCAATAAATAACCACTAGATAATTAAAATCATAACTAGTCAATCAACAAACCCCCACTACAAATACACCTATCATCGCGAATAGTAAATTACTTTTTAGTAGTTTTACTAGCTATCTCTTTAGCATTTTTCTTAGCAAGTCTCTTCTCTAGCTTTATAGTTTCTCGCATTTCGATTATTGTTATATAATTCATCTCAACGATATCCATAACCGTACTTAGAGACTTTTCATCAGTCACATTAACCAGTACTGGCTTTTGCTTTAGCTTGATATCAGTGTCGCGTTCGTACTTACTCAAGCCGTCATTCGGGATAAGCAAGTGTGCGATGATAACGTTTGCATTTATCGTGATTTTAAGCAGTTGACTACTACCGATCTTGAAGTTATCGTGCATTTCAGAGTTCGTTGTTCTAGTCTCTACCTTGTTCGATACCATCTTAAATAGCTTGTCATATCTGCGTTTTTGACTCTTATCAAGCATGTTATAACGCTCTTCTTTTGTCATCACTACCTTGACTGGCGGTATTACAAATCTCCTATCCTTACCACCGTAATAGATCTCATCAGCAACAACATGCTTTTGCTCTTCTTGCTGCATATTACGCTTTATCTTCTCAAAATCCCTCATGTCTTGGTCAACCTCTTCTTGAAGACTGACCTTTGCCGCCTTTGCGATCTCCGCCTCGGCTTGTGCCTCGAATATCTGACGCATATTTGTCGTCATCAGTTCCATCATGCTTGACATCACTTCCTTGATATCATTCTTGTCCATCCCGTCACGTCTTTCTCCGTCATAGACCTGTGGCAAGTTCGATTGAGACTGATTAGGCATTTGCATTTGAGGATTATATCCATACATCTGCTGTCCATACATCTGCTGTCCATACATCTGCTGTTGAGCTTGCATATTCAAGTACTGCTGTTGCTTTTGCAAATCATTAACGATCGGGTTGCCCTGTGCGTCATAAATTTGTGGCTGTGGTGACTGCATATTGTTATTAAAGCCATAATACGGCTGATTTAACTGCGGTAAAGGCTGTGGTTGTATAGGTACTTCTGGCAATGATCGCGCCGCCAATTGCTCAGTTATTCTGTCATTCAACATCTTTTGTTGTGCTAACATTTGCTCTTGCATCTGCTTTTGTTGTAACTGCATCATCTCTTGTTGTGCTTTCATTTGCTCTTGCATTACTAGCGTTTGTGCAGCTAGCTGTGCTTCGAAAATACCGATACTATTATCGTGCTTTGGCTCGACACTTACCGCTACTTTTTCTACCACTTTTTCTACTACTTTCTCGATCTTATCCCACTTCGCAAACACGCTGATATCAGCTGTCACTGGTGACGATAAGTCAAATGCTACATTCATACTCGCGTCCGTATGCCAGCCACCGAACTCAAATCCATCACGATTAGTCGCTTCACTTGCCATAGCCCTATCGCCGTAGTTCAGTACTACCGGTGCGATTATGCTACCGCCATTAGTCACGAATTTCACCATGCATTTTAGCTGTTGCCACTGTGCATATAGATTTATTCTTTCATTTTTAACGATACTTAGTGCGGATACTTTTTGCTTATCAGCGATAAGCTCGCCCTCTCCGCTATTTGCTCTTGACCAGCCTACAAACTTGTAATCTTTTCTAATCATTCTATTTGTAGCAATGCAAACATACTTCTTCATCTTGCATTTTTGCTCGTGCATAACGCCCTTACTAGAGCCGTTACCGTTAAATACGATGTAATATTTTTTGCCTGTAAGTATGATGATTAATATTATTAGTAGTATTATAGCCAGTACGATAAGTAGTATTACCCACCAATAATCACTAGCAATACCCGCCACTTTGTCCCAAACCGATCCAGACACTTCTTGCTCCGTGATAATGCCATAATAACTAAAGTGCGTGATATCAAAAGTGATATATCCGTCCACCACCTCAGAGGCAAGTAGCTCTACCGTCTCTTTGTCATCAGTCACAAACACCATCTTTATAGTCGCACCCGCGTCGATACCCTCAGGGATCTTCAGCTTCACGCTATAAGTCTCGCCATTTGTCACGATCGGCACTCCGCCTAGCAATATCTCGATATCTACAAGGTATCCGATACCAAATCCTTCCGCTACGCTTGTCACGTTTATGTTCGCTGTGTCCATCTCACGAGTGATCACGGCAGTAGTTCCGACTGCAAAACCTAGATCAGATTCAATCGAGCCAAGCTCGCCGTTGTCGTCTTTTAGGTCCACTGTCAATGCTCGTATCTCGTAAGTTTTACCAGTATATCCTAGTACGTTTATTCTATACTTACCAGTAAATATCGACTTGTCACCGACTATCGCGGTGCCGTCTTCAAGCTCCGCCACATGCAATAGCTCTTTGCCCTTATACATAGGTATCGGACGTTGATAAGTATTATTTTCTACATATGTCGCCTTCTCGTCCCAAGTAATATCCTCGACTTTTATATATGCATACTTATGTATTTCGTTACTTGCTGGCACGTAATTCGGATTTGACAAGCTACCGACTTTTATCTCGCCAGCAATAGTCGCGTCCACTTCAGTATCAGTTAGGATTATTTTATCCCCGTTCGCGTCGATATAATATCCGACAGGTCTATCCGAATAGTCTTTGATGATATACTCGCCTTCCCAAACGATTTCAACCACCGCTTGTACGATATTAAACGATACTTCAGCACTACCGATCACGCCATTCTTTAAAATGTCGACTTTGATAGTAGCCATGCCAACGCTCGTATTTTCTCCAAATGTCCAAGTAGCAAACTCTTCAGCAATCGACACCAACTGCCCTTTATGCCTCACTATAAGGCTGATATTTAAAGTAGTTTTATCGTATGCTTTACCGATGTACGGTCTGTCGATAAGTCCGCCTTCGATCACTATCTCTACGATATACTGCTCCTCGTCTCCGCCTGTTATCTGTAGCTCACTAGTAGCATTTACGAATATAAAGTTCTTCGCAAGCTCACTATCTTTTATCACATAATTTACCGCATAAAAACCGCCCTCTGTAGGCTCAGCAAGCTCTACTTCTAAGCCGTCAACATAGTGAGTATACACTATCTTCATCTTAAACGCACTAAATTCGCCCTTCTGCACCTCGTCTATAGTAAATGCATTATTTACAAACTTAGCAGTGCCGTCATACTCTTGTAATAGGTTCTCCCAAGTAACCGTAATAGTCGCTTTCGCGATAGTGAATTTGTAATCAAACTTACCCGATATATTCCCGCCATCAGCATATTCTACGTGCATTATCGGAGCATTCGCCACCGACTTAACTCTTGCATTGATGTTGTCTTTGTACGTTATACTCATACCACCATCGACCATTATATCTACGACCCCGACCATAATAGTCGCGATCTCTGGCTTTTGTGCGATACCGTTATATACGTACTTATTTTTCTTGAAAGTGATGTCTATTACTTCGTTCGTGATATCAAATACCACGATATTAAATTTCGTTGTAGTATTAGAAAGGTCATAGTTCCCTGCATGCGTACCGCTAGCCTCAAGTAACGCCTTCGCACTATACTCGGCTACGTCAATAGCATTTGCTGCCACTACGTCAAGTGTGATCGTTCCATCAGCACCAAGCCCGTCAATCGTCGCTGTCGGTGTTTGTGCTTTGCCGTTATAACTCCTGCTTAGATCACTCCACACCGCCGTTGCTTGTGCTTTTTTAATAGTAAATTTTACTATTACCGTTCCGCCGTATATGCTACCATCTACAGCAAAATTAATCACGATATCAGCACTTTCTACGCCCGCGTTCCTATTATTGTTATAAGTAAGTCTATACTCGCTTTCAGGTATAAGTGCACCAGAGCCTGTACTATTAGCGACTTTAACTATCGGCGTTATCGGCTTGCCTGTATATACAAATCCACCATCAGGCACGCCTTGCACCTCGACCGTGATGTCGCCTGTGTCTAGCTTGATCCTTATCATGTACTCAGCATAAGTTACCACGCTAGCGTCCATGCTATAATTACTCCTCATGCTAGCAGTTAAGCTCCTATCTAATGATATATGCGAGTAATAAGTGCCTGGCTCGGCATACAATCCAGTCACGCCATCAGTAGTAGCACTTGTCGACACATACGCAGCAAAGTCAATCCTCTTGCCCGTCGCACCTGTGAAATAACTCGGTAGATATATGTTGTTTCCAGTATGCTCAAATGTAGGTATATCCTGTGCAGTACCTGCCATAACCCCTGTCATATCCCAGTCAACTACCGTAATATTAAACGGCAATATATCGAAGTTCCCGATTAGTTCAGCACTCTTCACGCCCGAACTGTCAAATATGTAATTACCACTATTCAGCGTTATAGTAATAGCACCTTCTGCTGAAGATCCGTCTACGACATTTGTATTCTCGCCGAATACTGTAGTAAACTCTTTTATCTCAACGGCAGTACCGCCATCAGTGTACGCTCCGTGTACTGAAAACTTCGGATTTATAGCCTGCGTGGTATATATATATCCACCGCTCGGCTCTTGATCTTGCGGTATTATCTCCGCGTTATATATATTCTTAGGTGTTATATTTATCGTAATCGTACCAGTCACGATATGCCCACTGACTTTGTCCTCTAGTGATATCTCGACCATATATCCGCCCGATTTCACATCAGCACTCGCCGTACCAGTAAATACTAGCTTAGTCTTTCCGCCGACTGTAGTACGCTCTACCTTTATCCCACTCGGTAATACCCCCGTTGGTACTCCAAGATCGCCGACAAGGCTACCGCCTAGCTTGACGATAAAATCGCCAGAGGTAGTATCGCCACTAGGTAGTCCTACCTCTTGACTTACGTTCTGACTATACTCGAAGTCATATACCGCATTTTCAAATGCAAACTCCGCCACTTTCCAGTCAGCATACAAGACAAGATCCATATTATGCCTTGTAACTATATACTTATCATCTAGTATCGGAGCTTTTGTAGCAAGTCCGTCATCGGCATACCAGCCAGCACACTCACTAAGTGGCTTAGTCGCTGTCGGGTAAGTACTTGCACCACCAGTTGCGTGACTTGCAAGATACCCCACTGGTAGCTTTCCCCACGCACTTTCACTAGTCGTCATAGTCTGGTATGATCCCGACTTGTCCTTTCCCTTATATACTATATTCGCTATATTCGCCACTGCAGGGTTGTTATCTAGCTTTATATTGATAACAAGATCAAGCTGTGCGTCAGTCGGCTCACCCATGTCATAAGTGATAGTGTATGCCGTGATATCATCTCCTGTACCAGTAGGTGTGATGACTTGATTTGTCAGCAACCCCTCATCACCAGTTATACTTATCGCAGGTCGCACTCCGTGATATCCGTTATTTATATCTATCTTGATTTCATACTTATCATTAAAAACTGCTACTTCTGGCACTGTAGCATTAATACCTTTTTTATCAGTGAAGCCTTTAGATACTACTGGTAGGGAATTTTGTAATTCTAGACGTCCATTCGCGTCATAACCCCACATTTCATACTTAACAGTATTAGTGCCTTTTGCATTCTCCGCAACTACCCAAGAGTTCAATGAATCTTGGATCGTACCTTTTACATGCTCATTTTGAGTGCCGACTACAGCGTTCTTTGTCTTATTTCCACTAGCGTCATACCACGCACCGCTATATCCGGCAGTAACAGTATGAGACATCTTAGCATGAGTTCCTTCTAGTGCGTACAGATTATTACTACCAGCGACTCCGCCTACTGAAGAGATATTAGAAGTAGATGCACCGGCAGTTATCTTTCCTGCATTGTATCCGTTTATTAGCACTTTATCAAACGCTATTCCTGCTACAATAAGAATAGACGAACTTTTCGCATAGATAGCACCATAGTTTACAGTATTAGAAACAGTGTTGCCGCGGCCCTGCCCTACGATACCTCCTACTTTGCTTCCCCCGGTTACATTTCCATAATTGGCTGCATTACTCACATTAGCATTAGTAACACCTACTATTCCTCCTACTATTTCACTTGGAGTTATAATAGTACCATAGTTTACCAAAGAGTCGTAAGTGCTGTCCATATCACCACCTATAATCCCTCCTACTTGACTTCCGCTACTTATATTAGCATGATTTGTTAGGTTGTAGAACTTAGAAGCGCTTGCTTTTCCTACAAACCCTCCAGTATTATATTTTCCACCTTTCACCGTACCGGACGCTATAGTCAAGTTTGATATACTTGCCGAATATGCTCCCCCGAAAAAGCCGATACCATCGGTAGTCTTATTGATATTTAAGTTATGCAGAGAAAAATTATTTCCATCAAAATTCCCGTAAAATGCTTTTGAGTGATCAGTGCCTAAATAATATACGCCGATAGGTGTCCATGCTTTACTATCAAGGTCGATGTCATTTGTCATCTTGTAGTACTTGCCTTTTGTAGTAGAGCCACTCACACCATTCGCCGTATCCACTCTCAAATATGCAAGCTCCGCACCAGTAGAGATAAGGTAAGGATCAGCCTGTGTACCAATACCACCAGCGTATTTTGTCGCGACTGTGCCGTCCCAAGTAGTCATACTCGCGACATTCTCAGTGCTACTTCCACCAGTGCCACCATTACCTCCGTCTATATCATCATTACCAGTGCCATTAAATATATCATAAAATCCTAATCCAAAAGTAACACTTGCAAGCATGGAAAATACCACCGCCACCGCAATCACCACCGCCAACATTTTTCTAAAACTTTTATTTAACGTCTTCATCGCACTACCACCTTTTCATTCGTATTTATTATCCGTGACTTTATATTTGATACATTATATATCATCTATCATTTCTCGTCACTATTGTATATTTTCTTTACTTTATATATCAATACATACTACATCTTATAGTTGCTATGTAAGTCATGTCTATCTATCAATAACTATTCTAATCATATCAACAAAACAAACCTAATATGTCGACTGCAAATATATCTATAAAAATGAATGTAATTCTATCCATATAAATGCACTTACAAATGCGGTAAATTCATACGCAAAAAAGATATAAAAATACTGCTGATTTTGCCATAAATATCCATATAATGAAAGCGCACAAAAATCAAGTCAAATGTTTGCGATATATGATTATATATATATATATATATTTATAAGTAGTAAAAATACATTATTTATAAAAACGCGTATTTTAGTGCAATTATTACACCTATTTTTTGACCAAAAACACGTCATTTTCTTTCGCTTAATAACGTATTAAGTGCAAAAAATTCGTAGACGTATATAACTCTCTACAATAATACTAGCATAAATGGCTATATTTGGCAATACTTTTAAGAAAAATTTGTAGTATTTTTTTATAAATTAATAAAAAAGCGACATTTTTCTGTAGAAACAAAAAAATTAAACACAAAAAACGGGGAACGTCATGCAACTTATCTATTTTTTTTGCCATTTTTATATTTGCATATAATTGTTGCATTTTTATGATATTATACTATCTTTCAGTTGCCAAGAATACACTCATTTTAATGTGCTTTTTTACGCTGCTTTTACGCATTAAATTTTTGTACTTTTTAGCATGTATTTATCGTACAATATATTGCTTATTTCAGCGTATATTTATATTACTTTTCATAACTATTATTTGCACGCAATAAGACTACTTTTCATCACACACCTTCGCACGCAATAAACACACTCATCATCACATATCTTCCCACGCAATAACCATACTCATCTCACATCTCTTCGCACATACAACATACTAATAAAGCATTTTATACAAGTCCAGCAAAAAGCTCCGAAACAGTTATGTTTCGGAGCTTTTAATTTATGTATTATTATTTAGTTATCATTCTTATGCGAATAATCATGATAATCAAGCAAGCTGATATCAATGAAGTTGTCTACTTAATATAGTCATTGCTCTACGCTTTTGCTCTATCTGACTGTGTACATATCTATTTAATGTTATCATAGTGTTTTTATGTCCGAGCAATTCGCTGACTGTCTTGACACTAAGATTACTACTTTCGCACTACGCTTTTGATATATGACAATGACCGCAAAAGCATGTGATTTTTTTATCTGCTTAGTTTATCCGCTAGCCTTTTAAGTCTTGCATTCTCTAGCTTTAAAAGTCTGCGGTTGTCTTTATTCTCTATGATCCGATTAAAATTCATATCGACTAAATGCAACGCGGCTGTTAGGCTTTTCTCGTCATTTATCTCCATCTTGATAGGCTTTTGCTTGAGCTTTATAGTACTGCTTTCAGCATAATCATGCAAGTCAGCATTTGGCAATTCAAAACTAGCAACTATCCTTTTAGTAATGACGATTTTCACAAGTTGCTCATGACCTATCTTGACCATGTCATGTAGTCTTGAGTCCACCAACTTCGTGCCGTCCTTGCCTGTTGCGTAGTCTATAAGAGTGTGATATCTATGCTTTTGCTCCACAGTTAGGTTGTTATAATTATCAGCTTTATCCATTTTCTTTGACCTGATGATTATTTTCTCCGTCTCCGCTCCGCTACTCGCATTGCTAATATCAATAGTATTTGCTTTATTCTTCGCCGTTTGATTGTCGCTTATTCCGCTACTCGCATTACTATTTTCTTGATCAGTATAGCTTTTATCTCGACATATACAAGACGAGGCAAGGTAATTAATCAGCTGTCTAACTGTTATACTTTCGATATCAATACCCGAAAACACTTCGCTTAACTTGCTATCAATGCCATGCGACATGTCATCGTTTGCACTTACTTTATTAATAATCCTCACCCCCTCATATGTCTTGAAATATGTCTTTTAATAGATATTTATATTCATTAAAAAACAATTAATATTCATTAAAGAATTAATAAACACCCACTGAATAATCACTATATAATCACTGAATATTCAACAAACAACCACTAGTTATTAAAATCATAACTAGTCAATCAACAAACCCCCACTACAAATACACCTATCATCGCGAATAGTAAATTACTTTTTAGTAGTTTTACTAGCTATCTCTTTAGCATTTTTCTTAGCAAGTCTCTTCTCTAGCTTTATAGTTTCTCGCATTTCGATTATTGTTATATAATTCATCTCAACGATATCCATAACCGTACTTAGAGACTTTTCATCAGTCACATTAACCAGTACTGGCTTTTGCTTTAGCTTGATATCAGTGTCGCGTTCGTACTTACTCAAGCCGTCATTCGGGATAAGCAAGTGTGCGATGATAACGTTTGCATTTATCGTGATTTTAAGCAGTTGACTACTACCGATCTTGAAGTTATCGTGCATTTCAGAGTTCGTTGTTCTAGTCTCTACCTTGTTCGATACCATCTTAAATAGCTTGTCATATCTGCGTTTTTGACTCTTATCAAGCATGTTATAACGCTCTTCTTTTGTCATCACTACCTTGACTGGAGGTATTACAAATCTCCTGTCCTTACCACCGTAATATATCTCATCAGCAACAACATGCTTTTGCTCTTCATCATCCAAGTCACGCTTTCTCTTCTCAAAATCTCTCATGTCTTGCGCGACCTCTTCTTGAAGACTAAGTTTTGCCGCCTTTGCGATCTCCGCCTCAGCTTGTGCCTCGAATATCTGACGCATATTTGTCGTCATCAGCTCCATCATGCTTGACATCACTTCCTTGATATCGTTCTTGTCCATTCCGTCACGTCTTTCTCCGTCATAGACCTGTGGCAAGTTCGATTGAGACAGATTAGGCATTTGCATTTGCGGATTATATCCATACATCTGCTGTCCATACATTTGCTGTTGAGCTTGCATATTCAAGTACTGCTGTTGCTTTTGCACATCATTAACGATCGGGTTGCCCTGTGCGTCATAAATTTGTGGCTGTGGCGACTGCATATTGTTATTAAAGCCATAATACGGCTGATTTAACTGCGGTAATGGCTGTGGTTGTATAGGTACTTCTGGCAATGATCTCGCCGCCAATTGCTCAGTTATTCTATCATTCAACATCTTTTGTTGCGCTAACATTTGCTCTTGCATTTGCTTTTGTTGCAACTGCATCATCTCTTGTTGTGCTTTCATTTGCTCTTGCATTACTAGCGTTTGTG
>CAMQWP010000017.1 GCA_947038565.1 uncultured Clostridia bacterium
AGTTGTCCTCGCACTCCTTGCACTGCACTAATTTAAATAATTTTATTTTTTGTATCCGTTCGCTTATAGTTTCAGCTTGTTATGTTTCAAAAGAAAAAACTAAACTTAATAACTTATAGATTAATCAAAGGCACGTGCATATAGTACGTGCCTTTATTCCATTATCGTGCTTGCGAGTAACTTTTCAGTCACGTACCATTGTACGCTCCTTTAAGTTGTCCTCGCACTCCTTGCACTGCACTAATTTAAATAATTTTATTTTTTGTATTCGTTTGCTTATAGTTTCAGCTTGTTTTTGTATCAAAGGTTTTGATTGAGTTTGTATCCGATTTCTTATAGTTTCAGCTTGTTTATGTATCAAAGGGCTGTCGATTGAGTTTGTATTAGTATCATTATAAATACCTTCTTTTGATTTATCACTCATCATCAATATACTAGAATAATAACATTTACATGATATTAATACAACACCTTCATATATAGCATATAATTGAACGCAAAAAAGCACCGACTTATAAGTCGGTGCTTTTTATTTATTATACCATATAACATACTTAGCTAGTAATCTTAACAACATGTATTACCAATAACATAACTTTATAATTTATTAATAATCATAACAACATGCTTTACTAATAACTATAGCATTTTACTTGAAGTATTTGATACCTGACTCGAAGAGTTTCATATCATAATTGCCCTCTACGTTTTTATAAAGGTTAGCATCAATACGCTCTGCGTGTCCCATCTTGCCTAGAACTCTACCGTCTGGGCTTATAATACCCTCGATACCGAACATAGAACCATTAGGATTGAAAGGAGAAGTCATAGTCGCGTTACCAGTAAGAGGCTCAACGTATTGAGTAGCCACTTGACCAGCTTTGATAAGTCTATCTAACTCATCAGGACTAGCGACGAATCTACCCTCACCGTGAGAAACTGGCACATTGAAAACGTCATTTACACGACAACCGCAAAGCCATGGAGACTTATTAGTTGCGACACGAATTTGTGCGATAGTAGACACGTGACGAGTGATATTATTAAAAGTAAGAGTTGGTGCAGTATCTATCTGCTCACGGATATCACCGTAAGGCACAAGACCTAACTTGATAAGTGCTTGGAAACCATTACAAATACCGATAGCAAGACCATCACGCTTGTAAAGTAGCTCCATAACGGCACTAGATATTGCCTCGTTTTTAAATGTTGTCGCGATAAATTTACCGCTACCATCAGGCTCATCACCACCAGAGAATCCACCAGGGAAAGCGATGATTTGACTACTTTCGATACTTTTGATAAGACCCTTGATACTATCTTCTAAGTCCGCTGAAGTTTGGTTTCTGATGACGAATATTTCCGCGTTACCGCCCGCTCTATCAAATGCTCTCGCAGTATCATACTCGCAGTTAGTTCCTGGGAATACTGGTATTAATACTTTTGGCTTGATGATTGATGGTAATGTACGAACTTTCTTAATAGCACAATTGATAAGGTTATTTGCCTCGCCTTCTGCCGTAGCAGTAGTAGGGAATACTTGCTCAAGAGTGTTAGTGAAAGCATTTATTATTGCATTCATTTTGACAGCTTTACCGCCGATATTAGCAGTCTCAGTCTGATTAATAGCACCAACCTCGACTATATCGAAGTGTTTTAGTTTTGAAACATCACTAGCGACTACAACGAATGAGCCAAAGTGTGGCATATACATATCAGCAGTCACGTTAGGGATATCAAAACCGATCTTATTACCGACACAAGACTTAGCAATCGCTGAGATCGCACCGCCCTCTTCTATAACTGTAGCGTACTTCACATCACCACATTCGATAGCTTGACTTAGACTGTCATAAGCGACATTAAGTTTTGCAAAGTCAGGGATATTATTGCTATCTTGAGGTAGCATTACAGTATATAACTTAGCTCCTTCGGTATAGCTGAAAGTATTATGTATTAATTTGCTAGCCTTAGTGATACCTACAGCGAAACAAATAAGTGTAGGAGGCACGTCTAAGTTCTCAAATGATCCACTCATAGAGTCCTTACCGCCGATAGCACCGCACTCTGTACCTAACTGAGCAGTCAATGCACCAAGTAATGCTGATAAAGGCTCGCCCCAACGCTCTGCGTCTTTGCCTAGTTTCTTAAAGAATTCTTGAAGAGTAAGGCGGATAGTATCACGCTTAACACCGCTCGCAATAAGTTTTGAAATGCTACCTACTACGCTATAGATCGCACCCGTGAATGGTGAGCTTTCCATAAGCTGTGGTGAGCAAGCATAACTGCTTACTGTTGCAGTATCAGTCACGCCATTTACTGGAGGCTTAGTCGCCATCACTATACTAGGAGTTAGCTGAGTCTTGCCACCAAAAGGCATTATAATAGTTGACGCACCGATGGTAGAGTCAAATATCTCGCCTAAGCCCTTAGTTGAGCATACATTAAGTCTACCTAACTCGCTAAGCAATGCACCAACATAGTCGCTTGACGCTATCATATCTGATACGCTATTATCTACTTTATCCATGTAGCTAGTAGTATCATCATTGATTATGATATCCTGACACTGCTTTACGCCGTTAGTATCTAGGAAATCACGCTTAAGGTCAACTATGATTTTGTCTTTAAATATCATACGCATTCTACCATTATCAGTAACGTTTGCTACGATCTTAGCTACTAAGTTTTCACTTCTAGCAAGCTCGACAAATGCGTCCACTGACTCTGGAGCTAGCACTACTGCCATACGCTCTTGAGACTCGCTTATCGCGATCTCTGTACCAGTAAGACCATCATATTTCTTTGGCACTAAGTCTAAGTTTATATCTAAGCTGTCCGCCAGCTCGCCGATAGCGACTGACACACCGCCCGCACCGAAGTCATTACACTTCACGATAAGGTTGCACGCCTCTTTACTACGGAACAATCTCTGGATCTTTCTCTCTGTAGGAGGATTACCTTTTTGAACTTCAGCACCGCAAATCTCTACTGATTTTTCAGTGTGAGCCTTACTAGAGCCTGTCGCACCGCCACAGCCGTCACGACCAGTTTCGCCACCAACAAGCACGATAACATCGCCTTCTACTGGCTTGCGTCTTACTATATTCTCACGAGGTGCACCCGCGACAACAAAGCCTGTTTCAAGTCTCTTCGCACGGTAATTCTCGTGATACATCTCACTTACAAGACCAGTCGCAAGACCGATCTGATTACCATAAGAGCTATAGCCAGAAGCTGCAGTCTTAGTGATAACGCGTTGAGGAAGTTTGCCCTTTAGAGTATCACTAAAGCTAACTCTAGGGTCACCACTACCAGTCACACGCATTGCCTGATATACATAAGTTCTACCTGACAACGGATCACGAATAGCTCCGCCAAGACATGTAGCTGCACCGCCGAAAGGCTCTATCTCTGTAGGGTGGTTATGAGTTTCGTTCTTGAACATGATAAGCCACTCTTCGTCCACTCCATCCACGTCTACATTAACGACGATAGAACAAGCATTGATCTCATCAGAAGTATCAAGATTATCTAATAATCCCTCGTGCTTTAGCATCTTAACGCTGATAGTCGCGATGTCCATAAGACACTTATACTTATCCGCTCTTTTGCCATTGAACTTAGTAAAAAGCTCGTTGTATGTATCAAGTGCTTTTGCGATATGTGGGTTATTACTATTTATTTTAACGCTAGTGATCTCTGTCGCGAAAGTAGTATGACGGCAGTGATCAGACCAGTAAGTATCTATAACTTTCAGTTCAGTCTCGCTAGGGTCACGATCCTCCGACGCGAAATACTCACGCACGAATATCAAGTCTTGTAAGCTCATTGCAAAGCCGACAGTCGCATGATAATTTGCGACATCACTATCGCTCATCTTGCTAAATCCATTTATCATAGGCACATCACCGACAGGCAATGTCTCTTGATGTAACGTCGCAGGTATAGCCTCGCTACCCTCGCGTGACTCTACAGGATTGATTATATAACCGCGTATTTTATCAAATTCGCTGTCTGAAACACCTTTTATCGCATACACTGTCGCACATCTTACTATAGGTCTATCCTGCATAGTAAGAAGTTGCACGCATTGCATACAAGAATCCGCACGCTGGTCATACTGACCTGGCAAGAACTCTACCACAAGCGGTCTGTAACCGTCTAGCTTAGGCATAACATCGTCGTATATATTATCTACAGGGTTTTCACTAAAGATAATACCACGTGCTTTAGCCATTACTTCGCTAGTAGCACCCTCGACGTCGTATCTGATATACATCTTCACATCAGCTACATCTACGCCCAAAACAGTTCTGATATCATTAGCAAGTTTAATCTCTGCTACATTGTATCCTATTTTCTTCTCAACAAAAACTCTATTAATCATTATAATTTAATTCCTATATCTTTTCTGTAGTGAGCTTTAGCAAACTTCACATTTTGAACAGCCTTATATGCCTTTTCTCTAGCTTGGTCGATATCCGCACCAATACCAGTAACACCTATAACTCGTCCGCCATTAGTAACTAACTGACCGCCTACTCTAGCAGTACCCGCATGATAGATGATGATGTCATCGTCCACGTCGCCGATAGTGATAGGTACGCCTTTCTCATAATTTTCTGGATAACCGCCACTTGCAAGCACTACGCAAACAGTAGCATTATCTGACCATTCGAAGTTTATCTCGTCTAGTCTCTCATCTATAACAGCGTCGAATACATCATAAAGATCGGTAATAAGTCTCGGCAACACGACTTGCGTTTCAGGGTCACCAAACCTTGCATTGTACTCAAGGACTTTGATACCTTTATCAGTAAGCATTAAACCGAAGTATAACACGCCTTTAAACTTTCTATCTTCGCTATTAAGAGCGTGCATAGTAGGCACGATAATTTCTGTATACACTTGCTCTGCCATATCATCAGTGTAGATCTTAGAAGGGCTGAATGTTCCCATACCGCCAGTATTAAGACCTTCATCGTTATCAAAAGCACGCTTATGATCTTGAGAAGATACCATAGGCACAATAGTCTTACCGTCGACAAAACAAAGTATACTTACTTCTCTGCCGTGCAAGAATTCTTCCACGATAACCTTACTGCCCGCGTCACTGAATTTACCAGCTACCATCATGTCATGAAGAGCGATTTTCGCCTCAGTAGCCGTCTCGCAAATGATAACACCTTTACCTAGAGCAAGACCGTCCGCCTTTATAACTAGTGGATACTCTGCACTCTTTACGTACTCACAAGCAAGATCTATATCACTAAATTCTCTATAATACGCAGTCGGGATATTGTATTTTTGCATAAGAGATTTTGAATACGCCTTACTAGCCTCGATAAGTGACGCAGCCTTTGAAGGCCCGAAAGCTCTATGACCGTGACTCTCTAGTATATCTACAAGCCCCATAGCAAGAGGATCATCAGGAGCGACAACAGTCATATTGATATCCTTATGATTATTAAGGAAATCGACTATTTTATCCGCCTCCATCACACCGATACTCACGCACTCGGCTATCTCTGCAATGCCTGCATTGCCCGGTAGGCAATATAATTTATCTACTTTACTACTCTTAGCAAGTGAGTGACATATAGCATGTTCACGACCACCAGAGCCAATAACTAATACTTGCATAATCCCTCCTCTTAGTGTTTAAAGTGTCTATCACCAGACAACACCATTACGATACCATACTTATCACATAACTCGATACTATCCTTATCGCGGATACTTCCGCCCGGCTGAATGATAGCAGTAATACCAGCCTTGTGAGCCTCTTCCACGCAATCATTGAAAGGGAAGAACGCGTCACTTGCAAGTACTGCACCAGTAGTAGGAACAAGGCTATGCTCGATAGCTTGCTTAGTAGCCCAGATCCTATTGACCTGACCTGCACCTACGCCAAGAGTTACTTTATCACGACCGATAACTATAGCATTCGACTTAGTATGCTTACATACTTTCATAGCGAATTTCATATCTTCTAATTGCTCAGCAGTAGGCTTAGCTTTTGTCACGACATTACACTTCTCGTCATCAATCACTAGAGTGTCATAGTCTTGAACTAATAAACCGCCTAGAACTTTTTTCATATCAAAGCTAGTAGTCGGTATAGGACTATTTATGCTAGCAAGTGAAAGAAGTCTAATATTTTTCTTTTGCTCTAATATCTCTAGAGCCTGCTCACTAAATGAAGGAGCGATAACTATTTCTATAAAGATCTTACTGATCTGCTCAGCAGTAGCTTTGTCGATCTCTCTATTGCTCGCGATAATACCGCCGAATATAGAAACTGGATCAGACGCATAAGCCTTTTTGAAAGCCTCGCTGATAGTATCACTACTAGCAACACCGCAAGGATTTGCATGTTTTACTGCGACGATAGTAGGCTCTGAATACTCACGAAGTAAGTCAAGTGCACCGTTCGTATCATTGATATTATTATAAGAAAGCTCTTTGCCGTGCAACTGTTTTGCCTCTGGAAGACTACCAGCGATAGGCATACACTCCTTATAGAATACAGCACCTTGATTAGGGTTTTCACCGTATCTCATGTCTTGTACTTTCTCATAAGCAAAGCTCACTATCTCAGGGAACTTTATATTTAACTTCTCACGAAGGTATGTAGATATCATAGTATCATACACAGCAGTATGCTGATAAACTTTATACATAAGGTAGAATTTTGTCTCTAGTGATACGCCACCATTTTTAAGCTCAGCTAGTGCATTAGCGTAGTCCGAAGGGTCTACAAGCACTGTCACGTCTTGATAGTTTTTCGCAGCACTTCTAAGCATTGTAGGTCCACCGATATCTATATTCTCTATACAAGTTTGCATATCCACGCCTGGCTTCAATACAGTAGCTTTAAAAGGATAAAGATTTACAATAACCATATCAATAGTATTGATATTAAGCTCTGCTAGCTGAGCCATATGCTCGCTATTACTTCTCATAGCAAGTACACCCGCATGAACGTTTGGATGAAGAGTCTTAACGCGACCGTCAAGGCACTCTGGGAAACCAGTGATATCACTGATACCGATGACATCAATGCCCGCTTCTGTTAAAGTAGTAGCAGTACCACCAGTACTTATTATCTCATAACCACAGCTTACTATCTCACGAGCAAGCTCGACTATACCTGTCTTATCTGAAACACTAATTAATGCTCTTTTCTTCATAAAAATTTATCTCCTGTAACTGACCCGAATGATGAGAAAAACGCATAAAAATGCGGTGCAATCTCAAAAACGGGGAAAGTGCAAACTACGTGATGTAGAATTCTTTTACTCTTAAAATGCTATATTACTATACAATAACTACAAATGTACTCTTAATTAAGCTAAATCTCATAATACATCTATAATAATTGGCTAGTTATCATTATTTGCAAAGCCTAGCAACGACTTGAGGTAGTAGGATATGTTCGCTCAAAAGCACACGCTTTTGAAGGCTGACAGCAGTGTCGCCGTCCTCTACTTTTACTACTACTCTATCTATTATCTCGCCCGTATCAGCACCCTCGTCGACAAAGTGAACAGTAGCACCGCTCTCGATATCTCCACTAGCGATAACACTCTCATGCACTCGCATACCGTAGTATCCTACTCCGCAATGCTTAGGGATAAGTGACGGATGGATATTGATAATTGCTCCGCGATAAGGTGCGATAATCACGCTTGTAACTATACTAAGATATCCCGCAAGCACGATAAGCTCAATGCCTCGATCTTGCAATAATTTCAGTATTTCCTTATCTCGTGACTCATGGTTTGCATAGTCTTTTAGCGAGAAAGTAGCACTTTCTATCCCTTCATTTACTGCTCTATCAAGAGCGAATATATTAGGTTTATTAGTGATGATCAAACACACTCTACCGTCTATCTGACCTGACTTAGTGCCGTCTATAACAGACTGCATATCTGAGCCACTACCGCTAGCAAATATTGCTATTTTTTTCATAGAATAACGCCGTCGCCTTCGACAACTTCGCCTAAGATATAAGCCTCTTCGCCAAGGGCGTTAAGCTCTGCAACTACAGCACTCGCGATATCACTCTCGACAGCAAGTACCATACCAGTACCCATGTTGAAAGTATTATACATCTTCTCGTCTGATATCTCAGCTATCTCTTGAAGTGCTTTGAAAAGGCTAGGGACTACGTACTCATCACGATTGATCTTTACAGCAAGACCCTTAGGAATGATACGTGGAATATTCTCTATAAATCCACCACCAGTAATATGAGCAATACCCTTTATAGCGAATTTCTCGATAAGTGCAAGTATAGGCTTTACATATAACTTAGTAGGAGTTAAAACTACTTCAGCAGGAGTGCAACCTAGAGTTGCATTATAAGTATTAAGTACTTCAAGATCCTCACCGAAAAGTTTACGAACTAGAGAGTAACCATTGCTATGAACACCTGATGAACGCATACCGATAATAGTATCGCCACTCTTGATATTCTTACCATTGATGATGTTATTTTTCTTAACGATACCTACAGCAAAGCCTGCGATATCATAATCACCGTCCGAGTAAAATCCTGGCATTTCAGCAGTCTCGCCACCGATAATAGCACAGCCTGACTGTACGCAACCATCACTTACACCCTTTACGATCTCCGCAATACGAGTAGGGATAACCTTACCAGTCGCGATATAATCTAAGAAAAATAAAGGCTTAGCACCCTGACAAATGATATCATTAACACACATTGCGACAGCGTCGATACCGATAGTATCATGCTTGTCCAAGATGAATGCATACTTAAGTTTTGTACCTACGCCATCAGTTCCAGCCACAAGACAGTCGCCATCAGGCTTGTCGTCAAGAGCATAAAAACCGCCAAAGCTACCAAGGTCGCCAAGCACACTGCCGTTATAAGTCTTTTTCACATATTGCTTCATAAGTGATACTGCCTCGTATCCTGCCTCTACGTCTACTCCAGCAGACTTGTAATCTATAGCCATAATTAAATCTCCTTCCTATTTCTTAGTTTTGTCTCTATATTATCTGGGTAGTTGCCATCAAAGCAACCGCAACAGAATGTTTTATAATCTCCACTTGAACAGCACTCTACAAGGTCATTTACGTCCATGAAGTGCAAGCTGTCCGCGCCAATCAATTTGCCGATCTCTTCCGCGTTACGCTCAGCACCGATTAGCTGATCGTAAGTATCTATGTCAATACCTGTATAACAAGGGTGCTTAACGATAGGCGACGCGATAACCATATGCACAGCCTTCGCACCTGACTTTTTAAGCACTTCAAGGATTTTCTTAGAAGTAGTACCTCTCACGATCGAGTCGTCGATAAGTACGATTTCTTTGTCCTTGATATTATGAACATGCGGATTAAGTTTGATCTTGACGCTATTCTCTCTCATGTACTGATTCGGCTGTATGAATGTCCTACCTACATACCTATTTTTCTCTAATACATCAATATAAGGAATACCGCTCTCCATAGCATAACCTCGTGCTGCCACGTTCGCACTATCAGGAACGCCCGCTACGATATCAGCTTTTAGCATTAGCTTACGAGCAAGCGTCCTACCGCACTCATACCTTGCCTCATACACACTTCTGTTGTCGATAAAACTATCAGCACGAGCGGTATATACATATTCGAATATGCAAGGTCTTCTAGTAGCAGTCGCGAACTTTGAACTAGTCACACCAGTAGAAGAGATCACTGCGACTTCACCTGGCTCGATATCACGGATAAGCTCAACGCCTGTTGCGTCAAGTCCACATGACTCACTAGATAGGCAGTAACCGTCTTCAGTCTTGCCTATAACAAGTGGACGCAAGCCGTATCTATCACGAATAGCGTATAACTCAGTGCTAGTCATAAGAACTATAGCGAAGCTACCTTCAAGGTCACGCATTGCACGCTCCACATCACACTTGCCGTTATCAGTGTATTTATTAATAAGGTTTGCGATAACTTCACAGTCGATATTGGTTTGGAAAGTCATACCTTCCTCGATAAGACTTTTTCTAAGCACGTTAGCGTTAGTGATCTTACCATTCATAGCGATAGCAAACATTCCAAGTCGACCAGTGTATACGACTGGTTGCGCGTTCACAGCATTCTTTAGACCACTACTAGCATACCTGACATGACCTAGAGCGATATCGCCCTCTGGCAATCCTGATATAGCGTCTTCAGAGAAAACCTCGCTAACAAGACCTAAGTTCTTGTAGTAAGAAATATTCAGACCGTTAGTCACGGCAATACCGCAACTCTCTTGACCACGGTGCTGAAGAGCGTATAGTCCGAAGTATAATGTCCTAGCTAGCTCTGTGTTGTGATTAGAATATACAGCGTAGATTCCGCACTCGTCATGAACTTTATCATCATTTAAAATATTACGATTAATCATTATTTACTAAGCTCCATTGAAAGTTTAAGATCAGCCTTACGAACTGACTCAGCCATGTCCTCTTTGTATAAGACAAGTTTAGAAGCAAGCTCTGGATACTTTAGAGCAAGCATTTGCACTGCAAGAAGTCCTGCATTAAGACCGCCATTAATAGCGACAGTCGCAACTGGTACGCCAGCAGGCATTTGAACTGTTGAAAGCAAGCTATCTAGACCGTCCATAGTACTGCTCTTCACTGGTAGACCAATGATAGGCAATGTAGTAAATGACGCCATCACACCGCCAAGATGAGCCGCTTTACCAGCAGCAGAAATAATAATCTCTAAGCCATTTTCGATAGCATTAGACGCGAAGTCATGTGCTTCTACAGGAGTACGATGAGCACTTATAACACGTACAACACTCTCTACACCGAATTTAGTTAAAACGTCAATAGCGGGCTTTACAACCTCAAGGTCGCTTATACTACCCATAACAATACCAACTTTAGCCATAATAAAACACCTCCAAAAAAATCAAAAAAACCACAACGCAAAAGATACTGCGTCATGGCATAATGTTAATATTTAAAATCGGCGTAGAAGTAGCATACAAACATGTAACAAGTCTAAGTTGTTGTTTAAATGCAAAATACAACATAACGCCTCCTTTAGTACACATATATAATAACATAATCGCACTTAAAAGACAAATAAACTCACATAGTTTACCTTTGCAATAACTACACCCCCACATAAGTAATATTAATAGCTAATATAAATACCGCCTATAAAAGTACTCTTTAACGCCAAAACAAAGCTTGTAATTTGCCAAACGCTTATGATTATGCGATTATTTTGCCTATCAAAAAAGATATCGAGGTTATCCGATACCTTTTTTTATAGTACTTTTTGATTATTTGCCTATATAATGTATAGTATTTTATCACATTATAATATTATAATATATTAACTGTTTATTTCATTACTGTTAGTACCAGTATAATGCTAATTGTAGATATTGCTACATAGCGTTATATTTATAATACATTATTGCAGTATTGTAATGGTTATAATACATGATTGTAGTGTTATTTTGATTGAATTACATCCTTATAGATCTGACTTTGCTCGATAAATCTTACACAGTCGACTACAAACCTGATACAAGGACGTGCCTTGTAGTATTCTTCATCACGCTTAGACGGCACATAATCGGTAGTGATATTATCAATATTAGATAATAGCTCGCTACATATAAGAGAACCGTTTTTCTCTAAAAACTTATCAGTGATAACACGAATACTCTCGTAAGTATTTTTCTTATCATCAGCAATGTCACCCGTGCCTTGCTCTAGCAAACCTAGCACGATACCGACACCTGACAGGGCACCGCAAAGATTACGCGTACGCGAGAAACCGCCACCGAAAGGCGACGCTACTGCCGAAACATTTGCTCTAGTAATCGGCAATATATCGTCGAAAGTAAGTGCAACTGATTGCGCACAATTAAGTCCACTATAAAATAATTTCGATGCTTTTTCTACTCTATCCATGATACAAAATACTCCTTATGTATATGAAAGCTATGCAATATATACAATAATGAAAATGATTTTGTATAAGATTGCCACTTTTTATTCCTCGGCTACTTTTAACTTATCTAGGTACGAACATATCACATCTACTACGTCTTCTGGAGACATTTTAGAAGTGTTTAGCATGATATCATAGTTATTGACAGCTCCCCACACTTTATCAGTGTAAGTATTGTAGTACTGCGAACGTCTTTTATCAGCTTTATGGATATATTTCTCGATGTTTTTCTCTTCAATACCGTACTTGTTGACTATCCTATCACGTCTTGTATCGATATCTGCATGCAGAAATACTGTTACAAGATTCGCTTGACCCTCTAGCACATAATCAGCACAACGACCTACGATAACGCAAGGATCAGCTTTAGCAGTTTCTTTTATGATATTCGACTGCGTGTAGTATAATTTATCATTTACTACAAGTTCATTATACATAGGCGAATAGTACCCGCCCGCTGGAGTCGAATACCCAAAGATACTAGCGAATTTGCTAGACGCTTTCTCGTCATACTCCTTGTAAAACTCGACGCTTACACCATTCTTCTCTGCCGCCATTCTGATAAGATCGTTATCAAGATACTTGATATCTAGTCTCTCAGCCAAAAGTTGTCCGATAGTCCTACCACCACAACCATACTGCCTTGCAATTGTTATAACAAAATTCTTATTCACAACTGTACTCCCCCCGAAGATAGATTTTATAAATAGACATACCTTGTTATATAATATGCTCTATATGTCATATATATTATACCAATATTTTACATGTTTGTCAATAGTGATATGAAAATTTAGGGGGTAAAATTTAATTATTTTTGAGATAAAAACTAGTCCATACTCGAACTCTATCACGTATGCAAATGTGCTACATCATGTCAGTCATGAATATGGCGATATCTACTCAGGCTGACATGCGTCATCATGATTGTCGCACACGTCAATATCACTTAATTCAATAGCACTCAATTCTTTATTACTAACTGCCATATCCAAAACGCAAGGTCTAATCGCTGGGATTTCCACGCCATCATCACCATACTCCATTTGAAGAGTCATAGGGATACGTGCAGATAATTCGCTGTCGATAAGCCCTACAATCGGTGCTACATGATGATTTCTAAAGAAGTTGTGCGGAGTTTTAACACATGCTAGCATGTTTCTCTCCGACTCACTCTTGATATAGCTAGCGTCTTTGCTCTCTACATTCTCAGCTAGCTTGACCATTAGAAAACGCTCTAGTTTTGACTTTACTGTCTGTAGGTCAAAAGCACCTTGCAAATACGCAAAACTATAGCTATCAGCATTGTTATCATGATGATTCTTTGCCTCTACATGCTTTATAAACTCCGTATCTGGGTAAGTCATACCCACCGCAACGGTAATTAAATGCTTGCTATTCAAATTCATATTGATAGCAAACTTTTTATATTTATAGATATAATTCATACGAATACAGCCGACAAATATTACATTATCCACCGCGTAAATCATGCTCTGTTTGCAAGACTTAACGCTGACTGTCTCACAGCCTATAATATCAGCTATTTTCTCCGCGATGACCTTTGAAGAACCCGCTCTCGTAGCGTATACTACTAATGATTTTTCCATAATAACACTCCTCTCTCTCGCATAGTCCTAGCTATGCAATTATGATTTCCCACTTTTATCAATATATTTTATCACGATATATTGAATAAGTCAATGCAATATACTCAAAACCGATTGAATTTTTCGCGTGAAGGTGCTATAATGATATAGATATACCAATGAATAGGGGGAATTATGGAAGGATTTAAGAGTTTTCTAAACGCAATGAAAATATTTTTCGAGTCGGGACTAGGCAATTTAGTATTATTTATATCAGTCGCGATACTTGGTCTGATATTTATCAAGATAGTACTCAAGCTACTTAGCAAAGTCGGCAATAAGAGCAAGATCGAAGGGACAGTTTTCAAGTTCGCATACGCGGTATCGAAGTTTGTACTATACATGCTATACATTCTTACACTGCTTACGATAGTAGGTGTACCGATCACAACGATCGTAGCAATGATAACAGCACTAACCCTTGGTATCACTCTTGCACTACAGTCAAGCGTGTCAAACATCGCTAACGGTATCGTCATCATGGCAAATAAACCATTTGTTTTAGGCGATATGATAGAGATAAACGGCAAGGAAGGTAAGGTCACCGATATCACAATGTTCCACACAAAAATACTTACTATTACTAATGAGATGATAAGCATACCTCATAACATAACAGTAAATACTATAGTAAAAGACTTTTCGTCAATGGACACGCGTCGTATCGACATACCTGTCACTATCGACTTCAATAGCAATGTAGCAAAAGCCAAAGCAATGCTAGAAGACATAATCGCAAGCAATGAACTTATCATAAAAGACGCTGAAAATGCTGTCAACATGAGCGATGTCAATGAGCGTAGCGTGACACTAGTCGTCAAAGCATGGTCTACCAATGCAGACTTTTGGGATTGCACTTACGCCCTTAACGAAAGTGTGTACAAGCTATTTAGCGAAGACGATATAGATATGCCATACAAGAAAATGCAAATAGATATCGCAAGCAATAATACTCCCGACATCAAATAATAAATATAAAGATATAAAATAATAGCCCTACTATCATAGATTAGCATGATAGTAGGGCTATTTGTATTGTATTGATTATAATATTGTATTATATAATAAAACCTAATTAATAAGTGCTGTGAATATTTCGCAATCTTGCACATGCGTAACAGGCATATATTCGGTTTTATAGATTATTTTACTTTTCATTTCATCTTTCACGCCAAAATACGTACTAAACATTACACCGACAACGAGTACCAAAACTAGCAATACTACTGCAAGCATAATTAAAAGATTCTTATTAGATTTTTTCATATTCTAAAGCCTTTATTAAAACACTCTATGATATGACATCTAGTCTATCATTAATCAGATTATTAAACTCTTTCCCACTTAGCTGTTAGATTCAAATTGCTAACAACAACATGTACTCCGAGATCGATACGTTCTCCACTATCTGTAAACCAACCAAGAAACCTGTATTTTGGCCTTATCGGGAAATAATCAACAGGCGATATTGTGTTTTGCAAAACGTATTTATCAGTAACTCCCGTACCGCCATTGCTATCAAAATGCATTGTATATGACCATTGCGCCGTCAAATTAATATTTTCAGTCAAAATGTAATCTTGATCACATAATATTCCATGTTCATCAATCCATCCGCTAAAAACCATGCCCTCGCGAGTTGTCTTAGGTAGACTATCATGCAGTTCACCTTCAGAAACATTAATAGACTTAACTACAGCCCCGCCCGCACTATCAAAATTAATTAGATATTTCCAATGTGCCGTAAGAGTCATTCGTTCCTCAACAATACCATTTAATAGATCAAATTTCTCACCACTTTCAGTATACCAGCCATCGAATATTGCATTGTATTTTTCTGATATTAAAGTTGAATTGCACGATAAACCTTCAAGCACAAGTATTGGATCGACATAACTACCGCTAGAAACGAATTTAATCATATAATTCCATCGTGCATATAGTATCATATTCTTTCGCACAATGTGTCCATCATATATTTTATTTTCCCACGTACCAAAGTCAGTATACCAGCCTTCGAAAAGTGCCTCATCCTTAATAGGTATAGTAGGAGCTATTATATTTTGTCCGTTTTTAATGCTATCATTGAATAATATTTCATCATCAATAACATATATTATCGAACTATACTCACTTAAAATCGGATTATTTTCTTGATTTTCATTATTATTATCGATAACAAAATACGCAATTAAGCATGAAATGCCTACAGTAAGTATCAATGACAATACTACTGCAAGCATAATTATAAGATACTTTTTAGATTTTTTCATAGTTATCCTCAATTGCATTTGTTAAATGCTCTGCCGTTAGGGCAATCATTACGCTTTAGGTTGCAAATTTTATTACGCTACATTCCGTATTTTATTAGTAATATCTAATACAAATATTTACTTTTTACTCAACTACTGTAACTACAAAAGTGTAAGTATATCCGAATTTATTAACAGTCAATGTCTGCTCGCCTAATTTTGTTTTATCATATCCAGATAAATCTGTTTTTGTTATTAAATATTCATTTTCGACACCATCAATTGTAGCGATAATTTTAGCTCCATCTAGTACAAGCTCTTCATTAAGTTTATAAGTAAGTTTTGTAGGAGGAGTAAATCTATCCGCAGTAACCACAGTATTAAATAATTTAAAAGTATTACCCTCAATAGTCTCAAAAGTAGTTGCACCTGATACAGTGATTTTATCATTAAATAGCTTAAATGTTTCCTTTTCATCTCTACCAGATGAATATATCGCACTTTGGATTTTTCCAGTAGTATCTACTAGTCTCACGCCGTCTAATACTAAACTGCTGATACTATTAGCGTTTCTAAAGTTGAATAAGTTTTGACTATGTTTGTACTCTATTGAATTTTCAGTCAGTTTATTCGTAACAGTTCCGCCTGTAAATGTAATATCATTTTCTGTAGATCCAGCATTGAAATTAATCGTAGAATAAGAATTATCACCAGCGCCGTGTATATTTATACCTTCAAAATGACTATGATTGAAAACATACTTACCTGATGAAGTAAATGCGTTTATCGCTGCCCAGCCTTTAAATGCACTATTATTTGTACAAACTGTAATATTTTCAGTTGTGCTTTCTGTTGCATCATCATCACCTATATTCAATACGTATTTAAATCCTGATATCTCACTATCAGTTATATTGCAAATAGTTTTGCTAGATCTCCAAAACGATACTCCTCTAGAATCTCCACCATACTTATGACCATCAACAAAGTCTGATGTGCCAAGTATAATCTTACTATTTACTAGTGTTAGAGTTGAGTTTGCTGAGCTTTCGCCATAAGCAACCCCTCTATGATCTTTATCATTTGCAACAATTAGTACATGTACGTTATTTATAAATATATTAGAGTCAATTACCGTCATATTAAACACATAACATTTCCCAGTCGTGCTTAATACATTGATATCCACACCGCTTATTTTAAAGTTCGGAGACTTAATCTCAAATACTGAACAGTTGCCAGCAGTAGAATTATAATTTATGACCGCATTTGTTCCTATAATCTCCACATCATGACCCACTACTATATTAGAGGTGATATCATAAGTGCCTTCAGCCATTCTTATCACTTTCTGTCCAGCTGCTATAGCTGCGTTAAACTCTTCTACAGTCGATACAGTTTCCTGATCCACTATTGTCAATATCTCATCAACGCTAGCTTTAAGTTCAGTTGTAGTATAAGCTGTAACTTCTTCTATAGTAGTTAATGCATTCACTTTAGCAGTAGCAGCATTTACAAGTTCTGTTATAGTTGCCCAGTTTTCAGCAGCATAATCAGCCTCTTTATATGTAGCCTTTAACGTACTAATTGAAGCTAGCTTTTCAGTCTTTGCAGGATCAAGTATATCTGAGTATGGATTAGAATTAATAGTCATAACCAATGGTGAAAATCCATCAATAAATATTGTATAATCTAATACATCATGACCAGTATATGCCGAATTTACAGGATCCCAACCAGTAGTGTAAAGTGTTACTTTTGGTGCAAAATCTGTAAGACCGTAACTTACAACTCCTGCCTTAACCTTTTTAGTAAATACTGTTCCGACTACAGCGTTATCACCAGTATTTATTTCAATGTCTACTGTTGCATTATTGTTTGTCTTGTAATGGTTGATCAAATAACCACTCTCTTCATTGCCACTCATGCTTGAGTATGCTTTTGCAGTCGGAGCATGTTGAATATTACCAGCAGAAACTTTAGATACAGTAGCTGCTGAAGTCAACTGTGACGCAACTGTTATTAAGTAATTTCTACCATTAAAATCACAGTCTAAAACACCACTTACAGCATCTATAGCAAGAGTAGTTAATGATAAACATAACTCACCGTCTATTACCATGAATTTATTATCAGCAACAAAATTACTATTACCAACACTTAGACCAGCATAGTACTCACCATTATATGTTGCACCGTCTATAGTAAAAGTGTTTTTGTCAAGCAAAATTGGAGACTGATCCACTACTACATAGAAGTGTTTGTTATCAGTTAATGTGATCCATTGACCATCTACTCTAGGTTTATTGAAATAATTGTCAGTAAAAATTTGCTTAGTAGGAGCAATTTCAATAGTTACATCATATGAAACAGCATTTAATGCATTTTCTATATCAGCTATAACACAAGCATGTACTTCTTCTACACTTACACAACCTTTAACATATGCAGATGATTCATCGAATATTTTTACAATACTTGCCCAATGCACTGTATTATAGTTTGATTCAGTATAATTCTTCTTAATCGTATCAAGCTCATCTATCTTACTATCTTTAGCTATCACTAATTGCTCAGCTATTGTCAATATCTCATCAACGCTAGCTTTAAGTTCAGTTGTAGTATAAGCTGTAACTTCTTCTATAGTAGTTAATGCATTCACTTTATCAGTATCAGCATTTACAAGTTCTGTTATAGTTGCCCAGTTTTTAGCAGTATAATCAGCCTCTTTATAAGTAGCCTTTAACGTGCTAATCTCTTTAATCTTGCTTGCCTTTGCTTCCGCTATCGACATAGCTACAGTATCAATCTTATCGGCGCTAGCTTTAAGTTCACTTGTAGTATAAGCCGTAACTTCTTCTATAGTAGTTAATGCATTCACTTTAGCAATATCAGCATTTACAAGTTCTGTTATAGTTGCCCAGTTTTCAGCAGTATAATCAGCCTCTTTATATGTAGCCTTTAACGTGCTAATCTCTTTAATCTTGATTGCCTTCAATCCCGCTAAGTCTGTAACAGTTACGACACAAGTATCACTAATATCATAACCCTTCAACGATACAGTAATAGTAGATTCGCCTTTTTTAATAGCAGTAACTAGACCATTTGCGTCAATAGTTGCCACAGAAACATTACTACTTGACCACTCCAACAGATCAACACTTGCAAATTCGTCCGAAACAGAAGTAATTGCAGCATTCAATTGTCCGGTTTTATTTACATCAAGTGTAAGAGTATTGAGGTCAAGCACAACACCAGTTGGCAACACTTCACTACAAGCAGTTGCTGTGACAGTAATTATTATTGCTAGCATTAATATAAACGCTAAAATTTTGCTTTTGACTCTGCGATTTTCTTTCATAACTCTCTCCTAAATTATGCGTGTTCCATCTTTATATATAAAGATAATCTTTAGTAAATTCACATATTTCTCGATAAAATAACGATTTTATTATAGAATTGATAAAAATAATTAATTTTTATACAATTATATGTAAAATCATGTCGTACTTTAACCTTAACGAAATCTTAAATACTTAAATAAAGTATATCACTGCTTTAGTTTAATGTCAAACCATTTTAAACAATAATTACATATTTATTGAATATTTGATTATGTTAACGTTTCTGTGCTACCGCACCAATAGAAATCCATACTAGAATGCGGTCAACAAGAATATTAGCACTCAATACTTTATAAGTCAACTGATTGGTAGTATATTATAAATAATATGCTTTAATATATTTATTTCGTATATTTTGCCAAATTATAACATAATATTATCCCTCAATAATATTGAATATCTATATACAATGTCTATTATTTGTAATTCATATCAATAATATGAAACATAGAAACAGAACAAGGACTCAGAATTAATCGCACAATCAAAAATTTCATAAATCTACTTTTATTACTATCAAATTTATCCGCATTCTGAAAAGCAAATTAAAACGTATAACCAAAGTGAACTACAAACACCAGAACTCCGCCACTATATTATACAAAACACAAAAACACCGCTAACACGTACAATCACCCAACAAAATCACAAATGAAAATGCATTATCAAACCGAACTACATACAATAAAACTCCGCTACTACATCACCAAAATACAGAAATTACGCAAACACGTACCACACCACACGTAACACAATAATCAAAACCACTTCCAAATCAAATATATAAAATCGACCTCACATAAGCAAAACCACAACCAAATTAATCATATAAAAATCAACCGCACAAAAGCGAAATTTCCATTAATCTACTTTTACTATTATGATTTATCCGCATTCTGAAAACTAAATCAAAACGAATTACCAAACCGTACTACAAACACCAATACCCCGCCACTATATTATACAAAACACCAGAACTCCGCTACTACGTACATCAATCACCAACCTTCAAATCAAAAGGCGTTACAGAATCGTACTGCAAACACCAGAACTACGTCAACACCTACCACAAAACAACAAAACTCCGCCATTACATCACATAAATACAAGTTGGTAATAATCTTAAAGGTCATCAAATGTGAATATATGTGCAAATTTGACAAAAAAAATATAGCTATCTCATAAAAGATAGCTATATAGATTTTATATATTAAATTCTTCTCTCGTTAACATACTGCTGAAGTGCTTTTAGTTTGCTAGGTTGCAACTGTTCCACCCCTTCTAGAGCATACTTTATACCTAATTCGGCATATTTGAACTCACCCATAGAGTGATATCCAAGCAACTCATATTTTGATATATGCGGATATTTATTAATGATATTGATATATTTATCCATATCATCAGTAGTATCATTTATATCAGGAACGACAACCGTACGCACCCAGACATTAACACCTTTTTCAAGTGTCTTATCCAGCATTGCAATAGTATTATCAAGAGAGCCTTTTGCAAACTTATCATAATCAGCATTGTTATGGAACTTTAGGTCAATGATAACAAGATCGGTATAGGCAAGTAACTCGTCGATACAGTCAGGCATTACTGCACATGAAGTATCAATAGTATTTGTCAGACCTAACTCCTCTCTCACCCTTCTAAATAGCTCAATAATCTTGCTAGCATGAAGTAATGGCTCGCCGCCAGTTACAGTCAATCCACCGCCGTTTTTGTAAAAGCCTTTGTAATGTGACATCTTAGTAAAAACTTCGTCGATGGTTACAATAGAACCACGACCACCGCCATACCAAGTATCAGGATTGTGGCAATATACACAACGATAAGGACAGCCTTGCAAAAATAAGGCAAATCTTATGCCCACACCCTCGAGAGTCGCAAAACTCTCTATAGAGTGAACATTTAAATTATTATTTGACATATGGATTATAGAGTTTCGTGGAAAGTTCTAGAGATAACTTCCTCTTGCTTGTCACGAGTAAGTCTATTGAAGTTAACAGCGTAACCACTTACACGAACAGTAAGAGTTGGGTATTTACCAGGATTCTCCATAGCGTCTACAAGAAGCTCTCTATTGAAAACGTTAACGTTTAGGTGATGAGCGTTCTGAGCGAAGTATCCATCAAGCATGCTAGTTAAGTTAGCTACCTGAGCAGTCTTATTCTCGCCTAGAGCATGAGGAGTTACAGAGAAAGTATTAGAGATACCATCACGACAGCTGTCATAGTCTAGCTTAGCTACACTTGAAAGGCTCGCAACAGCACCATTGATATCACGACCGTGCATTGGGTTACCGCCTGGAGCGAATGGCTCTTTAGCACGACGACCATCAGGAGTGTTACCAGTTTTTCTACCATAAACAACGTTTGAAGTTATAGTTAAGATACTTAGAGTATGCACTGCATTACGGTAGCAAGGAGTCTTGACAAGTTTCTTATAGAAATCATCAGTGATGAATTTTGCGATCATATCAACACGGTCGTCATCATTACCAAATCTTGGGAACTCGCCCTCGATAGTAAAGTCAGTGATAAGACCACGCTCGTCCTTGATAGGAGTAACTTTAGCGTATTTGATAGCACTCAAGCTATCAGCAAGAACGCTAAGACCAGAGATACCGAAAGCCATTAAACGACCTGGATCAGTGTCATGGAAAGCCATAGTTAAACGCTCGTAAGCATATTTATCGTGCATGAAATGGATAATATTTAGAGTGTTTACATAAAGTGCAGCGATCCACTCACTGTAAGTATCGTAAGCAGCCATAACCTTATCGTAGTCAAGAGCACCATCAGCGTCGAAAATGTCGCCTAGAGGAGCAACTTGCTCGCCGTAAACCTCATCTTTACCGCCATTAAGAGCCATAAGAAGGACTTTTGCCATATTACATCTAGCACCGAAGAACTGCATCTGTTTACCAGTACCCATAGCAGAAACGCAACAAGCGATGCTATAGTCAGCTGTGAAACGAGAACGCATGATGTCATCATTCTCATATTGGATACTATCAGTATCGATAGAAACCTGAGCACAGAAATCTTTGTAACCTTGAGGAAGAGTCTGACTCCAAAGGATAGTGATATTTGGCTCACAACTTGAACCCAAGTTGTAAAGAGTCTGTAGAGTACGGAAAGAGTTCTTTGTAACAAGAGACTTGCCCTCAGCAGTACAACCTGCCTCACTCATAGTAACCCATACTGGATCGCCAGCGAAAAGGTCATTATACTCTTCAGTACGAAGGTGACGAACTAATCTAAGTTTGATGATGAAGTCGTCCATGATCTCTTGAGCTCTTGACTCGTCCATAACACCAGCTTGGATATCTCTCTCGAAATAAATATCAAGGAAAGTAGAGATACGACCGATAGAGTTAGCAGCACCGTTCTGCTCTTTAACAGAGCCAAGGTAACCAAAGTATAACCATTGAACAGCCTCGACAGCGTTAGCAGCAGGGCGAGAAATGTCGCAACCGTACCAGCTAGCAAGAGTCTTAAGTTGCTCCATGAAACCGATTTGCTTAGAAAGCTCTTCAACGATGCGGATATTCTCCTCAGTCATTGTGCGGTCACCGAATTCTTCTTTATCAGCTTTTTTGCAAGTGATAAGGAAATCCATACCATAAAGAGCGATACGTCTGTAATCACCAATTAGACGACCACGACCGTAAGCATCAGGAAGACCAGTAATGATACCAGCATGACGAGCTTTACGCATAGTGCCGTTGTAAGCCATGAATACTCCCTCGTTGTGAGTAGTCCTGTACTTAAACTGATTGATAACGTCCTTAGACAAATTCATACCGTAGCCTTCGCAAGACTTGATAGCCATACGCATACCACCGAAAGGGTTAACTCCACGAACTAGTGGAGCTTCAGTCTGAAGACCAACGATGATTTCTTTGTCCTTGTCAATATATCCAGGCTTGTAGCTAAGGATAGAAGTAACTTTCTCAGTATCAATACCAAGAACGCCGTTATTCTCTTGCTCTTTCAAAAGAAGAGTATTTACCTCTGCCATCAACTGCTCTGTACGCTTAGTTGGTCCAGCTAGGAAACTAGCATCACCATCATAGCATGTATAATTTAATTTAATAAACTCTGCGACATCAATACTGTCTGTCCAAATTCCCTCTGCAAATCCATTCCATTCTACTTTCATTGTAAAACCTCCAAATATGTGGGCTATCCTCACACGCATTACTGCTCGTTTGATAGTCAAAATGTAATTGATAAAGCCTTAATCAAATCGCTTTTTAAGCACTTTTCATCAAGGTTCTTTTCAGTTGCTTTTCTTGTTCTTATATAATAGCACATTACGTATTATATGTCTAGTAATTTGACGCATAAAACACATAATATTTCAATTATACATACAATATATTACATCCACGCAATGGATTTTACTAATCAGTTAATAATTCGGCTGTTATCAAGTAAAATTCACGCTGTTTTAGCTAATTTTAGGCTAAACACTTTATTACGCGTGCGTGGGCAAGGAGGAAATATGTGCTGTAACAATAACGCTTCTCGTAATGGAGAGGCTTGGTCTGAATATAATTGCAATGTATCTGTAGTGTCTAATAATAGCACAGGTTGTGGTTGTGGAGAAGTTTTCACCACTACAGGTTGTGGTTGCGGTGGAAATCGCAATGGCTGTGGCTGTGGCGGTAATCGCAATGGTTGTGGCTGTGGCGGCAATCGTAACGGTTGTGGCTGTGGCGGAAACATCTTTGGCTTAGGCTGTGGCTGTGGTGGAAACATCTTTGGCTTAGGTTGTGGCTGCGGCGGAAACATCTTCGGCTTAGGCTTAGGCTGTGGCTGTGGCGGAAATCGTAACGGCTGTGGCTGTGGCGGAAATCGTAACGGCTGTGGCTGTGGCGGTAATCGTAACGGTTGTGGCTGTGGCGGAAATCGTAACGGCTGTGGCTGTGGTGGTAATCGCACTGGCTGTGGCTGTGGTGGTAATCGTAACGGCTGTGGCTGTGGTGGTAATCGCACTGGCTGTGGCTGTGGTGGCAATCGCACTGGCTGTGGCTGTGGTGGCAATCGCACTGGCTGTGGTTGTCCTGAAGTATACACAAGCACAACATCACTAAATGAGACAAGAAACTGCAATTGCGTATACGTAAATCCATATACAAACGTAGCATTTAATGGCTGTGTAAGTATGTATGGTAGATGCGGAAGTGCAATTTAATTGCAATAAAATATACATGCCTATATTCAAAAGAAAAACGGTTGCGATCTAGAGAACTAGATAAATAACCTTCAAAAGAAAACTCAAACGATATACGATAATCATAAGAGCGATAAAAATGTCGCAAAAGTACAATTTTCGACAAATATTCATTGTGACACACAAGATATACGAATACACATCAAATTACCTAGCAAATTAGCAAAGATAAAGGTATCCAATACAAATACACAATTACAAAAGACAATCGGCGGTGGCACGCTAAAGTTATAAAATACGCGAATTTGCACATATACACAATAGATAAAAACAACAATCAATATAGTCCCCTTTCTACAAAACGTAGACAGGGGGCTATTTTTGGTATTCAGGATTTGATAATAGTCAAATTGTATGACATATTGATTAGTATTCCTTACATATTGAATAAATCATACAAATGAAAAATCGCTATCTTAACTAATGTTACGATAGCGAAATCCCCTTAAATATTTATTATTATATATTAATATTATATTTATTATTACAATATAGTAATGTGTATCACTTTTTTTGGTCTAATCAATACTAATAATCAGTACTATTTTTAAAATAAATTATTTTGTCATGCTATCGTGGTCATTTTCGACGATATCACTAGCGATAGCACCAAGTTCAAAGCCTTCTGGAAGAGATACTTCGACATCGACAATACTCTCTTCGGTGTCGATTTGAGAAGATTGAGTAAGTCTTCTTTTGAATGCTTTGTTGTATGCATAAAAGTAGTACGGAGTAAATACAGCCAGTGCTACAAGCTCTGCTACTGCAAAAGAGAACCATAACCATTTTAGACCGAATAAATAACCTAAAAGCATAGATACTGGTATCAATATCAAAAGCTGTCTAAGTAGCGACATCAAAAGTGATATAAAGCTCTTTCCGATAGACTGGAAGCCTGTCGTCGCGACGATATTAAATGCGGCAGGAAGGAAACTCCAAGATATCATTTGAAGGCATACTTTACCGACTTCGAGTAGCTTTTCATACTCGACAATTTGCTCGGGGCTAGACTTATTGGAGAACATACCCATTAAGAATTCTGTACCGAACTGGAAAACGATCAACCCGACAAACATGACGGCAAGGGAAACCAGTAGCGAAAGTGTAAAAGTCTTCTTATATCTGGAGATATTGTTAGCACCATAATTAAATGATAAGATAGGCAATGTGCCCTGCATAAGTCCGAATACTGGCATGAATATAAAGCTCTGCAACTTAAAGTAAATACCTAGTGCTGCGGGAGCTTTTTCATGGTATTGGACAAGGATAATATTCATAAATATTACTACGATAGCAGCGACTGAATTCATCACCATGACAGGCAAACCCATTTTTACTATCTCGCCAAGATTTTTTCCTTGTAGTTTTGATTTTTTACTAAAGAAGTCAATGACATGCCTACGTTTTGACGCTACGATAATCATGAAAGTCATGGCAGATATTTGACCGATAATAGTCGCAAGACCTGCACCAACTACACCCATATCGAATACGAATATAAATATAGGATCAAGGATAATATTCGTAACTGCACCTATAAGCTGAGATATCATAGGCACGATCATATTACCAGTAGCCTGTATTGATTTCGCGATAAGAATCTCGATAAACATACCGAAACAACCAAGCATACAGACCATAAGATATTGACCACCCATTTTGATAATCTCTGCGTCACTGGTGAAGAAACTCAAAAATATACTCGGAAAGAACGTACCAAGTATCATAAAAACACTGGCAAGGACAGCAGCGATAAGCAGACCCATCTTTGCTATAGCGTTTGCACCTTCTTTATTTCCTTCGCCTAGTTTTCGCGCTATAATCGAGTTTGCACCTACGCCAAGACCGACCGCGAACGCAAGCATAATCGTTTGCATAGGGAATGCGAACGTGACAGCATCTAATGCACTATCACTAACTTTTGCTATAAACATACTATCTACAACATTGTAAAGAGAAAGAACGAGCATAGAGAAAATTGCTGGGACAGCCATCGTCAGCAATAATTTCGGAATAGGCATCGTGCCTAGTTTGTTTTCATTTGTTTTATTATTATTCATACGACAAATTTACCATTAAAATTAGTTAAAGTCAATCAAATAGTATTGCTAAAACTGAAAAAATGTAGTATTATGTAAAAAATGACATAAATTTTCCCAATGTGGATTATAATTACGCTATAAATGAGACAAAAAAACCTATTTTAATACATATATTCGACCAAAACGGAGGTGCTATAATGATAAGTAATGATATTATAGTAGAAAGTCAAGATTTTAATATAAAAGATATACTTACTTGCGGACAGGTATTTAGATATGAGCTAAACCCTAGCCATGCGGTAGTGCATAGCCTTGACAAAAAGGCTGTGATATACAACAAGAGTGATAGCGAGATCGTTATAGAGAGCGAAGATCGTGAGTACTTTCATAATTATTTTGACCTAGACACAAACTACTCTTTAATCAAGCAATCTCTAGCAGATATGCCACTTATGCGTGATGCAATAAAATTTGGTAGCGGTATTAGAATACTGCGTCAAGACGCATATGAGATGATGATCAGCTTCATAATCTCCGCAAATAATAATATCCCTCGCATAAAAGGTATCATATCAAAACTAACTAGCGGGGATCATTTCCCGAGTGCGAGCGAGCTAGCGGACTACACTCTTAGCGACCTTAAAGGCATAGGCTTAGGTTATAGAGCGGATTATCTATACAAGACGTCACGCACACTAATTGGTGGTGATTTTGATATGCAAAAGCCACTATCGCTAGATGGCAATACTGCTAATAAATACCTGACTGATAATCTACAAGGCGTAGGCCCTAAAGTAGCCGACTGCATACTACTATTCGGATACTACAAAATGGACGTGTTCCCTGTAGATACATGGATAAAAAAGGTATATAATGACATATTCGGCGACAATTTATCACCAAAAGTTATGAGAAACAAGCTAATTTCACTATATGGCGATCTATCTGGATATGCACAACAATATTTATTTTATAATAAAAGAGAACAATCTGACGACTAAAAGCGAGGTGAAAGTGGGTAAAATATTAATATCATGCGACATGAATTGCTCTAGAATAACCGAGCAAATGTATATTACGATGATGAGTAAGCTATATAATGATGGCGATATCATCGAGGTGCATATATATAATTATCTACCTAAAAAGCATACTTTTATCACTGGCAATTATGGCGAGCAAACACATGCTTATACTGGTAGCCACAAGCGTGTCGCACTAGATATAACTCAAGCACTAGACACGGTACGCCTTGCACTGCAAGTAACCTATGACAAGATATATATTCTAAGTGGCGAGTATGAAAGCGAGGCACTATATACTATGCTTAGTGAGCTAAAGTGCAAAAGCAGTAAGATAATCATGACAGCAAGCACTGTTTGCATAGAAGACAAATACTCTATCACTAACTGCACCGATAGCACGATCAGACATGCAAGGCAAGACGAGTTCAAGCAAAGCATAACCGAGCGTACACAATATGTCAAGCGTGATAGCGAAGACACAACCGCAACAGCAATCAACACGGACAACATACCAAGTCAAGTCTTTCCACTTGAAATATCGGCTACGGATAAAACAAACACTTCTGAAAACGCTTTTTACAACCACGTAAATAAAGATAATTCGGCAGTATCAAATGACAAAATAAGCAACATTGATATAGACAAAAAGTCATATATATCTAACACAAAAAATATATTAATTGCACCTGAAAGCAAGTCATATACTGACAAATTAAACACTGTTAAGCTATGCAACGAGCAAGTAATATGCAAAGATAAGATCACTCCACATAAAGAGATATCACCTAATAATAACGCTACTTACAGCGATATAAATACTCAAATAGTAGATAGTAAAACATCACTATTAGCCTCACTACCACCTGATAAATTGAAGTTGATATTCAAATATTTGCTAGACAAAAAAGCAAGGTCACCTGCAAGCTAGTGTATTTTTCTGCAAGATATCCATACCACAAAGTAAGACATGTCACTATGCTATCATACGTTCAGCGTTATATAATTACATGCTTTAATACTTTATATACTGCATTATAGTTACGATATGATACTTTATATATATGCGTATATTATCTTATTTGTATGATAGTTTGAAAGTAGCATTTTATGATTTATTACCAACATGCCACATTAAACACAATTTAACTAAACGAAAAAAGCGGATTACTTATCTTAGTAATCCGCTTTTATTATATTTAAATATTTGTTTTATCAATAAATTTACAAGAATTATGAGAATATCTTATAATATCTGTAGATTTTTCTTGAAATGCTTTTTAAATGATGCAGTAGCTGATAGAGCGTCCTTTATCTCTAGAGAACAATCGCTAGTGCTATCTGTCTTCATGATAACGCTATCACCTAGTACATCACATACTATCTCTGTGATCACGCCAGCCATACTTCTGTCAAGGCTTTCAGCTATCCTTACTATGATACCTAGCTTCATCACTGCTTGTAAGTCTTCATCAGTGAACATGTCACGGTATTTTAAGAATAGACTCGCGTCAAGCTCGCCTTTTCTGTGCATACTTGCTACCATAGCACTCATCACTAAGTCTTTGTGAGTGATACCGTAAAGATTACTATTTAGAATAATGTAAGCACTGTGCTTGTGATGGTTATAATACTTGATCTTATTACCAGTATCATGTAGCATAGACGCTACTCTTAATACCTTTACATACGGGCGAGGTAACTTGTGCAATACTCTAAGCTGTTTGAATAGCTGAGTAGACAAATTGTAAACTTGCTCTGCATGCTTGATATTCTCATGATAGAAGTTAAGAGTAGTATAGATACTATGACCTAGCACGTCAGTAATAGGCTTATCGTTCGTAGATGGCACTGAGTATTTAAACATAGTACCCTCACGAAGTCCACTACCTGATACAACTAACTCTTCTAGTCCTAAGCTCTCTATTACAGCACTAATTGCTGATAGCGCTGAAGGGAATATATCCGCTCTTACGCTAGATAGACCCTTGATCTTCATAGTTTTGTCTAAGTCAAGCATTTTGATATTCTTGTAAATACTATTAAACTCGCTCTTATTAACAGGATAGTTATGAGTCATGTCTAAAGGATATTTCTTAAACATACGGCTTATCTTGCCTAGATTACGGAATGAACCGCCTACGCCGATAAGTTTCGTTTCTGGATCTAATTCTTTAAGAAAATCTATCTTGTCAAGCTCTGTTATTATAAAGTTTTTTATGTTTTCAGCACGATCCTGTGGAGCGATACTATCATCGCGGAATTTCTCCGTCAAAGTCAATGCACCATAAGGTATCGTAACATGTCCTAATAAATTCTTTCTATTGTAGTAAATAAACTGCGTACTACCACCACCGATATCCATGATTAAACCCTTAGGAATATCCATACTATTTATAACGCCTTGGTATACTAATTGTGCCTCGCTATCGTCATCTAAAACGTCTAGCTTAAATCCGCACTTAGACTGCACCTCAGCCAAGAAACTCAATTGATTTTTCGCCTTCCTTACGGCAGCAGTAGCATAAGCGTAGATTTTGTCTACCTTATTCGAGTCACATAGCCTTCTAAACATCTGCAAAGTCTTAATTGTTTGAGCTACACGGCTAGGAGTCAAAAGACTATCCTCCTGCATGTCTTGAGCAAGTCGTACTGACTCTTTCAACTCGTCAAATACAGCAAAGTATCCACCTTCTAAAATGTTTACTAATACTAATCGAGCTGAGTTTGAACCTAAGTCAATTATTGCAATTTTTTCCATAAATCACCTTTTCCTTTTTTATCCATCATTCAATATTTTTTAACATTTTTATTATATCATAAAAATCGACATAAATCTACACTTGAACGGAAAATTTACACAAACTATATGTTCAATCTTTTAAAATTTATATAATAGGTTAATTTTTCACGAAAAGTAGTATCATTTCTAAAGGCAACTCGCCTAACGACGCCATTAATTAGCATTTTTAATAGATATATCGAACTAATTGCAATCATAAACCAACCGAAAATATGCCTTAATATATGCTGATCAATTATACCCGACAGCATTGCTCCGACTACAGCAAATATCAAAGCGGACGGCAGTACGTATATTATTTTCTTTAAATCTATAAGTTTATTTTTATAATGAATAACTAGTGATACGACCGCCATCGGTATGAATGCGACTAGATTTATCATCTGCGCCTCCAACTGTGGCAAGCCGACATATAGCGTCAAAAGCGGGATCAATAATGTGCCTCCGCCCATGCCCATTCCGCCGACAATACCGCCAAATAAACCTGCAATAATTAACGTTATCCACTCCATATTTGCCTCCTTTTGATATCATTTTTGATGGTTTTATGTACTACAATTGCAAATTTTGCCTGTTTTTTCCACTTCAAAACATGTAAAATAATACTGCTTTTAACATGATATTTATCTTTTCTTTTGCGAGTTTTTCGCGTCGTATTTTATAGCAATTTTTTATTCGTTTTGCTATCTGTATTTTGAGCCTCATTTCATGCGTGATCAGTGAATTATTCTGCCCTTTTTTATCCCCTATAAGACAGGTACGTGTCCTTAATTTTTAGCACCTTGATACACTTATTGTTAGCTTATTATTAGCCTATTATTTGCTTGTATTTCTGCCTATTATTCGGCTGTCTATTTAGCTAATCATACAGCACGTTTTAATATAATTGCCTCATTATAACACCTGTTTTTATCTATTCTGATATGCTGATTATATTCTTATGTTCGAGTTATTTCATTCGCCTATACAATGTTGACATACGATATATTTACAATTTGTCAGAGAACTTATATTACATTACGCTTTTAATCCCCGCGTACATCATGATAACGTAGAATATCGCTGATATATATGTGTTGCTTAGTTTTTTGAGTAGCACTGATCCTATTACTCCTCCCGCTACGACCCCGAGAGTTATGATTCCCATTCGCGGATAGTCATATCCACCTCGCACTAAATACACTATACTCGATACTATACATAGTGGCAATATTGTCGCGATCGCTGTCGCGTGTGCAGACTTTGCCTCCATGCCGAGCAACGTTTGGTAAGTCGGTACGACAAGCGTTCCGCCTCCGCCACCGAGTAGTCCGCTCATAAACCCAACCACCGCACCTATGATGACTACTAGCACTTTTTTTACAATTGCAGTCTTTTTTGCCCTATTTTTGTTATTCATATATGGTAATAGTATGTATTATTATTATAAAATTATAATATTATTAAAATCTTTGTAAAAACTATTGCATTATTTTGATATTTGTTATATAATAATAAAGATTTATTAAGTAAATTAGTAATATTGGATAAAGGTGATAAATATGAAAAACAACAAAAAATTCCTATCAATACTTTTAGTCGTCGCTCTTTGCGTTACTATGGTGTTCAGCTTAATCGCTTGTACCCCAAAGACGCCAGATGAGAAAGACCCTGTGTCTGACGAAGGCAAGTATATTTCAAATGGTAACTTTGAGAATATTTCTTCAGAAGAAGGCATATTCCCAATGACTCCGAGCAGTTGGAGCAACAGTGCTGGTAGCACTTCGTCTGATAATGAGACACCGGTAGATAGCAAGTCACTTGTTAGCGGTGTTATCGATACGAACGACGATATCTACAACAGCAATAAGAAAGACTGGGATCGTCTAGGCAATCCTGGTGCTATCGGTGCGGATCCTAATATCCTTATGATCTACAATCGTAAATCCAATTCTTATAAGTACACTTCTAATAGTTTCTCACTAGACGCTAACAAGTACTTCAAGGTACAGATATCAGTGCGAACTGACAATGTTGAAGGCTCTGGCGGATACGTTTCTATCGGTGGTGATACTCTAGTTGAGTTCGAGAATATTGATACTAAGGGCGAGTGGATTACATACACTGCTATGCTACAGACTTCAAATATCGCTAGCAACTCACTTACTATCACTGCTTCAAACGGTAGACTTGGTAAGAACGACGGCTCATTATCACAAGGATATATGTTCATTGATAATGTCGTAGTTACTGAAGCTACTGCTGATCAGTACAATACTAGCACTGACGATAGCAATGCTAACCGCAAGGCTAGCTTACTTTATGGCGACGCGTCATTTGAGAATATCTCAGGTGCTGAGAATCCATACTCTACTAAGAAATGGTCAGGCGTTTCAAGTGTCGGCGAAGATGGCGAGACTGCTCCTACTGGCTCAGATCACTTAGAGCGTGGTGTTGTAGATACAAATAGTACAACTGCTCTTCCTGATAGTGCTAATAACATCACTGCCATGGAGAACTTTGATACTCGTTTCCTTATGATCGACAACAAAAAGCCTACTGCTTACGGATACCGTTCGGACAGCAAGATCAGGTTTACAGCGTCGGACAAGTCATTATACAAGCTATCATTCTGGATCAGAACTGAAGGCGTAGAAGCTGGCAAGGGTGCTTACATCAAAGTAGCGTCTTCTACTTCTAAAGATGAAGATCCTATCATTGAGTATAATAACATCAATACTGATGGCAAGTGGGCACAAGTATCAGTTTACTTACAGCCTGACACATTACGTTACAAGGACTTGTACGTAGAGGTTGGTCTAGGTACTGGCGGTAAGAATGATAAAGATTTATTAGTAAAAGGTACTGCTTTCTTTGACGAGATGACTCTAGAGACTATCGACTCATTACCTGATGGCATTACTACTGGTAGTGATAACTACGGTACTGTTAAAGCTGATCCTATTGAAGAGGTTTTAACACATCAGTACGATGAGAAATCTTATTCTCATGCTGAGTACGACAAAGACAGTGGTATCACTGATCGTGGTACTTTCAAGACTTTAGACATCACTGATCCTTCTACTTGGGATACTAGTTACGGTGCTTTCCCTAACGCTCCTAATGATAAGATCACGACTCTAATGGGCTTTAATAACGCTAACCCTACTATAACTTCTTTCAAATACACTCCTGAGCTAGTAGATGGCAAGAGCGAGTTAACTCTTCAACAGAAACATTACTACAGACTTAGCATGTGGGTTAAGACTGATATAGTAAATAAGAACGCAGGTCTTAATATCCAGCTTTACAAGAAAGCAGATGACTCTTCTACAGAAGATGAACTACTTACTGCTGTAGACGGTTTTAATACTAAAAAACTTTCTGAAGATGCTCAAGCGACTTATAATGGCTACACTGAGATTGCTTTCCTTATAGAGAGTGACATCGTAGAGTCAAACAATATATACTTCCAGTTCCAGCTAGGTAACGGTACTCAGTTCACTGGTGCTTCTCACGTAGAGGGTTCAGCTTACATTGCTGGTATCTCAATGAGTACTATTAAGTTCGCTGACTACAACAGTGAGTCTGGTGACTACGTTAAAAAGCATTCTTTCCGCACAAGCGGTGGAACTATTGCTAACGGCGAGTTTAATAATATCGACATTGCTAACACTGAGAAAAACTACAACAAAATAAACGAAGAGGCTAAAATCGAGTTTAAAGAGAAAGACTTCCTAGATCAGAACACTGCTGGTGTATTCGGTCTTCCTAAAGACTGGACATTCACTTCATCAGATGAGCTTAAGCACTTAAATGCTGGTGTTCTAGATGTAAAAAACACTGCACAGCTTGCTTCTTTAGGCTACCCTGCTGACTTCGATATCTTCAAGAACTTACCTGAATACGAAAAGAAAGACAATACAAATGTACTTGCTATTCACAACACTTCAGAGATAGTAACAGAAGACGGTGAAGAGGCTCGTAAGACTTGGGGGTTCACTTCTCCATCAATCAGCCTTACTAAAAATACTTTCTACGAGATAAGCGTATATGCTTATGTTAAGGACGGTAATGCAAGTATCAACCTAAAGAATTCAAGTAAATCAGTTATTTCTAACTTTGAGCTAGGCGTTACTGATGGCTGGCAAGAATTCAAGTTCTTCGTAGAAACTGGTTTCGATGATTTCACTTCTTACTTAGAGCTTGCTATAGGACCTAACACTACTAACCTAAAAGATAACTCAGTATTATTCGATCTTCCTAAGATCACTAAGATCAGCGAAGAAAGTTATGAGAAGGGTGTAGATATAGCTAATGACGAGGCTTCTCTAGTTAACTACAATGCTATTACTTTTACTACTACTAACTTTGATAACTACACTGCTACTGAAGAAGACTTTACTTTTAGCACTCCTGCTAACTGGAGTGGTAGCCACGCTGACTCTGATGCACCTAACGGCAAGCACAAGTCTATAGCTGGTATCTTTACTCAAGGTCATAGTAACCGTAACTGGTTAGGTGGAGATGATACTTCTGATCCTAATAATGTTATAGACGATAGCACACTTACTGATATCATCGAGAGTGTTCCAAACATTAACGGTCAAGGAACTGAAGGTGCGACTAACAATAACATACTAGTTATAAACAACCATGAGGCTTCTGAATACAAATTCTCAACTACTCTTGCAAACAATTCATTAGTAGAAGAGTCTTACTATGAGATAAGCATCATGATCAGAACTTACCAATTAAGCGAAGGCAATACTGCTAAGATCCAACTAAAACTTCACAACGATATCTTCGAATTCTCTCTAAATGAGGATAGAGGTATCAGCGTAAATCATGATAGCTGGAAAAAGTATTCTTTCTACATCAGAACTGGTAAAGACGCGACAATTGATGACGTTGAGCTTAGTATCCAATTAGGTTCTAAGGGCAAAGACAATTACGTTTCTGGTTACCTATTCGCTGATAACATCACTATAAACAAGATTACTGAAGAAATTTACGACGCTAAAGCTCCAGAGGCTGCTTTCACTGAAGGTGCTTATAACACTGCCATTACTAGCAATACTCACCGCGTATTCTTCGAGAAAGACGATCTTAGAACTCCTGATCCAGAGCCAGAGAGTGAGGCTGATCCATTATTATGGTTATATATCTCATCTGGTATCCTAGGCGTTCTTCTAATCATCGCTATGATCGTAGTATTCTTCAAGAAGTTCAAACTTATTGAGAAAATGTTCCCTAAGAAAGATATTAACAAGAAAGGCTCTGAAAGTTACAACCGTAACAATGTAGACGCAAACAAATCTTCAACTTTCACAAAGGACGTTAACAAACCTGATAGAGAGTAATAAATCACATTATCCAATGTAATATGTAGCCACTAGATTCGTCTAGTGGCTACTTTTTTGCGTTGGTTTCGGCTTACAGTAAATTGTTTTGCTGGGCAGTCAGGTTTGGGTATTGGTTGTTATGTGTTATTTATATTGCATGGATTTAGATTGAAAGTCAGTTGTTTTGCGTGGTGGTCAGGTTTTGGTTAGGTTGTTATACGAGATTTGTATTGCATGGATTTAGATTGAAAGTCAGTTGTTTTGCGTGGTGGTCAGGTTTTGGTTAGGTTGTTATACGAGATTTGTATTGCATGGATTTAGATTGAAAGTCAGTTGCTTTGCGTGGTGGTTAGGTTTTGGTTAGGTTGTTATACGAGATTTGTATTGCATGGCATAGCTATAGCTTAGGTATTTGTTTAAACTATTTTCGTGACGTGGCTGTCGTGGCATTATAGATACAACGTTAGTTTTACGGTGAACTTTTGGCTGTTATGTTAACTTTGCGTGGCGTGACTGTGACGTGACGTTTTGGTTTGATTGTTAAGTGAGATTTGTATTGCGTGGCTGTGGTGAGGATTGTGCTTTATATACATTCTTTTTGCGTGGTGTTCTGTTTCAGCTATCACGATAGTTTTGCGGTGGCTGTTTTGGCTGTTATGTTAGCTTTGCGTGGGATTTAAGTGTTGTGTTGGGATTGCATTTAAACACATAGATAGATCACATTGACTACTCATCAAGAAGTGTCACGTGATAAAGCACGCTTATATTTACAGCAGTAGTATAATATAATACAATTGTTGTCACTTATAAAATTATAATACACTTGTTGCATTTATCATATTCTACCATAATACCCGCGTTGATAAAAGCTATACGTTATAAACCAAATCACAATATTGTTGCATGTTCGACTTCTTATAGGTTCATTTGCATAAAAAAATACTGACGGCGTAACCGTCAGTATTTTTATCTAATGTTTTTTATTCGTTTTTTACTAATATAAATGCGATGTTCAATATAGCTTATAAAGCAATACTTGCTCTCATCTCAATATATCTAGCTGATTAATGCTTTAGTTTAATGATAAAGCACATTATAAAACACTACTTTGCATTAAAAAACAAATTATTATACTTATAAAACACTCATTTTCTATAATATAAAGATAATTTATAAGACTAAACTTCCTTACATTGCATTTTTAGTATTGTTTATATTATCTTTTTGTTGACTTTTGACCAGTTCTATTTACGCTTCTACCAGTTTTACTAGCACCGCTTGATCTATTTGCAAGTGTTGCAAGTCCTGTACGGCTATTGCTTTGGAACTTAGGTGCCTTACTATCCTTTGGACGAGTTGAGCTACCGTCACGGAAGTCTCCTCTTGTGCTAGGAGTTCTAGCAGGCTTATCCGCACGATTATTTTTATCGCCTTTTTTTGCAAATGTTGAATCGCTATCTAACCTCTCATCAATGCTATCAATATCATTATTCTTTGGTCTTACAGGGCCGTTGTTACTTCCTTTACCAAAATACGCATTAGCTTTACCATCTCGCACACCACCTTTTATACTGCGGTGCATATTCACGCCATCACTTACTCTGCTATTAGCTATAGCCTCTTGCTGAGTTGGCTTGATAAGACAATGCTCTCCAAACCCGATAAGGTCCTTACGATCTGCAAGTATCAACGCTTCACGCACGATATCATAATTTTCTTTTTTACGATACTGTAATAATGCACGTTGCATTTTCTTCTCAGTGTAAGTCTTAGGTACATATACTTCTTCCATTGTATCAGGATTGATACCAGTATAGAACATACATGTAGACTTAGTAGACGGAGTAGGATAGAAGTCTTGTACTTGCTCAGGCATATAATTGATACTCTTTAGGTACTCGGCAAGTCTTACCGAATCTTTAAGCGTACAGCCTGGGTGCGAAGATATAAGATATGGCACTAGATACTGTTTCATTCCTAGTTTCTTATTGATATTATCGAACTTTTCTTTAAACTTTTCGTATACTTTGAAGCTAGGCTTATTCATGATCTTAAGTACTCTGTCTTCAGTATGCTCTGGTGCGACTTTAAGCTGACCGCTTACATGGTGCTTTATTAGCTCATGCAAGAATTCATCGTTTTTGTCCATCATCAAATAATCATATCTGATACCGCTACGGATAAATACTTTCTTAATGCCTTCCATCTCTCTAAGCGTACGCAATAAGTCAAGGTACTCAGTATGTGATACTTCGATATTACTGCAAGGTTCATGACCCATACAAGTCTTATCCTTACATACACCGACTTTCGCTTGTGCTTTACAAGAAGGGTTTCTGAAGTTAGCAGTAGGTCCACCTACGTCATGGACATAGCCTTTAAAGTTTTTATCCTGCAAGAAAAGCTCTACCTCACGGACGATACTCTCTTTGCTACGTTTTTGTATAACGCGACCTTGATGGAAAGTAATAGCACAATAGCTACAAGATCCAAAACAACCACGCTGAGAAGTAACTGAATACTTAACTTCGTCCATTGCTGGCACGCCTTTAGTGTATACAGGGTGGAAAGTACGCTCATACGGAAGTGCATATACCATGTCCATCTCTGCCACTGTACAAGCCCTTTGAGGCTTATTCTGCACCACGTATTTATCGCCAGTCTTTTGCACTAATATACGACCTGAAATATGGTCATTATTCCTAACTTGCATATTAAAAGCCTTGATATAAGTCTTTTTATCCTTGCACACTTCTTCGAAAGTTGGGCAGAATGATAATGTATTATTTGTCATCTTCTCTCTGATATGCTTAGGAAGATTATCTATCTTGTCCATATAACACGTACCGTCAAGGTCGCGAATTCGAGAAAGAGGGATATTTTTCTTTAGCATTTTGCAAAGCTCAATGATAGGCACTTCACCCATGCCATAGATAAGCAAATCCGCACCAGAATCCTCTAGGATACTCGGCATAACCTTATCATCCCAGTAGTCGTAATGTGCAAATCTTCTAAGCGACGCCTCGATACCACCGATCACGACAGCACTTGATGGATACGCTTTCTTTATCATACGCGAATAGTAAGTAACAGCACGGTCAGGACGTTTGCCCATCTCGCCACCCTCGCTATACACATCTCTTTTTCTCTTAGATTTATTGACTGAATAGTTATTAACCATACTATCCACAACGCCTGAAGATACAAAAAATCCTATTCTAGGCTCGCCAAACTCTTTGTAATCTGAAGCCTTCATAGGCTGTGAAACAATGCCGACAGTAAAACCGAAATGCTGAAGCATTCTCGAAATCAAAGCCGTGCCAAAAGTAGGATGGTCGCAATACGCCTCACCCGTCACATATACAAAGTCTA
>CAMQWP010000018.1 GCA_947038565.1 uncultured Clostridia bacterium
GTGACAATGAAAGTATAGAAAGATTTGGAGTCAAGAGCTATAATCATACATCATCGTATCTCGTGCAAAACTATGATTCAGCAATGGAGATTGGTAATAATATGCTTGAGAGATTATCAATGAAAAGTGGTAGGATAGACATTGAGTTTCGTGGTGATCCAAGCTTACTCCTTGAGCAAGAGTTCGAGTGCAGTAATAGGTTTGGCGATACAAATAATATACAGTGCGAGTATAATAGATATGTGTTTGATGGAGGTCTAACTCAACAAACAAAAGGTAGAATCATATAGGAGGTAATGCTAATGGCAAATGAGCGTGCGGAGGCTCTCCGCTGGCAAGAACCTAGGTCTAATTATGTCGGAGGTGACGAAGTTACCCCCGGCATTTTTAATTGTCTAGGAGAGAATGAAAAGTATCTAAAAGATGAGCAAGATATAATTAAGCAAGTTAAAATCACTACTGACCAGGTGCAAGATGCGGTGGTGAATATAACGCAAGCTGAAGAACGAGTTAACTTAGCTACGACTGAAAAAGTCAAGACTACGTTCGGAAAAATCAAGAAATGGTTCAGTGATTTGAGAGCACTTGCATTCAAGGATAAAGTATCTGACAGCGATATAATAGATATTAATGCAAGTAAAGTAATCGGCTTACACAGTGTGGCTACAAGCGGCAATTACACTGAGTTGAATAACAAACCGACTATAACTAAAGAAGCCGTAGGATTGGCTAAGGTGGCGAATGAGAGGCAGTATTCAGCTGAGTATCCACCGACAAATTTTGACGTTGGACTCGGCAATGTATCTAACGAAAAACAATACTCCGAGCAAAATGCGCCGCCATATCCTGTCACAAGTGTATCGGGAAAAGTTGGTGATGTGGAGTTGGGGAAGTCAGATGTTGGTTTAGATAATCTAGATAATATTAGACAGTATAGCTCCAATAATATTCCACCATATCCAGTGTCGAGTGTTAGCGGAAAAATAGGTGATGTAATTATAAAAAAGGAAGATGTTGGGTTGTCTGCTGTTGAGAATGAAAGACAATATTCAGCAAACAATCCACCGTCATATCCGGTCACAAGTGTTAATGGAAAGACTGGAGAAGTGAACTTAAATAAGGCAGATGTGGGGCTCAGTAATGTGTCGAACGAAAGACAATATTCAGCTACAAATCCACCACCAAGAGAACCAGGTAGTGTTGTGATTTATGATATAAAGAATCTTGGAATTTCAAACTTTGGATATCCAAATGGAATACCTGGGGACGGCACACACATATATTTTGGGAATAATTTTAATGAGTATTTCAATAGGCAAGGTATGGTGAGGGCATATGTGAGAGCAACAGACTGGTCGTATATAATAACTTCTTCTACTATCTTCGACAGGTTTGGATATTGTCAAGGCGCAAAGATAAGTGGGTTTGATGGATTAGAAAATCCGTATAAGAATCAACCTTCGGCAGTAAATACCCCAGCTGGACATTATACTTACGTATATAGTAAAAATTTTGGACACGAAGGTGAGTTGCAAGCTGTGTTTTACTTAGGTGAATTAAGAGGAAATGACTTCACATTATCAAAAACAGCTTATACATATGTAGAAAAAATTGAGGTGTTAATATGAGATATTTTATAAGAATTGCTGGAGACAAAACTGAAGTAACTATTAACAGATCGTTGTACTCGGATGAAATATTAGTAGAAGAATATGGCTACAATATTTTTGACAATGATAATACCAATATTCAATGTTCTGATTTCGATGGACTAGAGTTCAATGCTGAAAAGTACAACGCAAGAAACACTGAAAGCATAAAAAGTGAGTTGAGATTAAGAAGAAATAAGGAGTGTTTTGAAATAGCAAACAGAAACTTCTTCTTTGACGAGGCAACAGCTGAAGACTTAAGTGAAATAAAGATGTGGTATACTGCGTGGCTAAATGTAACGGTTAGTCCTTATGCAATACCGGAGATGCCTAAGTATATAAAAGATAGAATATGAAATTAATGGAGGGATGAGGATTGGAGATTTTAACAATCGCATTAAGTATTATTGCTAGTATGGTGTCAGGAATGGCGCTATTTTTTATGCAAAGATACTTCAAAAGCAAAGACAAAAAAGATGATGTAAGAGATGGCACAAAGGCAAAAGAGAATGTATTGATACTAAAGAGCATTGATGCACTTGGCAAGCTAACCTATGCAAACTCTATAGCAATCAGAGATGGTAAAACAAACGGAGAGATGAAAGAGGGTGTCAGTGCTTACATCGAAGTCAAGGAAGATATGTATAATTATCTGCTTGAAAATAATTCAAAGAAATAGGAGAATAATATGGAAGAGTATATACAATTAATTTCAGTCCCAGTGATAGCTAGTATCGTGTACGGTATTATCGGGTTGCTCAAGACTGCAACCAAGCACAACGAAACATTCATGAAACTGATACCTTTGGTGTCTGCAGTAATCGGCATTGTATGTTCGGTTATAGCATTCTACGCAATCCCTGGATACATAGAAGCAAGCAATGTGTTCATGGCAATAGTAGTCGGAGCAGCTAGTGGACTTTCAGCAACAGGCACTAATCAAATAATTAAACAACTTAAACCAAAGAGCAAGGAGGACGATGATGGCAAAAATAACAAACAAGGAGAATGTTAACATTGAGTTCGAAATAAGCAAAGCAATATTGAGTATTTTGTATAACAGAGGGAAGATTACTAAAGAAGAGCTAGACATTATTGGGCAAAAGAACAAGATATCGTTTTGCGTGTAAAAGTTAGGAATCAAGCTGGTCATACCAAAAGGTATGGCTGGTTTTTTTTTGACTATGTCGAACCCCTGTCGCAGTGCAAAATATAGCAAAATTAAGACTTATTATCGCATGAATTGAGTTGACTAATAAGACTTATAGAGGTAACATGAACTTAGGTTAGACTACTTAGTTTAGCTTAGTAATTAGGAGGGAGGAAATTATGGCAAAGATAAATAAACTAGCATCAACTACTAATAGTGCTAAGCCTAGAGTATGTGCCTATGTTCGAGTTAGCACAAGCAAGCTAGAACAATTGAATAGCTCCTTCGAGCAACTTCGTTATTGGAACGACAAGTTCTCGGAAGATGATTCGGTCGAGTATATTGGCATGTATAGTGATGAAGGAATATCAGGAAGTTCAATCAAAAAAAGGCATGGATTTAATGAAGTGTTGCGACTTGCAACAGAAGGTAAGGTGGATGTTGTATATACGAAGTCACTTACGAGGTTTAGCAGGAATATGGTGGAGTCATTGGATTCAATTGAGTTGCTACGAGAATGTTCAGTTAAAGTAATATTCGAAAAAGAGGGAATTGATAGCTTTGATACTGGTTCTAGGTTTATATTAAATATACTGACTAGAATTGCTGAAGAGGATGTCAATTCAATATCGCAAAACATAATCATGGCTACAAGGTCAAAGATAGCAAGGGGTAAAGTTCTAGTGCCAAAGGTGTATGGTTATGTATGCACTTACAACAAGCAGTCTAGAGAATATGACTTAGTTATTAATCCCGAGCAAGCTGAAGTGGTAAGAACGATATTTGATTTGTATATTAAGGGATACGGATTAGGCAAGATAGCACAGCACCTTGACAATAATAAAGTGCTTACAGCAATGAACATGGGGAAGTGGTCTCAAGCCACTATAAGGAGAATGCTTAGTAATGAAAAGTATGTGGGGCACACTATCATGCAGAAAGAGTATTTGCACAATGGCAAAATGGTCACGAATAACAATGAGAACCCCTCAGCTCCACTAGTAGTAATAGAGAATACTCATGAGCCTATAATTAGTAGAGAAGTTTTTGATAAGGTTAAAATCATTAAAGCACAAAGGACTATTAATACAAATCAGCACTTGACGACACCAAAGTATGCTTTTAGGAGTAAGATAGTGTGCGGAGATTGTGGAGCTGGGTTCAGACATAAAAATGCCTACTACAAGGGAGTGTTAAAGAATGAGTTCTGGGGTTGCTACAATAAGCAAAATCGTGGGCATTTGAAACTTTGTAATAACCATTCGGTTAAAGATGAAGTGCTGAAAGTACTATTCAGTGAAAGTTACGAGGAGTGCATTAATGCCAATCACGGAGAATGCAATATTCAGGAATTGTTGGATAGGCGTGAGGTGCTTAGGATAAACGAGCAAGAACTCAATAAAATGCATGCAAAGGGATTTGTTAGTCTTGAAATGTATTCTAGTGATTTGCGAGAAATAGTGGCAGAGAGGGACTCTGTTCAAGAGGAAATTAGCCTTGAAAGAAAAAGGCAGTGTGAAGTTCAGCCATTGCAAAAAGGCGAAACAATGGACGATGCAATAATTAAATATTTAGATAAGGTGGTGGTCTATGATTGGACTATCACTTTTGTTTTTATAAATGGATATGAAACGACAAGGAGGTATAATAATGACAACACAAAGAACAGTTACCGTAATACCATCGAGGACTAGAAATGAAATCAATGGTGGCAGACGCCTAGCAAGAGAGAGGGTATGTGCATATTGCAGAGTTTCAACGGATAGTGAAGAGCAAGAATCAAGCTATGAATTGCAAGTAAGTCATTACAGTGAGTATATTCAAGGCAAGCCGAATTGGGAGTTTGCTGGGATCTATGCTGATGAAGGGATAAGTGGAAAGTCGGCAAAGAACCGTAAGGAATTCCAAAGAATGATTCAAGACTGTAGAGATGGAAAGATTGACAAAGTGATTACGAAATCAATCTCAAGGTTTGCAAGAAATGCAAGAGATTGCAAGGATTATGTTATGCAGCTTAAAGAAATAGGTATCAGTATTTACTTCGAAAAAGAAAGTCTAGATACCTTGTCAGCTGGAACTGACTTGTTACTTTCTATCATGAGTTCAATTGCAGAAGAAGAGAGTAGGAGTATCTCAACCAACTTGAAGTGGACATGGAAGAAGAAGTTCGAGAGAGGTGAAATAATGCTCAACACAACTTGCTTTCTAGGATATACCAAAGACGAGGACAAGAACATAGTTATCGTGCCAGAAGAGGCTGAGATAGTAAGGCGAATATACCGAGAATTCATAGCAGGCAAAACATATGGAGAGATTATCGACAGGCTAGAGAGTGACGGCATTAAGAGCCCACAAGGCAACGAAAAGTGGCATAGGTCAACAATACTATCCATGCTGACAAACGAGAAGTATGAGGGCAATGCAATACTTCAAAAGACCTATTCAGTTGACTTTTTGACAAAGAGAAAAAAGAACGAAGGACAGGTTGATAGGTTTGAGATAATGCAGTCGCACCCTGCAATAGTAACTAGCGAAATGGCTGAGATGGCAAGGGTTGAAATCGAAAAGAGAAAGAGGGTAAGAGGAGTGACAGATAGCGGATTGGGCAGATATTCAAGCCAGTATGCCTTTAGTGGTTTATTGTATTGTGGGGAGTGTGGCACAAAGTACCGTAGGCATTCACAATGGAACGGAGATGTCAAAACCCCGATTTGGGTTTGCTTGCTAAAGCAATCTAGCAAGAACCAAGAATGCAAGGAGCTGCCAATAAAGGAAGCTGTACTAGAGCAAGCATTCGTGGAATCGTTGAAAAGATTAATAGAAAGTAGAGACCAGTTCAGAGAAAGGTTGCAAGAGAATATAATAAGTATAGTGGCTGAAAAAGATGACCAAACGATAATCAAAATAGATAGTAAAATCGAAACAGCGCAAAATCAAATGTTGCAACTGAATAGAGATAGCAGGGACGGCAGATTGACTAGAGAAGATTATATTATAAGCTACGATACCATTGCACTAAATCTAGAGAAACTATTAGCTGATAGAGGAGTCATGACAGCAAGTAATGAGCATTCAAATACTTCAGTATCAAGAATGGAAGAGATGCGTAAAATGCTAGACATGGTGGGGAATATAGAAAGCTTTAATGGAGATTTGCTGAAAGCATTAGTCGAAAAAATAATAGTAAAACACAAGCATGAAATTGAGATATACTTCAAGTGCGGACTTACATATACAATGGCAATATAGAAATAAAAAAAGAGCTGACTACCTAGGTGATTACACTTGGCAGTTGGCTCTTTTTTTTATGCGAAAAATAAGGTTGAATCTATTAGAAACAGTGTTTAAGTTGTTGCATAAGGGGTGGAGAGAAACAGGATTTATTTGTTATCTCAATATATCAATAACTGATAGTTTTTGCATGATATAATATGCGGCTGAAGATATACATGTTAAAAATATAGCCCATATAGTAACGCCTACACCTGACATTTTGGCTAATGTTGCACCACTTATTAGTATGTCTATCCAGTAAACTTGCGTTATAATTGCAGTAACAATGTATATAACTCCAATACTTAAAAGGTATGCTACAACGCCAGCAATGACCGTCACAATTGCAATTTCTATTAGTGTAGTCATAATCATTCCTGAGCTGTTACCACCTACTGAAAGACCTATGCCGAAGCTATTGCGTTTAAGGGTAATCAACTCTTGTACAGACATCATTATTTAAATCAATAATCCAATGGAAGTTAAGATTGTTATTACTGATATTATTTTGTCAAATACCTTAGACATATTAAGTAAATTATCAATCTTGGACCAAATAAAATCTGCCACATAATAATATTCGAAATCTTGACTATCCAGATATTGTTTAATTCCATTTAGATTTTCAAAGCTATCTACGCAAGCTATTGTGTAATTATTCACGTTCAAATCAACGTGGCTAAACACTGAACTTGTAGATAACATAACTAGATTAAAATTAGCATATTGCGATGATAATTGATTGACTTCTTCACTAATAACTCCGACTATCACATATCCACCAAAATTATTATCTCGACTAGCTTCATCTAACACTGACAGCTGATATTGCTCATCGGAAAAGCTAATGCTGATATTTTTGTCGACTGCATTTAGTAACCCATAAGTTTCTGCGAAATGATATGACAATAACACTTCATTAGGAAGTTCTGGAAGTCTACCATGTGCAAGCATAGTGTCACTGCCAGTGCGTAGACGAAGCTCAGTTTGCTCGTTATGGGTAAGTAGTTCATCATCGCTTGAGATTCCATCTAATGACAATGAATTATAGAGTACATCATCAGGGATATCTTTAATTTCGCCGTCTATTTTAACAACTAAGTCTTCAACTCCGAAATGATGTTTATCATCTTCCATAAAGGTTTGTGTATCTATGTATTCGTCTATTGCAGTTGTAAATTCACTGATGGAAGAAGTATTTAGTGTCTGATTAAATCTATCATGGTTTATATCGACATTACCATCTATAACATACATATTACTGCCTATATTGTTATTAATTTGATTCTCTGACGACTCGTAAAGAGCAAAAGTAAAACCAAATATTGTGCAAGCTAACACGATAACTAGAATTATCATGCAGCTAAACTTAATATAATATCGAGAATTTGCTTTAATGTTCATTAGGGAAAGTATTAATTTATTCTTCATAGCTCACCATCCCTTAGTCGATTTATCACACAATCTTTGTTCAGTCGTTTATGCAATATACCCATTAAAAAAGTAGTCAATAATACAAGTGCACCAAACACCACAAAAGGCACATAATAGTCAAATGAATTAGTGATATCAAGTTCAAATATATCAGAACAAACTGAAGTGGCATAATCAGACAATCCAATTGCAACAAAGCATCCAAGGAATGTCGCCAGCGCTTCTACAATTAAAATTATTATAGAATATATTGAGATTATATCAGTAGTTTTACCTCCTAATAATCTAGAAGTATTAATATACTTACTTCGATTATTTAATATGAACTTTGAAACGCTATATGTGATAAGAATAGAAGCTATTACAATGATTGCTCCTAACATTATTAGACCCGCAGTTATCCACTGAATGCTTTTGATATAATATACATATTCTCCTTCCCACACATTATCTGACACGCTCTTAGACATCCCTATCGCCATCATTACTTTAGAGGAATCTTCAATAATCACGTCGATATCAGCAGTGTCAATAGTTTTGTCTAACACAAAGTCACGAGAGAGTAATACATGAGTACTTGAGAATGTGTCGTTTTCAAATATGCCTATAATTTTGACTAGGTTAGAAGGAACTACCTCACCAATATATATACTGTCACCAATGTCAGCACGCAGAAGTTTGGCTGCTTGAGTTGAGATGATTGTAGACATAGTAGCGTCTTCTTCAAACCAGACACTCGTGCTCAGTAATGCATCTATATATTCCGAATTATATTCATTAGCACTAGATCTAACATCTATGCCTATAGCATTATAAATTGTGCTATAGCTCATGTCTAAATGCATAGTTTCATCCACATGCACCGAGTCTAATATTATATCCCCATCTATATAAGGGTTAATGTATTTAGTGTCATACGTTATACCCTTTGATTCAGCAGTGTAACTATCAGCAATGTTAAGAAGGGTAGCGATATCATCCTTTGCGACATCATATGAAGTAATATTTGTATATCCTATTCTTTCATCATAATCATCGAAAAATGACGCAGGAATATCTACGCTAACATTTATTAAACTGATCGCAAGACCATAGAATATTGTCAATAACAAAAGTAGAGGTATCAACAACTTCCATAGAGAAGAAAGCTCGTATTGTATCTTAACTAAGAGTTTTCTCATCATAAACCCCCAAGTCGTTAGACAAGTCTATTTCGCTATGAGCTATATCATCACTTACTAGAATGCCATCTTTTATCGTGATGATCCTATTAGCACACTTCGCCTCGTCAGGGTCATGCGTTACTATAATGATAGTTTTACCACTGCTATTAAGAAGTGATAACATATCCATAACTATTTGAGTGTTCTCACTGTCAAGATTGCCACACGGCTCATCAGCAAAAATATAGTCAGGATCGTTGACTAGTGACCTAGCTATACATAGGCGCTGTTGCTCACCACCCGATAAAGTTTTAGCCTTATTTTTCTTCTTACTACTAAGTCCGACCATTTGCAAAAGTGTACCAATGCGTGTCTTGTCATATGGTTTGTTTCCGTAAAGAAAAGGAACCATCATATTTTGTTCGACAGTATAATTGCTTTCAAGGTAAAACTTCTGGAATATAAACCCTACTTTGCTACTTCTAAACGCAGCAAGTTGATTGCTTGTAAGGCTGCTAATATCGTTTTCGTCAATAATAACTTTACCATTAGACGGGTTGTCCAAGCCACTTGCAATGTGCATAAGAGTGCTTTTGCCACTGCCAGACTTACCGACAATTGCGACGAACTCACCTTTGACAATAGAAATACTTATTCCTGAAAGAGCATTGAACGAGCTCCCATGCGTTTTATATTTTTTAACTAAATCCTGTAAATCAATCAAAATACCCCCCCCCCCCCGTGCAATTATTAATCACAACTGCAAGTAATTAATATATTAATATAATAACATATTTTAAAAAGTTTTGCAATATGTAACTTTAATAAAGTGGCATTCTTGCTATAAATCACTAGTTTTGTACTAATTTAATGCACTACGACTGATGTATAGGTGTAACGGCATTGTATCAAGGATACAATAATGATATTGACAAGTGAAAATATCTTATGTCGTTTCGCAGTGGGTGGAGCGTACGGGGTTTGACTTGTAAAAAGACTTTAGGTTGTTTCATTCTAGCTATATTTAAGACTTTAAGTTGTTTCGCTCCACAACAGTACACACTTAAGTCTTAGAGAATAAGTCTTAAGTGTGTACTTTTTCTTTGCTTAAATAACTACATATATTCGCATTTATTACCGTATATAGCTATATATTAATGAATTTGCAATAATATCATTAATATATGTAAAATCATATTATCTCCTAAACACCTCCGAAATAGCAATTTGCACCATAAAATCCTCAAAATTACCCCACAGACTTTAGGTTGATTCGTAGTGGGTGGAGTGATAGGGGTTTGAAATGTAAAAAGACTTTAGGTTGCCCAACAACCTTGGACAGACAGGGGTATGGGGGTAATATTGTCTAAAATGAGAGGCTGAAAGGCACTAAATATACCGTAAATCAAAACGAGGTATTAACCCCCTATGCAAAGAATTAAAAATAATCAAATAAACTATCGGAAAGGTGCTAAAACATATTGTTTTGGTGCTTTTTCTAATGTGCTGATATTTGATTAAAATTAAAATTTAAAAACCTATCAAAAGCTGTATAAAGTAAATTAAATTGCTATGTCTAATTTAATGCAATTCAAAAATAAATAGAGAAGCCAGCTGATAATCACATAAATTAATCAAGGTGATAAATAATAAAAAAAATATAAACGTCGAATAATAGTTGATTATACTATCATTTAATATAAATAGCTCATTTAGACATTCTTTTAATGTAGTATTATGACAGTTTTTAGGTGAATGGGTCGATAAAAGTAAAATGTATAATTACTATTGTAATATAAAAGTATTGGATTTAGCGTTACTTGCTAAATATTTTTAAATCAATATAATCTAGAAATAAATTTGATGTCAAGTGGATTGAATCTTTTAAGGCAATAGTAACTATAATATAAAGCAATCAATTTACACATTGGTTACTTTATTTTTGCAAAACAAAAAGAATACGGAGATCAATAATTATGATAAATGAAAAAAAATTAAAGAGAATATTTTTGGATTATTCTTGCAATATTAAAATGTACGAAAGTCAGTTGAAAAAAAGTAAAAGCATGTATGATAGTATGAAAAAAGCAGGAACACTGTTTAGAGGCGAAAATAATATTGATATGATTAGTTTTGAAGCAGGTATTAGTAGTATCATGAAAAATATTTCAGATGCACAAAATGAAATCACTCGATATATAGATGCTATTGAGCAACCATATAAGGGCATAATATATGAAAAATATGTCCTTTTAAAAAGCTTTGATGAAATTGCTAGCACTTTTAGTTATTCGGTTCAAAGAATATATCAATTACATAAAAAAGGATTAGAATTGTTGCTTAGGCACATAAATACATTATAGTAAATTAGAGTAAATTAGAGTGCATTATAATTTGCACATGTTAAACTAAAATAAACGAAGGAGGAGCATTATATGGACAAAAGTAAACACAAACACAAATATGGATCAAAGTATGATTTTGACATCACGGGAGTAGGGGAAGGATATGTAAAATTACCGGAGGGTAAATTGCATTTTACTAGCACAGATATTTCGTTAGTTGGAGCGGCTCTATCTTTGCCAATAACTCGTCATTATGTAAAAAACAGTAGTTCGTCACATGTTAGAGAGTTGCCAGAGAGTATTATAGGAAATGATTGGAAACTTAATATAGAGCAGTATTTAGTACATGGCTGTGACTCGGATTCTATAGACGATTGTGCTTATCATCTAATTGACAGCGAGAATAATAAGCACGATTTTACATTGAGGTATTATTATGAGATAGGCGATGTCAAGGAATATATTGATAAGTCAAAGGTAGTGATAGATATTGACGGTGGCATGACATATACTTATGGAGGTATTAGTCATTCAGTGAAAGAGGAGATTAAGTCTTGCACAAATAAAATCCTGCATGCGACAAAGCACGGATTAAGTGAATCGCTTAAAGATTATGAGCAACGCAGTGAAGAAATCGCTCAGCTAGAAGACCAAAAAAAGAGTTTTGATGATAGATTAGACCAGCTAAAAATATCAGCAAATATGAACAATAAAATGCTCAACCATATGAGTGGAGTTAGTGATGGCGGGTATAATAAATTTACAATAGATGAATTAACTATGTATTATAACAACATAGATATCATTCAAAACATTAGCAGTGATATGGAAGAAAGAAATATAAGTTTTACTGATAATATAAAATGTCATAAAGAAACAATAATGGGGACTAATGATGATATTGCAAGTAAGATAGATAGTAAGCCTGATATAAAAAGTGAAAGTACTTATAGAGACATGGCAATTTTATCTCAAGGATGGATAAAGAGTCCAGTAGTAGATTGGATTAATAGTGAAAAAACAACATTAGACGTTATGCAAAGTATGGCAAATTCTGCCAATAAAACAGAGTGGTTTGAGTTCTTTTTGAATGAATGGGAAGATGGCAAATTCAGCGAATTTAAAAAAGGCAATGTTCCTGAAGATATAGAGCGTATAAACGACGGATATAACGATTATAATGTAACTATATCAACTGCCTCAAGAGCAATAGAAGAACTTGACTTCGCAAAAACTTATACTAATGCTCGCAATGACCTAGCAGATAGAAAAAATATAAAAACAGCAAACGCTTATAACATGGCATTTGACAAAAAGTTGCGTCCATTAGACCGAGCATTGCAAATATCACGCCTAAGAAATGACGGCAAAAGTATTTTTGACCAAATCGACCAAATCAATAAAGAATATTCAAAGCTAATCAAAAAGCTAGTATCGTTGAAGAACTCTTACCCAACAGTGATTATCGCTGATGGCGATATCATGTACGGCTATGCTGCAAAGTGTCATTACACAGTTGAAAATGAAAGTATCCAAATTATCGGCACTACAAGCGATATCAACAAAGCTGGAGATTATTATGTAGAAATATCTACATATAAAATAATCGAGTCACCATACTACCGCCTAGTTCTAATATTCGACAGTAAAGAAAATCAGATAGTCATTGATTATATTGGTGACAAAGTCAACTATATTGCGGACAACAGTGGTAGTAAACTTGACTTTAAGTATGCAGGTAGTGATCTAGTAAAGATAGTTACACGCAATGGCGACAGTGTATCTTATATATACAACGGTAGAAATTTATCTAGTATTAAATACGGTGATGGAGAGGCTATCAATATAAAATCAACTGAAAGTTGTAACAGTTTATCTTTTTATAATTCGCAAGGCACGGGTAAAGTTCTTTTGTATAATGCGAGCAATCAAGTACAAGAGATGTATGATGTGTCGCTAATTGATGGAATATCAAAGGATAGCAAATTCGAATATACAGGCAATTTGTTAGAAACAATTAATGCAGATACTAGAGTACTGTTTAATTATCAAAATGAATACAATGTTGAGGTACAAGACAAGCACACTCGTAAGGCGTATGCTTTTAATGATGAGTACAGACCGATTATTGAATATTTAGATGACCATCGAGTTGAACAAATTGAAAACATTGATATATTATCAGCAAAACTGTCGAGCATTGCTACACATTATGATTATTTTGATGATGATAATCGGAGTAATATCAATTTGATAGAATTAAAAGTGACGGGGCATGTAAATGCGAATAACTTGCTTTTGGCAACGGGATATAATTACTTTGCGGGCTCTGTACAATTTGGCAACAATTCGTTTTGTGGTGAGTCGGTATGTGGAACTCCTGAAAAAGAAAATATCATTTTCTCATCACTAAAAGGTTCTCAGCCGATAAATATCGGTTTGTTAAATGAAGACAATTATATTTTTGAGTGTTTGTGTAATCATAAATGCTCTACAGTTAGTAAAATAGTCCCTAGAGTAAAATTAAGTTATCTAAAAGACGGAGTCACAAATAGTGCGACATTTACTCAAGAGGTATATACGAATGCCGATAATTGGATATATGTATCGGTGCCGATTGCATTTGGTGCGAAAGATAATTTTGTACTAGATAAAGAGCAAGAATATAGTGTGAAAATTGATTTTGTAAGTGCAAGCGGTGCTGAAGTTGAATATAAGAACATCTCTATGATTGCGGGTATAGGTATTGCTATGAGCTATGACGGATACGAGAAATTAATCAAGGTCGATGACTTTTACAACAAAAGCACTGAAGAATTTGTATATAATGCTAATGATAAATTAATATCAAAGACTCTGAAATATCACGGCACAAAACTTAAAGGAAAAGAGTATAGTGAGATACATTCCTATACAAGCAGTGGACAGCTATCGAAAGTTAAGTCGTATGATGGTATGATCGAAGAGTATGCGTACAATGACAAAGGTCAAGAGATTAATCACTATCAGTATTCGCAGTTATCACCGTCAATTCGATTTAGTGAAGAGGTGGAGTATGACGAATTGGGGAGGTTATTAAAGCAGTTTAATCCTCAAGGCGATGCAAATACTGAAATTAGATACAAGGGCACATCAAGCCTTGTTGAAAAGTCAATATTGCCAAGTGGCTGCGTAATCACTACTTCTAATGACTTTGCTGACAACTACGAGTTGCAGATAGCTACTGAGCTCGATAACGAAGAGATATCAAATAGATTTGAGTATTGTTTAGGGGGATTAGTATCTGTCGCTCATAATGACTTTGAGTATCGATATGAGTATGACAAGTTTGGTAGATTGATTAATATTAGCACTTGCTTTGACGACAATGTTAAGAAATATTTGTCATGCGAGTACTTGGACTCATCAAGTATGGATATAGATAATGGCACAAGTTCAGTCAAAGTTACCAATGCGGAGGGCGGAATTTATTACGTTACCTATATTGGGGGTAAACTAAATAATATAGACTATTCAGCGAGTTGCGATAGTGCTAGAGTTCGTCTTAAAGAGTACGGATATGTCGACCACCAACTAGTTATCATCTATGATTATTCTAGCGAAGTACCGCAAAAGACATTATACGTAAGGGATAAATTTGGTGAGGTTATAGAGGAGAGGACAAATGACTATACGATAATGTCTTCTATTGACGAAGATAGGAGCTTGTCAAGGACAAGTATCGATTATACTAATAGCAGTAACACTACCATTGATTATACCTACTCAGATACATTGGAGCATAGATTGATAGGTCTAAGATACTCAAGTGGATTAAGCCAAAGTCTACGATACGATAATTTGCATAGATTATGTGCTATCAGTAATAACATTGCTAGCAAAAAGTATTCTTACTTAACTTGTGGCGACCGTACTACGAATTATATTTGCAAGGAACGACATGCACAAGGTAGCAAGGTTGACAACACTCGCTATACTTACGACGCGTCAGGAAACATTACGCAAGTAATCGAAAACAATATCCCGACTATTAGATATCAGTATGACAAATTATGTAGGCTAACTCGTGAGGATAACAAGCAGTTATCTAAGTCTTTTATATTCATGTACGATATCGGTGGTAATATCACTGATAGGTATGCCACTGCATACACTTTAGATGATATTGATTTATCTACTGCAGAGCATATTCCTTATACTTATGTAATGGATGGTTGGAATGACCAGATATTATCTTATAACGGTGAAACCTTTGCCTATGACAATATCGGAAACCCAACAACATATAGAGGTAAAAAACTTAATTGGTCGCATGGTAGAAATCTTTATAGCATAAAGGCAGTTGATGGGAATAATGATGTGAGTTATACTTATAATGCTGATGGCATTCGTAGGAGTAAATCATATAAGGAAGTTACAACTAATTATATATTATCAGACACTAAGATACTAGCAGAGAAAAGGACTAGCACAACAGCTACAACCCCAGACTTTATAGAGTATCATTACGGCGCTGATGGCATACTAGGCTTATCGTATAACGGAGTGCAGTATATCTATCGTAAGAATATTCAAGGCGACATTACCCACATTTACGACACGTTAGGAAACTTGCACGCTACATATACATACGACGCGTGGGGAAATCATAAGGTATATGATAATAATGGTGTTGACATAACCGCAAATATGTTGTATAATACTGATATAAATGCAAGTGATAGCGAGGAAGTTAAATCAAATAAACTTGATGAACTTGCAAAAAGGTCGCATATAGGTAATATCAATCCGATTAGATATCGTGGTTATTACTATGATGTAGAGAGTAATTTATATTACCTAAATACTAGATATTATGACCCGCAAATCGGCAGATTTATAAACGCCGATGAAATCACTATACTAGACGAAACGCAGTCACAAATTCATGGTCTAAACCTGTATATGTACTGTGGTAATAATCCGGTAGGGATGATAGATCCCTCGGGAATGAAACCAAAGTGGTGGCAATGGGTGCTGTTTGGAATTGGTGCGGCATTGGTTGTTGCTGCCGCTGTGGTAGCAATCGTATCAACTGGTGGTGCAGCAACAGGGGTAATAGGAGCAATAGCAATCGGAGCTGCCAAAGGTGCAGTGATTGGAGCTGTGGTTGGATCGGCTGTTGGTATTGCGGGTGGTGCAATATATGCAGGTGTAACTGGTGCTGATATGGGCGAAAGTATACTTTCAGGATTTTTAATTGGCTTTGGTGTAGGTGCAATTGCAGGTGCTGTCATCGGTGGTGCTGTTGGAGGAATAAACTTTGGAAGTTTTGCCTCAAATACAAAATTAAATTCTCATTTTGCAAAACATGGTAAAGAATTTAATGGATTATTTAATTCGTCAAAGGAATATGCGAAAGGAGCGAAGTATGTGCGAAAAAACGGGATCTATGTCAAAGAAATGAATGGATACATTAAATTTTTTGGAGCTGGAGGGAAAGCTAATTATGCTTTTGTTGGTGTAACTAAGAATGGGTTTAATGTTACAACATTTGGGATTAGAAAAGTTAGTCACTTGATTAAATCAGGAGTTAAATGGTTGATATAGTAGGAGGAAATATGTATATAAAACAAATATTAGAATCAAATATGCATGAATCTGATATAATTGTCACTGATGGCTTTTATGAAGTTTTATGTTGTTATTGCACTTGTGAAAATATTTCAGTAGGAAGTAGAGTTGATATTATAAGCACATTGTTGTCGGAAAATATAATGACTAGTAAAAAAACAGAGTACGTAATAGAGAAAAAAAATGATTATTATTCTTACTTTTTAACTTGTAAAGTCGTTGACAAAGATTTGCCGCTAGTACAATTGGGTGAACTGAAAATGGAACTAGATAGTCCATTGCCAAAAGATATAAAAATCGGTGATTTTATCGAGTTTTATGTTTCAAGATTAGATTGCTAGTTAATATAATTAAATATTTTAAACACATACTCTCATTATTCATTTGGTGGGGGTATTTGTATTTAATTTATCCAACGAAACGAAGTGGCGCCATTGCGTTAGCAATAAAACATAAACATTATAAAGACATTGACTAATAATTAAATATGTTGTATAATATGGATATAAATTCGAATTTGACAGCTGAAGAAAAAGCAGTAGAGCAAAAGAAGATAGAAACAGAACTTGCAAAAAGGTTGCATATAGGCAATATCAACCCTATCAGATATAGAGGATATTATTTTGATGTGGAGAGTAGTCTTTACTACTTAAACACACGTTATTATGACCCACAAATCGGACGCTTTATAAACGCCGATGAAATCACAATTCTAGACGAAACGCAGTCACAAATTCATGGTCTAAACCTGTATATGTACTGTGGTGATAATCCTGTCATGAATGTAGATCCAAGTGGTAGGTTTTGGGATAGTATATGGGGCACACTAGTAGCGGCATTATCTGTAATAGCGATGGCAGCTTCACTGGTAGCATTAACAGTTTTAACGGGCGGAGTAGGTACAGCAGCGCTTTTAGCTGTTGCTTCAGGATTTTTAATTGGAGGTGCTGTAGGCGGCGTGTCTGCAGCAATTAAGGGAACAAGCATAGCAGGTGGAATATTTGGTGGCGCTATTAATGGCGGTGCAATTGGCACCGCGGTAGGGTTGGGGATAATAACAGGCGGAGGAAGTTTAGGGATAGCAGGGGGTATAGGATTATTTTCGGCAGCTGCAGGAATAAATTTTGCTGCGGGTATGATGTCTTATGCAGCGACTAATAAATTAAATAATAAGTCAATTAATTGGAAAAATGCTTTTATTCATGGTGGTCTACAATCGGCAGCGGGAATATGTGCATTTGTTGCAGGAATAATGTCTGGAAAACTTGGCACATATGGAGCATATGATCTAGAGGATATGGTGGGTTTAAAAGTAGTAGACTTCATATTTTCATTCCCAGGTGCTTTTGTTAGTAATATATTAAAAAGACAATTTGGAGGATAGATGGAAATAAAGATAAAATCAAATAGTAAATGGGTATTTATAATTCTTTTACCATTAGCGATAATAGATTTATTGCTAATATTAATACTAAGTGTTATTCTAATAAATGATTATACTTTGTTGAATGACTTATTCGTTGCATTAATTATTCTTGGTGTAATAGAAATACTATTAACTGCGGTAATTATATCAATAAAGGTTTTTAATGTTAAAAATTTCATATTTAATGGGTCTGAAATTATAATTTATAAAGGTAGCAAATTCATAAATAAGGTGGAAATTGCAAATATAGAGGCAATGAAGTACTACCCAATGAAATGGTATTATATTTTCACAGTATTTCTAGGAATAGCTAATGTTGGAACTATGAAGTTGAGAGTTAGTGAGTATAAAGGGGAAGAACATTTTCTAGGATTTTTTTCACGTAGAGATATAAAAAGAATTAAAGAGATTTATATTGATTTAATAGAAATAATGTAGATAAAGAAATGTCTATAGCTCATAATAAAGCATGGATTAATTTAATTAAAACAACAACACAAACCCCCGTCAAACTTTGTCGGGGATTTGTTTTGCTAAATTATCAAAACTATAATTATTCATTCGCATACGATAGTTGAGCCATTGCGTAAGTAAGTGATAAATAAAGTATCCAACGAATCGAAGTGGAGCCATTGCGTAAGTAAGTGATAAATAAAGTATCCAACGAATCGAAGTGGAGCAATTGCGTAAGTAAGTGTTAAAGAAATTATCCAACGCAACGAAGTGAAGCCATTGCGTTAGCAATATAACAATAAAACATAAACATTATAAAGACATTTACCATAAGCAAAATATACATACGACGCGTGGGGAAATCATAAGGTTTTAAACAACTTAGGTGTTGACATAACAGCAAATATGTTGTATAATACTGATATAAATGAAGATGATAGCGATGAAGTTAAATCAAATAAACTTGATGAACTTGCAAAGAGGTCGCATATAGGCAATATCAATCCTATAAGATATAGAGGATATTATTATGATGTTGAGAGTAGTCTTTACTACTTAAATACTAGATATTATGACCCGCAAATCGGAAGATTTATAAATGCCGATGAGATAACAATACTAGACGAAACTAGGTCGCAAATACATGGACTAAACTTGTATATGTACTGCGGTAATAATCCGGTAGGGATGATAGATCCCTCGGGAAGAGCGTTTTTTGCTACATTGTTTATTGCTATGTTAGTGGGTGCAGCAATTGGGGGGATTACAAATGCAGTCGGTTCTGCAGTGACAGCTGGTATTAATGGGCAAGACATGACAGCAGCTTTCTTTGGCGGATTAGTAGGCGGAGCTATTATGGGTATAGGAATAGCCATATGTGTGTCATTTTCAGCAATAGGATTAGGAGCGGTGGGAATTGGTCTTGGAACAGTTATAGGGGCATTAGGAGGTTTTGCAGGTAGTATAACACAGCAGTCTATTCTTGGAGAAGAAATAAACAGGAATACTGCAGGTATAGAGGCAGGAGTAGGCGCTTTATATGGATTAATTGGTTCAATTCAAGGTGTAGTATTTGCTAAGTCAGCACTTGAAACAATTGGTGTATATGCAATTTCTACAGTCTTAGGATTAGGCAAATGGATATTTGACATGATGGGTAGAACTATTATTAGCAGTTCAAAAAAAGCGAGGTAAACATGAAAAATAATAACATATATAAGTACAAAAGCAAAAATTATTTTATAAGTGTATTAATGGCAATAGTTGGAATTGTAGTATTAATTTTTGGAATAACTTTACTTGTATTATTATCAATGGGAAAAATACATTTAATAAGCCTTGCATTTATTATAATATCAATCTTGTTTTCTGTGGTGTTGGAATGTTATGCGTTTAATTATTATTTTGTTGTTTATGTAACTGATGATGGAATTGAAACAAGAAGATTAGGTAAAATAATAAAAAAAATTGAGTGGAATGATGTTGTAACTGTTTGTATTTCTAATAAATCTATTGGTAATCAATATGGAAAATCTGGAAACTGGCAATTTATAATCGTATCGACTGGTGATATAGATGTTGTAGATGTTAGAAAAATAAACTTGAAATTGATAACAAAAAGAAATGACAGCATAGTTATTCAAATGGATAAAGAGATTGTTGCATTAATACAAAAATACACAAATGTATTTATTGAATATAGTTAATACAGTTGATTCTATATAATTAGATTTGAATTCATACCCCCGTCAAAGTTTGGCGGGGGTTTGTTTTGCTAAATTATTAAAATAATGATATCCTACGAAACGATAGTTGAGCAATTGCGTAAGTAAGTGATAAAGAAATTATCCTTTGACACGAAGTGGAGCTATTGCGTTAGCAATATAGCAATGAAACATCAAATAATATAAAGACATTTACTAAATTCTACATATACATACGATGCGTGGGGAAATCATAAAGTATACGATAATAATGGTGTTGACATAACCGCAAATATGCTGTATAATATTGATATAAATGCAAGTGATAGCGAGGAAGTTAAATCAAATAAACTTGATGAACTTGCAAAAAGGTCGCATATAGGTAATATCAATCCGATTAGATATCGTGGTTATTACTATGATGTAGAGAGTAATTTATATTACCTAAATACTAGATATTATGACCCGCAAATCGGCAGATTTATAAACGCCGATGAAATCACTATACTAGACGAAACGCAGTCACAAATCCACGGACTAAATCTATATATGTACTGCGGTAATAATCCTATTATGATGGCTGACCCAAGTGGGAGGTTCTTTATATCTCTATTTGCATTAGTTTGTATAGGGGTAGGCGTAGGAACAGTAGTTGGAGCTGGAGTAAGTGTAGTTAGTCAAGGGATTGAAAAGGGTTGGAGTAACATTAATGTCGGGCAAGTTGTGCTTGATGCTATTATAGGAGGGATTGGTGGCGGGCTAGCAATGTCAGGACTTGGAGCCGGAGCATTAGCTGGCATAGGAGCAGGATTGGCTTTTGTAGGTTCAGTCGGCGGTCACTTAATAAATGGTAGTGATATGTCTGCAGGCTCTACATGGATTGATATCGGTATAAGTACAGGGATAGGTTTGATCACAGGTGCAATAGGTGGTAAAGGCATAAATGCTAAATATCAGACTGGAAGAATTGCAACGATGGAATTTAATAAACTTACTGTTAAATCGGCTGCGAGACGTGTACAGTATAATTCTACCATAAGTGATGCAAAAGAAATCATTATAAAAGGGTTAGCAAGGCTACTGCTAGCGAATAGTTTTTATTCAGGAGTGCATGTAGGTTATAAGTATTTGAATTAACTATCAGTAAACTAGGAAAGGGGGATGTAAATGAATGAAGTCAAATTGTGTATATGCTAGACGGATACTTTTAATTTTGCCGTGCATGCAGATAGCATTATCTATAGGGCTGATTGTTTTAGGAATGGTATATAATCATTATTTCGAAGATGTTTTATTTTGGATGTTAATCATGGTTTTTTTTCTTGCGGGCATGTTTTTTCTACTATATTTTGCAGTTTGGAAACTCAAGTTTTATGATGATAAGATAGAAGTGCGCAGTATGTTTGGGAGGACAAGAGTTTATTGTTTAAAAGATAGAACGGTTTTGCATAGAAACAATCAAATGGTTATTCCTGGAATAATATTGAAATTTGGAAAGCGAAGAATTGAAATTATTGGATATCATGTGAACTTTGAGGAATTTCAAAAATGGCTGTATGAACAATCTAAAGACGATTTTGAAGTAACATGGAAAAATAGTCAGCAACCAACACAAAGGAGAAAGAAGAGAAAGAAAATGCAAGAAAGTAACAGAAATGAAAAAGTCAAAAAGACAAGAAAGAAAAACGAAATTAAATAACATTCAACAATATTCAACAACTACCCTCACCATTTATTTGGTGGGGGTATTGACATAACTAACAATATAGCGTATAATTCAAATATAGGTAATATCAATCCTATTAGATATAGAGGTTACTATTACGATGTGGAAAGTAGTCTTTACTACTTAAATACTAGATATTATGACCCGCAAATTGGTCGCTTTATTAATGCCGATGAAATCACAATTCTAGACGAAACGCAGTCAGATATACATGGACTAAATCTGTATATGTATTGTAATAACAATCCTGTTATGATGGCTGACCCTTCGGGAAGAAAACCAAAGTGGTGGCAATGGGTGTTGTTTGGAATTGGTGCGGCATTGGTTGTTGCTGCCGCTGTGGTAGCAATCGTAGCAACTGGTGGTGCAGCAACAGGGGTAATAGGAGCAATAGCAATCGGAGCTGCCAAAGGTGCAGTGATTGGAGCTGTGGTTGGATCGGCTGTTGGTATTGCGGGTGGTGCAATATATGCAGGTGTAACTGGTGCTGATATGGGCGAAAGTATACTTTCAGGATTTTTAATTGGCTTTGGTGTAGGTGCAATTGCAGGTGCTGTCATCGGTGGTGCTGTTGGAGGACTTGCACCTAGAATCACGGCATATAAAAATGTTGGCTCATACAAATTCAGTGGAAAGTTATCTAACCCAGATCATTTAGCAAGATCATATCAACATTCAACATTGTTACAAAAACAAATAATTAAGAATGGCAAAATGGTTAGAGAGGGGAAAGGTATATATAAATTTATTGCGAAAGGAACAGTTTCAATAGGCGCTGGATCTATCCACACAGGAGAATGGAAACTAGTAGTAGATGTATTGAGAAAAATTATGCTTCATATGGGGCCGAGGTGGTAAAATGAATTTTTATATTAAAGAAGAATCAATAAATAACAATGAAATTATTAAATATGATGACGGGTCGTTTTGTTATGCAAAAATGAATGATTCATGGGATTTTCAGGTCGAGTTATTTGATTGGTATTTCACGTTAAATTTTGAATCATATACGAAGAAATGTACTTCATGCGAGGGCACTGTCTTAAAAAGAAGTAAAAAAATATTAAAGAGGGTAATAAACATTCCGAATTGTAAGGAAGGCGGATTATTTATTGATGAGGGCGAGGCTTCTGTTGCGTGCAAACAAATAAAATATATAAAAAAAACAATGTATTATGATCCTAATAAATCAATTCTTGCGATAGGAGATATTGAGACTAAATTTTTATTTTTTAAATTTGGAAAAGGACAATATGTATCTCTAGATGAAAACAATCAAATAATTTGTGTAATTGTAGAATTTAAAACTATATCAAACAGCATATATTGAATGTATTTAATATTCAATAAATATAAATATCCTCATCAATTATTTGGTGAGGATATTTGCATTTATAACATCCTACGATGCGTGTGTAAATCATAAGGTATATGATAATAATGGTGTTGACATAACCGCAAATATGTTGTATAATACTGATATAAATGCAAGTGATAGCGAGGAAGTTAAATCAAATAAACTTGATGAACTTGCAAAAAGGTCGCATATAGGTAATATCAATCCGATTAGATATCGTGGTTATTACTATGATGTAGAGAGTAATTTATATTACCTAAATACTAGATATTATGACCCGCAAATCGGCAGATTTATAAACGCCGATGAAATCACTATACTAGACGAAACGCAGTCACAAATTCATGGTCTAAACCTGTATATGTACTGTGGTAATAATCCGGTAGGGATGATAGATCCCTCGGGAAGATTTTTCTTAGCATTATTCTTTGGGGCATTGTTAGCAACAGCAATTGGAATGGGCGCAAGTGCCGTTAGTCAGGGAGTGCAATATGGTTGGGACAATATCAATGTTGGGCAAGTAGTGATTGATGGTCTTTTTGCGGGTGCCTCGGTATTGTTAGCTGCAACTGGGATTTCGGCAATAGCGTCGGTTGCAATAGGTGGAGTATTAGGCTTTGCGCAATATGCTATAGGCAGTACTTTGCATGGTGAGGAGATAAGTTTGGGAGGCTCATTAATCTCAGTAGGCTTAGGTATGATTGGCGGAGCATTTAGTGGAGCAGGCGCTAAAAACTCTAAAATGATAGCAGGTAAAATGACTGGAAGGGCATCGCAAGGAATGAAAGCACTGATAACTACAGCAGGTAAGTATGGAAGCGGCAGCAGGCAATTGATTTCTGTGAGCAACTTATATAAAGGATCAATTAATTCAGCAATGAAAGCAATAAGTTCAAAGGCATTGAATAGAAGTATTGGCATAATAGGTGGAGCGGGTATTCTCGTTCCAATTGGATCATATGGTTTCAATTTAGGATGGAATTTATTAATGACAAAAATAAGGAGTTAAAAAGATGAATTTTTTTCAGCATATGTTATTGCTTATGAGTTTAGGGGCATTGTTTTTCGGCTATATGACTCAGATTGATGAAAGAGCAGGTATTCGTATACAACAAACAAATAAAGGCAGAGTTAAGCAGAATTCCTTTTTGCGTAAAATACTTCCTTTTAAGGACAAAGAAGATAATCCGTATTTATATATTAAAATCGTACCACTTCTTATCAATATAATAATCACAATTATAGTATTAATTATTTACATATTTTTTTGGATTTTTCCTGCAAGTATACTAGGAGATATTTTAAATAATTATATTTGTGGTTTAGTAGCTATGGTTTACTGTTTCGGTACAGGTTTATATTATGCTGCATTAAAGATTTAAGTAAAAACTAATAATACCCTCATCATTAATTTGGTGGGGGTATTGACATAAATGGAAATATAGAGTATGATTCAAATATTGGTAATATTAACCCTATTAGATATAGAGGATATTACTTTGATGTTGAGAGTAATTTATATTACCTAAATACTAGATATTATGACCCTATTATCGGCAGATTTATAAACGCCGATGAAATAACTATCCTAGACGAAACACAATCCGACATACACGGACTAAATTTATACATGTATTGCGGCAATAACCCAGTCATGAATGTAGATCCAAGTGGTAGGTTTTTCTTAACTGCTTTATTGATAGGTTTGTTTGTGGGTGCTGTGGTCGGTGCTACAGTAGCTGGACTAAATTCAGCAGCTCAAGGCAATACCGGCTGGGGACTTGTAGGCGATATACTATTAGGTGGTTTAATTGGCGGAGCAATCGGAGCAGTTGGCGGAATGGCAGTTGCAGGGTTAACCGCAGCAGCACCAGCAATCGCAGGATTTTTAGGAACATCATTCACTCTAGGAAGTATAACCCTTGGTGGCGGTGCAGCAATAGCAGTAACCGCAACAGGCGCTCAACTTCTTGCAGGCGGAGCAGTTGTCGTTATCGGCGGAATGATATTTTTTGCCAAAATTGGTAAAAGCAATGGGTATGAAGTACATAAATATGGAGATGACCATGAACCAGACCATATGCATCTTAAAGGAAATGGAAGAGAAATTAAGTTTGGTATTGATGGATTACCGTTAAAAGGAGAGATGCCTTTTAATGTGCAACAACGAAAAGTAATAAATGCATTATGGGATAAAATACTTAAAGGGTTCGGATTGTAATATATTATAGGAGTGTAAACATGAGAAATTTGCAAGAATTTATTAAATTAGTTATTAAAAATAACAGAGTTCCAAGATGTACTAATAACGAAGGGGTTTGCGCATGGTTTAAATATAGTGATATTAAACAAGAGGATATATTAAGTCTTGAAGAATTAAGTGTAAATACAACTTGTAGTGATAAGGTTTTATCTGAAGCGTGGTCAATTATTTTTGATAAAATAATTGACGATGCGTACTTAAGTGTGGATAATATCGGAAGTTTCAAAGAATATTTTTCGGATAAAATTATAGAAAATGCTTATAATAATAATTTTGCAATTTGTGTATTAGGACATGCAAAATTAACGGAAATAAGTGAAGACTGGCTAATTAAAATTTATTATGATAATCATGGTTGTGTAGAAGCTATGCAAACAGTTGCTTTAAATTATATACTTAATCGTTCAATTTATGATTGTACTTTATTTTTTAAAAAACATAACAGCACTTTTATATGTCTATATTTAATGTATTATGTTATTAAACATGAATGTTTTAATGACGAAATATTATCTAAGTGTCATGTTTTATGTTGCGATATGCTACAAAAAGCCTATAAGGGCAGTGGGTATAGAATTATAAAGAAAATTATCGAGTTTATTGATCTTTTGAAAACAAATGACACGGAAAAGTTAAATTTAGCAAAGAAAAGAAAAGACTATTTATCGAACTTGGCTTTATCTCAGAATGTAAATACATTGATAGAATATGAAGATAAAATACAAAAAAGAAAAAAAAGTATTTATATCAATAATTTACTAGATCAGTGCTTAATACGAGCAAAAATATATCATTGTAATTTTGAGTAGAATACAAACCCCCGTCAAACTTTGGTGGGGATTTGTTTTGCTAAATTATCAAAAAAATAATTATCCTACGAAACGATAGTTTAGCCATTGCATAAGTAAGTAATAAATAAATTGTCCTTTGACACGAAGTGGAGCCATTGCGTTAGTGATATGACAATAAAACATCATAATCGTAAAGGACTTTTGGAAATATTTAAGAGTTTATAGTATGACACTAGACGGAGTAAGCAGATTCGGTGGAGACTTACCTTGAATTAATGATGCTCTAAAATGATGTGACATACAAGTAAGGAAATTTAATATTTAACTAGTAAAGAAATAATTTTGGTATAAAACTAAAGTTGTTCATTTTGACCATATTCAGAGTTGGAATTTTCTTAGTCATTGCCACTAAGATTTGCTCACTACAACCATTATATAGCATATTTACAATAAGTATTCTGATATTAAAGGCACAAAAGTGAACCTTCACATTTAATCATTAGAGTAAATTAGAGTGCATTATAATCTGTGTACGATATACTAAGAGTATAAATTAAAACATAGGAGGAAATATGGAAAAAAAATTTACAGACAGAGTCTTTGCCGAAGGGCGGGAGAATAGGAGAACCATCAAGGTCCTAGGTGTGGATGGGATGCCGGGGGAGTCATATGATGTAGATATACTAGTCAACCCTCAAGACATAGTATCTACAGGCACGGCTATTTCGGCACGGATGTTCAACGCTTGGGATGAAAAAGTAGAAGCAAATGTATCAGATGTGTTAGAAATGCATGAAATTGTAAAAAATAATGAACAGGATATATTAATACAAAATGAAAAAGTAAATAATTTAGTTTCAACTGTAGATGATAGAGACATTAATAATTGCGGAACTGCATCAGTAAGTATAAATAGTACTGGTCAATTAAAATTCAGTAATTTAAAAGGTGAGAAAGGTATAGTCAGCTACAGAGTTGATATAGAACCTAATTCATTAATACTAGAAAATAACATTTATAGAGTAACTGTTCCTATTCAAAATGTAGATTTATATAAATTTTTGCATGCTGTGCTTTATCCATTATCAACGAGCACTAAAGAATTTTTAGAAAACAGTATGCAAAAAAACGCATTAACAAGATTAGATAATAAAATAGTTTTTTATACTACTAGCAAACCGGTATATACATTAAATTTGCTTGTAACATTAATTCAGTATTAGGAGTAAGATGATGAAAAATGAAATACAATTATATGTAAAAATAGAAAGTAATGAAATAAAATTACCCGACATGGCAGGTTTTTTTCCTAAAGTTGTAGATTATAATAATTATATGCAAGTTGTAGGTTATACAACAGGAATTGCAATGGTTGTAAGAAATAGAGGTAATTATATAGATAATCATGAATTCGTTTTTAGTAATGTAGGCATTTTAAAAATGAAAGTAGATGTCGAAGTGTTAGAATATATTTATGAGCCAATGATGATAGTATTGGGATATTGTGCATTGCCTAATGTTAATAATTTGTATTTTGATTTGCCAAAGGCTGGAAATAAAACAATTTTAAATGAAACTAAAATTACTAATAGCAGCGGTCAGGCAGTATATGAGAGCAAAATACAAACAGTATGTGGCTCAAATAGCTCACCTATCGTAGTAGATAACCAAAGCATCATAAAAATAAACGAACTTAATGTTGATAACTGTGATAATTATTTCGGTGTTTTTTCTATATATGCAGTACCAGAATCTCATCTAGAAGAATCTCAATATATATTACTTAATGATGATGTGGATAACATGAGGCGATCGTATTATTTAAGTGCATCTAGTATATGCAATGAAAGAACAATTGCAAATTGGCATATTGAAGTCAGTTTTGATTCTAATAACGGAGCAGAGAATATAGAAAATATTTACGCACAAAGTGCAATAAATCAAAAATTACCTACTCCAATTATGAAAATAGGAAATACTGCAAGAGTATGGCAAAATGTAGATACTAAAGAAGAATTTCCACTAGAATATGTTCATAATTTTAGAACAACGACTGAGGAGAAGCTCTTAATAAAATTTATTTTGTTATATGATCAGGAATTTATTGGTAATATAGTATTGGATAATTTACAAACGTTATTATAGGAGGCGAAATGATTTTTAAAGAGTGGTTAGAAGACTTACTTGTAAGTCACAATATTTATAATGTTTTAATAATGGTGTCAATAACGATTATTGTTGGAATTTTAAAATTGCCTATAAAGCACAATGCAAACAAGTTAGTTGATTTTGCAATAGGAAAGGGAATTAATATAAACAAGGCAGTTGTTACTAACACAATTTTTTACTTGCCTTATGCTGTAGGATCTGTGTTGTTTGTTGCTAAAGAGTTAATTATTATGATGATTGAAAAATCAATGTATGACTATAGTGAGGTTGTGTCAAATATATTGATATACAGTGCTTTATCAATTGCATTATACGAAATGATAGATATGCAGTTAAAAAAAGCAAAAAGTAGTAAAAAGTATAAACTAGTTAAGGGAGATTATAAAACATTCAAGAGACTTGAGAAAAGTGATCTACCAATGCTAGAATGTTTAGTCGAAAATAACAGAGTGGAGGAAATTAATGATGAAAAATTATGAGATTATAGGAAACATAGCTTTTTATGATAGTATAAAAGAAAATGATTTGTTGACAAGTGTGGCGCGAGCGAAGAAATGGTCAATTGAAGCACATAAAAATGGAATTAATTCGCTGTATATTAAGGCTTTAGGAAACACATCATATAAAATAGAATACGGTGAAAACTTGGTTCCAATTAGAACCGAACATTATGACAGCGAATACCAAAAAAACAAATGTGCATGTAAATTGGAGTTAAATAAAGACATAGCAGACAATAATAAAATAAGTACAATTGATATTGCTAATGATCAAATTGCCGATAATGAAGTAAAGTTGAACTTGCTAAAAAATGAAAGTTTTGATCAAATAAATTATAAGATATTAGATGTCCACATTGAAAAAAAAGTTAAAGATATTCTATCAGGCGAGCTAAGTAAGTTAGTCTATAACATGAATTTGAAATAATAGATTGAGAAGTTAGATACAATTAAAGTAAATGTATGAAAACATTGAATAGGTTTAAGACACTAAAGTTTATATTGCCATATAATTTTTCTTGTTTTGATTTAATTGAGTGTTATTATATAATTATAACATAAACAAGCGGAGAGTTTCATTCAAACATATTCTAAGAGGTTTAATTATACTACTAAAATGTATAACTAATTAAGCATAGAATTAAGTCGAAAATATTGATAAATATATAATAAAAACCACAAAATATATCAATAATCAAAACGGGGTGCGAGGCTCCAATGTGAAAAATCAAAAACAATCAAAAAAACTATCGAAAAGGTGCTGAAACATAATGTTTTGGTGCTTTTTTTTATGCGCTGATGTTTGATTGAAATCAGTAATATAATGCTCACGGTTGTGTAGTTCCGTTGATCTATAAAGTAAGAGTTTGTTATAATCAGTCAAGTTGTCAAAAGATGGAACTGGGACTAGCAAATTTCTACGCATGTACCTGATGCCAGCCTCAACGCAACCCTTCTCATTGCCTTTGCGTGGAGAACAGAAGACATCTTTAAAGTTATAATGTAGCTTAAATCTAATAAAAGTATCTTGGAAATATCTGATGATTGTATCTTCATTTTTAATCGAGACTAATGCTGTGTCATTGTCAAACCATACCGTATGTGGTACTCCGCCGATGTATTCAAATATCTGCTTGAGTGAGTAAAGAATGCATTCAGTATTCTTAGCGGGTAATAGGCTACAGTAACTAGCATTGGAGTAAGGAAAAGTTGCTACCATGTAATAACCGTGCATTTTAATTCCTTTCAGCACGTAACTACATTCGCCTAAGTACACTTGGCATTCTCCAGCTGAGTGAGATAAAGGCAAGTAGCCATTGTGTAGCTGAAAGACCTCCTGTTTGAGTTCTCGAAAGAAAAGAGTGAATGCTGATAAAGATGCGTCAAAGTCAGAAAACTCTTCTTTAAGGCGGTTATATGCACGCCTAGCAGTGTGTCTTTGCTTGTGATGATGCATCCTATCTTCCTCCAGATAACTAACGATAATATCCTTATATGGAAGTGATTTGTTTTTGCTGTTATGCTTTATTGTAATTCCTGGACTGAAGTTGTAAGATTTCAGATACTTATAAAGAGTGCTTTTGCTTATTTTCATAGAGCGTGATATGAAAGTAACCGAATAGTGTTTCTCATAATACATGTCTTTGATTTTGTTGATTTCTTTAATAGTTAACATAATTTTCTCCTTAGCTTGATTTAATTGATCAGTTATGATATAATTATATCATAAACAAGCGTAAGAGTTCGATGAGATGTAAGTTCAAATGTTACTTGCAAGCACAATTAAAATTTGATAAAATAGAGTAAATAAAGCGTCCAATTTTTAGAGTAAATTGGACGCTTTTAGCGTATGGAATTGTACGGAAATGCAAGTGGAATTGGACGGAAATAAAAGTAAAATTGGACGCTTTGTTAGTCACCTAACTATATTGATTTGCACAGTATAGAATGTCAATGAAGATGACAGATAAA
>CAMQWP010000019.1 GCA_947038565.1 uncultured Clostridia bacterium
AAGGCATAACTACAAAGTACACAATACAAGCACTGGAAGGAAATACAATGCTTATCACTTCGATAGCTGACACAAGTATAAAGCATGCTCTTCAGTTTGTCGAGCATGATCTAATATATAGCGATAATGGTTGGGCGTATCTATACCAAATGACGCAAGGGGGTAGTGATGAAGTGTAATGTTAGAGTTCAGCTCAATAAGCACAAGTATAATATCGGAATAATCTTGCTGATTATTACGAGTATGCTCTTAGGTTGGTTGGTGTTCTCTGGTGCGTACGTTGATTTATGGCGAGCATGTCAAAACGCTTGGCAGTATGTATTGGACTTGTTTACTCTCTTAAGCGGTGGCGAGATAGTGCCACCGTTGCCACCGCCAGTAGTTCCGCCTGATGGTGGCGGTGAGGTAGTTCCACCATTGCCACCGATTATAGCGGTCAATCCAGATATTATGATCGCAAGGCTGAAAATGTGGGGCATGATGTTGATATCGGGGCATTCGTATGCGATATTTGGCACTACTCTAGCGAATGTCTTGCTAAGAACTATATCAAGCATGATGTTATTTGTGCCAGTATTTGTTATACTGTATTTTATCATTATCAAAATGTATTTCAAGGTGAATAATAAGCATGGAAAGAATACTAAAATGCTGTGTATGTGGTGGAAGGTATCGAGCGTAAGCATAGTTCCATTATGCAATTATATTCGCGAGCTTACGGCGGTAATAAAAGCAAGCAAGTTTAAATACTTGTTGTATATGATATGGTGCTTTAACTTTAACTTGCCAGGTATTATAATATCCACTATACCATTTTATTTGTATTTTGCTATATCAGGGGATTTATTGGCACTGTACAAACAGTTGGTATTTATTATAGCTAGCCTAAAATATGTAGCGTTACTTACTCCGTTTGTATTAGTGCCTATTGCGTTTGTTGTAATAGATAAAATGCGTATCAAATTAGGCAAGGCAAGGCTGGAGAGTTTTGAAGCATACAATGAGGCTCAGCTCGAGAATAGAGAAATATCTACTACCAAAGATGGGGCAATGGGAACGTGTAAGACAAAGACATTGACCGATGAAGCATTGACGCTGTCTGTAATGGATACAAAAAAAGCTGAAGCAGACAAGTCAGTATGTCGCAAGATGTTCCCGATGTTTAGCTGGATACAGTTCGAGCTAGAGATTGAGAAAAGTGTTGTCGATAAAAAGATACTCAATTGGGCTACGGCTTGCGTGTATGTAGATAACTTGGAACAGGAGCATGCAAAAGGTGTGTTTAATCTATACGGCTATGATGAGGGGAAATATGGGCTTGAATATTATAATGGGATAGCAGTACAACCATTGTTTAAAGTACTAAAAGACTATGCAAGACTACATATTTTATATGTATCGACAAGAAACTCATTTATAATATCTAACTATCCTATAAGAGAAGATAAGGTTATCTATACTGAGGGTAATACTTTTAAGTGGGACTATAGCTTTTATAATTTTAATAAAGATTACCAAAGCAGTAGTTATATTTCAAAGATACTTAATTTTGATATACTGAGAATGTGTAAGACGTTAAAAGAATGGAAGGGAAATAGCTCGCTTGAGTATGGTGTTATATGTATGGCTGAAGCTGACAAAGAGCAGATGAACGCGGTGGAGACATTAGCTGATAGTGTTAATTCTCCATACCCTAATCCTAAAAATGATGGCATTACAAAGACGGAGAAGTTTATCAGGCATAGAGCCACTATTATGGGACACTGTTATGTGCATATTCTTAAGGATACTCAAAGAGCAATGTCAATGAACGCTGACACGCGAGAGATATCAAACTTAGAGCATATGCAACGCCCTAAAGGAGAAAAGAACGCATTACCGCTGTTCTGGGAAGGCGTAGTATATGGTATATGGTCAAAGGGTTATAATCGCTTTGATGATGCAATAAGGTACTATAGAGGCGATAATACCTTATTGCATTATGCACTTAAACGGATTGATAAGGCATTGTATGACTTGTACTATATCAGAAAGAATAGGTATGGTTATGCAGTGATCAATAGAGAGATAGAGAGCGGTAAGCAAGACGGGTGTGTCGAAGTTACTAAGCACTACTTGTGTTACGCTAAGATACACGCTGATAGGTATAACACGGCTACGCATGAGAAGCACTTCTATGAGAAGAATAAGGACTCTGGGACGGGAGTAATGTCTTATGAAGCATACGGCAGTACTACTATGACAGATCGCGAGTTTGATAGTCAAAATAGCTATAGCAGGGAAAACATGGTTAATCCTGATTGGAAGAAACCTTATGTAGAGAAAGACGAGGCTGAAAAGCTAAAGGCTAAAGAGCTAGCGAAACTTGAGGCAAAACAATTTGCTGAAGAAGAGAAAGCAAAGGCTAAAGCAATAAAAGAGGAGGAAAAGAAAAAAGAAAAAGAGACAAAAGAAAATGAAGGTGAGAAAAAAGAAAAGAAATAAAAAAAACGGGCTAACAACACTTGAATATATAAAAGCACAAAGCGAAGCAGTGCGTTATATATGAGTGTAGCCCGTTTTTTTATACTTTAATTTAAAAAAAGAATGATTTAAAACCCGCATTACAATAATCGAGTTAACTCGATTTGCTAATATTAAGCAACGCTTAATATCAATTAATGTATAGAGCTTGCTCGTACATTATCAATCGCGGGGGATAGCTGAAATTAGCTTAATAACAGCATTAACTAAATAGATCTACGATACATACCAGGACGCAGAGCGTCCGCCTCGTTCCTATATAGTATCGTGTAATTGCCCCTGGTACGATTTTGACCGAAATATAGACCTTTCTAGCCTAGTTTATTATGATAATACTCTATATTTTAGCATTTCACCCCTTAGCCAGACGATTGACTAACGAAATTAATTGCAAAATATTGCTATATTTTTGGAAATATATGGTATAATTATAAAAAAAAGACATAAATGCTAAAAACTCAACAACATCAAGGTATAATAATTATGTGAGTTATGGCGACGGAGGAAGTATGGCTGAAGACATACACGATGCAGTTCCATCATGGAGTGGATATAATTATCAAGGAGAAATTGCAATATATGTAGCATTATGTAAGATCATTGATTGCAAAATCAAAAATATCGATATATCAATATATAAAATGGAACTTGAAAAAGTAGAGGATTTTTCTATTATAAGAACTGTAAATGCGAATAATGTATATGAAACTATTCATCAGGTTAAAGCAACTAATTCCACTTCATTATTTAAATATAAGGAAGCTTGTGAAGATGTTTTATCAAAGTTAAAGGGTGAATACTGTGAATGTTTAGGTTATTTACATGTGAGGCAAAATATCATAATTGATGAATTGAGTGGAGATACCGAAATTAATGATTGGCTCAAAACGCTAAAAAAAGTTGTTAAAAAAAATGCACCTGTGGAGAAGGATATCAAGAAACTTAATGAAGTTTTAGAGGATGTGAAACTTAACTTTTCAGAAAAAAAAGAGGCGTTGAAAAAAAGATTTATGCATATATATGAAAGTGATGACTTATGTGTGGATAATTTGATTGATAAACAGCTTGAGAATTCAAAACAAAAATTAAAAGAATATCAAGCTAGGTTTGATGATAGCTTATATTGCAAGTTGAATTTGTATAAATATGATGCAGTGAATTATTGTCCACTAAATGAAATTGATAGTAAGATAGAAAATAAAATTTCGGAGTATTTAGGTTTATGTTTTCCTAACAAATCAACCAAAGATAACAAGAATCATGTAAAGAATCTTTATATGCGTCTTCGCTATATAATTCAGGAAAATGTGATGAGAAGACATAATGGAGAAGAAAACTCGGAATACATTAATTTGTCTGCTATGAAGGAAATTCTTCTGCTTGAAGTTGACTTCGCCTTAGATGATGAATTTTATTTGATGCTCATTAAAAAGCAGATAGTTAAGGCGTTAGAAGTACATACTGAAACCTGCTTGAATTCGCGTAAGAATGATGATTGTGAGACTTGTGAAAATATAAACAAGTGTTCTACAAAGTATTTGATTAATAAGATTCTCCTTATGGATTATAAACAAATTCTATGCATTGCAAAAGCATGTTTGCCACATAAACAATTAATTAATGCATGTGAAGATGCTAATTGCTTTGCAAATGATATTGAATGGAAACATGTGGCAATGAATATGTCAAAAATCGGACATTTTCCAAATGAGGGAGATGATCGCTTAATATATGGAGATGATGGTAGTTTAAACGTTTTGACAGGAATTCATGATGCAGGAATAAGTTTTGACGATTATAAAGGAGACATATGCAAAAAAATATATAACAATCCAGAAATGCATCTTATGAAGTATTCATATAATAAATTCATATCGAAGGATCTTCATGTAGATTCAATAAATGAAGCAATTGGAATATATTATGATTCTGTAAATTCTGCAGTAGATGAAAATAATATATATAAAGGAAATAATATGGGAATAATTACTGCTGAAAAGTACATGGAAAGTATGAATAAGGAGATTTTATGATAGAAAATATAAAAAGAATAGTAGCCGATTTAAAATTTGAGTATGCTGGATGTATCGATTTGTTTTTCAAAGACGTAATAAAAATAAGATTATTTTGTTATTTCAATAGCAATATGATGAAAATGTATATTATAGGTGAATTAAATAAAGAAATTTTTTTAGAAGACTCTTTTGAAGATTTATATAGTAGTATTTCAAATAAGTATATAAAAGATATCGTTAAGAATTCTCGCGTAATAAAAAACACATCACTGCTATTATTAATAGAAGGTGATGAGAAAAATACTGAGTTGCATAAATGTAAAGTTGTATTTGAAGATAATCCATATTATTTTAAGAAATATGCACTTATTTATAGTAAGAATGAAGTGACTATTCTTTCTAAAATTAGAGATGAAAAATTAGTGGATAAAATAAATGAAAGCATTTTTAATATTGGTGATATTAATCATTTAGAAAATGATGCATTAGGTGAGATTTTATTAAAAATTGTCGTAAAAATACCCGAGATAAAACTGAAATCAAATCCTTACAGGGATCTTGATTCAATTGAAATAATTTTTAAGAGTAAAATCAGTGAAAAAGAAGTGCAAGAAGCTGAACGTCTTATTAAGTTCTATACAGAGCTAAAAAGCTGAGGAAGAGGAGCGGGAGTTATGAGTAGAATAATCAAAAGAATATATCTGGAAAATTTTAAATTATTTGAATCGTTAAAAATAGAATTTACTAATCATTTAAATGTATTAGATGGTAAAAATGGTTATGGAAAAACCTCGGTGTTTGATGCAATTGAACTTCTAGTGACTGGGAAAATTAAAAGAATACAAGAAAGCAACTTATCAAATAATAATCTTAGATTTGAAGACAATGTTATTGCGAAAGATTCTGTAAAAGATGTAGTAGTAAAGGGAGAGTTTTGTGATAAAAGTGATGGTAGTACTTTAATTATTGCTAAAAAGATATGTGGTTCAGTCAAACCATATAAAAGTCAATACAATCCTTCTAATATGGAGCGTATAACGACTACGCATATATTGCAAAGTTTTGACGAATCATTGACAGAAGAAAATGAGATTAAAGATTGGAAGAGTTGTACTGAAAAATATTTTGGAAAAAACGCAGTTTCTATGTATGATTTGATATACTATGTAAAGCAAGAGGAAAGATTAGGCTATTTTAAAAAAAATGACAGTGAGAAAAGTTCCTCTTTTGATAGTATATTAAGTATGGATGATTATGTAGAAAAACTTGAAAAGGGCAAACTTGCATTAAGACGACTAAATGAATTAGTTAAACAGAAAAATAAAATAATTGCAGATAATGATTTAAAAATATGTAAACCATTAAATGTTGATGGAATAAATACCATAAAATATTCTAGAATGTTTAAAAAAATATTAGACTTTGACTCTGATAATATTGAATTTGAAAGTAATGGAAATTATAATGATATGTTAATGGAGATAGAAAAAATCATATTTGTTGTAAAACATAAGAGCGATATAGTTAAGAATCTTATTGACATAGATATGAAAAAGTTTTTCATGTTGCCAAAAGCCCAAATATTAAATGAGTTAGATAATTTTTTATTGTACAATAATATTAAAGGAAATACACAGTATTATGAAAAATTACGGGAGGAGTTTAAATACTTTTGCGATATATTAGGAGATGCTCAGTATTTAAAATATGAAAGTATAAACTTTACTAAGTTGAAAGAGTATAAATATTTCGATGATAATATTATTGATGATATAATTGCCAAAATAGGAACATATAAAGAATATATGAAAAACTCAAAGAAATCCGAAATGTCTATAGTCGAGATGATTAAAGCAAGAGAACAAATAAAAAAAATTATCGAAACAGGTGTCAACCTAGGTGGAACTTGTGTTTTGTGCGGACACAATTGGAATGAATTGAATTCACTTTCAATTCAAATTAAATCTGCAGAATTTGAGATTGAAAACATGAAAAAATCTTTTGGGGAAACTGGTACATTATATCTAAATGAAATCCATGAGTTGTTTAATATGCATTTACGCGCCAGATTAAGAGAGCGAGTGGATTTAGCGAAGAATGATAAAAGTTATAGAGAATATAGTAGGTTGTTTTCAGAAAATACTGAAACAATATATAATAAAATAAAATTATTCTTAGATAATTTAAATCTTGACATTTCTCAATTTTTATACAATAAAAGCATATTAGAAGTTCATGGTGATTTATTAGGTGGATATATGACAAGTACTAAACTCGTATACTCTGATGAAGAATATATGATTAAAAATGGCAACATTGATGCGATAAATACGTATAAATATTATTTTTCGGATGAAGATGAACTAAATGAAATCAGTGTTGATCAAATTTTAGAGAAGAGAGAATATGTTCATTTTCAGTATTATAAATATAATAATAAATTAGTTAAAGAAAATCGAAAGATCGAAGAAGAGGTTGAGTATTTAAATAATACAGAAAAGGAGTTGCTTGGAAAATATAATTCAAATTTAGAGGAATCATTGAAAGCGTATAGAAAAAATGTCGTATCAGGCATAAAAATTCCATTATTTATTTATAGTGCAAGAATAATGCAATCATATCAAAGTGGAGAAGGTATAAAGATTCACACAAAGGATGATAGAACGGGTCAATTTAGGCTTGTATGTTCAAATAATAGTCATGATATTTATAACACTATGAGTTCAGGGCAATTATCTGCGGCATCAATCAGTTTTTCATTAGCTTTGAATAAGGTTTTTTCTAATAATAAGTTTGAAATGGTATTAATAGATGATCCCATTCAGAATATGGATGAAATAAACATTGTTTCGTTTATTGATATGTTAAAAGTTGAATTTCCAAATACTCAAGTTATAATATCTACTCACGATAGTACATTTGCTAGTTATATCAAATACAAGTATGAAATTAGTGGATTAGATGTTAAATCTATTAAAATGCAAGAGAAGTTTTCTGCAAAATTACACAATTAATTATAAGTATAAATAACTTTTATTAGTTGTACTAAAGTGTTTGTAAAGTTAGCATTTTCATATATGGCAATTAATTAACATTAATGTTATGTATCTTTGATGATTTAATTATGCTGTTGCAATAAGGCGTATAATTACTTATTAAGCATATGTCTTGAATACCTACTAAGTGGCAAATTTATGGTGATGGTTGTGGATAGTGTTCGACTCCCGTCAGCTCCACCACAACAGTACACACTTAAGTCTTTTAAATAAGTCTTAAGTGTGTACTTTTTCTTTGCTCAAATAACTGCATATATACGCATTTATTATTATATATAGCCATATATAAACGAATTATTGATTATATCATTAATATATACAAAATCATATTATCTCCGAAATACCACCGAAATAGCAATTTGCACCACGAAATCCTCAAAATTACCCCACCGACTTTATGTTGTTTCGTAGTGGGTGGACTGACAGGGGATTGAAATTCAAAAAGACTTTAGGTTGCCCAACAACCTTGGACAGACAGGGAGTTGAAATTGATAAAATGAGAGCATGATTCGCTGTTCTGGCAACACGGCCTTGGTAAATTTGAGTACGAGCAAGTGTTCGATTAGATAGTTGCAAGGGCGCTGTCGGGTAGTCTAGGGGGTGATGTTAATTAAGATAATATAAAAGATGTAATTAAGAATGAGTTAATGCTGCATCAGATTACTAGAACAAGAATATGATCAATTTTGGCATTTCTTTTACTCAAAGTAAAGTTTAGTATTGATTAAAGTGTTAAAGTATGCTATTATATATTTAACAATAAAAATTTGAATTTATTTGTGGTATGAGGTGAAAATTTGAATATATTTATAATTGATGATGAAAATGTATATACTGATCAAATTGAAAGATTAATAACTGAAAATGTCAGCAGTGATGTTACAGTTGATAAATATTGTAGCACTAGTGAATTAGATGGTATTGACTGGCAGAAATATGATATAGCTTTTTTTGATATAGAGATTGGTAATGATAGTGGTATTGACTTAGCAGTAGAAGCCAAAGGTAAAAATAAAAGACTTGTTGTCTTTTTTGTTACGAATCATACAAAATACATTTCTCTGGCTCTTAGAACTTTACCTTTTCAGTATATATTAAAACCAATTGATGAGATTTTGTTTTCGAAAGAATTAGCGAGCGCTAAAAATAAAGTCATTAATATAAATAGTACTATTAGTGTCCGATGGAAAGGTGTGGATACAGTTATTCCACTATGCGATATAATGTATGTTGAGAGCATTGGTAGAAAGCGAGAAATAGTTTTAGATAACGCTGAAGTTAAATTTAGCACAGAGACAATTAATCGCTTTGAGAAAGAAATATCTAGATATGGTTTTGTAAAATGTCATGCTAGTTATTTGGTAAATGTAAGAAGTATATTGAAAATCAATAAAAATACTGTTTTGCTTAAGAAAGATATCGTTATCCCCGTGAGTGAAAGTAGAATTACTGCTGTCAAGAAAGCATTTTTGAATAGTATGTCAGCGAGGTCAATATGAGTGGAATTGATGTTTTAATAGTGATTTTCTCTAACCTTTTAACTTTTGGGTTTCTTGATGTCAGTCTTAGTATTTTTGCAGCAGGTAGGCGAGTTAATAAATGGAGTAATTTAGTATTATATATTGTAGCTGTTGGACTGAACTCAATATTGATATTTTTTGTACCAATAGATTATGTTTTTATTATGTTAAGTTTTATAGTGATGGTAGGATATTCTATAATATTTAAAATGTCTGTAACTCTCCATGTTTTGGCAATCTTGATATCGTGGATTATAATTGTAACAACAGAGGTCGCTTTCGGTTTGATATATTCATTAATATATAATCTAACAATAGAGCAGACACAAACAAATGTAATTGTTACATTGCAAATTGCAGTTTTTTCCAAATTGCTAATATTAATAATTGCTGCGATAATCAAAAGTAAGTTTAAAACGTATTCCAAATTGATAAATTATAAAATAGTTCTTGGTTTATCAGTTATGCCTATCGTTACGGCAGGGATTTTGTATTTAATAACTAAGCTAACTGTTGATACTGATAGCGAGCAAATTAAATGGTTATCAATATGTATGTCACTTTTATTGATTTCCTGTAATGTGATAATATTGTTTATATTCAATTATTCCAACAAGCTAAGCGAAAAATTGAGAGATAGCCAATTAAAAATGCAGGTTGAGGTGTTGGAGAAAGGATACTATCAAAATCTAGCAGTTCGTCAAGAGCTGTCAAGCAAGGAACTGCACGACTTAAAGAATGTTGCTTTTGCTTTAGATTCTTTAATCCAAACTAATGACATGAAAGCAAAAGAAAAAATAAGTGAGCTGTGTGGTATAATACAAGATAGTGAAACAAAATCATATATGGGTATTTCTTCAATTGATTATTTAATTGAAAGTAAGCGAAGAGAAGCAGAGTGTTTGGGGATTGACTTTACTGTAACATCTTGTATTGATTCTGAAAGCAAAACAGACCCTATAGAATTATGCGTTATATTTGGTAACTTGTTGGATAATGCTATCGAAGGTTCTGTAATGGCTGAGGGGAAAAAATATATCAACTTGCAATTAAACAGTATTGAGCATTATATTAAAATGCAATTAATTAATAGCTGCGAAGATACAATAAAGATAGAAAAATCAAAAAAGACAAGTAAGGATAATGATTGCATTCATGGATTTGGCATTAAAAATGTTAAAGAAATTATTAGCGAGCAAAATGGATTATATTCTGCTGGTAAGCAAAATGGTGAATATGTTGTAGAGGTGTTAATATCTTAATTAAAGAAAATTAGTTTGAACAGGGTAATCACATTAGTGATTACCCTTTTTCAATCGAAGATGGGTAATGTTTAGGCTGTAAAATCTTGGTGCACAGGTAAAATGACATCGAAAAGGGGTAAAAGTGCATTTGAGGTTGATTAATTGGCTAAAAAATAGTAAAATAGCTTATGGAGTAAATATGTTAAATAATGTATGCAAAATGATAGTAAAACATTATGTTTTAAAGGAAAAAATAAAACTTGAAGACATAGATATGTATGAATACTGCTTCGAGGTATTGCTATCTACTGTTATAAATTTGATACTTTTGCTCGTAATAGGATTTGGTACAGGCAACTACATAGGAACAATTACATTTGGTGTTGCATTCATGCTACTTAGAGGAGCATATGGAGGATACCATGCAAAGACTCACGTAGGATGTTCTTTAGTGCTGCTTGTTACGTTCGCGAGTTTAATTGTAACAATTGAATTTGTGGATAAGATGGTTCTTTCATATTTAGGAATAGTTTTTTTAGTCTTATCACTTTTAATATTTATTATAATAGGACCAGTTGATAATGAGAATAAACGCATGAGTGGCGAGGAGAAAAGAAGAAAAAGACTGTTGGGATTGGTTATGATAAGTATATTAATTAGTGTGTATATTCCACTAGTATGGTTCAGTTTAACATTGACATATGGATATTGTATAGCTTTTACTATGGCTGCTGTGGCGTTATCTTTGATTATAGGGAAAGTAAAAGATAAAATCAAAGCTAAGCAGTGCCGGAAGTTAAAAGTAAAAAAATATGAAATGTAAAAATAATAAATTAGGAGGAAACTATGAAGAATACTAACAAAGAAAAAGAAGCATTGCTTCCAAAGTTAGCAAGAAAAGTAGGCGAGAAAAGCGTAAGTGCAGCGTCTGCATGGTGGTACAATCAACCAGTTGTGCCAGAGTCAATGAAGAAACAAAAGTAAACTGTAGTTGTGTCAATTTGTCTCTTTAGGGAGATGGTTGATTGAGTTATATAAGCTTATAGCAAAAACATTAATGTAAGCATAAATTATAAAAAAACATGTTTGTATAATAGGAGGGTGTATGAAAAGAAAATTATTAGTGGGATTAATATTAATTGTAGTAAGCTGTATAACATCAATGTCACTTGTGGGGTGCGTAGAAACTGCTGAGCCACCATATTATGTTAGATTGCATATAGCTAATGAAGAGTTAGGAAGTTTTCAGGGTGAGTCAGCTTTAAGGCTGAAATCAAACTATGATGGCAAGCCAAAGGTTTTCGATATTAAGGTGTATAATTTAGGTCTTGAAAGATATCTTATTGATAAAGACATGGAAAAATAGAACTTAAATTATTATATTTCAGTTGCAATAAAAACAGAGACTGATCCACATCATAAAGGAATAGATTTCGAAGATGATAGTGAATGGCCTACTGAGGTAGGGTTTTATAATATAGTTATAAAATTCAATATTACACCTTTAGATTTCGATGAAAGGGATTATGATTATAGAACAGACACTATTCGGATTGATTTAACAATAGAGGAGGAGTAAGATGAATAAACTAAAGAAAAATACTTCACTAAAATTTTTGATGTTGTGTATTTTGATTTTATCTTTAATTTTGAGCATATTTATGTCGCTAAATTTTAGTCAAGTACATGCTCAAGAAATGACCGATTATGATTTGCAGTTAAAATGTAAGAAAATGACAGAGAGCGATACTTTTAATGTCAATAATGTAGAGAAGAGTTTGCATGATTATCCTAGTTATTTGAATGAAAGATTTCAATTAACAAACAGTAAATTTGGCGAGTTGAATATCAAAGATGAGTGGATACTAAACATTGTGCCAGTAGAGTTGTTTAAGCAAAAAGAAGAAGATTATTTTTATATTGGTGATACTTATGGATTTTATTTTGACTACGATGTATCAAATGATACTTATTTAATTTATTTTGTTCAACATATAAATGAGTTTGAATTTGGAAATCTTACACAAACGATAAAACCATTATACTATGAACAATATGTATTTGATGAAAGTAATGAGCAGGTATCACTTGTGTATATGGATTATCATTTATTAAAAGAATATCCGGAGGGTTCTTTTGTTAAAGAGCACTTTTATCATTATGAAAAGTACTCACGATATGAGAAACTTTATTTGAAGGATGTAAACTTTAGCTCTACATTATATAATGAAAATCATCTAAATGTTGGTGAATATGGCTATAATGCCTATAATGATAATGGTGGTTATTTTATTGGAAATCAGTATTATTTTAATGGGGTTTCTACTCAATCGGGAAAAACTGATTTTGCTTTAGAAGTGTTTAAGATGGGAATAGGATATATCCCTTTAGGAAAAGTATTTAGTGTAGGTGATGCAATTAATGTTGATACATTTGCAACTGAGTTAGTAGATTTTATTGATGATGCCAAGGATGATTTTAGAAGTACTGTTAGTAATAACGATGTGAGTAAATATGTTGATATAAAAGATATACATCATGAAGCTCAGATTGCTGACGGGGGATTGTATAAAAATGCAGGGACACTATTTGAAACTGACAATAGTGAGAATGCTGTATTGTATGGAATTAACAGCGATAATAAAGTGACAAATATATCTACTATAAATCATATTAATAATAATGACAGGTGGAATACTAGATTTGTAGGCAAAATCAAACTAGATATAGTAAGAGAGATTCCGAATTCATTTGGTTCTACGGTTGAAGATATAGCTACAGTTGAGTCTAATGATTGGCATAATTCGTTTGACTTAGGGTACAAAACAGAAGTAGAGCTTGATGAAGAAAATGAATTATATATTTTAGGTGATGCAAAGCATAAAACTAGTTTTGTGGCACCTGAGAATGGGTTATACACTATTAAAACATATGGCGATGTGAAAAATTCTATAGAATCATCAGCAGGAGTTGTAACTGAAATAGATGCAAAAAATGAGAAATTAGTTGTAGACCTAAATAAAGGAGATATGTTCTCGGTTGATATTGTAAAAGATGATTTTTATGATAGAAATTTTGTTGGTATAAAAGTAGAATTTACTCCTGTAGAAATTGTATTAGGAGGTGAAGAATATCTAACTATTCTACCCGGTGAAAAGGAATTCTTTTTGTTTAATCCTGAAGAAAACATGAAAGCATTTAGTTTTGATATATCTTCTGAACATAATATATCCTTAGATATATTTGAATCAAATCTATTTTTTCTAAAGTATAATTTAAGTGGTACAAATATACATGGTTCGTTATTTAATGATGATTATAGATATTTGATTGGTATAGTGAATAATTCAGACGAAAGCATAAGTGTAAGTGTAAATGTTGAGGAGATACTAACAGTACAGCTGTCGGCTTCACATAATTTGAAGGTGCTAGATAGGAAAATAGTAGCTTTAACGTCTCAATTTAACACAGTAATATCGATAAATGCTAATTCACCCGCAAGTATATATTTAAAACTGTATGATGAAAACAAGATACTTGTTGCTCAAAGTGTGACAGATTCTGTAATAAAATATGAGGTTGAAAAAAATAAAAATTATTACCTACTTATAGAAAACTATGATTACATTGATAGTGATGCAGAGCTACTTATATATTTAGATTCCTACAGATTAAATATGGGTAATAATACTTTAAAAGATGTTAAAATTGATGATTTATATGTTTTTCAAAGTTATGATTTAATTGCTCATTATAATATAGTTGCAAATAGTGCAGTTGAAATTTATAATAAGAATTTTGATAAAATGTTGCCAGATCTTAATAATGTGTATGCTTTTATGGATAATGAAAAGTATTATATTCTTGCAACTGAAAGTAATGTTGATTTCGAATTAAGTATTGATTTAGATTATTTGGAAGTAACTAATGGAATTTTTTCATTAGAAGGTTTCAAATATATAAAATATACACCTATTAGAACCTCTGTATATAAACTGCAAGGAATAAATAGCTATAGTTGGTATAATTCTCAGTATCAGCAATGTAATGCGTATTTAACTGCGGGTAAGACTTATTACTTAAAAATAGAAGGAGAACCATTAACTGCGTTTGATATTGATATTGTTATGAATAGGAATCAGTTAGCTATAGGAAGAGTTAATAATGTTTATGAAGGGTATTATTATTTTAATATTCAGCAAGCTGGTACATATAGCTTTAGAACTTACTGTACAAACAATGTTTCATCAAAGGTATCAATTTATGATTTTGAGGGGAAACCTTTGAAAATGTCAGGCCAAGTATCTGAAAATCTAAATGTTGATAAAAATGCTTATGAGATATCGTTATCTAAAGGACTATATTATATTGATCTAAGTGTTATAAACCCAGATAGAATTAGGGTTGGAATACACATAACAAAAATTAATTAAGGAGAAAAATTATGAAAAAAGATTATTTATCAATAGAATTAAGAAAAATATTGCCAATAATAGTAATTTCGATTTTAGTTTGCATAATTGCACTTAGCACAATGATGACAAACGGACGAGGTTTTTATGCCGATGAAAATCACTTGAATTCTAGTGAAAGTGATTATGCGGAGAATATTAATTCTGTTAGTGCTAATAGTGAAATATCTAATACTAGTGATACGCATTTTGACATATTAAGTTTAGATGGGAGTGATCCAACAGAATTAATAAAAGATGTAAATAATTACTTTTATTTCTACAATACATTTGAAGGATATTATTTATTTAAAATGCTTTCTTCTAATACTCAGATAGAGATAACTATGCATGTTTTAGAAAATAATCAGACATATGTAAATGAAATAGAAAGTGTTGTGCTTCCTTCCTTAGAAGATTCTGTAGGAAGTGTTAATGCATTTAAATTCAAGATGAATGCCAACAGTGATTATCAAATAAATATTAAATATAGTAATGTATACGTTGGTGATGATAATAAAATTGATGCGTTAGTAAGTTTGTCATCTTGGAAAAAATTTGATACTATAAAAATCAATAGTGAAATCATATTTAGTAATGAAATACCAAAAAACGGTACTCATATTTACATAGATGAACTTTATGATTTAGCATTTGAATATAATGGTGGATTGAGTCCAGAATCATCACCACCAGATTTATGGGTAGCTAGCGTAGGTATGGGAAGCCTTATTACCAAAGAATCATCTACTTTTAGTGTGAAGAATGATTCTTCAAACGAAGGGAAAATCTTAACACTTGAATTTTTAGATCACGAATCAAGTTATACTATTAATTTTATAATTAAAAGACAATCTTATGCTAAAATAAACTTTGACACAAAAACATATCAAGTTATGTTAGAATTTGAAGACAGTTATGGCAATATTCAAAATAGTAGTGAGGCAAGTTTTAAATCTATGGAGATTAAATTCGGTAATCATGGTGTGAATACAACAGATAATTTGTATAATATTATGACAATGCCAGTTTTAACTTCAAATGCGGTACTTAATGTTGATGTAAAATTTGAAGTTAATAATAAAGAATATATACAGACTTTGGATACGGTTCAAGTTAATAATTCTAGACTAAATATAGGGTCTTTTACTGGAGCAGGATCTGATCAACGAATTATATTATATGGGGCATCATCTAACAAAATTATCTCTATTAATAATGATGTGAAAGTTGTATTTTTTGACACAAGCAGTTCTTATGAAAATCTTAGGCTTGATATTGATGTAAATCATGAAATTGATATATTTTTTAATGAAATAAAATTGAACGCGACAGATGGTTTCATTATCGATTCGGAATCTTCAAATTTAAATATACATTTGTCGGGAAGTAACTCAATCAAAGGGACTAGTGATGATTTTCTTATACAAGCGAATGGAGTAACTTTTAAGGGTAGTGGCTCGTTAAAAGCTACTGGTGAACATGGGACAAATGGTGCTAATGGAACTGACTCGAGTAAAAACGGAGGGTATGGTACTAATGGTATAAATGTTATTTCATGTTCGAGTTATTCAAATGAATGTAATAGTGTTACGCTTAGAGGTGGTGATGGTGGCAATGGTGGAAATGGAGTAAGTTTTACTGCTAATGGAAATACTGGCGGAAATGGTGGCAAAGGCGGCAATTCTGGAATAGGTCTTGCTATTGGTTCTAGCTATTCACATCGCGGTTACGCAGGTCGTGGAGGAAACGGCGGCAATGGAGGTAATGGAAGTAACGGAACATCTGCATCTATAGTCAATGGATATTTAACGTTTCCAAATAGTGTTAGTAATTCAACGGCAGGAAGTAATGGCGGTTATGGAGGCGATGCCGGTGGGAATGGTGAAGGAGTCTTGAAATCCGGGATAAGTTATCCACGTGGTGGAAATGGAGGAAACGGAGGAGACGGAGGATCTGGTGCTTCTGCTATGGTTACTACTTCTAAAAACCCTACTACAGGGAAATTATACTTTATGTATTTATTTGAAAATCCATCAATCGGAGGCGCTGGTGGTTCTGGTGGAGATGGATATATAGGCGGAGCTGGTGGTTCTGGTGGCAAAGGTGGCAATGGATTTGCTGGTGCTGATGCGATTTGGTCAGGACCAAGCGGTAGCGATGGAGGAACTGGAGCAGCTGGTGGTTCAGCAGGCAATGGAGGTAATTCTTGGTTGAATTCTAGTAATATCGGTTGGGCTGGTGGAAGAGGAACTGGTGGAACTGGTGGTTCGGCAGGCAATGGAATATTAGCCTCTTATGTTGATGGTCAGAATGGTGCATATGGTAGTTATGGTAGCAATGGTGTTTATGCAGAATATGTGGAACCAGCTTGTGTAACTGAAGGTACACTAATAACACTTGCAGATGGTTCACAAGTAGCTGTGGAGGATTTGACAGGAAATGAGATGCTACTTGTATGGAATATGATGACAGGAGAATTTGAGGCAGCTCCAATCTTGTTCATTGATAGTGATACTCGGACAAGCTATGAAGTTATTAACCTGTATTTCTCTGATGGAACAGTAGTGCAAGCAATATATGAGCATGCATTTTGGAATAGTAGTTTGAATAGATATACATTCCTTAGGAGTGATGCAGCGAAATATATTGGTGACTCATTTAATAAGCAAACATACGATAGTGAAGGCAATATGGTTTGGACAAATGTGCAGTTAGTTGGCGTAGAAATAACTAACGAAGTAACTACAGCATGGAGTCCCGTAACATATAGTCACTTATGTTATTATGTAAATGGAATGTTGTCTATGCCGGGTGGAACAACTGGATTAATTAATATTTTTGAAGCTGACCCAGAAACAATGACAATAGATATAGATGCTTATAATGCTGATATAGCAGAGTATGGATTATTCACTTATGAAGAATTTGCAGAAATATATCCAGTATCAGAAATGGTGTTTAATGCTTTTGATGTACAGTATTTTAAGGTTGCTATAGGTAAAGGTATTTTAACATATGAGATGATTGAAAATTTGCTAGCAACTTATAGTGATTTCTTAAGTTAATAAATAAACACAGTAGGAGAAAAGAATGAATTCAGATGAATTTTGGCTAAAGGAATTCGGCGATATTGATAGCGTGTATGACTTTGCGGGCATTAAGATATTAAGAAATGAATATAATACAGCATCGCCTTATGCCTGGAAAATAAGCCGCATTCAGCCAAATGATATTGATAATAGAAATCACCATATTGTTAATGTAACAACAGATGCAAAGAAAATGTCTGCACAAGAATTTGTGATTGATGAAAGGACGTATGGTATTAAAGCTAGGCATTTGGTACTCAATGATGTTATTTCCGAATATGATTATACTGATAAAAAGTTTTGTATAGTTATTTTAAAGGATGTTGAAGAATTTGAGACGCAAGACTAGTATATTTATACTATTTTTTCAGAGTAACAATTATAATAATGGGATAAGTGCAAACTTGTCCTATTTTTGTATTCAGGAAGCGTTGTCTTGTGTAGAAAAGTGTTATCTGAGAGAAGCATTATTATGTGATTGCCGTATTTATCGTGCGAAATATATTTTACAAATAATTGGGAAATATTCCCTTAAAAGTATTGACAATGGTTATGTGTAGTGCTATAATACATATATAGAACATTCGTTCTTGTGGCGAATAAAATGTGAGGTGAAGTAATGAATGCAAAGAGTGAGGCTGTTTTGGAACGGTTATATAACTTTATATCCGATTATCAGATAGCTAATGGAATGTCTCCGACAACAAAGGAGATGCTTGAGGGGATTGGTGCTAAGTCTAAAGACTACATTAACAGATATGTTAGTGAGCTGGATAGGCGAGGCGTTATAGCCAAGAATAATCTTTCAGGTCGTAATATCGATATGATAATATCAGTTCGGTATGATGATTTTACGACATCGAAACTTATAGGAAGTATATCTTGTGGTTTGCCGGCTCAAGAGTCGGAGAACAATTCTGGCGCAGATATATTACTACCAAAGGAACTATTCGGTGGGGGCAAGCTCTATATCTTAACGGCTAACGGTGACAGTATGATAAATGCTGGGATAGAGCAGGGAGATAAGTTAGTTGTACGGAAGACTATAAGTGCGAAAAGTGGAGACATAGTAGTAGCACTGGTGGATGACCATGAAAATACCTTGAAGAGATATGTCAAGGATGGTGATACAATAAAATTAGTAGCAGAGAATGACAAGTATGCAGATATATACCCAGAAACCCTGCAAGTCCAAGGTGTGCTCGCATACTGTATTAAGGCTTACGAGTAGTAGATACCTCAAGAGCTGGAACTAAACAGTGGGAGATGATAAAAGAATGATAGTTTGCTGTCCTAAGTGTGCAAACAAAGTGTTAGAATGCTCAGATGATTCGCTTGCGATATTTAAATGTAAATGCGACAAGTGTAGAGCAATATTTTCAACACAGATTAAAGACCAGTCGATAATGACTGACTTAAAAAATGTATTAATGCCAAGAATGACTAGTATATAATAGATACAATATAGTAACACAATTTAATAGGGCAATACGGTTGAAATAAGTTGAAGCTACCAAAGAGTAAGCAAGAACTATACCGTGAGCCGACATTTGATTAAGAGTTGAAAGTGTAGTAATGGCATTAGGAACCTAGCAAATATGACTGAATCATGTAAGTGGTTTGGACTATTTGCATGGGTTCTTTTTTTTATGCCTTAATTAAATAGTTTAGATATGCCGATGGTGTGATTTAGTTCACGCTGTCGGTTTTTTTGTTTTTTAGGACTCCGACATGATACGGAGTAAAGATGAAAATAGAAAATAAGTTAAAATGTTTTTCAAATAGGAAAATAGGCTTCCAGTTTGACCCTTACAATACAGTTATCCTAGCAAAGGAGGTGAGGGCATGAGAGCAACAACAGATAGAAGGCAATCGATTATAGAAACTATGTGTGACAGAAGATTTGAAACGGTTGATAATCTTGCACATCAGTATAATGTGACTGGCAGAACAATCCGTAATGATATTGAAATACTTTCATGTACTTACCCAATTTATACCACTCGAGGTAATGGTGGAGGTGTTCATGTAGCTGATGGTTACTACATTGGCCGTGAGTATTTGAAGCCTAGCCAATCGGAGCTACTTAAGAAGTTAGCGCTGACACTTGAGGGTGTAGACAAAAAGACATTGCAAGATATATTAGATAATTTTGTTTTGAATAAATCATAAAGGAGATGAACTAGTTGGTAAAGAGTAAAAGAAAGAGCAGATTAATGAAGTACCTATCAATGACCATTAAAGCTGTTAATGGTGATTGTACGGAGTTGAGGATTTACATAAATGGAGGTGATGAAAGTTGAATGAAGTAAAAGAGTCTAAGACTGTGCCGATCGTTACTATGCCGATCGTGCCAATGCCGATAAAGGCAATACCGTATGAACATCAAATTAAAGCATTTAACTTCGCTAATATAATATTTGATAAGAGTAAAGGTTTAGCACTTTTAGCTGAGATGGGGACCGGAAAAAGTCTCATGACAATCTCTGTTCTGGGCGCGTTATATCAGCAGTCAAAGATAAATAAAGTTTTGATTGTTGCACCTAAGTCGATAGTTGGAGTTTGGAAAGATGAGTTCGAGAAGTTTGCTGACTTTGATTATAACTTAGCAGTTCTGGACGGTGCATCCACTAAGAAAGCTGATGTTATACGTCACATGAAAGGTGTAGGTCTACAAGTTATCGTAGTGAACTATGAAAGTGCATGGAGATTAGAGGACGAACTGAAAGTATGGAGTCCAGATAGCATTGTTTGTGATGAGTCGACTAAGATCAAGAACCCACAGGCTAGGTGTAGTAAAGCATTGCATAGGCTAGGCAAGAAGAGTAATTACAATTTGATATTAACAGGCACACCGATTACGAACTCGCCACTTGACTTCTTTAGTCAGTATAAGTTCCTAGATGACAGTATCTTTGGTGGTAGCTACTATGCATTCCGTGCTAAGCACGCAGTGCTCGGGGGATTTCAGCAACATCAGATAGTTGGATATAAGAACCTTGACGAGTTGGTATCTAAAGCTCACTCGGTGGCATATCGGGTCAAACTGAAGGATGCAGTGGACTTGCCACCATTCATCGATGAAACTCGAATGATTGAGCTAGAGCCAAAAGCACAAAGGATATACCGTAACCTAGAGAAGGATAGTTATTCGGAGCTAGCACAAGGCGAGATCACAACAAGGAATGTGTTAACAAAACTCTTGAGGCTTAGCCAAATTACAGGTGGATTCATTAAGACTGATGAGGACGAACTGCCCGAGCAGATAAGCACAGCCAAGATTGATGCACTAGAAGATATTGTCGAGAGTGTAGTAGAACAAGGCAACAAGGTGGTGGTGTTCGCAAGGTTTATCCCTGAACTAAGAGCGATAGAGCGAATGCTTAGGAAGTTAGGCGTTGCTTACAGCCTTATCAGTGGAGAAGTCAAAGATAGACAAGCGCAAGTAGAGATGTTTCAAACTGACCCAAATGTGAAAGTATTTGTGGGGCAACTACAGACGGTCGGCATGGGGCTAACATTAACGGCTGCGTGTGTAGCAGTGTTTTATAGTTTAGATTTCAACTTTGCGAACTATGAGCAGTCAAGGGCAAGGATACATCGTATCGGTCAAGACAAGAAATGTTTGTATATACACTTGGTCGCAAAAGGCACAGTCGATGAGAAAGTATTCTATGCACTAAAGCATAAGAAGGACGTCGCAACTCTGGTCGTTGATGACTGGAGAACATTAATTAAAAAGTAGGAGGACATTATGTCAGATAATAAAATGATGGAGCTAGCGGATAAATACCGTGAGCTAAGAGATAAGAAAAGTGAAATGGAATTTGCGGTAAAGCAAGTCAATGAAGAGTTGCAAATAGTCGAGAGGGATTTGATAGGTGCAATGACAGATAACGAGTGTGATGGATTTAAGCACAATGGTAAGAACTTTGTGATGATGACCAAGGAATACCCGAGTGCGGTAATCGAGCGAAAGGCTGAACTCTACGATATCATGAAAGAGCAAGGGTTTGAGCATTTGTTTACTATTAATAGTAATACATTGTCAGCTACGATCAAGGAACTGAAAGGATGTAATGATGATGAGTTGCCAGAGTGGTTAAGAGGTTTAGTCAAGAATACTGAGAAAGTATCAATACAATTACGCAAAGCGTAAAAGGAGAATATTATGTCAAAAGAATTAATGGTAAAAGAGCAAAGTTATTTAGCAGAGGGCGTAGACCTAGCAAGTATATTCAGTGAAGAGATGGAGGGCATGACTCTTACATTCGATCGAATTAAGATTCCAGCTGGCGGCGGAGTAGCATTCGAAGTGCCTGGAGATGACCCAGAAAGTCCTGATATGGCGAAAGAGATTAAGGCTGTGATTTTGTATCATCATCCTATAAATTCATATTATAAGGATAAGTTCGACGGTGCAAGCAATCCTCCAGAGTGTGGCAGTGTGGACGGTAAGACGGGCATTAGCATGGATGGGGAGATTATAGAGTGTAATAGCTGTCCTTTCTCTAAGTTCGGTTCATCAGAGGATGGCAAGGGTAAGGCTTGTAAGCAAAAACGCAGAATGTATCTACTTCGTGAGGGTGAGTTCCTGCCTACAATCTTGACACTACCAACAGGCTCGCTCGGTGAGTTTAGTAAGTTTGTAATGAGGCTACTTGGCAAGGGACAGAAGTCTAATCAAGTGGTGACTAAGTTCTCACTTAAGAAAGCACAGAATGCCGGAGGTATTACTTATTCACAAGCAGTGTTTTGTGTAGATAGAATGCTAACTGATGCCGAGCAAGTAAACATTACTAAGATGACTAATCAGGTTAAGCAACTAGCAACTAATATCGAGATGACTGAGAGCGAATAAACAGTGTATAAGCTGTAAAAGTGTGTGCGTATAGTTATACGCTAATTATACGCATAAGCACTTTGTAAGGAGATAGATGAAAAAGATTGCAGCAATAGACTTCGATGGGACATTGTGCGAGAGTAAGTATCCACTGATTGGTAAGCCAAAGGATAAGGTAATTGAATATGTAAATAAGCTAAAGGAAACGCATACCTTAGTGCTTTGGGCGTGTAGGCGAGGAGTATATCTGCAGACAGCAGTTGATTGGTGTGCTAAACACGGACTTGAGTTTGATTACATAAATGAGAATGCACCGAGTCTAATCAAGATGTTTAATGGAGATTGTAGAAAGATTTTTGCAGACGTATACATAGACGATAAAGCAATAAATGTAAGTGAAATTGAAGGAGGTTAAATTGGATAATGCATTTGAGATAGTAAAAAGTAGTGTTCATATTAAGGATGTGGTTGAGCACTTTGGAGTGCAGATTGACAGGAGTAACAAGGGAAGCTGTCCGTTCCATTTAGAGAAAACTGGCTCATTCTCAATAGATACTGAAAACAACTATTATAAGTGCTTTGGTTGTGGGGAAAGCGGTGACGCTATTGACTTCGTTGCTAAGATAAAGGATATAAGCAACCTAGATGCGGTAAAGCTACTAGCAGATATCTTTAACATCAAGTACGATGATAAGCCAAAAGCAAAGAGTGCGAAGACTCTGGTCAAGGAGTATGTAACATCATGTGTGAAGAACATTGATAAGACATCATTCTTTAAAGACCGTGGACTAACGCCAAATACAATAAAGAAATACAATCTTGGCTATGATGTCAAGAGGCAGAGTGTAGTTATACCGTACAGTAGTAACCTTGAGTATTATCAATCACGCAGCATAGAGAGTAAAGCATTCTATAAGCCAAAGACGGAGGATGCAGGAGCAGAGCCACTTTATAACCTAACAGTATTCACTAAAAGTAAAAAGCCAGTGTTCGTGGTAGAGAGTCCGATTTGTGCATTGAGCATTATGCAATGTGGTGGAGTGGCAGTGTCTACTTGTGGTACGTCATGTTGGCGCAAGGTAGTGGATGCAGTAGTAAATACTAAGTTCGCTGCGGGTGTAGTCTTATGTTTTGATAACGATGACCCAGGCAAGGCAGCAAGTCAGACCTTAGCTAATACACTATTTGAAAAGAACATAAAGTTTGCAGTATGTAACATTGCAGGCGAGAGCAAGGACCCGAATGAACTATTGATGAAAGACCCGAGTGCACTGAAAGAGAACATCGCTACTGCACTCAAAGATTTTAGAGTTAAGTATGCGTCGGATAAGGATAGTTTTGATGCGGCGGATATGGTGCTTGAAAACTTGCCACCAACAACGTGGATAGTGAATGACATGTTACCGACAGGATTATCTATGCTCTGTGCACCGTCAAAACTTGGCAAATCGTGGATGGTATTACAGCTTTGTATTGCAGTGGCAGAAGGTCAAAGTTTCTTGGGCGCAAAGACTGAAAAACATGAGTGTTTATATTATGCTCTTGAGGACGGAAAAGCAAGACTAAAAGACCGACTTTTAAAGGTCAGAAATGGAAAGCCAATGCCTCGTGGTGTACATGTTGTATTGAAAGCAGATACATTAGAAACCGGACTGCTTGAGAGAATAGAGCAAGAACTGCAGATGTTTCCAAAAGTGAAACTTGTTGTTATTGATACACTGCAAAAGGTGCGTGGCAAGATGCAAAAGACGGACACTTTGTACGGTAACGAGTATCGCGAAATGGGAGCTGTCAAGGACTTTGCGGATAAGAATAAAATTTGTATTCTGTTTGTGCATCATCTTAGAAAAATGAGCGATGACTCAGATGTGTTCAATATGATAAGTGGTAGTACCGCACTCATGGGTGCAAGTGATACGATATTTATCATCGCTAAGAAAAAACGTGGAGATGATAGTGCAGTGATTTCAATGACAGGTCGAGACATAGAACAGAGTGAGCTTGTGATATCGTTCAATAAAAATACGTATTCGTGGGATGTTGAAGGCACGGCTGATGAGATCATGGCAAGACGCGTGCGAGAGGAATATGAAACTAATGTCTATGTTCGTACGATTAAGGACCTTGTACTTCGTAACCCAATGATAGGTTGGAGCGGAACAGCAAGCGATTTGCTAAGAGCAGTGTTCGATGTGACAGGAAAGGAAGTTGCTGACTCTTCTCAAGGTGTAGGCAAGACTATTTCTAAGTACGAATATAAACTGTATTGTGACGGCATTGAGCATAAAATGTCACGTTCGGGGAGTGCGAGGAAACACACCTTTAAGAAAAAAGCGTCATATGAGCCTGTATATCAGCGAAGTTTTGTCGGGGAAGGTGACGAATAGGTGACGATTAACATCAAAAAGGGGTATCCCTATAAAACATATGTCACACATGTCATTGTGTCACACCATATATATAATACTACGTGACTAGAGAGTAATGTCATTTATAAGTTAAGTGGTAGTTAGTGACATATGACATATAGTTTTATATATAGGGGAAATTTCCCCGAAGGAGAGAAATTGAAAACAAGTAATAAAAAGTTCAGGCTTGCAAAATACATATTGCAAATGTGTACTGATAAGGAACTGCTGATGTTTAACATATTGCGGTTGCCTGTAGAGAGCAAGCAGATTGATGATGATATTAAACTACATAAGGAGCTGTCAAAAGAGCTTGATTATATAAAGGGGCTAGTGGTAAAGTATCCATTGTTTATGAAAGTTTTGAATTCCGTGCGAATTGGTGAGAGTATGACTAATGGAATGTCAGCACGAAAGCAGAGAAACTTTTTCAGATATATAGATGCAGAAGTAGACAGGTTATCTCGCAAGATTATAAAATATGAGGAGTACAATAGACGATGAATGAAACTGAACTAGTAGCAAAGATAAAAAAGTATCTTAAAAGTGTGCAAGACTGTTTCTTTTGGAAAGAGCATGGCGGACAATACGGTACGGCGGGAATACCAGACATAATAGTTTGTTACCGTGGTAGGTTTATCGCCTTTGAGGTAAAAGTCGGTAAAAATAAAGCAACACTACTGCAAGAACTCACTATTAGAGAAATATTGAGGGCTGATGGATATGCGCTTGTGGTTCGAAGTGTAGACGAAGTTATGAATGTAATAAAGGCATTCGAAAAGGAGTAAAAGAAGTGGATGAAATCATTAATAAGGTCAGAATAACTGAAGAGGCAATATTTGATTATGAGAGTATTGCGCCGAATGGCGCATTCCCGATTAGTGATGTTAAGTGCCTGTCGGAAGATTATATTACGATTAGAAAGCAAGAAAACAAATTGAATTATGATAAGTCTTTTCGTATTAAGTATTTTGATGAGGAAGTGGATGACTTTATAATGATGTTTTTTATTCGAGGAAGAAACAATGAAAGTATGCAAGAATATGATTTAGTCGGTGTATGCAAGGAAAGTGACTGGAGCGAAGAACTCGAAGATGTAGGATTAATAAGAGGATGGTTAAAATCTAAGTTAGATGCAAAAGAAGATGATTGGGTGCTTGAATATAGAGTTTGGAAAAGAGAGCAAGAATTGGCTCAAAATGAAAATATGGAGGATTACATAAACGTGGTAAAAGAGTTATTGAAGAATTATAAGCTGAATATAGCAAAAATCAAATTAGCAAAAATGGAGGCTAGGGATACAACAAAATTAGAAACCGAAATGGAAAGATTAGATAATTGTATTAGCTTAATAGATAATGATGATAAAGAGATTATTGTTGATACATATATAAAAGGCATGTCACTAGGCAGAGTTAGTAAAAAATATGGATATACTAAATCGGGAGTACAATATAGGCGAGATAAGGCGATAAATATTATTGAATTATTATATTCAGAGGCTAAAAAATAAACTCAATACGAAATTATAAAAAACCGTACGAATAAGTACGAAAAGCACTCTATACGGGTGTATAATACAAGTGTAGACAAAAGAGAAGTACGAACTAGCAACATGATATGATAAGAGAGGTCGGATGACTTTTCTTTTTGTTTGCATAAAATTAAAGGAGAACAATATGCCGAGAAAACCACTAAAGCCGTGTAAGTATGGAGGCTGTCCAGAACTTACAGAAGGCAACTACTGCAAGGAACACCAAGCACTAGTTGATTCGCAATATAATAAGTATCAACGTGATAAAGTAAGCCAGAGGTTCTACCAGTCGGGAGAATGGCGAGCGACAAAGAAAAGACATCTGATGATCGAGCCATTGTGTAGGGAATGTATGAAAGATAATAAACTAACTAAAGCAACCTTGGTGGATCATATAACTCCTATAAAGAAAGGTGGTGCACCACTTGATGAGAATAACTTGCAATCGCTTTGCTGGAGTTGCCATAGCAAGAAGTCAGCTGAAGAAGGAAGTCGGTGGGGGAAATAACATGTATATTTAGTGAATACAGAAGAATTGAGTTAATAGTAATTGACATTAATACCTTGGTAGTATAGAATATAATTATAAGAAGAAAAATAATGTACGCAGATATATGGTTTTGTAAATCTTGTAAAAAAGTTGACTAATATTATAAAATTGACATTAAGAAGAGAGGTATCAATGATTGAATTTATCACACAAGACTTTATTTCAAAAATAAATAATGTAATAAATGTAGCAGAAAGCAAAATTGAAATTGCTGTTGCATGGATTTCCTTTGATCAATTTTCAGATGCTTTGATTGGAGCTCGCAAGAGAGGCGTAAATGTTAAAATAATTTATGATGATAATAATAGTAATAATAAACAAGTTGGATCAATTAGCAAGCTAAAAGCTAATAATATTGAAATGTTGCCTATAAAAATGCCGGGGTATATAAATCATATGCATGAAAAAATGGCGATAATTGACAATAAACTACTTATCGGATCATATAATTGGACATCCAATGCAATGAAGAATTTTGAAAATTTACTCATTATATCTAATGAACAGCAAATTATCAATGAAGCCAAATGTGAGTTTCAGGAAATAGAAATATATTCAAACTCATTAAAAACTATGACAAAGAAAGAAAAAGATGATGGCAATGAGATAGTTAATTTACTGTTACAGAAAAATTCCACTAGCCACGGAGGTACAGAAGGTTTTGAGATATATTTGATTAGGTTAGACAAATCAAATAAAGTTATAAGTAGAGACCTGTGGGAATCACTTGGTTCATCATTATTTCCCGAATATGATGAGGGAAATGAGGAAGAAATTTATATTGAAAATCATCTAGTATGCGCAGTCCTAGCAAATAAAAATAGCATCAAACATTCAATTGATGGAGTTATATCAGGTCCATTTTGTACGACTGAGATGGATGGAGAGATAACTACAGTTTATAAGTGTATATGGAGAAATCGGTTCACTAATTGTGCTCAATTAGAATACAGTGCTGATGAAATTGAATAAGGATATAGAATAAAAATCTATGGATAGTCATCTTTGTGATGGCTATTTTTTGTTGTCAAAAAGGAGGCACATGAGTTATAAAAGACAAATTGAAAATACTGAACGATTAGAATGCGTTCATGTCACGCCATGGGATATACCGTATGTTAAAGGCACGGATATGGATTTCCGTGAGTGGCAAGATAACAGTGGTGGTTTATGTGTAGGATATAACTTCATAAAGAGTTACGAGAGTAAGAGGATGGATACCAGCAAAGTTGGTGTCCATTTTTTCTTGGACGATTACCAATTTGAAAGAGTGTGGCGAAGACCGAGTGAGTATGCTGAAAAGCTGAGGAAGTACAAGTTTGTAT
>CAMQWP010000020.1 GCA_947038565.1 uncultured Clostridia bacterium
TTTGTCAACTGTTTTTAAGCAATTTTTAAAAGTTTTTTCAAACTTCCTTTTTGCTCAGCTACAAACTTTCGTTAGTTGCTTTAAGTCAACTTTGACATAATATCATAATAAATAACATATGTCAACTGTTTTAAAGAACCTTTTTAATAATTATTTTACTATCGTTATTAACATAAAATAACACTTAAAACTGGTTGCTTTCCTTCAGCTTTATCATAATATCACATCGCTTTTGATAAGTCAACTATATTATGAAATTTTATCATATTATTTCAAAATAATTGCAATTAACTGCAATTGATATATGTTTATTTTACAATAATCCACGTAGCGTGGGAATACAACTGAATAATGTCAATTTGAGTAATTATTTTATCATTTTTACTCTCAATAAGTAGCCATGGAAATCAAACATGCAACACATAAGAACCAGCAATATAATTATCTTATAAGAAAAAATACTATCGATAATTATATACCGACAGTAAAATATAAAATCTAAATATGACACCAAATGTATTCGAGCGTGCAACATAAAGAATATAATTGTTGATTTTTAAAACATATCCTTAGGTAATTTCTTTTTAAGTAGTGAGTTGATTAAATAATCAATCGCATCAGTGGCCATTATAATCATAGGTACCACAACTGAAGCGCCTATCATTATTGTAAAGAACGTGTCTCGACTATTTGAAGTAGTAACAACTGCTGGGATAACAATAATTACAATCACCACAGCTGCCATAGAAAAATATTTTGCTCGCCTATTAATTAAATGTCGACCGAAGCTCAATTTATCTCCCTTCGGGAAAACTTCGTGCGAAAGTATATATCTGCAACCAATATAAATCTTTATACCTAGTGATATTATAAATGTAGCTGCAAAAATCGTATAGAAAACTAAATCGTAGCCGATAAACAATAGTGATAGTGTTACTAAACCTGACCTAGTAATAATGCCGTCATAATAAAACATTGCTTTTTCTTTATTCTTCAGGTGCACTACCGCATCTCTATACGGAAGACCCAACCCGATACCATCGCCAGCAAACATGACAAATGAACAAATAACTAGTAGACTTAAACCGAAATAAACGAACAAATTCATGCCAGTGCTAATTAAGTGCACTGAAAGAGCTATAGAAAGGATGATGGCGTAATCAATGATAAATCCTACTACCCACCAAAAATAAAACATTTTTTTATTAAGAACTTCTTTATTACTATATAGATGTTCTTTAGACAATCCTAAATGATTGTTTTTCATACAAGTCCTCCATCTTCGATAAAAATTCAAGTAAGTATAACATAATTAGATAGCTCAATTCACATACTTTTGCTTAGTCTCTTTATCACCAGATAAAGAATTAATAATACTATCAATACCATCAGCTATGAAACCCACCAATACAGATACTACGATACCTATCATAATGATCTCATAATAATTAGCAACGGTAAAGACTGTAACAAATACACCTGGCATCACGATAAATATACCGAAACACATTAATAGAAATATAATTTTCATTTTATGATTTAAAATAGTCTTACCCAAATTTACATCAGGACATTTTGTAAAAACTATATGTTCAGGCTTAATGTACATAAATCCTATATATAGCTTCACAAACATTGATATCAAGAAAGTAGTAACAAATATGCAATAAAAAAGCATATCCATTCCAATAAATTTTAGCATGATAGAAAGAAATGCTATCTTGATAATAACAGTGTCATAATAAAACATAACTTTTTCTTTGACATTGATATTTTGATTCTCGTCACTTCTGGGAGCATAAGCGCCCGAACTCATAGATAGGAACTGGAAAATAGTTAAACCTATAAGCACTGCAAGGAGCAATCTATTTATTATCAAGATCCCTTTGTCGATGTTTCCAAGAAGTAAAAATAATGATAATATAAGGAGAAAGCTAAATACATAATCAATAAACCAATATGCATAGAATTTCTTTTTATTAATAGCCGTATTTCCTTTTGCACTAAAATGCAACTCTTTTCTTTGCTTTTTTCTATTAGATTTCATTTTCTCCCCTCCTTTTCAATTCTATTACTGAATAATAATATCTATAATTGTATCACATAACATATAATATGTCAATATAGATCGTACATCTCAGTGTTTATTTGCCAATATGAACATTTTGCATAAAAAAACCGAGCTAGCATAACTAACTCGGTAAATTTAAAATTATAAAAGATTAAATTACTTAATCTCACAAGTAGCGCCAACCTCTTTGAACTTAGCAACAACTTCTTCAGCTGCTTCTTTAGAAATAGCCTCTTTGATAGTCTTAGGAGCATTGTCAACGATCTCTTTTGCTTCTTTAAGACCAAGACCAAGACTCTCTTTAACTGCTTTGATAACTTTAATTTTCTCAGCGCCAACTACAGTTAAGATAACGTCAAACTCAGTTTTCTCTTCTACTGCTGCTGCTGCTGCAGGAGCTGATGATGTCATAGCTGCTGCGCTAACACCAAACTCTACCTCTATAGCCTTAACTAAGTCGTTAAGCTCAAGAACTGTCATACCTTTAATATCTTCAATCATGTTTTTGATATCTGCCATTTTTTCATTCCTCCGAATATAATAATTATTATTAATTAGAAACTGAATTACTCAGCTTTCTTAGCTATCTCTGAAATTGCTCTAGCAAGACCAGAAATAGGACTTTGTAACATTCCACATAACTGACATAATAAAATGTCCTTTGATGGGATATTAGCAATTTGATTTACAACATTAGCGTCAATGAACTTACCATCTAGTAAACCGCACTTTGGCTTAATTGCTTGAACTGTTTTAGCAGTATCAACAACAACCTTAGCAGCAGCTAGCTCGTCACCATTCGCGAAAGCGATAGCAGACGTATTCTCTAGAAGACCGTCGAATTCATTGTAACCTAACTCATTTAATGCACGTTTAACTAATCTATTCTTTAGAACTTGATACTTTACGTTGTTAGCTCTAAAATCACTTCTTAGCTTAGTGTCATCAGCAACATTAATTCCTTCATACTCAACGATGACAAAACTCTTCGCTTTTGTAATGCTCTCTTTAATGCTCTCAATCTGAGTAGCTTTAAGATCTTTACCTACTGACATGTATACCTCCTATATATTTAACCATAAATGGTTATATAACAATAATAAAAGTCTCGACTACCGATACAGGTAACCGAGACTTATAATTTAATCAATTAAATCAATATGAACCTCGGTAAGCGAATATTATACCAAATTAATGGAACTTACTGTCTATGGTAGTATTAAGTTTTATATTATTTTAGCACAATTGTACCGAAATGTCAAATGATTATTTGAATTATTTAACGTTAACTTTGATACCAGGGCCCATTGAGCTTGAAATGCTAGAGCTCTTAATATAAGTACCTTTAGCAGCAGCTGGCTTAGCCTTCAAAATAGCCTCGATAACTACATTAATATTCTCTAGTAACTTAGCTGCACCAAAAGACTGCTTACCTACTGCAACGTGGATAATAGCGTTTTTGTCAAGTCTGTACTCAACTTTACCACTCTTAATCTCATTAATTGCTTTAGTAACGTCCATAGTAACTGTACCAGACTTAGGGTTAGGCATAAGACCTTTTGGTCCTAAAATCTTACCAATTCTACCAACTAGACCCATCATATCAGGAGTAGTTACGCAGACATCAAAATCAAACCAGCCATCTTTCTGGATTTTAGCTATCATATCCTCAGCACCTACGAAATCTGCACCAGCAGCAATAGCCTCATCAGCTTTTGCGCCTTTAGCGATAACAAGGACACGAGAAGTTTTACCAGTACCGTTTGGAAGTACTACTACTCCACGGACTTGTTGATCAGCGTGACGAGGGTCAACGCCTAAACGCATGTGTAGCTCAACTGATTCGTCGAACTTGCATGTGCCAGTCTTAGTTACAAGAGTCATAGCCTCTTCAACATCATAAGATTTAGCACTATCTACTAGCTTTGCAGCCTCAATATATCTCTTACCTCTTTTCATTTTTAGTCTCCTTATTAACCTTCAACTATAACGCCCATGCTACGACAAGTACCAGCGATCATAGACATTGCTGTCTCGATGGTTCCCGCGTTTAGATCAGGCATCTTAAGCTCAGCGATTTGTCTTAGTTGAGCTTCAGTGATAGTAGCAACTTTGTCTTTGTTAGGTCTAGCTGAACCTGATGAAAGGTTAAGCGCTTTCTTAACTAGAACTGCTGCTGGTGGAGTCTTAAGAATGAAAGTGAAAGAACGGTCAGCATAAATAGTCATAACAACTGGTATGATTAAACCTTCTTGACCTCTTGTCTTCTCATTAAACTCTTTAGTGAATCCTGGAATGTTAATTCCGTGAGGACCTAGTGTTGAACCAACTGGTGGTCCTGGAGTTGCTTTACCTGCTGAAAGCTGAAGTTTAACAACTGCTGTAATTTTCTTTGCCATAGTCTAATACCTCCTCGACTACACATTACGTGGTAATAACGAACTATACCCTGTGTATTTTTATAATATAGCTCTCCCAAATTTATATTAAAGCAAAATGTCTGATGTGATAAATCACAAAAGCAATCCGCTAAGATATACTTGAAAACTGATAAATCAGGATAAACTACCCTAACAAATCTTCACTAACACACTTACTCTACTCATGACAGTGAATTAATCAATATTATAGATTAATTTTTCTAACATCAATAAAGTTCATATCTGCTGGTGTTTCTTTACCAAACATGCTAACTACTACTCTAACCATTTGAGACTCAAAATCTATAGAGCTAACTTCACCAAGGATACCCTTTAAGTGACCTGTTAGAACTTCGACTTGATCTCCAATAGTGATGTCTATATCGTCAGCAGTGATCATCTCAAGTTGCATACGTTTGACTTCTTCATCAGACATAGAAAGTGGTCGACCCTGAGGTCCGCAAAAACACGTAACACCACGCGTCTGAGTAACCATGTACCAAACGTGTTTAGTGTAAATCATCTTGATAAAAACGTAACAAGGAAATTTTCTCCTAAGAGATACTTTCTTCTTACCGTTCTTCTCTGTGATCTCCTCAATCTCTGGCACAGCAACGTCGAAGATATAATCTCCTAGGTCATTGTTTTCAACCATAGTATTAAGGTTAGTGTGCACCATCTTCTCATATCCTGATAATGTCTGTAAGATATACCACTGAGGTTTTTCCTGAATGTTATCCATCGTATTCTCCATTAAGATATATTGATCAATGAGTTAAAGCCGAAACCAAGCAATGCGTCCATACCTGTCAAAATCAACAAGAAAATAACAACTACTAAAAGCACGACACCTGTAGAAGAAAGCGCTTTAGCGAAAGAAGGCCATGTAACTTTCTTTAGCTCTGACCACATTTCTTTAAAAGTACGCTTGAACCATCTACCCATACGTACGAATACGTTTGGACGAACTTCAACGTTTTTATTCTTGTTCTTATTGTTTTTAACTGTCTTAGGATTTTTAGCTTGAATCGTCTCAGTGTTAACCGCATTATTGGCTAGCGCATCAGTACTGATAGCGTTATTAATAACTCTATCTTTCTTCATCTTTTTCTCGCCTTTCATATAACAGCCTCCTGATTACTTAGTCTCTTTGTGAACTGTATGCTTTTTACAAAATTTGCAGTATTTGCTTAGCTCAATTCTGTCGGGAGTGTTTTGTTTATTTTTATAATCGTCGTAGTTTCTCTGCTTACACTCTGTACAAGCTAATGTTATTCTTGTTCTCATCGTAAACGCCTCCAAAAAAAATTACACCTATGTAGGTGCTTATATACTATAACACAACATTATATTATAGTCAATAACTTTTACATACTTTTTCAAAAATATTTCACAACAATGCTTATTACAACATCGCGAGCAAATTATTTAGCAAATTAATGGCTAACCTGATAAAACTGGACTAATTAACCTCTTAATTCTTATTATAATATCCAATATATAACTATATTATAACACACACTCTTTTCAAAATACAAACATTTGGCATAATAAATGAATTTATAGTATTTTCTTTGCGAATACAAAAAGCCACGATATAAAATCATGGCTTTTACTGTGTCATAATATGGTATATAATATTATAATATATATAGTTGTTATTATATAATCAATTTGCGAGCTTATTTTTACTTATTCCTAATATCGATTCTCTTGATCTTACCGCTGATGGTTTTCGGCAACTCTGATACAAAATCAACAATACGCGGATACTTATAAGGAGCAGTTAAGTTCTTAACATAAGTTTGAATCTCTTTCTTTAGCTCATCGCTAGCAGTGTAACCTTTTGCAAGTACGATAGTAGCTTTTACTACTTGACCTCTTATCGGATCAGGCTCGCCAGTAATCGCACATTCAAGTACGCTTGGATGTTCCATAAGCACTGACTCTATCTCGAAAGGCCCTATACGGTAACCGCTCGACTTAATAAGGTCATCAGTTCTACCGACATACCAAAGATATCCGTCCTCATCAGCCCATGCCATATCTCCAGTGTGATAATACCCATCGTACCAAACGTTATTTGTAGTATCTTGATCTTCAAAATATCCTTGGAATATTCCCACTGGCGTGCCATTCTTCGTATCAATACATATCTCGCCAACTTCGCCCGTATCGCAAATCTTGCCCTCGCCATTAAGCATAGCAACTTTGTATTGCGGACTTGGCTTACCCATACTACCCGGTTTAGGATCCATTCCTAAAAGATTTGCTATCAAAAGAGTCGTTTCAGTCTGACCAAAACCCTCCATAAGTTTGATACCAGTAGCGTTGTAAAACTGCTTAAATACTTCAGGATTAAGTGCCTCTCCTGCAATAGTGCAATACTTCAATGACGATAAATCATACTTAGATAAATCTTCTTTGATAAAGAATCTATACATAGTCGGTGGAGCACAGAATGTCCTGATATAATACTTTGCAAAAAGCGGTAAGATATCATCAGGATGGAACCTATCAAAATCGTAAGTAAATACTACACTTTCAGCTAGCCATGCACCGTATAGTTTTCCCCAGACAGCTTTACCCCAGCCAGTATCGGAGATTGTAAAGTGAATAGCGTCATCCTCTACCATATGCCACCATGCAGCGGTAACGATATGCCCAATCGCGTATGTATGCGAGTGCTGAACACACTTAGGATAACCAGTAGTGCCTGAGCTAAAGTATCTTAGCATCGGCTCGTCATAGTGAGTATCAACTCTATCAAAATGCTCGCTAGCATTCTCTACGCCTTCATCAAAAAACTTCCAACCGTTAAGTTTATTATTAACAGTGATAATATGCTCTAGTTCAGGACAATCCGCAACAGACTTCTCGACTTCGCTAGCAACGTAATCATCAGTAGTGCAAACCACTGCTTTAACGTGTGCCTTGTGAAATCTATATACTAGATCTTTTTTCATAAGTTGATTAGTTGCAGGCACTGCCACAGCACCTAACTTCTCAAGAGCTAGCATACAAAACCAAAACTGGAAGTGACGCTTAAGGACTAGCATGACACTATCACCTTTTTTGATACCTATTGAGGCAAAATAATTAGCAGCTTTATCAGAGTACTTTTTCATATCTCCGAAGGTAAACACTCGCTCCTCTTTATCTTTTGACAGCCAAACCATAGCCCTCTTATCGGGCGACTTCTTAGCTATTTCATCTACGACATCATAGGCGAAGTTAAAGTTATCAGCATATTTAAATGCGATATCAGTAAGCATTCCATTACTGTCGATAGTTTCATCAACAAATCTTTTGTAAAATAATTGTGACATACTATTACCTCTCTTATAAATAAAATAAATCTCGCCTCTAAATTAAGAGACGAGATAAAAATAACCCGTGGTACCACTCTAGTTACTGTCACATGATGACAGTCGCTTTTCTTGTATCTAACTATAATGATATAGTACAGTATCATAATGAATATAATATTTGTCCGTATCAATGCGTAGTGCAATACATGTATCCTATGACGGAGATCAACCGACACTAACTACTAAGCGTAAATAACTTTTCGAAAGTATAGCTCAAGGGTGATATAAGTAATAGCTCCGTGCTGACTCACACCATCCGTCAACTCTCTTTAACATTGCATATATTACTACTGTCCCTATCTTAGCCTTTGATTTAATTGTAGGGTAATTATACCATTTTGCAATATATTTGTCAAGAGTTTTTGCACATTTAATATACGCGAGGAATAATGAAATACTAAATACGTCATCAAAAACATTGCTCGCCTATTTGTTGGGCTATTTTTTCATAATTAATATTTAGATCAATATTTATCATTTTTACTACGTTTAGTATTGTATAAGATAATTCATAATCACCATAATTACTTAAATGGAATTATAAGATACCTTTCACGATATCAACTTATTTTATCAATCCTCATCTTATATTTGCTACCATTTAATAGCTTAACTATAAACTGACAATTAACTTCATCCATCTTAGGATATGTTACTGTATCCACTTCATCAATCTCCATACTTATTAGCTCGCCTATCATATACATTAGTTCATTCATTTTCTAATTCCTCCATTAATTGCTTAAAATTTCATGCAATATACTAATTATATATTAGATAGTACCGTAGACACAAGTATTTTCACAATATATTTAGCATAATTATTAAATAGGAGAAAACTATTATGAATATTATGTCGAATTTTGTCGGTTCTTTAAAAGAATTGATGATTATTAATAATTTATCACCTGCGGGATTAGCTCGAGTAAGCGGTTGTCCCGAAACAACTGTATCAGGTTGGCTTACGGGGAATTCAGTGCCGAAGAAAAATAACCTATTAAAATTATCAAATCATTTCAATTGTTCTTTTGATTATATACTTGGACTTACTGACGATAGAACGATTTATAGAAATGATATTTCTTCAACTTTTGATGTTAGAATTATGCAGATATTGAAAGAAAAGAAAATTACAAAAAATGCACTAGCAACAATGTGCAATTTTCATTCTAGTCGATTTAAGAGCTGGCTAGTAAATGGTAATATTCCACAAACCGAAAATCTCATCGTAATTGCGATTAAGCTTGAGTGCTCCGTTGAATACTTACTTGGATTATCTTATATTAAATAACTTATATATTATTAATAACCTAGTGGGGTAATTATTTAGTGAGGTGCGAGATTATGACAAATTATTCTGTTTTTAAAGATATAATAGATGATTATATTACAATCGAAGATATTACTCTTAATCAATTTTCCGAGAGAATTGATATATCTAGCAGTTCTCTTTATGATTGGATTAACTTGGGTCGTCTTCCTTCTATTAATTTCATAGTGAAAGTTGCTGACTTTTTCAATCTTTCAGTTGATTACTTATTAGGACTTAGAGAAGACGCTCATTTCTTAACAAGCAAGACTACCGCTACTTTTATAGAAAGAATTAATATTCTAAGATCAAAGAATGGTATATCAAAATACAAATTAGCAATAAAAGTCAATATTGGAAACTCTGCTGTATCAAAGTGGGACAGCGGCAAATACCCTAAAATAGAAACTCTTATAGCAATTGCTAATTTTTTTTCTTGTTCTATTGATTATCTAATAGGTAGAGAAGATTAATACAATATAATAACAAATAAAAAAAGCCGTTATCAAGTAATTTGATAACGGCTTTCATTATTATTTTTTTCATTATTTTGAAAATATTAGTTTGCACAATTGCAATGCTGTATATAAAGGATATTAGTCCTCTATCTTCCAGTCTTCTATAGCAGTCTCATAAAGATTATTACCCTTGCTATCGATTACTACGATAACTGGTAGGTCTTTAATCTCTAGCTTTCTGATAGCCTCTGTGCCTAGATCTTCGTATGCAACGATTTCTGCTGAAGTTATACACTTAGATAATAATGCACCTGCACCACCAACTGATGCAAAGTATACAGCACCGTTACGCACTACTGCGTCGATAACTGGCTGAGTTCTTTTACCTTTTGCTATCATTCCTATTTGACCCATGTCAAGTAGTCTTGGAGCGTACTTATCCATACGACTAGCAGTAGTAGGACCGGCAGAACCGATCACCTTGCCTGGTCTAGCAGGAGTAGGTCCAAGGTAGTAAAGTATTTTACCCTCGATATCTAGTGGAAGACTTCCGCCTGCATCTAGAGTATCGCTCATTCTCTTATGAGCAGCGTCACGAGCAGTGTATATAGTACCTGAAAGGTATACATAGTCGCCCGCAGTAAGTTTAGCAGTATCCTCGACAGTGATAGGTGTATTTAACTTGATATCCATATTACCCTCCTATTATATCTCGCGAGAGATATGTCTATTAACGTGGCAACAAATATTGATGCCGACTGGAAGTCCTGCGATATGAGTAGCATAAGTCTCTACATTTACTGCAAGAGCTGTCATTCTACCACCTAAACCAGCAGGTCCGATACCTAGCTTATTGATCTTTTCTAATAGCTCCACCTCAAGGTCTGCCACGTAAGGCACACTTGAAGACGATAACGCATTACGAGTAAGAGCCTTTTTAGCAAGGATAGCACATTTTTCAAAAGTACCACCGATACCAACACCTACAACCATAGGTGGGCAAGCATTAGGTCCAGCCTCAGCAACTGCTGTAAGCACGGCTTCCTTAACGCCCTCAATACCTTGAGAAGGTTTCAACATGAATACGCGACTCATGTTCTCGCTACCAAAGCCTTTAGGAGATAAAGTGATATTTACCTTATCGCCAGCAACTATACTATAATGTATAACGGCAGGAGTATTGTCACGAGTATTCTCTCTGATGATAGGGTCGCCAACTACTGACTTCCTAAGGTAGCCATCAGCGTATCCCTCACGGATACCTTGATTGATAGCGTCCTCGATGTTACCACCGACAAAGTGAACGTCCTGACCTACTTCGATGAATATAACAGCCATGCCAGTATCCTGACAAACTGGTATCATCTCAGATTTTGCGATGTCCATATTCTCAACTAACTGTCCTAAAATCTGCTTACCTAGAGGAGATTGCTCCTTCTCACGTGCGTTAGTGATAAGAGTTACCATATCACTTGAAAGCTCGTGGTTAATAGATATAGCCATGTCTTTTAGAGCGTTAGAGATCTCTCTTACATTTAGCTCTCTCATATTATAATGTTCCTTTATTCTTTATGTTTGTGTACTCTGGAAGAAGCATTGGAGATACTGCCTTGTATTCAGCACCTGACGCTTTAACCGCTGCATCAAACTTATTGATATGATCAATGCTAAGTTTAGAAGGCATTTCTGTCTCTTTAGCACGAGCAGCAGCACACTTACCAGCATTCCTACCGAAAACGATAACGTCAAGTAGTGAATTACCCATAAGTCTATTTCTACCATGAACACCACCAGCTGCCTCACCTGCAACAAATAGATTGTTTACAAGAGTGGACATGCTATCAGCATTTACATCAACACCACCGTTTTGGTAGTGAAGAGTTGGGTAGATAAGGATAGGATCTTCTCTCATGTCGATACCCATTTTCTGATACATTCTAAGCATACCAGGAAGTTTCTTAAGAAGAGTACCCTCGCCGTGGATCATGTCGATCATAGGAGAGTCAAGCCATACAGCAGTACCTAAAGGAGTCTCGATACCCTTATTTTTATCAGAACACTCGCGAATAATAGACGCTGAAGTGATATCACGACATTCAAGAGGGTTCATAAATGCCTCGCCGTCAACGTTGACAAGCATAGCACCTAATGATCTAACTTTCTCTGTAACTAAAGCACCTAACATCTGAGCTGGGAAAGCAACACCAGTTGGGTGGTACTGAATAGCGTCAGCATCACGAAGCTCTGCACCAGCACGGTAAGCCATAACTAGACCGTCGGCAGTAGCACCGTAGTGATTAGTAGTAGGGAAATCTTGGTAATGTATACGACCAGCACCACCAGTACATAATACAACGCACTTAGCTTTAGCGACCATAAGTTCACCAGTTTCCATATTTATAAGGACAGCACCAGCAGCATTGCCTTTCTCATCAAGAAGGATCTCGATAGCTGAAGTAAACTCAACCACTTCGATACCGTCATTTTTAACTTCATCACGAAGAACACGCATGATCTCAGCACCAGAATAATCAGCACAAGCATGCATTCTGTTACGAGAAGTACCACCACCAGCAGTAGTAGCCATTACACCATTCTCATCTTTATCAAACATAACGCCTAAGTTATTAAGCCACTGAAGAGCACCAGGTGCATCTCCAACAAGCATTTTCAAAAGCTCTGGTTTATTAGTAAAGTGACCACCGCCGAAAGCGTCAAGGTAATGTTGAGCAGGGCTATCATTCTCTTTATCAGCAGCCTGAATTCCACCCTCCGCCATCATTGTATTAGCGTCGCCGATACGTAGCTTAGTTACCATAGTAACTTTACAGCCAGCAGCGAAAGACTCTAATGCACAGCTTGCACCTGAACCACCGCCACCAATAACAAGAACATCTGAAGTATATTTTACATCTTCAAGATCGATCTCTTTGCCTAGCATACGGCTTTTGCCTTGTAGCAAGTCGTGTAATTCGTTCGGTACTTTTCCGCCTTTATTAGCACCAACTTCAAGTACAGAGAATGCTTCCTCTTTGAAGTCTGGGTGGTAAATAGCAAGAAGTTTTGATTTCTCATCAGCAGTGAAACGAGCAGGGTCTGCTCCGATACGTGACTTACGAGTTTCGGCAACTTTTGCCATAGAATTAATCATTTTTTCTGAATACATATCTAATCCCTCCTTATTTCTTCTCTATCTCGCGATGATTGTAAAGCTCTGTGATCTCTGACAATGGTTTGCCAGCGATAGCCTCAAGAGCGTCCAAGTACTCACCGTTAGAAATAGCGTTAGCTCGATCTTCTAAATGCTCACTCTTAGGCATGATATACTTGCCGTTTAAGCGTCTAGCTAGAAGTGCAACTAGTGGATGAGAGATACCAGCTGGGCATCTATTAGAACACATACCACAAGCAACACAGTCAAAAGACTCCTCAGCACATGTAGCATAGTCGCCACGTTGAGCCTGAGCGATGTACTGCATAACATTAAGTGATTGTGGACATGCTTTAGTACAAGCATTACAACCGATACAACTGTATATCTCTGGGTATAACTGCATCATAATCTGCTCAGTAGGCTTAACTTCATTGATATCGTAGATAGCCTTTTGAGTAGGGAAGAACGGTATAGTTGCTATAAACATGTTATCAGCAACTGCAGTTTGACAAGCAAGAGCAAAATGCAACTCGTTGTCACCTTGAATCCTATATATAGTAGCACAAGCACCGCAAAATCCTGCACGGCAACCACAGCCACGAATGTGTTTATAACCAGCAATTTCCATAGCATTCATGATAGTAAGACCAGCTGGAACGCTATATAATTTACCCATTACGTAAATATTCACCATTTCTTTCATAATATTTATCCTCGTTTTTAAAATAATGTTTCCGATATAAAAGCAATAATATTGATAATATACCGTAGCTATTGCTAGGCGTAACGCCTAATCAACAAGCAACTGATCAATACTCATTTGGTAACTCGTCGATCTCGTCACATCTGAATACTGGACCGTCTTTGCAAACGTACTTAGAGCCGATATTACAACGACCGCACTTACCAATACCGCACTTCATCTTAAGCTCAAGAGTAGTATAAACCTGAGTTTTATTAAAGCCCATCTCGATCAGTCCGCCTAGAACGAATTTAATCATAATAGGAGGGCCGCAAATTACAGCGGTACGATTGTTATCAAAAGCAAGCTCTTTTAGGTAAGTAGGTACAAAACCTACATTTCCTTCCCAGCCCTCTTCTGCTCTATCTATAGTTACGTGAACATTGAAGTTTTTATCATTTGCCCACTCTTTAGTCATTTCTTCGTATTCTACAAGGTCGCTTGAGCTTCTAGCGCCATAAAGGACATCTATCTGACCGTAATTATCACGGTTTGCTCTAGCGTAATTGATAACAGACCTAAGTGGAGCGATACCGATACCACCAGCGATGAATAAAAGGTTTTCGCCCTTGAAGTCAGTCTCTACTGGGAACTGTTTGCCGTAAGGACCTCTAACAGTAATCTCGTCGCCTTCCTCTAAGCCGTGAAGTATCTCAGTCAAGATACCACATCTTTTTACAGAAAACTCTTTGAAAGCAGTATTTGTAGGAGAAGAAGTTATAGAGAACATAGCCTCTCCAACTCCTGGTATAGATACCATAGCACACTGACCTGGCATATGATCGAACATTACGCCACCGTCAACGCTACTTACTACTGCAAAAGTTTTAACATCATGAGTTTGAGTACGAACATTTATGATCTTAGCTACGTGAGGGATTAATGCCTCATTAGTAGATATTTTATTATCACACATTACTTCTTACCTCCCATAGTCTTGATTACCTTAACGATATTCATAGATACTGGACACTTAGCAACGCAACGACCACAACCAACGCAAGAGAATTCGCCGTCATTATTAGTAGGAGAATATACAAGTTTGTGCATAAATCTCTGGCGGAATCTTTGTAGCTGAGTAGTACGGTTATTTCCGTGAGCCATCATAGTAAAGTCGCTCTTCATACAAGAATCCCAACAACGATATCTAGTAACACCATTACTACCATTGTAATCTCTTATATCGTAACACTGACAAGTAGGACATACATAAGTGCAGGTACCGCAACCGATACAACTACTAGAAAGCTCTTCCCACTCAGGGCGATTGAACATCTCTTCTAGTACTCCAGCACCCCAGCCGTCAGTAGTGACGTCGTGAAGTGGAAGTTTAGTCATTATCTCGCGAGTAGCAGCCTTCGCAGCATCTACATCAGTGTCGTTTGCGTTTTCTAATAATCCTGATACACCATTAAGGAATTTTTCACCCTTATCAGTACAAGCATTAAAATACGCGTAATCACCTACTATATACATAGCCACATCGCCCTTAGGCTCAGCAGGGTCTATGCCGAAAGTAGAACAAAAACAAGTTTCTTCAGGTCTAGAACAGCTTAGAGATACTAGGATACTGTGATCACGTCTTGCCTTGTAGAAAGTATCTACTGGCTCTGACAAGAAAACTTTATCAAGTACTGCAACTGCCTTGACGTCACAAGCACGAATACCCATAACAACGAAGTCTTTTTCAGTAAGTTTGATTTTATCAATAATGATACGATTATCGTCATCACGAGAGAAAGTAGACATATTCTCACACTGAGGGAAGAAAGCGTCTTTCGCACTTCTAACAGTCATCTTATCGAAAACTGGAGTATCGCCTTGTTTCCACTCTGCGTAATTAACACTAGCTTTATTGTCGATAGGCACATATAAATTCATATCTTTTGCTATCGCTTCGTATAAAGCATTCATATTAGCTAAAGCTATTTTTTTCATTAGTTACCCTCCTTATCACTGATAACAGTAGGATCGATATCTTTATCTCCGAAGTTAACTAACGGATTTCTTTGATCTGCCTCTTCGCCAGCTTGATATTCGCCGTAGAACTCATTGATATCCTTTACGTACTTACGGTTAAGTAAGTGTAGAGGGATATTCTCTGGGCAAACTCTCGAACACTCACCGCAGTCAGTACATCTAGCTGATACATGGAAAGCACGGATAATGTGGAACATTTGCTCCTCAAACTCACTAGCATTAGCTTTTGAGTCGATACCACTTCTACCATTATCAAATACGCATACACGACAAGTACAAGCAGGACAAGCATTACGACACGCATTACATCTGATACAGCGAGATAACTCACCCTTCCAGAACGCAAAACGCTCTTCAGCAGTCATAGCCTCTAGCTTATTAACCATCTCAAACCTATCACTAGCTTCTGGAGTCTGTAACTCCTCACCAATAAGCTCATCAGAAATCTTATGTGCATTACCACGACATACTTCACATTTACCAAGTAAAACATCACTTTTAGCAATAGTGCTTTCGCCGTAAATAGTGCCAACATTAACATTTTCGCCATCAACGCTAACGCCAGTGATACCACTAATGCCATTGCGTTTGATTTTCTCTACGTCAAGGTGACCTTCGCAACCAACACCTATAATATAGATATTATCGCGATTTACTCTATGCTCTGTGATAAGCTGATTCATACTGTAAGTATCGCAAGGCTTTAAAAGCACTGCATACTTTTTATCAGAAGTGATCTTGCCTACTAGGTATTTGCTTAGGTTCGCACCACAGAAATTGTTGTAACAAAAATTATCTAGACCAGTTTCTTTAGTGAATACAGCAGGGGTAGGGTCATAAATAAACTGACCTTTTTCCCAGCCGATGATGCCATCGACTTTGCCAGACTCCAAAAGCTCAATTGCTCTATCTTTTATCTTCTTCTCTAGTCCTTGCATCTTATATCTCCTAATTTTACACACTCACCAAGCTCTTTGATATCGCCACAAAACTTATTCATAACGTTAGAGAACTTAGCACCTTCTGCCGCCGAAACCCATTCAACACGAGTACGACCTTTTTCGATACCCATGTAGTCAAGCATGCTATAAAGCAATGTCATTCTACGACGAGCATAAAAGTTACCAGTGTTATAGTGACAGTCGCCAGGGTGACAACCGCAAATAATAACGCCATCAGCACCTTTCTCAAAAGCCTTCAGGATAAACATCGGATTAACACGACCACTACATGGTACGCGGATAATCTTAACATCAGCTGGATACGACAATCTGCTTGAACCTGCAAGGTCCGCACCAGCGTAACTACACCAGTTGCAACAGAAAGCAACTATATTAGGTTTAAATTCTTTTACCTCTTGCATATTGCATCTACCTCCGCCATTATTTGTTTATTAGTGTAACCTAATAAGTCCATAGCACCTGATGGACAAGCAACACTACAAGCACCGCAACCTTGACATAATGCAGGGTTTACGACAGCTATACGCCTAGTCTCTCTGATACCGTGATCATTTATAAGCTTATCCTCGTAACCGATTGCACCGTAAGGACAAATGTTAAAGCAGTTAGAACAACCACTACATAATAACTCATCAGTAGTAGCAATACAAGGACTTGTAACAAGCTTGTTTTTCACTAGCAAACCGATAACCTTAGACGCAGCAGCACCAGCTTGAGCTACTGTCTCAGGGATATCCTTAGGACCTTGGCAAACTCCTGATAGGAATATACCAGCCGTTGGACTCTCTACTGGACGCAGTTTCGCATGTGCTTCAGTTAGGAAGTTATTAGTATCAATACTTGCAGTAAGCATTGACGCAACTTTCTTCGCTGAAGGATCTGGCTCTATAGCAGAAGCAAGTACTACCATATCACTCTTAATGAATATTTGTTCATTAGTGATAAGGTCACTTCCTTGAACTATAAGTTTACCATCCTCGGCATATACTTTACCGACTTGACCCTTGATGTAATTAACACCGAAGTCTTCGACAGCACGTCTGTAGAACTCATCATAGTTCTTTCCAGGAGTACGTACATCTATATAGAATACATTAACATTAATATCTGGGTATTTATCACGGATAAGCATTGCGTGCTTACAAGTATACATACAACAGATTTTAGAGCAATACTCTTTACCTCTTGAAGTACAATCACGAGAACCAACACACTGAATGAAAGTAATGTCAGTTGGGTGACTTCCGTCACTTACCTTAACAAGCTTACCACCAGTTGGACCCGCCGCATTCATAAGACGCTCTAACTCTAGGCTAGTGATAACGTCCTTATTTTGAGTGTAGCCTAGCTCGTCGAAAGCATCAACTTCGATAGGTTTAAATCCAGTCGCAACAACGATAGCACCATACTCTCTCTCGATAATCTCATCTTGCATAGTAAAGTCGATAGCTTTAACTTCGCATACGCTCTGACAAAGACCACACTTATCACGAGTTAGCTTTATACAACTCTGAGGGTCGATAACAGCCACATTCGGGATAGCTTGTGCAAATGGTATAAATATAGATGTACGATTATCAAGACCTAAGTTAAACTCATTCTTGCTCTTTTTAGAAGGGCATTTAGACATACACAAGCCACAGCCTGTACAAGTCTTCTCATTTACATATCTAGCCTTCTTACGGATAGTGGCTTTGAAGCTTCCTACGAAACCTTTCACGCTCTCTACCTCACTATAAGTGATAAGCTCGATATTCTCATGACTAGCTGCGTCAACCATTTTCGGAGTAAGTATACAAGCAGCACAATCAAGAGTTGGGAAAGTCTTGTCTATCTTCGCCATGTTACCACCGATAGTAGCTTGTCTCTCAACAACGTCAACTTCGAAACCAGCCTCAGCGATATCAAGTGCAGTCTGAAGACCAGCAATACCACCACCGATAACTAAAGCACGTTTAGTAACAGAGCTCTCACCAGAGATAAGTGGTGCATTTAAACTAACCTTTGCAATTGCTGCATTAGCTAGAGCAATAGCCTTAATTGTTCCTTGCTCTTTATCTTTATGAATCCATGAACAATGCTCACGAATATTAGCGATCTCTACCATGAAAGGATTAAGACCGACTCTTTGAGCATTCTTACGGAATGTAGCCTCATGCATTCTCGGAGAACAAGCACAAATAACGACACCGTCAAGCTTATATTCTTCTACAGCTTTACGCATCAAACTTTGTCCATTCTCGCTACACATATATTGGTAACCCGTAGCCATTACAACACCGGGCTGTAGCTTTGCAGCAGCGACTACTTGGTCTATGTCTACTGTCGCTGCGATATTACTACCACACCAACAAACAAAAACACCTATCTTTAGCATGTTTTATCTCCTTACTTTCTAAATTTTCTAAAAGCACTAACTAGTGCTTGCTGAGGTATCTCTGTGTCGATAACGCTAGCTATTTGAGCTGGTGTTAATTGGACTGAGCCAGACTTCCTTAGCTTGATTACTCTGATTGCCTCTATAATGTTAGCAGGTTCAACGCCACGAGGACATCTCTCCACACAAGCGAAACAGCTCAAACAATGCGCAGTCGCATTACTCGCCATAAGCTCTTCGATACGACCTTTCACGACCATGTCTACAAACATATGCGGAGCTATTTCCATGTCATTAAATGAAGGGCAAGTAGCTGAGCATTTGCCACACTTCATGCATTTTATAGGACTAGCACCACTGATACGGATTACTTCATCTTTAAGATTATTATTATGCATAGTCACTCCCTCACTTCACGCCTAAAGCTTCTGCAAGTAGCTCGGTAAAGTACTTAATAGATATATCTTTACCCTCACTCGCATTGCCTGACACATTGTACATACATAGTGGACAAGCAGTAACTAACTCATCACAGCCCTTGTATTTTGCAGAATCAATTATTCTATCTACATTCTTAGTTGCTTGACCCTTGTCGGTAACAGCGATGTAACCACCACAACACTCATTGCGGAAAGGATATACAACAGGAGTCGCACCGATTGCCTTGATAAAATCTTCCATAATAGTAGGATTCTCTGGGCTATCAAAAGCTAGCTTTGCACTAGGTCTAAGCAATAGACAACCATAATAAGCGCCTATCTTTCTACCTTTAAGTGGATTAGTAACCTTAGCTTTAAGGTTATCAAAACCAACCACATCACGTAGCAACTGCAAGAAATGAATGACTTCAGTCTCGCCTTTATAAGGCGTATCAAACTTTGAGTAATCATTAGCCTTGTTGCGGATATTGCTGTCATTCTTCATATCATGATTAACAAGAGTCAATACATGATGACATGCTGAGCATAGTGTGATTAGTGGACGACCTAACTCTTTAGCTTGATTAAGCGTCCTTACCGAAGATAGCTTTGTAGCGATCTCATCTTTTGCCATCGGGTACACACCACCACAACACTGCCAGTCAGCAAGCTCTTCCATCTGAATGCCTAACGCCTCTAGAGAACGTCTTGCATAGATATCTAGCTCTTTGGCTTTTGTCTTAAGTGTGCAACCAGGATAATAACTGTATATCATATTACCTCCAAACAATCTACCTATTATGATAATTAAATACTAACTTGTGCGATAACCTCTTTAAGTAGGTTTGCACTTTTGTGTAACTTTGCAACTTCCTCATCAGTAAGAACTGGAGTAGCCTTACCAGCGATACCATTAGGACCTACTACGAAAGGAATGCTTAGACAAACGTCATCAATACCATACTCACCAGTAAGAAGAGTAGATACTGCAAGAGTAGTGTAAGCCTGAGAGAATATGCTCTCTACAAGGTTACATACGCTACATGCTATAGCATAGAAAGTAGCACCCTTCTTCTTGATGATTTGACCACCAGAAGTTTTCATGTACTGCTCGATCTCGTCCATGTCGAACTCAGTCTCAGTCTGATTAGAGTTAACATAGCCATTCTTGTAGCCAAGTAGAGGCACAGGACCGACCTTGCATATAGACCAAGGCACGAATGAACTGTCGCCATGCTCGCCTAATACGTAAGCATCAACACTATGAGGATTAACTCCTAGGTGATCAGCAACGCGAGAGATAAGTCTAGCACTATCAAGAAGAGTACCAGTACCGATTACGCGAGTAGCAGGAACGCCTGAAATCTTAGTGAAAACATAAGTCATAACATCTACTGGATTACTAACGATAATGTAAAGTGCATCAGGAGCATGCTCTACGATTTTGCTAGCTATATCTTTCATGATATTAACATTTATTTGAACAAGGTCTATACGAGACTGACCTGGCTTTCTAGGTACACCTGAAGTGATGATAACGATATCACTACCTGCTGCATCAGCATAATCACCAGCGTAAATGTCGCATGGTGCATTAAAAGGACTAGCTTGACGTATGTCCATAGCCTCGCCTTCTGTTTTCTCGCGATTGATATCTATCATACATATCTCGCTTGCTATACCTTTAACTGCCGCTGTGTATGCAGTCGTAGCACCTACGCTACCCGCACCAATAACTGTAATCTTTCTCTTCATAGTAACCTCCGAAGTTCTATTTGTATTTTGTTTGCAATAAAAATTTTAATAAGCCTTGCTCGCTCGCCTAATATATATAATACACAACGCGAATTTACCTATCTTATCTTACTCTACAATAATACCAACTTTACATGCTATTGTCAACTTAATATCTTCAACTTGTTAAATTTTTAACACAAATTCTCCATAAACTTACAATTATTATCAATTAACTTCCTTATTTCTCCTAAACATTGGACATTAGTGCAGTATTGACTTGGTTTGTTATTAATAATAGCTAATAACAGTTGTTTTGATAAAAAACACATACAATATACTATTTGCATCAAAAATGCGGCGGATAAGCAATTTCAACATATAAATACGCTTTAACTTATGCTTGTAATATGCGATATAATATATCAATCTTAACGATAATTAAACGCAACTAGAATATGTCATATCGCATATATATTTTCATAGGCATAGTATGCATTATTTTATATATATTTGCTAGTCCAAACATGTGTTATCTTGTATATTTCTCTCGCCAAAATATCCTATTTGTCTTCTATATTAAGGCATTAATTTGTACATATCACATGCAAATATCCCATATTTTTATAGAAAAAAATACCCTCCGCTTTTTGCAAAGCAAAGGATATGTATATCTTTATCTATTAATTTATTATGTCTTCTTTCTTTTTTGGTTTTAATTTATTATTCCTGTTCAACTTAATACTATTAGCACGTTCATGAGTCTGTTTTAAGCCTATTTTTACTATCATTGGCACGTAATAATCCTTGTTTATCACTTCCTCACTAGTCACGATACAAGTATTACTTTCTGCACCGTTTATTACCTTAGAGTCCACTATTATCTCTTTTACATTAGTAATGCTGTTGATCACGCATAAGTCATCATTATCATTACTTAGTACTGCGAGTTTCAGCTTGCTACTATTTATCATCTCTACAAATTCGCCCATTAAATTGAACGTCATAGAGATATTGCCTTTAATAAATTTGCTATCGCGAGATATAAGTCTGACAGTAATAACTACTTCGCTATCTTCATTAGCGTCTATTCTAACGAATGCATTAATGCGACCTTTATCGGTATTTATTTTGTACTTAATCATCAGGCTGTTGTGGTGTAATATTGCCCTTCCACGTGTTACTGTTGTGACGATTAAATCGTTGCATGACATGAAATTAAACGCCATTGGCTCATTAAGTTTTAGAGTAGTATTATGGTCTAGTCCTAGCTCTGTTACTTCACCTGATCTATTAAATTTTATAATTCCGCTTTTAGTCGGAGCTATAAATGAGCAATTCTTTCGCTTGATATTTATCAGTCTACCTTCCGAACTACTCTCTAATGCATTAATATCCATCTCATCTCCTAAAAAACGTATATTAGTTACTTAATATTTTTAATTAAGCACGACTCATTATACTATATTGATTTCAAATAGTCAATACTATTTATAATGTTTGGTAATTGAATTGCCTATTTTATTTATATAATATTATGTTTTATTATAATTAATATATTATATTACCAATTAATACCTTTCATTAACGATTACATAATTTATTTTGCCATTAACACCACCCTTATATTACTAATATTTAAGACATTCATACCACCCCAAAAGCCCTGTCTATTATAATAATCATGACTGATATTTATGTTTTTATCTGATAAATAATATTAATATCTTACTTATTTCTTACTCTGCAAGTAGCATGCACAACTAAAAATGCACTCGCTTATCGCGAGTGCATAAATATGCTTTATTATATTATATACTTTTTATTACGCTTGTAATTTGCTTACGTAGTCAACTACTTTTTGCTTAGCTTTCTTTTCTAACTTATACTCTACAGCAATAAGGTCTTCTAATACGTCTACGCACTCTTTAGCAGCGGCTTGGCTCTTAACTAAGAACGCAACTGATGCATCTTTCAAGAACTTTTCATCACTTACTTCAGCAAGCTCATATTTCTTAACTTTCGAGTTACTTACAGCAAAACCAACGATTACTTTTTCATCGAACATAATCTTTGCTATTACGTCGCCTTCTACTTTAAAAATCTCGCCTTTAACGCCTGTAGTACATTTAACATTTGAAAAAGACATGATCTCATTCTTAACGTCGTTGTATAATCCTTTAAGTTTCTCAGTAGTAGCTAATATTTCCTCACTAAAAGATAACTTTTCTTCTTTCTCAACTTTCTTAGCTGAAGCTTTCTTTGGCTCTTCTACTTTAGGCTCAGATTTCTTTATTGGAGCTTTCTTAGCTGAAGCTTTCTTTGGTTCAGGTTTCTCTTCAGCAACTGTAGCTAAAACTTCTTCTACTGGAGCTTCTTTTTTCGCAGGAGCTTTCTTTGCTGGAGCAGTCTCTTTCTTTGGCTCAGCTTTCTTAGCAGCTGCTTTCTTTGCTGGAGCTTTCTTAGCGATGACTACTGGAACTATCTCATCTTCTACGATTGGAGCGATCTCTTCCTCTACGACTGGAGCAATCTCTTCCTCTA
>CAMQWP010000021.1 GCA_947038565.1 uncultured Clostridia bacterium
GTAGTATTGTTATGGTTTGTAACAATACCAGCATGGAAACCGTTTATACAACATGCAATGAATATAGAGAATTTTGAGGAAGTGTTTAACCTCGTTATGATCCTGCTCGGCTTTTATGTTGTATTCGCATTTAATAATGTTATTGACAGTATATTCTATGGACTAGGAAAAACTAGTTATATGCTGTGTCAGTCACTAATAGTAAATATTGTACTATATGGCACTGCATTTATATTATATCAAACTGGAGTCTATCAGCCTACACTAGAGTCAATAGCAATTATGTTTGGATGTGGGATTTTAATGGATAAAGCAGTGACAATTACACTCTACATATATATGCTTAAGAAAATCAAGAAAGAAAGTCTAGAAATCGATATTTAATTTTAGATTATAAAAGATGCAATGATATTTTTGTCATTGCATCTTTTATTGTTTTAATGCGATACTAATTACATATTTAGAGAATTGACCAAGTGAATTTAGATGTGAATCTGTGATTACCCTGCTATTTCTTGCAAATGATGATTACAAATTTATATATTTGCAATTTTATGTAGTTTAATGTTGAAATTTAAGGTAATTTATGATATAATTTAGAGATGTATATAGGGGGTGGATAATGAGTAATGCAATGGATATGCATAAAATGCTGGATGAATTCAATAAATCAGTATTTGAGAAAAAATGGCTAGAATTTCCCCACAAGAAAAATGTGAAGAAATCATATGCTTATAAATGTATATGTAATTCATATATCACATATATCAATAAGATGATGAATTGTGGGCAGAAAATTGACCCATCTCAATGTGAAACATTTGCAGATGTAAGTGACTATGTCTTATATTTTATAAATTACCACACGGAGTGCATGAATGAAGAGACTAAAGCAAAGTTTTTCACGATAGATAATTTTTATAAAGAACTGTTGAATGAAGTAACTGAAAATTTGAAGCTGCACTTGTTAATAGGAATGAAAAACATTACAGAAACTAATGCATTTTCGCCCGAAATGGTTATATTGGATCTACTGAGTAATTTTAATTTAAATACTTTATATAGGTATAAACAAATATTAGATAAAGATAATAGATCGATTAAACTTAGTAGGTTGTTTACTAAAGCTTTCCAATGGATTAAAAATGCAATAAGAGTTATGGAATCTGGGCAATCTACAGATGCTCTTGCAATTTGGCGAATAGCTCATGAATTAGAGTGTGTGATAATAATATTAAATAAGTACGATCAAGTTCTAATAAATAAGTATTTTGAGAATGCAAAATATTTACCGTTAGAATTTGCTAATGAAGAAGATATTGAGTTCAGTGATTTGGGGGCTGAATTGGAAGAAGAAAGAAAAAATTACAAGGCCAAGTGCAGTAAAAATGGATTTATAAACTATGGTTGGTTATTGGCAATACCTGAGTTTAGGGCTAAAAAAATTAATTTAGCGTTTAACAACTCTGTGCAACATCTATCTGGGCAAAGTAAAAGATATAGTAGTTATAAGAAAGCTTGTAAGTTTGTTCATCAGTCCCCAGCTAGTTTAATTGTGGATCAGAGAGAGGTGTACTATTTAGCATGGGAAGAGTTATGTGTAACATTAACTAACTTAACTAATGAGATGGTAACTTTCATTGAGTTTTTTAATGAAAGTAATGGAGGGAATGTAGTTGGAGATTATAGGAAAGCTACGGTCAACTATTTTAATCAGTTAAATGCTTATAGAAAGAAGCAATTCTCAAAAATGAGATTATATAATAACTTAACACCATGACTTTAATCGCATTATGTATTGCCATATCGGCTTAAATATGCTATAATTATAACTATAGACTGGCCAGGATAGGTATTGCTGCTTTTGTCGAAAAAGATAATAATGGCTATGGATAAATAATTTATTAGTTAGCAGTAGGTAGCTTTGGAAATGTGGTATATTTAGTAACAGATAACAGGTGTAATGGAAGACTGTGCCTGGCAAATTATAAAGTTTAGAGTTATTTCACGAGTTATGTGTAAAGAATAAAATGGAATTTGAGGGATAGTGTATGGAATTTAAAATGATTGATAATAAGATGACTTTATTAGGAGATGACCTTAAGTCTGAAATATTAAGCGGAAGCAAGGTGCGGATAGCTGCATCGTGCTTCACTTTGTTTGCATTTAATGAGCTAAAAGAAGAACTATCAAAAATTGAAGACTTCAAATTAATTTTTACTGAACCAACTTATACGAAAAATGATTACATAGGCGACGCAGCTAAAAGAGAAAAAAGAGAGTTTTATATCCCAAAAATTGAGAGAGAGGGAAGTCTGTTTGGAACAGATTTAGAGATAAAGCTGCGTAATAAGATGAATCTTAAAGCAATTGCAAAAGAGTGTGCTAAGTGGGCTGAAAGCAAGGCGAAATTCAGCAGTAATGTTACAAACAATAATATGCAAAATTTTATCGTTATTGAGAAAGAGGATGGTGGAGCTGTAACATATTCTCCGACACCTAAAGAATTTAGTGCATCAGGACTAGGCTATGAGAAAAGCAATGAAATGTTTACTTTTGTTATGAAAAATAGCGATGCTGCAATGGCTCAAACTTTTATACGTGAGTTCGATGATATATTTAAGGACACAGTAAAGACAGAAGATGTTACAGAAGAAGTAGTTAAAAGTATCACAACCGCATATAAAGAAAATAGTCCGGAATTCATATATTTCATTATTCTATACAATATTTTCACTGAGTTTTTGGATGATTTAAGTGAAGATAATATGCCAAACGAAGCGACTGGGTTTAAGAAATCTAAATTATGGGGCATGCTTTATGACTTTCAAAAGGAAGGTGCGGTCTCAATTATTAACAAGATAGAAAAACATAATGGATGCATTCTTGCTGATAGTGTGGGTTTAGGTAAAACTTTTACAGCATTGGCAGTTATAATGTACTATACACTTAGAAATAAAAGTGTGCTGGTGTTATGCCCGAAAAGGCTGTCAGAAAACTGGACACAATACATAAATAATGACAATACTAATATTTTATATGAAGACAAATTACGTTATGATGTGTTATATCATACAGATTTAGGTAGATTTGGTTCTGCACATAATGGAAGGGATTTAAAGCTTGTAAATTGGGGGAATTATGATCTAGTGGTTATTGATGAGAGTCATAATTTTAGGAATAATAATCCAGTTAGAGATAAAGAAACGAGATATGATTTTTTGATGAATCACATCATAAAAGAGGGAGTTAACACTAAGGTGCTGATGTTGTCTGCTACGCCAGTAAACAACAGATATAATGATTTGAAAAATCAATTAGCAATAGCTTACGGTGGTGATTATGAAAAGTTTGAAAGCAGCTTGGATACAAAAAGCAACATTTCAACGATATTCAGAAATGCACAAGCACTTTTTAATGACTGGAGCAAAAAACCTGTAAGTGAAAGAACAAATAAAGAGCTTATTGATAGCTTGAGCATTGATTTCAAGATACTATTAGATAGTGTAACAATTGCAAGAAGCAGGAAAAGCATCGTAAAATATTATAACATAAATGATATCGGTAAGTTCCCAGATAGATTGCAGCCTATAAGCCATTTTCCTAATCTGACAGGGCTTGAAAATGTGCCGTCGTATAAAGAAATATACCAATCCATAAAAGGGCTAAGTTTGGCTGTGTATGGATTGTTTGATTATGTTTTGGATAGCAGAAAGGAAGAGTATGAAAGGCGATATGATGTAGAGATTAAGGGTAGCGGTTTGACATCAAAAACAAAGTACCGAGATAGTGGTATTAAGCGATTGATGACAGTTAATCTGCTTAAAAGACTAGAAAGTAGTGTAGAGGCATTTAGACTAACAGTTAAAGGGATGCTAGAGTTAAATAAGTTTGAGTTGGCTCGTTTAGGTCGTTACATGAATGGCGAATTAAAACATGACATGTATGCAACTAAAAAAGTTTTTAATTATGAAATGTTCGATCAAGAAGAAGATGGTGGATTGAATTTATCAAAGACGGATAAAGGCAAGGATGTAAGTATCAATTATGATGATATAGATTGTCATAGTTGGAAAGATTCACTAGAAAAGGATGTTGAGATATTAAAAGGCTTACTCTCAGAGTTAGGTCAAATAGATCCGGACAATGACGAGAAACTACAAGTCTTGAAAGAGATTATTTGCGGAAAGTTAAGTAATCCAATTAATGAGGGAAACAAGAAGGTATTAATATTCTCAGCCTTTGCCGATACTGCTAACTACCTTTATGACAATATCAGCAAGTGTGCAAAAGAAAATCACGGCATTGAAACTGCACTTATAGAGGGTAGTGGTAATAAAGCAACTCTTAAGAATTGCCCTAAGCAAACAAATCATTTGCTTACAATGTTTAGCCCGATTAGTAAAAATAGAGATGTGTCATTCAGTAGTGTAAAAAGCTGGATAGATATATACAATAATCCTAACACCAAATTAAGTCACAAAATAGATAGGCGAGGATATGATGATAGCTTTACTGATATTGACATTTTGATAGCCACTGACTGTATAAGTGAGGGACAAAACTTGCAAGACTGCGACCTCTGTATAAATTATGATATACATTGGAATCCAGTAAGAATAGTCCAGAGGTTTGGTCGAATTGACCGTATTGGTAGTAAAAATAATGCTATCCAGTTAGTGAATTTTTGGCCACCACTATTATTAAATGAATATATTAATTTGACGGAAAGAGTGAAAAGTAGAATGACTATTGTAGATCAAGCAGCGACTGCTGATGACAATTTGCTAAATCCTGATGATCAAATAGATGATTACAGAGAGGTTCAAATCAAGAGATTGCAAAAAGGCGAAAATATCGAACTTGAAGATGCAAGTAACGGCATATCAATTAGCGACTTAGGACTAAATGAATTTAGAATGGATGCAGTTGAGCTATTAGGTAAATACGGTGAGCCTAGGAGGGTTCCTAAAGGTATGCACGCAGTCATATCTCGAGATGATTCTAATGGTATAGTACCTGGCATTATATTTGTGCTGAAAAACTATAATAATAATGTTAACGTCAAGAGCCAAAACAGACTGCACCCGTACTACGTAGTATACTTAGATGAAAAAGGTAATTTGATTAATAGCCATTTGCAAGCTAAGCAAATATTAGATCTGTTGAGAATTAGCTCTAATGGTCAAAATGTACCTATAGAAAGTGCATATACGAAATTCAATAAATCAACTGATGATGGTGTGTGTATGGACAAGTATAATAGTTTACTAGCCAATGCTGTATCTACAATAATAGAGGTTAAAGAGCAAGGTGACCTAATGAGTTTGCTTGCTGGTAACATAGAAGTATTGCAAGACAAAAGTATAAAGGGTTTAGATGACTTTGAACTTCTAGCATTTGTTGCTGTGAAGTGAGCATTGTAATACATTTGAAGTAATTAATTGTTTGCCAAAAATTATAACGTATAGCGGCGGATAGTATTTAACGCAAAAGGGATAGTAACATTATGAAAGGATTCAATACAAAAACTTATGTTTCCAGAGAGTTGAGACTGACTGAACTATCAAGGACTCTAAAGCTTGACAAGGATGAAAAGACAGAGCTTAAAGGTGTGAAAAGTATCTCAATAGAGTACTTGTTTGATAGTGAAAGGACGGGACTAAAGATTAATGATAATGTCAGCATGATATATGTGTATAAAGTAGTGGTGCTAGAGGATATTGTCCCTATGCTAGTACTTAAGAAACTTGATAAAAACACTAATACACATACAATATTTGAAGTAGTGTATGATGATAAATATACTTATGTCATAGCTAATAAAAGATTAAATGATAGCATAGTAGTTGGTGAATATTATACTAAGTCAATGAGCGAGTGGGAATATAACGAAATCAGCATTAGCACATTAGAGCAGTTGCATTTGCACTTCGTGTCGCAAGTAATAGATTTACCTAATAGACAAGATGAGTCAGCTAGAGAACTAGTAGAAAGAAAAAAGAATATAAAGTCAATCGAAGTGCGAATTGCAAAGTTAGAAAGCAAGAAAACGAAAGAAATACAGTTTAATAAAAAGATTGCATTAAATGATCAGATAAGAGAGTTTATGTGTGAGCTTGTAAAGCTAAAATAACAATATGTGAGAGGTCAAAAGGGGTAATAATATAATGAGTGGGAATAATGAAGAAAGCTTTTGGAAAAAGCATATTTGGAAAATAATTTTTGGAGTTCTTATAGGAATTGCTGTTGCGGGGATAATTGTAATTGCTTTGGTTAATTTTTGCTATTTTAAGGATGGCGTTGGACCAGTTGAACAAAAATTAACATTTAATCAATGGATTGGTGTTATGATAGGCATACTAGGATTTGGTGCAACAGCGGGACTAGGTTGTATTGCTGTGTGGCAAAATGTGAAACAGAGAGAGGAAAATAGACTAAATTTAAAGAATCAAATAGATGAGAATATTGAAAATACAAGAAAGCAGTTAGAGATTATCAAATTAGGTCAAGACCATATAGAAAATAAAGATGTTAAAACAACAATTACTAAGGTATTAAAATCTTTTGATTATCATGCTGTAGTTGAAATCCTTCAGGCTGGTATAGCGGGAGATGGTTTAGCATTAAGCTCTAAAAGAATGTTTTGTCAAGACAAAATGAATGAAGCTAAAGTAGAATTAGATTGTTTAAAAGTGTTTAATTGCAATTTAAAGAATTGTAAAACTTGTAATAATCCATGCAGTATACAAGCAAAGTTTTCTGAAATAGCAAAATCAGATATTACGGAAATTAAGAGCTGTTATTATACTCATTTGCAGTCATATCAACAATTATGTAATGAAATAACAACTAGTGCTAATTATTTTTATAGTAATCAGTGTAATATAAAATTATTAAATGCAAATAAATCATTGCATAAACAGAGCCAAGAACAAAATTTATATTGCAATAAAACTGAAAGCAAAGAGCCGTGTCATGAAATTGAAAAACTAGAGCAAGCAATTAAAGACTTAGAAAAAGAAATATTAACTAAAGATAAAACAGATCAGATTATCAAAGATATTACAGTTAAGATTGATAAAAACAGTGCAGAGTTTGAAAATGTTTATATCAATATGTTGAGGTTTATAAACATCATTGAAAGAGAAACAGATAGAAAATATGAAAAATTAATTGATAAAATCGAGAATGAACAAGTGAAAGAATAGTAAAAGTAGCCGTTCATAAACGAAACCAATTTAAGGAGCACTCGTATGAATATTATTGAATCACTAAATCAAGACAGCGGAACATATTCTTTTGAATATTTTGGAATAAATGATTATTCTACATCATGGGATATAGAATTAATATTAGATAATTCTGAAATTATAAAAGAGTACTACAATTCAATAGAATTTGAAATAAAAGATATAAATTCTTTTATTGATTATTTGTTTTTGAAAAAGTTTAGTGAGTTTAGTGCTTTGTCAAAACATATTAGCGATGACAAAAAGGATGCGTTTAATAACATAGCGTCTTTTATCTATGATAAGCATATGAAATGTGAAATTAAAAGTATTTTGCGTTTTATAAATTCAAACATAATAGAACTTTTAAGAGATTGTGAGTGCAATGTGATAGAAAGCATTATTGATATAATTATATCTTATCATAGCGGCGCTATTAATTCTATTGTGCATATTTGCAAGGTGGAATATCCATTATTTTTGAATTATTTTGATAGGGTGTCGCATTTTATACGAAAATATGATCTCTTGTTGGATGAATTTTTAGATGTAAAACATATTGATGATATTAAACAAGGAAGTATAGGTATATATTTACAAGCTATAGTTTTACTAAACAAGTTTGATAAATGTAAGGGGTTGATAGATAATATAATTGAAGAATTAAATGTTTATGGTAAAAGTGTTTTTGATATAATTACTATTGAAAATGTTTTGCAACATGAAAGACCTATAAAAGCACTAATGCAATTTTATAGAGAAATTCAACATCGTTATTATTCCGAATATAAAACAATGATGGATAAAGTGGTAGTAATTATTAATGATCATTTACACACCCATGGGCATACTTATAGCTATGAAATTCCATATAGTAAAATGATCGCAGTTTTGGAAAATCCCGAAGTGCATCTGTTCATCAAAATACTATCTTTAACTCATTTACAGCAGAAAGACAAAAGCTGGAAATCGTACCACGCAGTATTAGGAGAGTCTAATGAAAAGGCACAGTACGAGATGATAGTAACATCAAACATTCCAACAAATGAATATTTTTCTCAAACTAAGCAGCAGAACTTAAATTTGTATGACCAAGCATTTTTGACAATGCTGGCGAATTATTATATTACTAAAGAACGATTAAGTGATTTTTTTGCAATGCTTTATGAGGCAACACAAGAAGTTGTTAGGAGATTTAATATTGATTATGAAGATGAAATGCAAGAAGAATTTAATATGATATTTAGTTTGTTTTTGTCATTTCTACATAATAACGATAAAAAGGATTTCAGTAATGGCATATCATATGCTCTAACAATGTTTTTGTGTGGAATGATTGAAAAATTATTACGGATGATCTATCTAAAAGAAAACAGTAGTATTTACATTAAAACAAAATCATTTTCATTAGGAAATTTGTTAAATCTTAAAAATAAAACAATGGTAAAGATATTTGGTGAAGATAATATCAGAGTTTTTGCGTATTACCTAGTGCAGGGCGGGGACATTGACGAAGTAGGATTCAACTATAGAAATAACTATGCGCATTATAAGAATGTGAAAATAGAAAATATTGAATATGGTGTTACGTTGAAGGTATTACAAATTTATATAATGATGGTAAATGAGTTAACTTTATACAAACTTAAGCAAGACAAAGAAAGGGAGAGCAACAATGGATAAATTAAAGATGAGTAGTGAGAATTTAATCGGGAGAAATATCGAGCGCATAGCTGAGCTATTTCCTAATTGTATTACGGAGATTAGTGAAGACGGCGAAGGCAAGAGGATGATTGACTTTGATATATTAAGGCAAGAGCTGTCGGGTACTTTGGTAGAGGGGAAAGATGAGAGATATCGCCTTGACTGGAGTGGCAAAAGGAAAGCTATCCTCACTGCTAATAGTCCTATTGCGAAGACGCTACGACCTTGCAGAGAGGAAAGTGTAGACTTTGATAATACTGAGAATTTGTACATAGAGGGCGATAACCTTGATGTGCTTAAGGTTTTGCACGAAACATATCTTAATAAAGTGAAAATGATATACATTGATCCGCCATATAATACTGGAAATGACTTTGTATACAATGATGATTTCACAGAGGACTCAGAGGAATATCTAATCAATAGCAATCAACAAGATGATCAAGGCAATAGACTAACTGCAAATAAAGATACTAGCGGAAGATATCACTCTGACTGGCTATCTATGATGTATATGCGTCTAAAGCTTGCTAGAGATTTGCTTGCTGATGATGGTGTGATATTTATTAGTATTGATGATAATGAAGTTGACAATCTAATGAAAATTTCCACTGAAGTTTTCGGTGAGAGTAATTTCGTAGGACAATTTATCTGGGTTAAAAAGAAAAAAGGTAGTCATTTGTCAAAAACTATTAGAAGTATGACTGAGTATGTTTTATGTTATTCTAAAAATATAATTAATGTTGAGTTATTCGGAGAGGCGGCATATAGTGACAAGCAGCAACCAATAGTTAAAAGAACTAATTCAATTAAAAGTCTGGTTTTCCCAATTAATACAGTTAAGACTACATTATCAAATGGAAATTATTGTAAAGATACATACGGAGAAGGAACTTCTGCAGTTAAATTCTGTTCTGATTTTATAGTAATGGATTCATTGGTTATTACAGAAATAGAGGTTGTAGCACCCTTTGTATGGACACAAAGTAAGCTTGACGATGAAATTAGGCTTGGTTCGGAAGTTAATTTATCTTCTAAATTTGGATTTAATGTTTTGAGATATAATCAAAGTGAAAAAATAAAAAGACCATCAACCTTAATTGATAGTAAGTTAGGTGTAGGAACAAATGAAGACGCTTATTCGGAGGCTATTTCAATCTTCGGAAAAGAAGGTATTATGAGTTATCCAAAACCGACTACTTTATTAAAATATTTAATAAATACTATAACATATTTTGATAAAGATGCAGTTATTCTAGACTTTTTCTCAGGTTCTGCGACTACCGCACATGCGGTTATGCAGTTAAATGCTGAGGACGGCGGCAACCGTAAATTTATTTGTGTGCAGTTGGAAGAATACACTTATGAAACTAAAAAAGATAATTGCAAAAATGAAAAAGGTGAAGAGCTTAAAGATGAAAAAGGTAAAGTAATCAAGAAATTAGTTTTTGATGAAATGACTGGATATCCTGAAATTGTAAAGGATAGCGAGGCTCGCAAAGCTGGTTATTGGACTATTCCACAGATTGGTAAAGAGCGTATTCGCCGTGTGGGAACTAAGATAAAGAATGAAAGTCCGCTAACTACGGCAAGTCTTGACACTGGATTTAGAGTTCTGAAACTTGATGATAGCAATATGAGAGAAGTTTATTATAACCCTAATGAATACACTCAAGACTTGATAACTAATTTAGAGTCTTCTATCAAAGACGGTAGAACGGCAGAAGATGTATTATTCCAAATCATGCTTGATAAAGGAGTATTGCTGTCTTCTCAAATACAGCTTAAGTCTACTTTAACAGGTGGTCAAAAATACTATGTCGTAGGAAAAACTGACTTTGACAAAATTGACCTTATTTGTTGTCTTGATGATAAAATCGATACCGAAGCAGTAAAGGAGCTTGCGAAACTATTGCCAGAATGTTGTGTATTCCTAGATAGCAGCATGGAGAGCGACGCAACTCGCACAAATGTAGAGCAGATATTCAAAACTTACAGCCCTAATACTACAGTAGAGGTGATTTAGTGATAAGAGCAAATAAAAAAGTTTTTTGGATAAGTGCTGCATTGCTTTTATTATCATTAATACTAATTATTATTGGAAGTGTTTATGGAAAAGATTTAATGTTAAATATTGGGGTTTCGACAGTTTCAGGCTCAATAATTAGCCTAGTAGCGACATATATAAATATTTATCATAAAAGAAAAGATTATGAGTGTGAATTCTATAATATTTCATTAGATTACTATAATTATCTCATTAAAATTGTAAATTGGTATAAACGTAGGTTTAAATTTATCAAATACCCAGTTCATGTGCTTAAAAGTGAACAGCTAGAAAACCCTGAATTAGAATTATATATAGAGTGTCAAAATAATGAATGTGATAATATTGTAAAACAATTTGTTGAAATTATTGATGGGTTTTACGATTTATGTAAATTTAATTATATTTTAGATGATTACAGAGGTCTCATTACTTGTAAAAAGAATAAGACCAGAAATATGATGTTCGAACTTAGGAATGAATTTGCAAAGTATGATTTAGTGTATATGGATGAAATGCAATCCGATTATTCAAACTATAAACTGGGCGTGTTGCCTGAAATTGCATTGTTTAATGCGGTAATCATTGAATATAAGAATAATACAAAAATTTCTGGTGATTGTTTAAATATAATAATAGATTTAATAAACAAATTTATTAATGAATCTGGAATAAAAAATTATGTAAATAAGTTTTTGCCAAAAAAAACAGCATAGAGCAATAGTAATTTAAGGAGCTTAAATGAGTAGTAAATTTAGATTTAAAATACAACCATATCAAACGGATGCAGTTAACGCAGTCGCAGGAGTGTTTAAGGGACAGCCTTATTCTAACGCTGCCAAATACACCCGTGATATGGGCAAGAAAAAGAAATATGAGCAAATAAGAATGGATGAGTCTGCTGATGATTATGGTGTAGGTTTTGCAAATGCTCCACTAATGATAGATGATGATATTTTACTTGACAACCTTAAAACCGTTCAGTATAAGTATAATGTAGATAGGATGTCCGAGGAAATTAATAAAGAGTTAGGTAACATTAGCCTTGATGTTGAGATGGAGACTGGTACAGGCAAAACATATGTATACATAAAGACAATGTTTGAGCTTAATCAGAGGTATGGCTGGAATAAGTTCATTATTGTTGTGCCTAGTGTTGCTATTCGTGAGGGTGTAGATAAGTCATTTGATCAAATGAGAGATCATTTTATGAATACTTATAAAAAAACTGCTCAGAAGTTTATTTATGATAGTAAAGATCTTACTAGACTTGATGCATTTTCAAGCAGCAATGATATACAAGTAATGATCATAAATTATCAAGCATTTAACAGTACGAAGAACAGTAATATTATAGATACCGTAACTGAGCGTTTTCAAGACAGAAAGCCTATTGATGTAATATCATCTAATAGACCAATACTTATACTTGACGAGCCTCAAAAGTTGAAGGGAAAAGCTACGCAAGCTGGACTTAAGAAGTTTAAGTCGCTTTTTGCAATTAATTATTCTGCGACGCATGTTATAGAACATAACCTTGTGTATCAACTTGATGCTCTAGCAGCATACAATCAATTTTTGGTTAAGAAAATAGAGGTTAAGGGGTTTGATATTAAGAACTTGAAGGGTACAGGCAAATACTTGTATCTGCAAGATATAATTTTATCGGACAAAGAATCACCGAAAGCTAAGATTGAGTTTGAGCATAAGAAGAAGTCGGGAGATGTTCAGAGGATTACTAGGATATTATCAAAGAATGATAATATATATGATTATAGTGGTAAGATGGATCAGTACGCTGATCGCTATGTAATCATGGAGATTGATGGCAGAGAAGGCTTTGAGGAGATAGTATTTGCTAATGGTGAACGATTAAGGATAAAGGAAGCAAGTGGATTTAAGGAAGAGAAAGATCTTAGACGTGTTCAAATAAGAGAAACCATTGCTAGTCACTTTGATAAGGAAGCGAAGATATTATATAAGAAAAGAATCAAGTGTTTATCACTATTCTTTATTGATGAAGTTGCTAAATATAAATCTTACGGCAACGATGGCGAAGAGATTAAAGGCGAGTATGCTATAATGTTTGAGCAAGAATATTTGGCAGAGTTAGAGAGGAGACTTGAAACTGATGATAGTGAATACAAGAAGTATTTGATAGAGACGTGTAGCGATGTCACAAAAGTGCGACAGGGTTATTTCTCTATTGATAAAAATAATAAAGCTATTGATAGTAAGGGCGATAAAGCTACTGGTGAAAGTGATGATATATCTGCTTATGATTTGATACTTAAAGATAAAGAAAGGTTGCTAAGCTTTGAGGAACCTACTAGGTTTATATTCTCGCATTCAGCACTTAGAGAAGGCTGGGATAATCCGAATGTTTTTCAGATTTGTACGCTAAAGAAAAGTGATAGTAACATATCTAAAAGACAGGAGATTGGTAGAGGACTTCGTATCAGCAGAAATTTCCTATATGACTTAGTTGATAGGCAATATACAAAAAGTGATAAAGAGTTCCATAAGATAAACAAGCTAACGGTTATTGCTACTGATAGCTACAAGGATTTTGTAAAAGCATTTCAAGATGATCTTTCAAAGGTGCTAAAGAATAAACCAACGCAAGCAAATGAGGAATTTTTTGAGGGTAAACTTCTGTTCGGCATTGATGATAATAAAGTTACAGTGAATAATAAAATGGCTAGAAGTATATATAAATACCTTTTGCAGAATGAGTATATTGATGACAATGATGGAGTCAATGAGAATTATAGAAACGCTTTGCATTCAGAGAGTTTAGTGAACTTGCCGGAGGCTTTAGTTCCCTATGCGGAAAGTGTGCATAAATTAATTCAAGGTGTATATAATCCTGCGTTGCTAAAGGGTATGCTTGAAAATGGAAATCTGCCTAAAAAGGCAATCAAACCTAATAAGAATTTTGATAAGGCTGAATTTAAGGCTTTATGGAATGAGATTAACCATATGTATGCTTACACTGTGGATTTTGAAAGTGGAGAGCTTGTATCTAAAGTTGTTGACGCGGTAAATGTAGGACTTAGAGTAAGTCAACTTCAATACACTGTAACATGGAGTGAGCAACGCCAAAAGCTAGATTCTAAACAAATCAAGCAACATGACGTTTTCTACGGAGAAAAAACAAAGACTCGCAGTCTGCAAAGTGCGGATTCAGATATTGATTATGATTTGGTTGGTAAGATTGCAGGTAATGCCACGTTAACACGCAAAACTGTTGTGGAGATATTAACTAAAATTTGTAGCGAGAAATTTGCAATGTTTAAGACTAATCCGGAAGAGTTTATTTCTAATGTTAGTAAAATTATTAAAGAGCAAAAAGCTACCACACTTGTAGATCATATTGAATATAATATTACCGATGGCAAGTATGATAGTGATATCTTTACATTGCAAAAAACAGAGGTAGAATATGAGTCTGGGCAAGATAGTGTGAAGCATATACTCAATAAAGTTTTTGTTGATTCAGATGTGGAGAGTAAGTTAGCAAAGATTATGGATGGCGCTGATGAAGTTGTTGTTTATGCAAAGCTTCCTAGGACCTTTCAGATACCTACACCTGTAGGTAATTATGCTCCTGACTGGGCGATAGCATTTAAGGATAGTGCCGAGATTAAGCACATATATTTCATTGCAGAGACTAAGGGTAAACTAAACTCAATGCATCTTACTGGTGATGACATTCAAGATGCCAAAATCAAGTGTGCAAGAAAATTGTTTAATAATTTATCTACTAGCAATGTTAAGTACGACGCAATAGAAAATTATTCAGAGTTGCTTGCATTAGTTAAGTGATATGAATTGCTTGCAGCAATATAACTAACATGTTAATAGGTTAGTTGTTGTTTTATCATATAAGGAGAAAATATTATGACTGTAGAAAGATTGTTAGCCAGTATTGGAAAATCAACATTTGTTAAGTATTACTATAATTTTAAAGATCGTAGCCGTGATTTTTGCATATCTAATTTTGAAGAGAATTTTAGTGAAAAGTCTAAATCATCAAGAACAGGACATGCACAAATGATTTTTAGAAATAATATGGAAAAAGAAGCTCTAGAAATTATTGTATCGTCTAGCAGGCTTGTTTCTGAAATTATAGAAATTGCTAAGAAAATTTTAGCAAATGAATTTAATTAGTCTATCTCAGATGGATATAAAATGTTAAGACAAAAGTAACTAATGTTTATAATTAAATAGTGTAAAATAAAATGCAAGGATGTTATCATCCTTGCATTTTATTTGCATGAGTTATATTATCAGGTCAATGTTGCTACTAAACTGGTCAAATTTGCGAATAAACACGAATTGATGTAATTATTTATATTTTATAGTCGAAATATTATAATTATGTGGTATAATAAAATTAAAAAAATCGAATGAATTATATTAATTAAGGAGTATATATGATAACAGCTCTAGATAAATTTATCAATCAGAATGAAAGTGGATTGTATTTATTGGATTCACCTACTGGATTTGGTAAGACATATTCAGTGATTAATATCTTAAAGGATTATCTCGCTGGTAATAAGTTTCAAAATATAGACAGGATGTGTTTTGTTACGAATCTTAAAACTAATATCGTTGATGACGAGTTAATGAATCAATTAACAGATGAAGAAAAAAAGTTTTGTGTTAGGATAAGATCGTACGAAGAGGATGTTGTAGAGAACTGGTGTAAAGATAATATCCCTAAGGTGCTTCACAAATCGAAAGAATTGATATCTTTAAATACTGACATTGAAGCATTAGCTGACCTGATGAGTGAAAGAAGTAAATTGATTAGTGAAGGAACATCGGTTGAAAAGAAAAACAATATCATCGCGAGTTTTAGAAGGAAAATTGCGACAATTACTGAACCAGCATTTAGAAAGTTCTTATACAAGACCTACTTTTTGGACAGATCAACAATTTTCAAGAAAAATTTCATTAGGGAAAACAAATGGTTTACAGAATTATATCCAATAAGTACTATTGACAGTATGAAAGTTATTTTCTTTACTACGGCTAAATTTATCTCTCCGATAAATATGTTTCACAGGATGCCGTTTTCAATATATGAAGATGCATTTCTAGAAAACTCAGTCGTATTTATCGATGAATTCGACTCATCAAAAGAGGATTTATTAAAGAAGATAATCGAGCAATCAGTAAAAATTAATATAGATATAATCGATTTGTTTACATCAATTCACTATGTTTTAGAGAAAGTCGAGTTTCCAACGGTGTTGATGGCGTGTGCGGATTGTTTGAGCGAAGATAAAACAAATATTTTAAGCACTGAAAAAATACTCGAATTAAATAAAGAAAAATTTAAAAAGATATACGATGCTAATGATTTGAAATATTTGCTAAAGAGTAAAGACTTTAATGATCAAAGGGCATTTATCTTCGATGACGGTTATAGCATAGCTGTTAATACAGATTCTTCTAAAAAAGGGCTAGATGTTCAATTTAATAGTGCTGATCGAGTTTTAGACTTGTTATCTAATACAAAAAGCAAAGTAATCAACCCTCTTAATAATATTATAAATGAAGTGTATGATTGCGTTTTGTATTTTGTTAATGGTGTTAGGTTTATAGCTAATAATTATAACCATTATAAAAATACCACTTCTGATGGGAGAAAAATATATAAATGTACTCAAGACGAGGCACTAATGACTGTATTAAATTCATTTAAGTTGGGCGAAGCAAACAATAAGTATGTGTTAAGCATGATCAAGGATGGTGTGGTTAGCATAGTAAAAAATGAGCAATTGACTCGTAAGGGATTTAGATTTGTAGAAATAGAAGATGCCGATGATCATAGATTGCATTCTGTGGCACATCAGTTTAATTTTGTCACTACACCAGAGAATATTATAATATTATTATCTCAAATAAGTAGAGTAGTGGGGATATCGGCTACTGCGACTTTGCCTACCGTAGTTGGTAATTACGATCTGGATTATATAGCTAGTATATTAGGTGATAATTATATCGAAATAAGTAGTGATTGTAAGACTAGGATAGATAATAGATTTAATGACACACAGAAAGACTATGATAAAGTTAAGATAAATGTAAATATCATTGATGATTTTGATTGCTTTACTGATAAAGAGATATCGGAAAAGTTTTTATCTACTATATATAATGGCGAGATATTAGAAAAATATTTAGCCAAAATGCGGAGCACTGACAATATGTACGATCTTTTAAGATATATCAAAACGGTATATCTTTATAAAGAAGTTGCAATGAGTGATATAAGGTCATTTATATGTTTTCAAAATAAACTTCCAGTGGTAAAAGATGAACATTTTGACTATAATATATTGTTAGAAATGTTTAATGACGCAGCAGCATGTAATGGGTTTGATATGTATGATAGTTATGTTGTTAAAAGCAGTAATTATGATGAGGAATTTATAAAGATATATTCAGAACTGGCAAAAGGAAAAAAATGTTTTGTGATTAGCACATATAAAACTATAGGATCTGGGAAAAATATTCAATATAAAATACCGTCTATGTTAGAAGATAACATGATAATTTGTGATATAGAAAAGATGTACAAGGATTTTGATGGTATATATGTTTGCACTCCCACTAATTTGATTCAAAGAGTCAGCTCTGAAGGCGAAGATAGATATGAGAAGTTGACAAAATATTTATATCAACAGCAATGCTTGCGTTTGAACAAAATATTGACCTATTCACATTATCGAGAAAATGTAATTGCTGGATTTAGGAGAAGCATTTTAAAACAATCCTATGCACAATCATATAATAAAAATTCTGATATATGTTTGCATACAGCGCAGATAATTATTCAAGCAATCGGCAGAATTTGCAGGTGTCGCAATAAGAATAAAAATATCCACATATACTCAGAAACGGCAATAGTGGATAGGCTAAATAGAGTTAAACCCGAAATTACATCAAGGCTATTAAATACCGAGCTTATGGCATTATTGAATGTTAAAATTAAAAATAAAAAAATTAGCTCCGTTAATGAATATTCTCTCCAGAGCAAAGCAGCAAATCGGATAATCAACACTCAAGCTAAAATAGTTAGGAGTTCAAAACTTAGAGTATCGGAATGGAAAGATTTAAGGGATTATGTGTTGAAAAATCCAACCGCTGATGCAATTGAGGATAGATTTAGAGATTTGTATTTTGAGTTCGATGCGTCGCATTCAGCTTATTCGTATGAAGTTGATAATAAATTTAATATAATCAACATGAGCTTTGATTCTGTATTGAACATGCTTCAGGTTTCCGATCTTGACAGTGAATTACCTATACTTTTGAAAGAGCCATGCATTGCTAACTTATTTAATACTCAAAAATATGCAAAGAAATGGAAGAATAACAAATGCATTATGACTCCGTCTTTATATAATCAAATTTATAAAGGGGCGTTAGGCGAGGTTGTAGGCAAGGCGATCTTAGAGGAATATTTAGGTTGTGATGTCGACGAAATAGAAGAACATTCGTTATATGAATTTTTTGATTACAAAATTAAAAATCTTTATATTGATTTTAAGCATTGGAAAAGTTTCCAAGCTGACCCTTTTGACCAAATCCGAAAAATAAAATGGAAATTAAATAGGGCAAAAGGAGAAAAGGCAGTTATAATTAACATAGTTAAACGAGGTGAGCATCTTCCTAAAATCAGTTGGGATGAAGATGTGATAGTTATACCTTATTTGATTGACCCAGAAACGGGGGATGTTTCGGATCAGATGATTAAAATCATAAATGATGCTATTAATAGTTAGGTGTTGATAATATGAGGAAAAATATAACATATTGTTAAGTATTGATAGTAAAGAACAGAAATATAAGGAATTATAAATTAATAATACAATGACTATGGTATAATATATCATGGTCATTTTGCATGTAAAGGAGGTAGTTTTGTGATTTGAGTGGATGTGTAGGAATGTGGTTTATGATTATTTATGATACGAAGGAGGAATGGTAGATGATTGATTTAGAGAAGTTTCGGCGGATAAAGACGCTGAAGAAGGATGGGTATGTGCAGCGGAGTGTTGCTGCTGATGTTGGGGTTAATCTCAAGACAGTTCAACGTTGGTGGCATCGGAGTGAGGATGATTTCCTTGGTAATGGTCGGACTAATAGAGATGATCGGCTGAATGTGTATAAAGACTTTCTGGTCGGAGAGCTGAGCCGTGATAGATTGCTGACAGATACCGTATTGCGAGAAAGGTTGCTGAAACATGCGGCTGCGAATAGCATGACAGTTGGTGCGGGTGTAGGCGATGAGCGGATTGCAAGTTTAGGTGAGAAGATTGCGCTAGGTCATAGCAATCGCAAAGACCACGTAGCAATCGAAAGTGATTGTGACGTTACGTGTAGTGATATATCTGGTGGTGATGGCGACACTGGATCTGTGGTGACCTATGGTAAGAATGAAATCAGTGATGATGAAAGCAAGCAAAAGAAGCCAGTTGGGTTTAGTATATCGGATCCGTCATTTAGAAGGTACATGGTTCTGTTGCGGTTAGAGTTTGGATATCCAAAGCCACCGTTGCAAGTGGTGCATCGGAAGTATGCGATGAGGGAGAGCCCAGCTGGGGAAGAATCTCAAGTGGATATGGGGCAGATAGTTGTGAGGGATATGTATGGTAAGAGTTTGCGGTTATATATCTTTGCGATGGTTCTGTCGTGTAGCCGAATGAAGTTCTTCACAGTGCAGAGCGAGGCATTCAATGCTAGGCAGTTCGTGGAGGCTCATGACTTATCGTTTAGATACTTTGGTGGTAGGACGAGTATTATCTTCTATGACCAAGATAGAACAATGGTAGTAAGTGAGAATGCCGGCAATATAATCTACACAAAAGAATTCACGGAGTATAAAGAGCATGAAGGATTTGATGTGTATCTTTGTAACAAGTCCGACCCAGACACAAAAGGAAAGATTGAGAATGTTATAAGATATATAAAATACAACTTCTTTGACAGGTATGAGTTTTACGGAATGGAACGGCTGAACAGCGATATTTTAATATGGCTTGATAAGGTTGGCAATGGCAGAGTTCATCAAACTACGCTTAAAGTGCCTAAGGAAGAATATCAACGAGAGCGGCCGCTACTTACAATGTATAAGAACTATGAAAAGAAAGTAGTGCGTGAGAGGATAGCAACAGTTGATGGACTTAATACGGTGCGCTTGAATGGTAATAGATACGCAATGCCAAAGGATAAGTATATCCAAGGTGATAAGGTGCGGCTTGAGATCAGTGAAGGCGTTATAAAGGTCTTTGATATCGTGACAGGGGAATTCGTTGTAAAACATGCTGAGATGGAAGGTAAGGGCAATTACGCGGCTCTAAGGAAAAGCAATCGCACTCATGAGGCGTTGGTGTTTGAAACATTGGAACTATTAGACAACACAACTGATGCGAATGTGTTTCTGAAACGAATACAAAGTGAAAAGCCTAGATACGTACGGCAGCAGTGTAGTATGATTAAAAAGGTTTGTAATACATACGATAGCATAATCATACAAAGCGGTATTACGTATTGCATTGAGCGGAACTTGAATTGTGCAACAGAACTGTTGTCTTGGTTGTGTAGTCGAGAAAGTATTGAGAAAGCAAAGGATATAATACCGAGAAGAACGACACCGCATTATAAGGAGCGAGCAAGTCAGCTTAGTAAGTATGACAGCTTAATAGGAGGTGACTATGAAGGAGATTAGTAGTGTAAAGGCAATTGCAAAAAAGCTAGGGCTTTACAACATAGCAAATGGCGATTATGAATTTCCTAAACCGATTCCAAAAGAAAAGCATATTGATTACTTTGTTAGGATATTGCAGCAAGAACAGATGCAACGAGATGTAAAAGCCAGAGCAAGGCGACAGTCTAATTCTAGGCTTGATAATGAGATGACATTTGATAGCTTTGAGACTAGAGCGATAAAGGGAATAATGCAGTGGCATGTAGAAGAGTTTGAGAAACTCAAGTGGCTTGAGAAGATGTTCAATGTTATATTTATCGGACAAGCAGGAACGGGCAAAACGCACCTTGCAAATGCGATAGGAAATCAAGTAATAGCAAGCGGCAAGAAAGTCTACTGTGTGAACTTCAATGAATTACTCATTTGGTTATCTGAAACTGATAACAAAACATATAGAAGTAAGCTGAAGTATATCCGTGAGTGTAGTGTTATAGTTGTTGATGAGATTGGTTATCTACCAATTACAAGATTGCAAGCATTAGCGTTCTATGGTTTTGTGAAAGAGTGTGAAAGCAAAGTGTCTTTAGTTATGACAACAAATAAAGAGTTTCGAGAGTGGGGCGATCTGGTAGGTGATGAAATGTTAGCAACTGCAATCATAGATAGGCTAACTCATAAGTGTCAAGTAATAGGATTAAAAGGCGAGAGTTATAGACTTAGATTTCATCAAAATATATTTCAAAGATAGTAAGTAAAATTAAGACAAAATAAAAATACAAAAGCAAATAAAAAACAAATAGAAAAAAGAAAGAAAAAAGAATAAAGAAAGTAGTAAAATATAAAGAAAATTAATTGATTAAAAGTAATAAAAAAATAAGAGTAAAACAATAAATAAAACTTAATAAAAATAGTAGAAAAAAGTATAACAATTTAACTGGAAAAATAACTTCATAAAGAAAAACAATTTGCTTGAAAAGTAAGTGCGTTTGCGGTTTAACTATAATATAACAGCTAGAATACATGAAATATCGTGTGTATTGGCGTGATAGTATAAACAAGCAAAAGCATGACAAAAATGCTTAATTAATGTATAACAAATTAAGCATAGAATTGAGTCGTAAATATTGATAAATATATAATGCAAAACATAACAGAAGATGGATAGATAAATGCAATAGAAAAGTCCGCCAAACACATGATAGAATTTAGCGGAAAAGATATAGCATTTATTAAATAAAATGTAATCAATATTTATACTAAAAGCAAATTAAAAAAACATGAAGAGAATATATATGAAGTGATATATTTTTCGAGTTAATACCTATGATATTTTTTGTGCGTGGTTGCCATTTTTGCTTGACCCCTTTTCAGATTAAGGGAGGGGGGTGGTCAAATCTCTACCCCTAATTACCCCCGTCAGCGGGGGGGTAAACTCACACGAAATATATCATTAATCAAAACGGGGTATTAAC
>CAMQWP010000022.1 GCA_947038565.1 uncultured Clostridia bacterium
TTTGCATGTAATTTTGCCTTGAAATTTCCATGTTTTTTGCATTAAAACATATGATATCAAAATCAACTGGATACTGATTTAATTTAGCATCACCGATTACTAACCGATCTATTATTGACCTTGCAATAAATGAAACATCTACGTAAGGATATGGCTCGGAAAACACTTCATCATTATCACTTTGACTATCACTCCAAAAGCCACAAATTTGACCAGCAACACGCATCTGAGACTTGTCATCGAGTGCAATGTTTCCATCCATTGTACAAGCCTTTATACTCGGCTCATTGTATCCAAGCACAACATGACTCATATGCGATATTTTACTCTCTCCGTACTCTCTACCTTTAATTCCTTAGAACATCTTTATCTGCATATACGATTTTAACCTTGCAATATACTCGCCGTACTCCGTCTAAATATTCTATGCTTTCAACTCCTTTTGACATGCAAAAAGCAAGCATCATATTTGATACTTGCTATATTGCGAATTATTTATTATCTTCTCACCCCAAAACTATCGAAATTTTTCTTTAACGCTCTCTCCACAGGGATTCTTGTTACTAATATACAAAGCAACTGAACTCCAACTGTTACCCCACCAATAATGCCTGATACTTCTTTTTGCATTTCAAGCACCAATGTTGGAATAGTATAAATCAATATACTTAAAAACAACATTAACATTCCTAAAACCATCCAAATTTTGCCACAGTATGCATGTGCAAAAGCCCATGTCTCATCATTTAGCAATGATCTTGATGTCTTATAGCCATACAATGATCCAATGCTTTTAGGTGTTTTTTTTGCAAATACAATTCCCATTACCAATAAAAACAATGGAAATAATAATATCATTAAAAACATAAATATCCAAAATCCAACCATAGCAATCTCCTTTTTAAATTTTATATCATACTTATATTATTATATCAACCCCTATACCTCAATAATCTCCACACTCACGCCTTTCCACATGACGGTGCTAGTTCTATTATCATAGTGCGGTGTAAATGATAAATCTGCTGACTAGGCTACAATCGTCATCATGCCTTTACTGTCATTATACTCGACTTCTACAAAGTCACTTTTGGCAATTGCCGACTGCAGTCTTGCCATATCTTCGCTTGTTATATAATCCCAAGTTACCTTGACTTTATTCTTTATTGCAATAATATCAACTACCAGTGTTCCGTCAATAGTGCGATTCTCTTTCTTGAGTTTGGTTTCGCCTTGATCCACACTGGTAGGCTCTCTACTTTTCATGATACCGTTTATTGTTATAAAATTAATCTGCACTGTTGCGTCCCTTGTTGGCTCAGCGCCGTCAAATATCAAAGTCTCACTATACTTCATAACTTTTGATTGAATCACTGTGCCATCATAATTTTTGAATGTAATTGTATAATTATTTCTTGTGTAATAAACTTTTAGCACAAGCATTTCGTCTTTTGTGATATTACCACTAAGTACACTGCCTGTTGCATTAAATGTAAATCCATTAATTACTGATGGTTGCATTTCGGCTTTAGCGCTTACAAGTCCAGTCTTTGTAGTTGTAACGATGTCATAAGTGCCGTCAATATTCTCTTTATAAATTTCCTCTTTATATTCTGAATACTCTTTCTCTTTCTCTGCCCAAATTGCATATAGCTCCACATCACCAGCAAATAGTATGGTGTATTCTGCACCATTTTCATAGCCATCGCCAGTGCCATCTTTTAATGTATTCCACTCGATAAATGTATGCCCCTCTCTTTCGAAGCTCATAACTTTTAACGCTTCCGTATCGCCCGTAGATATGTTTTGGGTATATTCTGCTCCTCCATCTTGATAGTTAGGATTAAAGGTTATCATATTTGCATTGACTATCCATTTTGCATAAACATTGATTTCAACACTTGCAATATTAACATTATCATCAGATAGATGTTTATCGTTAGTTTCGGTATTCTCATTTCCATTGTCCGTTTCTATTTCTGTATTTTTATTTTCCTTACGATCGGATATATCTCCAACTATAGTGCCTTCAATAAGCTCATCTTCAAATGTATTATTATCGAAAAATCAGCCAGCAAATTCATGCCCTTGTTTTGTAGGAGCAATCGGGAAAGTTATAGTCTGTGTTTCATCATCAATATCTATAGTTTCATAAACCGTCTCACCATCGTAAAAGGTAATTGTAATAATCTCACCCGTATTACTAATGCAACCAACCAAAATAGAACAGCACATCACTACTGATAACAGCACTATTATTAAACTTTTAAATACTCTTGAATTTTTCATTATTATACCTCTTATGAATTATTGCTTACCCTTATAATAGATTAAACTAATATATAGATATTATTTTTTATAATCACTTAATATTACCATATATTTCTTGCATTGTCAATGCAGCTCAGAAAAGTTTTTAGTTTATTTCCACATCTATAATGGCATTATATTAGTCTATATTATAATATGCAATGTTTATACATTATATTTTAAAATGTGTCAAGTTATGTTAGCAAAGTCTTATTGATAATATACAACTACAATAATACACAAAAAGCATATCGATAGTCGACCATCGAGTAGATTTTTGGCTATTTTATCCATGAGTTTTAGTCTTATTGTACTCTAGTAATAACCAAAGAACCTCGCCCCGAACTCTTCAGTTGGTAAGGCTAGTCCGACGGACTTTCTTGCTTGGTCAATCGGAGATAATCCTTTCAGTCCGTCATATGACATTCCTACTATGAGGAATACTTGCTCCGCCTTGAACACATGTGTCTTATTATCAATATCACTAGAAAAAGTGTATTTGATTTTCTTAGTAACTAAATCTCTTTCAACGGTAACCCTATCGGCTCTTAAATACCATAGCTCTTTTACGTGGCCCGCACGATCTCGAACTATCTTAGCATAGGCATTACCGTATAATAAAAGAGCGGTCATCATAACCTCTCTAAAAGTAAAACTAGTCATCTCTGGGTTTGCCATATCATGCAACACCTCACATAGTGGATGTTCCTTTGCCACCTCTCGACCCTTATCCACTGATTTATACAAACTACACGGCAAGCTAGATATCGTTTCACTGATAACTCTAACACACGCATAAACTGCGCTAGTCTGCATTGCCCGTATTTCATCGACCTCGACTCCACTAGAGCAAGAAGAGGAGTCTAAATCGACCCCCCCCCTGATAATATCTTACACCTTACCATCTACCCCTATAGTCTCAGTCTGTTCTGTTGGTTTGCCCCTACTTCTTGCTCTAAATATCACCATTACACCTCCTTTTTGGCATAGAAAAAGCAAGCACCAATCTGATACTTGCTAATATGTTAGAAAAACTACTAATTACTTTATTTTACTAAACATCCACGAGTCCCATTCTTGTTTTCTAAGGAAAGCAGTACTCATTCCATGTCCATGCTTATCACATCTAGTAAATTTCACCTCTGCACCAGCTTGAGTAAGTCTTTGATATAGTGGCTCATTATGCCCCAATTTGACATTGCTACATGCAAGCCATGTTGGTGTCTTAGCCAACTCTTTTATCCCATCATCATCAATAGGTAAATGATATTTATCCTGTCCATAACGGTCGTAATTCACTTGCATTTGCGACTTATCGTATACCCAACCAACAGCAGACACTACTGCTGCATATCTGTCTGAATGTCTAAAAGACTCATATATAACACCATATCCACCGTATGAAACGCCTACTAAATATATTCTTGATAGGTCGATATTTCCGTAACTCTCCGAAATATGTTGAACTAACTCCCCTAACATCTCAGAATGCTCATCTCTATTATACCCTTCAGCATAGCTCAATTGAGGTGCTAAGAAATAACAATTCCTTTTTGACTTCTTTAGTTTATGCCAAGGATTAATTACACCAAACATTTGCTTGACGTTATCATGACCAGGACAGCCTGCGCCGTCTAAATAAATGACTAACGGACATTTTTCCTTCACCTTTGGCACATGCAATCTAAATCTATGACAGAACTTATCTTGCATACGAAAAAATTTCAATCTCTTAAATGAAGGAAACAACCATGAAATCCCATCAGGCAAAATTGTGTTTTCAGTTATAGCTGAATATTTTCTTTCTTCGTCTTTCCAGATTTTTTCAGATTTCGAGATTTTACTAATAAAATTATTATAAGACTTAATATAATTCTTTAAAGTAATTTTATTTCCTTTATCTTGTTCAGTAAAACTATCAATCGAAAGCAAGAATACTCGCCCGTCGCAACAAACAACTCCGATAGTTGGTCGTCTGGTAAAGTTAATCAGTTCCTGCAAACAGCTTATGCCGTAGTCATAAAGCTTGAATATACCCCACATAACACCAGTTACGTTATATTCCTTTATTAATTCTAATTTGCTTTCTGCTTTCAAATCAGACCAATCTATAATTTCTTCATTTAGACATACATAATATTCATTTGTCATACTCCACCTCTCCATAAAATTATACCACTCATTATTTATAAAATCAATATCCCTCTACTATTATATACACTAGTTTTGTCTTGGTGTCTGATTGCTCTATCGACTAACGATTGATTATGTGGTGGCATGACTAGTTTATTAGGTGGTAGTATCAATTGCTTTTTAGGTACGATAATACTGCTCAAACTTTCCTCCTTTATCACAAAGAAAAAGTCAATCAAAAGACTGACTTTCCTATATGATTTACATGATATTATTGATTATTTCAGTCAGCAGGCACTAGAATAATACATTCCATCAAGGTCGATTTCTCTACCTTGTTACCATAGAAATCTACCACATAATCATCATGAAGTTTCATATCTTCTATCTGCGAAGTATGTTTCTTGCCTACCTATCTCTTTTGCCATGTGAACATCGCACATTACGAACTCTTCATGCTGCAAAAGCTGAATCCATTATCCTCGCAATCTGCACTTAGTGCAACGAGTGCATTCTGATTAAGCGTTTGTAATACTGCACCGACAGCCGATTTGCCTTTACCACGACTTACTATTTTAATTGAGCAATAGAATATTGCCATATAATCCTCCTTTCCTTGATTTCATATTTTTAGATTTTGAGCCATAGGCAAAACTACAACATTCCACAATCTAACCACCACAAATTTATTTGTTGCTTGCCCTTTACGAAGTGAAGTTGAAATGCTACACTGCATAAACGACGGAAAAAGAAAATTTTATATTTTTGAGTTTTTCACCGTCGGCACAATTAACAGGCATTTCAATTTTGCTATGTCAAGGGTGGTGGTCGGTATGGGGTTATGTTTTGGCTTTCGTCATAAAAGGAGTTTGGGGATTTTCCAATCGCAACGCAGTTCGCACTTATACACCATCGAAGATGGTGTATAAGTGCGACTATTTCCAGCCTTTCTCTTTATTCTCGTCAATATCGAGAACAACACAATCGACTTCCTTATATCCTAAATGTTTCATTACCTTTAGCCTTTGGTGACCTCCAGCTCGTTCGTCGACTTCATCTTCCCTCACTGCTCACAAGTTCGCATCCTTTTCCGTCTTTTCAAGACTCCCAAAGGACACACCCCTTTGGCTATAAACTTGCCACAGGCAACTTTACTTTACGCGTCGTGCCTACTACTGTTCCAGTTCGCTTATTCCATATAATTGGATCGACATATCCGAACTCCTCAATGCTCCTTTTCAGCTTTTCGAATTCGCTGTCTTCAGGCTTTAAATATCGCATTGAATTATACTTTGCGACTTTCAATTTTTCGACTGTTATTTTTTGTATTTCCATAACTCTCCCTTAGTTCTTGTTTTGACATTCAAAAAGCCACATCTTTTGCTTTAAAGATATGACTTTCATTTATGCTGTTTTGCTATATTCATATTCCTTATAACGAAAAATGGCTCGGTACACAATCCCGAGCCATTCCTTAATTATTAATTCTTCAAATATAAGATTAAAACACATCTAAGCTCATATTTGCATACGGCAAATTCTCATTAATGTACACTGTACCGTAAGTAGTAGAAGGATAATCGACATTGTTAATTGTATGCTGTGGATAACCATACCAACCCATGTTAATAACATATTCTAGTGTATTCTCCCAAATCGATACTTTTTCACTGGTATATGCATATGCTACTACAGAGTGTGAACTAACTGTACCTATTGACCCATTATTATATTCCCCTTGAAAACTAACCATCACGGGATTACCTTTCTTGATCTGAGATTCAATTCCACTTGCATTATTTCTATGTGTAGCGCTTACTGAATCAAGACCGTGATAACTTAAATATGTACCTAAGGCACCCTGCATATCCTTTAAGTGTATTGCGAAATTAGGGTCAATCTTATTTCTTTCTTCAGGAAACATTATCCACAGCAATTCTTGATGCAAAGACTCTGCCTTCACTAAATTTTTATCTATACTACTAAATTGCTGCTCTCCATATTCAGTATACACTTTATAATCATACATCAAATTAAAATTATTTACGTCATCAGGAACAAAGTTCATAAATCCACTTCTTTCATAATACTGTAATACCATAGCTAAAGCTACAATACTACATGATCCCTTACCATTCTTAGCAAAAACAACATCCGTACCAATTCCATTACCAAAATCAGCTGATGGCAAAGTATTTCTACCCCCTCTTGAATTCAAGCTATTTTGCATAGTAAGTATATCTAGTACAGTAAAATACCACATAGCACTACTACACATATTGGAATCAGCAATATTTTCTCCCAAATAATGATAAATTGGAGCGCTATTAGCCGCTTGTGCATTTGACTTCATCAACATCTGCTCCACCCTCTGCTCTTCTATTATTTCCAAACTTACTTCTTGACAATTACTAGTCAATACCTTTCCATATTCTTTAGAAACAATAACATTGTCAACAATATTCTTGTATCCGCTACTTACTTTGACATAATAATTCATAGGTCCACCATAGTACAAGCTATCATTAGCATTATAATTACAATATGGACCTGCACCATTTTCTGTTCTTTCGAAAATTTCTGAACTTATTCTATCATAAATTGCATATCCACCTAATTGAAATTCAATGTATACATAATTATTCATATCGTTAAAATTACTTAAAATGATTGATCTGCTTTCAGAAACAACTCTTTTTGCACTCGTTCTATTGACATTAATATTCTCCGATTTCGCTGATTGCAAATAAGTTACCTCTTCGATAATATTATCAACTTCATTTTGAGATAAATCTTTACTATTTACTGTACTTACGGAAGTTACTGCCACTTCTGATTGTACAACATTTAAAGCGCCATAAATACAAACTAAAAGCAATATAGCCACCATAATAATAGATATAGCTTGTGCTAACAATTTGCTTACTTTCATTCTTTTATTATTCATAATTTTAGTCCTCCTATCTTATCTAAATTAAACTATTAATGTATCTCATCAATACTTCCTTGTCTGTGTCGCACGTGTCTACTGTACTATCAAGAGAAAATTCATACAACAATCCTTTAGCTTTCACTCTAATAATAATTTGCTGTAGCTTAGTAAACGCATAGCCACCTCGGCATCCATTATCAAGCATCACTTGCTCTTCATATTCTGACAGCTCTACATCTTCAAATGAATCTGTTAAGTCCGAACGATAGATCGTAGCACCTATTAAATATGAATCGTAACTAATGCTCATCGAAGATCGGTATATCTCAGGCATATAGGTAATGTTATCAATATATTTGTATAATGAGTCGGGTGGACTTGACACTATCTCTATGTCGACAATTTCTCCTTCTGCACATTGTAGTACATCTCTACCTAAAGCTATCTCAAACTCTTCAATATTTTCTAAGTTCAAGGAATACTTTTGATCCCAGCCAGGTTCATTCATTTCTTCATCACACCCCACAAGTCCGACTAATGCGGCAACCATCACGACAACTGATACAATGCTGACAATACTTATTTTTTTAATGTTCATATCTTTCATACCCCTTAATATGTTATAGTTCCTTTAATTAAACCTTTTATATAGTCACTTAAATTCCATGCAGATATATTAATAATCTTAATTACCTAAAGTTGCAAATATGATTTACTTGACTTTGTGATTTACGATTATGTGAGTGTCTATTATATATTATCTTATGTAAATTTAAGATAATATCATCAAAATAGTAAATAATCACTCTGTATTAATATTTTAGCATGGTTTAAGATTCATGTCAATACGTAGCTAATATTATCTCCATTGATTGGTATTATGTTTTTGACTGTTTTTGTTGAACATCTTCTTTTTATATGTTATTCATATTGTGCGTTTGCTCATGTATTCTGCACCCGAAGGGAATGCCGATTCTTCAGACGTAAGCATTTCGCTTAAACTGCTCTTTTCTTGCATTATTGGACTATTAGTTTTATCATTACTTTGCATGAATATAAATAATCCGTTGGTATACTTACAGCTAGTACTATAATCGCTAGTAATAATGCAATGATTTTTTTATTTCTAGTTCTTAACATTATTTTTTTGCTTTATTATTTATTATTTTAGTAATGAATCTAATACAATTGACGTATCTTCTCTTAACTCCTGCATATTAAAATAATGCTAAAATGTCAATTAATAAATATTTTCACCTTGCTGAAAGACAATATGCAGATGTTTATATTCCACATCATAGTAAGAAGCGTTATCCTCGACTCTCAAGTAGTATGTCACTCGCTGTTCATGCCCCATATTTGGAAGCTCATAATAATTCACCCTTGCCGACTCAGGGATATCTCCCTTTGCAGGTGGTGTTCTCACATCTAATATGAAGGATTTATTCATATCCACATCAGCCTTTTTAGCCAGTGATTTTACTTCATAGCCATTTGCGTATTTGTTAAATCCAAAGGGGTTAAACGCAAAGTTAGTGAACGGACCAGGAGCTATTCTAGATAATATGCTAGAATCACCTACTGGACTCACGTTACTACTTTTCGTAGCACTGCTAGTTTCAACAGTATTGCTAGGCTTAGTCAAAACATCCCAAATAACATGAGCGTAAAATCCTCGCGGATCATCTTCATCTATACTCGAATTTTCATAATCGGGATAAGGAAATTTAATAGCGCTATCGCTACTTTCAAGTTCATCACCAAAAGGCAATGTGTCTAAAATAAGCACATCGCCTCCCCTATATTTGGAGAGCTTATCAAAATCCAATTCTTTAGTATGCAATGTCATTCCACCCCATAAACACACTAACACAATTGTTATCACAATACACAAAATTATAATTATACTTGTAATGCTTATAATGATTTTTTTCTTTTTACTCATATGCCTCCTAGTTCAACTAAATCTAATACTTTGCTCAGGATGAATATCATTAAACATTAAATACCCACGCTAATGCAGCTAATTTTATTTACTTCATACATGATCGCTATCAAATGATTTCGATTGTATTTTATCTTTTAAATATTAAAGATAAATCTATCATTAAACAGCAAATATCATTCATTATGCTTTATATGCATATAGTTTCATCAACTATACTATCAACTCTATTATCATGACTTTTAATAATAATTGTAGTCTTATACTCATTATTATATGATTTCAATGCTAACAAAAAATCGTCAACAGACTCTTGATCCACATGAGATAACGGCTCGTCAGGAATTAGAACACTAGGTTTTCTAATAAGAACTCTTGCCAATGAAATCTTTTGTATTTCACCTTTAGACAAGTCCTTATCACCTGTCTCAAGCATAGTATCATTAATCAAAATCGATTCTGTATTAAATTCGGCTCTTTATATCTCAATGCCCGCAAAGTCATACACACTTTTAACGTCACCGAATTCTTCGAGCCAAAACTTATTTGCATTCATTTATTTCTCCTACTGTGTTTATTTTTAATTTAAGAACTCACCATAAATTTCAAGCAATTTTCCTATCGCCTCGTATGATTAACTTTGCAATAGCAACTTAAGACATTGTGCATTGAAAATCACTTATCTTCGTATTCAATGCACGAATCATCTCATTTTATCTTAAAACTTTCAATTTGATTCATAGGTTTTACATCTTTCTTCTCCATGATTTATTCCTTTTGACCCTTGATACCATGACTGACTTGCTTCAGAAACGCCTCCTTTACTTAAATAGTCAATACTATATCCACTACTAACAATGTATTCTATTGATCCATACGACGCTCCACCATTTCCACCTTTTCCATGTCGATTATTCTCCATCCTATGTATGGTAGTATTTCCACCATTACCACCTTTATATCCTTTTCCTCCGTTACCTCCGTGTCTTCCAAGACCCCACGGATCCGTATAACCACCATTTCCAGCTATTACATTCAGTGAAATATTAGATGAACTAATATCTATATTATTTGCGACAATGCCATTAGTTCCATTTGCACCGTTACAACCAGCAGAACCATTTACACCATTAGAACCAGTTATTTTTAAAGTACCTCTACCAAGTAATATTAAATTCTTAGCGTTTAATATACCCAAATTGGCATAACCACTTATTAAAATATCATTTTCTAATACTATAGTAGTTTTTTCCCTTTCACTTGAGAAATCATAATTAAGTCCATTACTACATGACCACGAAACACCATTTAACAATATCATGATTTCCTTATTGCTTGATTTGACTAAAAAGCTCGAATTATTGTAAAATTTATTACCTAAAACATAACATGTTTCTACATTCTTGCCAAGAATTATATTAAAATCATTTCTGCCCGTTAAATCAACATAAACTCTTGCACTATCAGAATTTCCAGAAGTAATCTGTACTGTTTCTAAAAGTCCAGCTGCTTTGCTAATTTCTACCTTATTTGAACCAAAAGTAATACATGTAGTCACGTGTACGTTGTAACTAGCATTCGTTAAATTGTAGTGATTGCTAAAGCTATACTTATAAACACCATTATCAGCAATGAAATCATTAACATCTATTAAAAGATCTGAATTATCCACTTTTACATTTATTTTAATATCAGAATATGAATTATTATACAAATCCTCATGGAATACTATTTTAACTACTAACTCGTTACCATTAAGTGATGTATTGAGAGAATAAGGCATTGAAACTTTAATTCTAATATTGATATTGCTAACAGCTATGCTTAACCCTAAAACTTTAACTGTGTTATTATTTGAAGCATCTAAATCAACTCTTATGCTATTACTAGTCACAGTTAATCCAGAATTTGCGACAAATTTTAATTCCGGCTTAGTAGGATTCCACTTATATTCAACTACCATATTATAGGCATACCCCATAATTAAATTAATCTCATAACCATTATTACTTATAAGCTCACCATTTTCAAATACATAATCACCATTAATAATAACATTATTAATAATAGCAGGTATATATAATTTGTAACTATTACGCATTATGCTACTTTCTGTATAGTTATCAAATGAAAAATAATAAGTAGTATTTTCCAATAATTCAAGTTGAAATAATTTATTACTTCCATTTAAATTTATCATATCAACATTAAGTATAATACCATTACTTTCATAATAAAATACTCTTATCGCCTTATTAGGCAATTGAGCATCAAACTCAAGATAATAAATAGCACTTACGTTTGGAGTATAACTTAAAACAATACTGCTTTTAGGTTCCAAATTAAATACAGAACCATCAGTACTCAGATGAATTTTACTACTTTGGCTAATGCTATCCTTATTTTTAATCGACAACCAATTCTGCCCACTAACACCTCGAATAACTATAATATATGTACCCGAGTCAAGTTTCATATTAGCATTTAAATCACTTGTTTTCATGTTTTGACATATGTACACACTATTTAAGCCTAAAATATCGATATAATATGTCGTTTCAAACGCTCTAAAAATGAAATCGCCATCACTCTCAACATCAAATCTGTATGTACCATCTACCACTACATTAAAATCCGAAACGATAACATGCTTTACGTCATAAGTAAATGTCATAGTAAATGTTTGTCCGACAGCTCCGTATACCTTTATATAATAGGTCTGACCAGCTGCGAATTTCAATTTACTATTTAATGCTACTAGCTGTTCGCTATACACCTCATATCTAAAAATTGGGCTAATTTGATGATTATAAAATCCATCTGTAGGTGCAGTATATTTAATTACCGAGTATCCTTCACTGCCGATACTATCTGTTACTTGCTCAATTTGGCTGCCCCCGGCTTCTTTAGCATTTACTTCAACATTTATAATGCAACTACTCCCAGAGTTAATTGTTATATAAACATAGTATATTTTACCTGCTTTAAGACAGATATTGTTATTATTACTATCTATAACTTTTATAGTAGCATTAGTAGACTTAATATTAATGTTAAAATCCGAAGCTGTTGAGCTTATACACATTAATCGATCTGTAGAATTAGTGCCAGTTGTCACATTATTATCACCTATAAGTAATTGCTCATATTTATTAGCAAAAGAATAACTAACTGCAGTTAACCCTTTATTTGTCATTTTAATATAATACACATCTCCAGCAAGAAGGTTAATACTACTCATATTGCCACTCACATAAAAAACTAATTTAGTTCCTCTAGCTGAATAAATCGCAAATTCAGGTTGTCCCGCAACAATGTTTATAGCAAATTTGCAATCACTTGTCGGAATTATACTATAAAACAGTTCTTCTTTTGACTCACTATAAACTTTATCTAAATCTGTTGTTTTTGCAGACACTACAGATACATCAAAACTTATTATACCTTCACTTAAATTACTTACTTTCATTGTATAAACATCAGAGTCCAAAAAGTGTGCTAACTCTGCGTTTATATTACCATCATCTCCTACATTAGTAGAAAAAACAATATTATTTGAATTATCAAAGGCTTCCACTTTAACCCTTCCAGAAGTAGATAATTCAAAATTATAACCAGCCATTTGTTTGACATCAAATTCTACTAAACTATAATCGCCTACCCCCACAATGTCGAATGAAAGATTTTCGCCATCAATATTTATTTTATAAGGAACATATTCCATAACTATCTCATATTGACCATAATTTCGATAGTTCTTGAACTTTGCAACAAATGAATACTCAACTCCTCTAATTAAGTCCATATTAAGCACCTTATTGAATTGATCAATATTACTAATTACTGCATTGCCATTATTATTGATTTCGCAAATATTTACTTCTTTAAGTGCTCCACTAGTTTTTATATTGTATTTACCACTATATTTAGGAGTAAATTTAAAAGAATTTACGCCCTCAGTTAATAAGCTTACATATTGCTCTTGACCTTCATCTATATCCTTGTACTCTTTGTCAAATTCATCAAAAATTTCAAGGTCTTCTACATCCCCACATTTCTTATCTTTATCTAAATCATTAGTGCTTTTAAAGTTCATGGTATAGCCTATTCTCGCAGTTGCCTCCCATGGTGTTTTATACTCGCCATCTGCACCTTTTACTGGAGTAAATCCTAACAAATAATCACTTGTAAGGGTATCTCCAATGTCATAGAACAAAAAGCTCCCCGCGCCATATTTACCATCAGTATTATCCAGCGCTAGCTTAGTTATAGAAGATCTGCTCAAATAACCCTGACCATCTATTTGTCCTTGACTCGTACTGTAATTTGATACATAAGTAAAATCTTTTCCAATAACAATCTCTTTGTCAAGTGTTGCTTGATACATATCATAAATCGTGTTTACGCTTCCAAGGACTCATATAATCCTGGAACCAACCCTTTCAATTTACCTACCCCCTTATCAAACCCATATTTTATTAAAACTTCCAAAGCATTTCCAACAGCATTATCATTCACATCATATATTTTTGCCTTATATGACAAGTCTTGTTGTATTATAAACCTACCTAAATCATTTTTTGCAACATACCCAACAGCACCTTCGTTTAAATGCTGATCATTAAACAAAGATATTGTATTAACAACATCAGTCATTCTATATCTGTTGCTTTCTGCAAACACATAGTTTGTTGAGGCGTAAAAATATGGTAACGGCACAACTATTCCAGCATTTACATCAGTAGAAATATTCATGCCATTATTCTCAAACCCATCAATATCAGGATATTGCCCTTTTCTCAGCAGTCTAGTGTTTATTGAAGTGACACTACTACTAAAATACACAAATTCTCTCTGAAACAATGGACTTATTTTAAACTTCGCATGGTCTTTAGTTTCCACCATCTGATATTCATCAAAAAAGTCAAAAACATATACATTTGAGATCATGACACCAGGTTGAAGCTCTGTTGTATTCACAAAGAACCCATACGCCTTGCCCATATGCACAGTCTCATTAGCTGTTTTGAACAATTCATCTGGCACTATTTTTACTATCGGGTCACTTTCACTTGCAGTCATACGCATGATGTTATCAGCTCCTGGTGCACGCTTAACAGTGCTAGCGTATTTATCCACTTCGCCGAAAGACGCATTTAATATTTTACCACTCATTGATTCAGCATATTTCTGAATTGTTATTTCGGAGCCAATCAACTCGTCATAATCAGTGTATTCACTAAATTTTTTACCACCACTTTCCGCTGACGCTTTTGGCATGACAAATCCCATTATAAATACACTTGACAATAGCATGCATAATATTATCAAGCCACAAAATACTTTCCCATATCTCTTGTTCATCACTTCTCCCTCCTAAATTCGTTTATTATATTATATATATTGTAACAGCTTGCATAACGTCAGAAGCGAAACTCCATTCATCTTTAGTATGACCTTCAGGCGGCCCAGCAGAAATTCGAATAGGAAAACTGTATACTAGGCTATATCTTCCTACTTCCAAAGGCAAATTGCCCGGAGTTGCGGCTCTGTTAACAGATAAAATTATGATGTTATCATTTAGGTAAGGAGTCGTTTTGTAATCCAGCCTATAAAACTCTACTCCATCCTTATATCCTATCGCGTTAAATGCCTTTTTACTGCCATCATACTCGTACTCATATCCACAATCATACCAATATGTTCCATTTTCCAAAAAACTTTTTTCTATTTCCTCCCATTTGTCATCATAGAGTTTTATCTCATATACCGGATCTACAGGCTCTTTCTCACATGCCACCAATCCAAATAGTACCGATGTCATCATGACCATCGCTATCATTAGCAATAGCATCTTTTTAAGAATCGTACTTTTCTTTGTTAGTTTATTCATTTTTCTACCTCCTCTATTATTAAATCAATCCGAATAGTGTCTGTTCTATAATCATAATCCCTTTCATCGAAATCTAAAGGTGTAATATTGAATTTTATAACTATATTATAAAACCCTACCTCAGTAGGCCATTCACTATCATCTTCGAAATCTATTCCTTTATGATGTGGATCAGTCTCTGTTTTTATTGCAACTGAAATATAATAATTTAAGTTCTATTTTTCCATGTCTTTATCAATAAGATATCTTTCAAGACCTAAATTATACACCTTAATATCGAAAACCTTTGGCTTGCCATCATAGTTGATTTCAGTCTTAATGATGACTCACCCTGAAAACTTCCTAACTCTCCATTAGTTATATCCAATCTAACATTATATGGTGGCTCAGCAGTTTCTGCGCACCCCACAAGTGCCATTGCTGTTATACAGCTTACAACAATTAATATTAACACCACTAATAATTTCCTTTTCATACACCCTCCTATTATACAAACATGTTTTTTTATAATTTGTGCTTACATTAACATTTTTGTTATAAAACTAATTACATTTATTATACCCTTTAATATACTAATTAACATAACTATATTCTACTTCTTACTCTTCATTGACTCTGGCACAACTGGTTGATGATACCACCAAACAGACGCAGCACTTACGCTTTTCTCGCCTATTTTCTTAGCTAGCTTTGGCAATATCGCCTTGCTTTCATTGTTATTCTTTTTCATAATTTCCTCATTATGGTATGTATCTTATTACCCTTAACCCTAGTGTATGCTTTGCTCTTATTTTGTCCTCTAGCTTTCCAATAATTAAAGACACTGCCACAGACATCACTGTAAAAGATATTGTGAATCCATAAATTTTTGTTCCTTCAAAATAAATTAAAATGCAATATGTAAATATACAAACAAAATAATATATCGAGCATAGTAATCTTTTCTTTGATTTTTCATAAATAGTCAATCTTTTATTTATATTATCAACTGGACCCAAAATTGTTATTATAAACAATGAAGAAACCATAATTAATATTGCAATATAATTTAGTATATTAACTTCTATAAATTCTAGCATGACAATTAAAAGTGAAAAATTTATAATTAATGTTAAAAAACATTTTAAGTGGGTATTAGCATGATATCCACCAGTAGCACCTCTAAGAGCCCTAAATACTATAATAAATACAATTGTGCTTATATAGTGCTGAGTTCCAAAACCTATGCTCAATAGAATAATACCATTGATTAAAGTTGATATTAGAATCTCAAAACAATATACGTACATTTCCTTATCAGTAAGCTTCAAAATTCCTTTATTAATATATTTTTCTACAACTTTAGTAGCAATTAAATTTATCATACTTCCTCCACTTAAAGTATAGTATAAATAATCTACAATGTAAATAGGCGATGCAATTTTGGTGTTTAATATGGTAATGTTGGATTTTCAACACAACCTAGCCGAAATTATTTCACAATTAACTTAGAAATCAAAAAATTGGACATCCCCTCAAGAATGTTCAATCATATATTTTAATTAACTCTTTATACTATATTATCATTATATTTACAACATATTCACCTGCATTTTTTTGTGCAGTATATATACCATTTTGCTGCTCAATTATTTCTTTCACGTTAGCAATACCAAATCCATGCAAGAGTTTATCTTTTTTACTTGTTTTTTCACTTAGACGCACATCACCATTAGCCACACTATTAGATAAAAATAATTTAATGTAATCCTCATATTTTGATATTTTTAAATTAATATACTTTTCTTCTACTTGTTCACACGCCTCAATACAATTATCAATTAAGTCCCCTAAAATCACACATAAATCTATCGCACTTGTTTTAGGAGTATCGCATAATGAAGATGATATTGTAAATTTAATTCCCCGCTCTTTTGCATCTAATGCCTTAGTAGCTAGCAAATAATCCACTGCAGCTACCCCCGTATAAGACTTTGGTTGAACATCCTTTATAACTTCACATATCTCTGATATTTTTTCCAATGCCATAGGGTCTCCGAGCCTAACCATATCTTCTAAAGCAAATGCTTTATTCTTTAAATCATGTAAAACTCTACTAGATTGCTCCTGTCTAAAAGATAAGTTTTTATAATATGCTGTTTCCATATCACTTACTTCTGCTTGCATTGCTGTTTCATTAACCTTATCATTTTGAATTAAAATATATTGAAACAACATAAATACCACAATATTGCACGCAATAAGCATGAATGTCATTGATAGTGCAATAATCTCAATAGTCTTATTGTCTGCTTCATATACTAATCGCGTTATTAAGTATAGTAACCCCGCCGTCAATAATGGCAAAACTGACAATCCTAGTGCTATCCTATATGTTAGTCTGCCATTATTTCTAGAGAACTTTAATCTAATAACTATCAATACCAAAATTATTAATATTTTAGAAAATAATGTAATCTGAACTGCAACAATCGGATTCTCTTGTGTTTGGGAATATTAAAGTCATAAATAAAACTATATATGAAACCAAATAAAATCTCACTTAAAACACCGACAATCCATATTACTGAAACTGAAATAATGTGCTTTAGTATAGGAATCTCATAAGTAAAGGAATACACAAAAATTAAGAGAAATGATAAGATAACAAAAACCCACTGTATAGAAATAAATATAAACAATACAGCATTTAACGCAGACGCAACTAAATAAATACCAAAATTAATTAAATTGTTGCTAATTCGTCTCTTGCCATAAATACTACATCCTATGTCTGTAATAGCCAATGTCAATAAATGAGAAAAAATAATAACACAAACTTTCTCTACACTCATAAAACCCTCTCTGAAACACTGTTAATAAAAACCTTTTTAACAATATCTAATCTTCCTTTACTGATAGGAATATTTCTATTGAATGTCAAACAAATATCGTTTTTATCAACTTTTTTAATATATCTTGTGTTTACTAAAAAACTTGCATAACTCTTGACAAATCCATATTGATTAAGTTTCTTTTCAAAATGATTAATAGAATACTTGTTAAACACAACTTTACCGCTAGCAAGATTGATTTCTCGATTTCTCCCTACGCTTTCTATATATACAATATCTTTCAATAAAATAATTTGTTCTTCATTGTTCCATGTAACAATTATACTAGTATTCATGTTAACTATTTTCTGGCATGCACTTTTAAGTTCTAATATAAGCAGTTTTTCATCAATTGGTTTTAATATATATTGAAAAGGTATAGTCCTAAGAGCTGAAGATAAGTATTTTGCATGACTAGTAACGAAAAATAATAATACATTCTGATTTCCTCCTTTATTTTAACAGCTAAGTCAATTCCTGATTTATCACCTATTTCAATATCTAAAAACGCAATATCATACTTTTTCCAGTCAACATATTTCGTATCATCAACACTATTTAGCACATCGATATTCAAATTAGATAAGTCGAACGATCCACAATCAATAATTATTCTTATGATTGCGTCGCTATATACATTTTCATCATTAATTATAAATATATTCATATATTCCCCCATATATTCTTGTTATTTAAAATAATATAATTATGTTTTATATTATTATATTAATATCTTTTACATATAATATCAATACTTAAATCAACATTTAAGTATTTTTTACTAATAAACTCTTCAAATATTCTTTCAAAATACAATAACTCCTACCAATTAGCTCCGTTGCCTCAATAATTAAAGTAATCAACAATTATATCATACTTTTCTAGTAAACTTAATCTTAAAACATATAGCACTATTTATGTCCAAAACAACAAAATATGTAAATCTACTACGAATACAGGGGGTAAACCCCCGTCAGCTCCACCTAATGCAATTTTGAGCAAAAATGGACAAAAACTAAGATTTACAACTCCCTGTCACTCCACTCCTTACGATACTACCTAAAGTCGGATTTTATTGAGTGGTATCGAAGTCCTAAATTCGATGAAATATTGAAGTGTTATAACGCAATTATCGTGATGAATCATATTGCTTAAACGCAGCTTATTTTATCAGAATATAGCATTATATGCTTATATATAGCAATATTTACACATAAATAATTTTATATAATAGATTATCGAGGCTAAAATTGACAAATAAAAAACGCACTTAAGACTTATCTAAAAGATTTTAGTGTGTACTGTTGTGGTGAGCTGACGGAAGTCAATTAATTACCCAACGACTCGCAGTGTTAGCCCCACACTGCCCTTGTACCAAGAATAATGATTAACAGCAAAGCATTACACAGCCGTACTTACTTGTGTAGATCGCGCCGTGTCGCCCTTTATGAACTCCAATAGAGAATCACATTCTCTTTCACTAAAATTACTATTACAAGTATTATATCATGAAATTTATAAGCTATAAAACTTTATGAAACGCAAAGAAACATCAAGATATTTCGTTCGGTAGAAATTATAGAAGATAGAGAGGAACTGACCACATCTCTTTTTCGTGTTTTTTGCATCATAGCTAAGCGAATTAAAGTAGCTAAGCATTACTACTGCTAGCGTAATGATAGACAACATTCCGACAACGATGTTTACAACTGCCCTAAGTGGATTGTATCCCATATAGACTGAAAATGTTGATTGAACGAACAAATACTCAGCCCTTCTATAATTATCTAATTTATAAAAAACTGTCTTAGCTGATGACAAACTATCAAACTCAATCATAAAGTTATATATCGGCTCATAGGATACACAGTTGTATCCGTAGTAGTCGAATATGCGTTATGTTTATTCATATACGGGAAAACTCTACCCGTGCTGACAACGCTCTCAGCTAGTGCTGATATATCATTTGTATTATACGTTATCAAGG
>CAMQWP010000023.1 GCA_947038565.1 uncultured Clostridia bacterium
TCAAAACGGGGTATTAACCACGAAATATATCATTAATCAAAACGGGGTATTAACCACGAAATATATCAATAATCAAAACGGGGTATTAACCACGAAATATATCATTAATCAAAACGGGGTATTAACCCCCTACGCAAAGAATCAAAAAGAATCAAAAAAACTATCGAAAAGGTGCTAAAACATAATGTTTTGGTGCTTTTTTTAATGTGCTGATATTTGATTAAAATCAACAGCAACGGAAATAACAAAATCACACCGAAATAATAAAACCGCACCGAAAGCAACCGAAACGCACTAGATGCGACAATAAACTACACGGTACTATCCCTTAAAAAAAAGGTCAAGGGTGCGAAATAGGGTGCGAAATTTATTTTGTACGGCAAAATAGCCACTATATGGCTATGATATCAACTGTTACTTAGGCAATAAAAAGCTGAAAAAATTGGCAATGAAAAAGCGTTCAAATACAATTATATGCGAATAAACGCTATTATATGGCTATAAATGCAAAAAAGACACGATATAATCGTATCTTTATTTGGCGGAGAAACCGGGACTAATTATTATCTAAAAAACGTGTTTTTTGGCTTTTATATTACCTATACACATGTGTATGTTATACATTTAAAAATTATAATACAAGATTACTTGACCTTGATTGGACCTGATATAGAATACCCCACTTGTTATAAGTGGGGTATTTTCATTTTTAGTATTAAATTAATAGTTCGTTTAGATTGTCCGTAAGTTCTTTATCTTGACCTGGCATTAAATGGCTGTATGTGTTAAGAGTTTCCTCAATGTTTGCATGTCCTAATCTAGCTGATATAGTTACTATACTTTCGCCAGAGGCTATTAGTAGACTAACATGTGAGTGTCTGAACTCATGCACCTTTAATCGTGTAACTCCTGATATTTTACAGTAGTGATCTAATTTGCGTTGTATTGATGTTTCAGGCAAAGGATTTTTTTTATAAAATATAAACTCATCATTGCTAATGTTATTATCGGATATGTGAATCAGTAGTCTGTTATAGGTTGTTAAGGGTAGCATAACCTTTCTTATGCTTGCTTTCGTTTTAGGTGTATTAAGTACTTCATAAGGTTTATCCGTGACTTTTCTAGTTACTGTCTTGTGAATACGTACTTCATGAGTATTGCGTATAATGTCTGTTGGACAAAGTGCTAGAAGTTCGGACTTTCTGCAACCTGTTACATACAGTAATTCAAAGTAAACTGAGTAAATAGGATTATCTACTTTACTAATAAAGAGTTTATAATCGTATATCGACCATACATTCATGATCGGTTTACTTGATAAATTTCTAAATGGCTCAATATGTTCTACTGGGTTAGTTGGTAAATCAAGATACATGACAGCAAATTTAAACATGCCATTTAATATACATCTGATTTTCTTTTTATACTTATAGCTGTAATTCAAGTCGATTAAATTCTGTTGCCATTTCATAATATCTAACTTTGTGATAGAAATTATACTAGCATGATTAAAATTATTTTTTATGAGTCTGTAATAAATACCGTCAAGCTCGTACATTGAACTAGGTTTTAATCTTGATTCTTTGTAGTTTCGGTACTGTAGGTATAGCTGGTCGATGTCAATATTGTAACCTAATGATTTTAGTTTGTCATAGTCTGGATTTTTACGCATGTACTCAAGATAAGCATTATATGCTAGTTTTTGAGTTTTATATCCTGATAAACGTTTTCTAACCGCTATATTGTTTTCAATAACTCTGAACCTAATGGACCAGAGTTTAGTTTTTTGATTTTTTTCATAATTAGGCATTGTCATCGTCCTCCTGATCTTTTGAGGTCGACTTGTCATCGTTGGTTAGCTTAAATTGTGTAAGTTTAAAGTCTTGTAAGTCTTTTTGAGAATCAATATAAGCTATTGCATTGTTTGTAGTATCCTGAATCTGTTCTAAAAAATTTTAATAATTTGATATCCATGAAAAAATATCCTCCTTTGTATAGTGAGAATATTATTACATCATTGATAGATTTTGTCAATAGAGAGAATTGTTAAGAAATAGGTAAAATAAAAGAGAGCAGAACTCTCTCTTAAAAATTTTATAAACGATAATATAACTAAGCCAAACGTTTGGCTAGAGGAAATTATTTTATTTTATAGTTAAATCGTTTTTTGCATTTTCTTTTAGTTTTCTTTTGTTTATTTCAATTCGGCGATTATTCAAGTTTATATGATTTTGTATTGCTGGTAAAATTATTTCAAAATGCTCTTCAAAATTATTTGTAGTAGAGTATTTGTTTTGTAGAGTAAATTCTAAAGCAATTACTTTTAATACCTGACTAGTTAGACCTCTCAAATAATCTTTTTGCGATATGATACATGAACGAAGATTATAAATGTACTCATTTAATTCTACTTGATCAAGATTTTGAAAGGTTTTGATATATGCAGACATTTCATCGTAATGGCTACTGCATAGAAATGATCCGCATTCAGCACCACAAATAATACAAGCTTTAAACCGATCCTCATATGCTTTAGAATCTGGAGAAGTTGATTTGTTTAGAATATTATCCATGATTATTAATCTCCTTATCCTCTTTTGTAGCTGTTACCATGTGTTCAACATAGTAATAGCACATTTTTTTTATAGGTTTATCTAGTTTTCTGTATTCTTGAAGTAAACGTTCTTCATCTGCTGGAAGTGTAGTGTTAGTAACACTAGGAGTAAAGTCCTCGTTTTCTATACCAAGCAAATAGTCAGCTGAAACATTTAAATTTGTAGCTAGTGAATAAATGTAACACGCTTTAGGCTCGTTTTTTAAAGTTTCCCACTGTGATATCATGCTTTTAGCAACACCAATTAGCTCCGCCAGTTCAGGTTGAGTGATTTTTTTTTGTAATCTTAACGCTTTAATTCTAGTTCCTATTGTATTCATTATAATATTATATCAAATAATTGAGAAAAAGACTTGACAATTCAGTAAATTGAGAATATAATATAAATATCTCAGTAATTTGAGATTACTTAATAGACCTAGCGAGATAAAACACTAGTTCTAGCTAAAATCCATTTTAAAAGGGGTATATGTAAGATATGGTTAATATTGAGCAGTCAAAGTATTTAGAATACAAAACAAAGCTTAGAAAAGGACTGATATTAGATTTAGATCATGTGTATTATGAGCTAAGTCCTCGTCATGGAATTATAAAGGTCAGAATAACAGGTTTTGAACGGACATTGTTTAATACTAATGTTTCAACTGTAAGTGTTGATTTCGTGAATGTTTTGGAGAAAGATGGTTATTTGTCAATTTATTCAGGCAGAGGAATTATAGGACAAACCGTTTTTTATAGTGATGATGAACCTGAAGTCATCTGTTGTATGTGTGGTGATTATTGTATTGATGAAACAGTTGATAATGGTGATGCACAAATTTGTGAAGTTTTTGATTACGAAACATATGAGGAAGTTAATTATTGCTCGCCATTGGATAAATCCTAGTAATCATATTGTAGTTTAATTTTTGAGGGGTAATGATAATAAAATATACCTCTCTAGTATATCTAGTGGAGAAACAAAACTCAAGTGCGACTCTTGAGCTAGATTAAAGACTTGTCAAAGAGGTAGTATCCTGAGAAAAGTCAAATAGGGAGTTATTATTCCCTAGAACGTCTGTGGGGGCAGTTGATAGAACGCTTGCAGGCAACTGACGATTTATCTGATAACTTAGGTAAGTTGTTCAATCTCCAAGCCAGTGATATGACACCTCCTGTATATCAGGGCGTATTACTGGCACAAGAGAGATTATTTAAATTTACAGTTTCTCCTTAGCTAAGTAATTAGCTGAAAAAATAGCAAGGGTAGTTTATCCTTATTTCTATCCTTGCATTAAGTGCGTAAGAGTTAAAACAGTGGTGCAACTCCACGAACGTGTAAATATATATTTTTTTGGAGATTGATATATGAATTATAAAATAAGAAAATTGCATTCCAAGTTTTGCAAGCTGACGGACGTAGCTGAAAAGTATTTGCAAGACATAGAGACTTCATTAGATACTATTGTAACTATTTCAAGTCTTTTAGATGGCTTTTGTTCTGGCTTTAATGCTGGATACAAGCCAAATATCGAATTAATATTAGAAGTTAGTTACGAGAAACTAGACGGATACGGTATTATAACTATTTCATTGTGTAACGAAATGACTGAGGATCTGTATTTAAAAACTTACTATTATTCAAGTGATTTTGTGGGGTATAAGCATGAATAATGAAATGATGGAATTTTTAGGGTTTTCTTTGGTAGAGTGTAATTTAATTGACAAAGAGCGGAATAAAGAGTGGTTTATTGAAAATTGTGTAGGTTTAATAGCCTTGGCAAAAGGAATGACTGGAGGCTGTAGATATGTTAAGTGCGGAGATAGAGAGCTATGCTACATTTACGAGAAAGATAGCAAGCAAGATCCCTTGTATATAGCAGATATAACATATTCAAGTGGCTGGGGAATTCTTACAATGGTTGTTGATTGTTTTGAGGGACGAAAAGACTTCTTATTAAACAAAGGACACTGGTATAAGAACTATAAAGGAAATAGAGCATTTGAGCCAAAAGATAGGTCGTATATATCATGTTTTGATAATAGTTTGCAACATTTAGAAAATAGGTGCGAAGATATATGAACGTATATATAAATGGTAAGTTGGCTAATTGGTATGACATGGAACAATTAAACGCTAATCTTAAAAATAGAACTATAGAAGTTATTAATGTCAAGATCAATGATAACTTATTAGTAATTGATTATATAGGGAGGTAGAATAATGGCATATTATTATAATGGATCTAAGGGGGCCAGCAATAATAAAAGTAAAAAAGATAATTCAGTATGTAAAAACACGAATAACAAATCTAATGAATTACGAACAGTAGCGAGATCCGCTAATACAGTAGGAAATATCGCTCAAAGAAGTTACACGGAAGGATTTAAAGAGGCTGAGAGATATTTTAACGGTATTCTTAAAAGCAAGGGTTTAAAGTAATGTTGTAATAGTTTAGTCAATTTTACAGCTTTCTAAACTAATACCTCCAAGGGCTAAAAAATAGCTATATATAGCGAGAGTGGTTTTACTAATTTCCATTCTTGCAATAAGTACGTAAAGGTTATAACGGTGGTTCAACTCCACTAACGTGCATTTAAAAGCGAATAGAGTTCGCAAAGGAGTACTAAAATGGCAACTAATAAAAATGACGTGGCAACAAATGAGGCTGAGGCAACTAATGAGAACGTGGCAGTAAACGAGGCAATAACAGAGGTTGAAGAGCTTGCAGGTAAAAAGCTAATTGTTAAGAGAAAGAAATCAGATTACTTAACTAAAAAAGGTGCAGTATGCTATAACTATTGTATCGAGGGTGTGCTTAGGAATAGAAAGGTTAGAGTGGATCTTGATCCAGCTGATACTGGCGGTTATGAGGTATTGGATATAACCTTTGATACGGTTGATGAATTACCTTTAACAGTGATTAATAACACCATCAAGCAGGACGGCAAGAAAAATACTATCACTACATACGAAGTGCGTTCGTCTGATCCAAGTGGTGTTACATTTACAGCAACAGTTAAACCAGCACAAAAGTCTGATAAAGACCTACTTGCTGCGTTACTTACATCTATTAATTTATAAAAACAACGGGACTAGCAATAGTCCCTATTTTGTATTTGGAGGTATATATGGAAAATAATAAATTAGCAATAGTAGAGATGTCTAATGAAGATAAAGGAAACTTTTACGATAACTATTTTAAAGGGTTTGATGATTTAGATAAAAAAGGCATTGACGAGTTATTTAAGAAAAGATTTGGTCATTTAGGAATGTTCAAAAAAAGTAAATCTAATATAGGTTGTGCTAATGATCCATTGTTAGAAGGGTTTTTTATGTTTTCAAAAGAAAACGAAGTAAAAGCAAATTTCTTGAAAATTGGGTTAATAAGTGATAACGACAAATGTACAGTATTTTATAAAGCACATTTTTTTAATGATTTGAAAAAGTACGTCAATTCTAATAATGAGGAAAGTTTTAAAGGGTTCTATGACATATGCGAGAAAGCCTTTCAGCTTGGTACTTCATCAATCAAGAATTACATAGCAATTTACAATAATATTATCGTACCAGGAGAGCCACAAAATTACAATGAATATGGCTACTGTCAGTTAGTGGCATTGTTGCCACTATTTACAACATGCTTTACTCGTGGCGGTACATGGTGTGCAAGTGTTTCCGAAACGCTAGAGGGTATTAACCCTAGTCTAAGTGTCAGAGCTATTAAGGAAATAGTTAAGGCTTACGTGGAATTAAGGACTGATAAGATAGAAGAGAAACCAGCAAAGGCAAGTAAGATTACTGATGACGATGATGATGAAGACATATCAGATAATATATCTAGTACGTTGATATTAAATACGTTCAAGAAGACTATAGAAAAATTTAAATATGCAAGGCAAGATGTTAATGTCGTAAGTAAGTTTATATTAGACGGTATTGGTTTAGCGTGTGACTTTCTTGACTTTACTAGTTATTCTTCTGATAATATTGATGTTGTTCCTATAAATGATCAATTGCAATTATCAAGTGTGAATACCGTTACAAAGAGCTTTAAGTTCGACGTGGCGGATAAAGTATATTTATTATATAAAAGTGGTAAATTTGTTGAGTCAGAAGTCTTATCAATAAGTATTCATGAATCATGTATATACTACAATTGCAGACGTGGACAATCTTCTCAGCAAGGATATAAAGCTGATGATGTTTATAGTGAGGCGGAAAAGCAAGCAATTCTGCTAGAGCGTTCTTCAGGCAGTATGACCGATTTTATAAATTCTGATATTGATGGAACTATAGTCGTAGATCATATGGATATAGAGGATTATATCGTCGAGCTAGACGGGGTGTATAATGGCTGATAAGATTGATTTCAAAAACCTTAGTAAGCGTGAAAAAATAATATTTAAAGCTGGGTGTATTAGTATGGATCGTAAAAACAATAAAAGTTATGATCAAGGTGTCTCGGATCAAATGCTTGTTAGCTTTATAGATGATAATGATTGGTTTGAGTCAGTAGCTACAAAGCCAATGTATGTAAAAGCAAAGTCAAGATTGAATAAAAAAAAGCACCTATAATAGGTGCTTTCAATGTGAAGCTTCACAACTTAATTGTAATACATCTTAGTTACTTCACTCGGTTAAGCTACTGTGTACTTAACTTCAGCTTATAATCGCTGCCGATGTAAATACATTATACAATAATATATAGGAGGTGTCAAGTGCCTGCAAGAAAAAGAGTGCCTAGAGAGGCAAATTTATCAAATTTAATAGTAATTGATTCCAATAACGCTTATGATAGTAAAGGTAATTTACATAAAGGTGTGTATGGAATAGTCGGAAAAGATACACCGTTTGTATTTAGAAATAGACTGAATAGAAAAACAAAACAATATAAAAGAGTGTTTATTAATGATTCTACTAATTTGCCTAATGTGTGCAAAGAGCGAGTTATGGAGTTCTTTGATGATAAGCAAAACAAACGCAGAAAAAAGTGTTATCTAATAGATAAAGACACGTATGATAAAAATAATATTTATTAATTAATTTCGGAGGTACTTATGTACAATTATATTAGAGAAAATAAAGTAAAAGTTACTGCAATAGTAGTATTGATAGTATTACTGCTTACAACCTTTATAGGAACTGCAATATATTCTAAGGGCTTTACTCAGTGGGGAGAGTCAAATGATAGCGGTTTTATAGATGGTGAAAACAATATCGGACTAGATAGTGATAAGATACAAGAATTACCAAAGTCTATAGTTGCTACTTCGGATAAGTCTGATACAGTAGTATTTAAAGCTATCGTAAAGCCCGATGACGCTTTTAACAAATCCTTGACATGGAAACTTGAATGGTCTAATCCTGTTGATTCTTGGGCTAGTGGTAAAACTACAACCGATTACATTAATATGACTGTCTCTCCAACTGATAGTACTCAAGTTAGTATAAAATGCGTAGCACCATTTAGCATTCAAATGAAACTTGTTGCAACATCAGTACAAAACCCAGCGGTTAGTGCAACTGCTACTATTGACTTTTTAAAGAAGTTGCTAGAGGTTAAAAACACTATGACATATGACGGTGTCAACGTTGATTTGAATGCTAAGGATTTTGTTTATGGACCTGACATTATAAATAATGCAAGTGGCGGTGAGGACTTCGACGCAAAAACTTTCTTGTGTAACAAAGAATATGTATTCACACTGGGGACGATTGATCCTGTTATAGAGAATAGTATGACATATTCTTTAACTAAAGAATACTACGATATAGTCAGTGAAAAATTTAGCGGTTTAGGTATTGTTACGCGGTTTATTGAATTGCCCGTATTTGATAATAAATTTGTTTTAAGTGCTGACGCAATATTTTCCTCTGTAGGTATGGCAGGTTCTGCAACAAGTTTTGTAGATGAAATATCGTTACTGTTTTATGACTTTGAAACTAGAGAACCCCTTTCACGCAGTAATCAATTTTTAATCAAAGATACCTATAGTATAGATGGTGGGACTGATGTTGTTAATGAGTTTGTTTTCTCTTTTGATGTAGATAAATATTTACCTATGTTTACTAGCGTAGCTGATATAATCATGGGCGGTAATGTGATTTTATAAGGAGATTGATATGAGTAAGGGTGTAAACGTAGTTAAAAATATAATAGTAGTTATAATAGTATTAGCTGTTATTGCTGTTTTTTCGGGTATAGTGTATATTGTATCTTCACTTACGAATGGTTTTACTACTGACTTCAAATCGTTTATCTTAAAGCATGATGATAATTACATTACTAATGATTCTGATATTGGATTGTTTATAGATGATAAAAATGATTTTACTGTTAAGTACGTGTTTGAGGGAGAGGTTACTAGCTTGGAATTTAATGCTGAGCTCGAAGTCAATAAAGATAATGATTTTGTATTCATTCACGGCATAGAACAAGACAATTTCAGTGACGTAGATATTAGTAGTTTATATACAATTAATTTCGGTGATAAAGGATTTAGTCTTGTTATTAAAACTTTTGATGTTTTAGGTATGTTAAAAGATATATACCCCGATGAAGAAATTTCAGTAGCTGAAGGCACTATAATCGATACTTATAAAAAGTCATATTTTAATTTGAAAGTATCATCATATAATAAAAAAATCATTTATAATTTGAACTTGTTTCAATTGAAGAGTGTAAGCAATATTACAATAAATCCTGGCTCTGCTGTGATTATGGGAGGTTAAAATGAAAAATAGACTTACTACGGGTAATACTTTTATACGTATACTGATAGTGATGTTACTAGTTATGATCGGTTTTAGTTGCTGTTACAATACGGTTTATGCCGAAGAAATAAAAAATATGAAATTCGATGATACTGACTTGCTTGATGAGTTAAATAGTATTGACGGGTTTGATTTTGCCGATTATCCTTTTGATTCTACTGGAACAGTAGAAAAGCCTAGAGTATTTAATGTAATAGAATATAGTTATTCTTTTAAGCCATTACAGCGTGCTAATTATGGCTTATACATATACTTCTATAACCCTCAAGGCTTGCAATTGAATACTAAATCCATTTTAAACTCTGTGCAGATTGCTTCCGAGTATGAGAAAAAAGACAATGCACTTATTCCGACTGATTATGAAAAGTACAAGCTCAAGTTTTGTTCAACAATTGAAAATGGTGTCTATGCTCATAGATTCTATAAGTTCAGAGTCGTTGACAAAATTGGAAAAGACGGATTGCATTTGGTTGAACGTGTAGATCCAGACAACAGACGTTATGACATTTCAGGTGTTGAACTTCATTCATTAAGTGCTAATAGTTCTACTGAGTATGAGGTGGGCGGAACATATACATTTTCAGGTTATGCAAGTGGTTACGGACCTAATCCAAATGATGGTAGCACTATTTCAAGTACACAGCGTGAATTAGAAACAGTGGAGCTAATTCCTGTAAGTACTTATTATAGGACTGGTACATCTGCTTTAGGTAAAGGTTATCAAAATCAATTAGATTCAGTCTATTTTGCAGTACCAAATTCTTTGCTTAAAGTCTACGGAGAATTAAAGCGTATTAAGGCTCAATGGTATGAGTATAAAACTAGTCCAATAGTAGTGGTTGAAGATGCGAAAATTTATAGTGCAATGCAAAGTAATTTAGGCAAGATGACAATAGCAAATAGTATAATGCCTAAGTTTTATGCTGACTTGAAAACTAATATTATACCAGGCTTACCATCACCTACATACTATCATTCTATGTCATGGGGCTATAACGTGCCAAATGATACTAGTAAAACACACTTTAAATATGAAACGAAAAGTGATTATTTAACATATATATATCAGTCATCTAATTTGGCTGATTTTAGGTTAAGTGGGCATAAGTTGATAGAAGACATGTATGCTTATAATGATTCTTATCATAAGGGACAACTTTCAGAACACCCTAGCAGTAGCACAGGTAAAGGACTATCGGCTGATTTATTTAGTGATAAAGTAGATAAAGGACATATAAAAGGGTTTCAAGAAAAAGTTTTTGATACTGATCAAGTATCAGAGTTCTTTAATATGTTAGATTATAACTCGAACCCTGAGCATAGTGATTGGGATAAGTTTTTTGATTATTTTGGTAGTTATCCCGCTGATGAGCAAAGTTACTTTGATATTCCGCCTATTATGGGATTTGACCCTTTAGATATAAATTTAAATGATGAAGAAATATCGAAAAAGTATCTAATAGAATTAACGGATGTGGCTGAATTTAGATTGTATTATGAAAACAATAAAAGTGATAGCACTATTTTTAAATTTAATTTTGGACATAGTCAATACTATTCAAATAAATTAGACTGCTCACATACTTCAGGTTACTATTCTGAGGGGTTCGTAGCTGAACAAACTGTGTATTTAAAGTTTGACATTATATATTTAGAATTTAAACTTGATGGAATTTATCATATTATACCTGTAGTATCAAATCCTATTGATATCGCAGGGGATATAACTCCGCCACTAGAAATAACTGATCCGTCAAATTGGCTATTTTGGTTAATGTTAGTATTAGGTGTTATTGCATTTGTTTTACTACTACCGATATTAGCACCTTTAATTGGAATTGTTTTAAATGTGTTAGTTTATATAATCAAAGCTCCTTTTGTGTTCGTTGGTTTTGTAGCTGGTAGCATTAAGAATAATTTCTCTACTGAAGAAAAGACTAAATCGCCTAAAAACAAGAAAACTAAATCTAAAGGCAAAACAAAGGGTACTGATGATTATTATATCGATCAGTACAATAAGAATTTAGACAAGGACAATTATGAAACATGAGAGCAGTCTAAGCGGAAAGAAGAAGTTACTATATTGTATATTAGTATTTTTGATATTAGTAGTAATAGTGTCACTGTCATTTTTATGGTATACGTACAGTTCTTTATCTCCAGAGGTATATCCTACGTCGATAGATGAACTATCAGGTACATACGTTAATAGTGATTTTACTATAGAATTAGTGATAAGTGCTGATAGAGTAGTTACTTACGAGCTTACGCAAATCAATTTCAATATCAAGGATTATCAAGAAAACGTACTCGTTATTATTGATAACAGCGGTATCGAGCATTACATATTAGCATTATCTAACGTTGAGATATATTCACAATCGCATAAAGATTATTTTTTGAGGGTGTCATGAAAATAAAAAAGCTAACTAAATTGGTTAAAATAGAATATGCCGTGAGTGCAGTCGTATTAATTATGGCTGTGCTTTCTGCTGTATATGTATTTAGGGATAGCTATTATTATTTATGGAATGAAATAAAAATGTTGGTTTTGTCGTGTGTCAGACTGTTTTGCGAGCTTTTTGGTATCGAGTATGCTTTTGATATAAATATTAATGATCTTGCAGTTATACCTGATTTTAATCCTGTAGTACCCCCTATCGGCGGTGGTTCTGGCGGAGGGGGTATCATTCCAGAAAGTATTGATGTATTTAAAATCAAGGCTAGTATATTTGGATCTATGTTAATTAGTGGTGGAACATATTCAAATTTTGGTCAAGTAGTACTAGAGTTCATTACTATAACTTGTCAAGTGCTTATGGTAGTAGTGCCTGTATTAATACTGTTATTAGTAGCAAATAAGATCATGAGCCTCAAAAAACCTAACAACAAACATGGTAAGATGACGCTTATGGCTACTATGATAGATAAAACAAGTCAACGTGTTATAATGCCAGTGGGTAGAAAAATCTTAGAGTGTAGTCGTTACTTCTTCAGTTCTATATTTGGTCAGTGTACAATGGTACTTTTAATGCTTAATTTTAATGTATTTACCTTAGTGCTAGATTTGTTGGCTTATTATATTTATCTTATTCCTAGTCTTGACTTTGGTAGTGTGTATCAGCATTTATTAAAACTTGATAATTACATAATGCCTTTTATAATGTACTTTCCTAAGACTTTGATAATATATTATATTGCTAAGTTCTTGTGTCATAAAAGGTATAATAGAGCCGTAAGGGTTCGTTATCATTTAGACACTAGAAATATGGGTGTTATCAATAGATTCCCCGCACTTTATACTACTAAGGGCGAACCAGGTGCAGGTAAAGATTACTTAGATACTGATATCGGTATTACTAAAGATAAGATGTCTAAGGATAAAAGCTCTGAGGGAATGCTAAAGCTAGATATGATGTTCCCAGCGTTCAACTGGACTATGCTCGGCTTGTTGGTAAAGCATGTTATAGACAGCAAGCGAATACATACTCTATACGATTTGGAAGAATTTTTCGAGGCTAGATTTAACGGCATACGTGAGTATATGAGTATGGGTGATCAGTATGTCGAGGACGTCAAAGATTTGCTACTAGGCTATGATATTGAGCGGTACGGTATGGAGTATTGTGACGGGATAAAGTTCGTAAGTTTAGAAAGTGCCGTCACTGCATACGCACAATATTATTATATTTATTATCTAAAAACTTTAATTATGGCTAATTATACTGTCAAATTAGATAACTATCATTTAGATCTAGGTAATATGGTAAGAGCTTGTAATGATTATTTTGCTATATCACCGCAGATATCTAGACGCGTATCTCATAAGTGCCATATATTAGATGTAGACATGTTTAGATTATTCAAAAAGATGGGAGAGAATAAAGACATTACTTTTGAATGCGGTAACGTGCTTTGGACGGAGTTCGATAAGGATTACGGCAATACTTTAGATACTGCTAGTGATGAGGCTGAGTCGGACGATGTGAACTCTAAAAACGATGGACTTATGGCACAAATGAAGATGATAAGATCTACCGCAACAATAGAGCATGACTTATTTGCTAGTGTGTCGGTAAATGCACAGCGTGACATGAATATCAATATTAATTATCGAGAGATATCTGATATTATTAATATCTTGGATAAGCCTGAAGAGTTTTATTGCTTATCTGGTCTTGATCTGGAGCTTGCTTTTTATCATAGGTTTTATAGTAGATTTAAGGCATATTATGAAAGATATAATTTCATGCGTGGTAACATTAACGCTAAGATACTGATATATAAGGCGGTATTCAAAAAGCTATTCGATAGGTATACAATGCTTTGCAATGAGTTCGGTTACATGCGTTATTCGCTTGATGTAAATGGAAAAGCACAGTATGACTATTATAGCTTTCATAAAAAAATGAGGTCAGGAAGATATAAGACGGACGTTAATGCTAAGGCTTTTGACGCTAGACTAATGCTCTCAAGGTTTGGAATATCAGACTTACCTACTTATAGTGAAGATTGGATCTCTGCCGACGAAATGAAGACCGTGCATTCAACGTTTTTTAATATGCTATATAATTTGAATGATAAAGGTGAGCAGTCAGAGCCTAAAGATAAAAAGAAAAGTAAAAAATCAATTATTGATAATGACGAATTAACACCAATGCAAAGAAAACATATGAGAGGTTAAATATGATTAATAAAGCAGTAGAAGTATTACCATGCAAAATACACGCAAATGGTAATCACTGGGTTGCAACTGAATATAAAGCAAAACTAACTTGTAACTCTACGAAGTGTGATGATGTGAATAGAGATTATTTCGACGAGTATTTTAATCAAGCATTAGAAGATGGCATAGTATGCTATAGGAAAGAACACTATACAGTGGAGACAAGAGCAGCAATTAAATATAATAAGAAGACGTTTGATTTCATCACTGACAAGATGAATGAGGACGGCTTTGCCATATCAGAGAAGTATATCATTGATAATATTAACAGACGTTTACACTCAATAATGCTTAGAATAAAACGATTTAAGAGAAAAGTAGAGTTTCACAAGAATGGTAGATATTGGACTCATTTCGTGACTTTAACGCGTGATCCGTCGAAGTATCCTACTTTTCAGGCATGGGAAAGTGATATCAAAATGACGTTATCTCATTTGTCTGATAGAAGAGGCTGGAGGTTTATTTTCGTATTCGAGGACGGACACAGCGAGGATCATGAGCATATGCATGGTATGCTACATGTTCCAGCGGGTCAGATGATCGAGCAAATAGTTAAAGTGTCTAGGTATAATAAGAAGACAGGACAACGCAAGGAAGTGCAAGAGAGTACATTCTTTAGATCAAGGTTTGGTATCAATGAGTTCGAGCCTCTCCAGTTTGGATCTAGCGAGTGCCATAATAGAATTATCGCATATATGGTTAAGTACATAGCAAAATCACCGAAGAAGTTCTTTTACAGTAGGCATATCAAAGACAGTGTTGAGATGATAATGACCAAAACTAACTTTGCAACACCACTTACAGCTCATAACGTGCTACAGTACGTATTATTTGATGATGTAGACCTTTACTCTTATGTAATGAACGAAAGTGCATTACAGTATGAGCTTGACATGGTCAGCTCATTGATGAGGGAGAAGTTGGATTACTTAACAACTTAATTTAATAATAACAACGTTGATATTAAAAGCCTATACTTGCTAAGTATAGGCAATATTGCTTTTATCAAAATACTGAAAACTATGATTTCGGCACTCATTGAGAGCGATTTAGCGCATGAGTGCCGATGTTTTTATGCTGATTAGCAACGGCTTAGCCTTGTTTTGTGTCATGCAGGCGGGTGATTGTTGCAAAATTACGCGATACGGTATAGGTCGGACGCGTAGCGTCCGACTTGTTCCTATATAGTATCGTGTAATTGCCCCTAGTACCTTTTTAACCAAAAATAAGAGCATAATCAAGCACTTTTTATAGCTTTTAAACCATAGCCAAACGTTTGGCTAATTACTGCTAGAGATAAATATATTAATGATATTGCCTTTATTGGTAAAATGTGGTATAATAATATTATAGATATAATTATAATGATTTAAGACAATGATAGGAGGAATATGTGTAACGCTAAAATAATTAAAAAATCAATAACTAACTGTTTTTCTTTAGCAATAAAGAGTTCTGGGAGATTTTTCCAAGAATCTCTGCTTATCAATGAAATTAATATATTTGTAGATAATGATTTATTAGAATATAATAATTCTTTATTGGATGATATTAAAGAGTATAATTATATCGATTTGTTAATTGAAAAAGTTTTAAAATCTACAAGTGAAATTTCATGCGTGCACGAAATATTAAGACATAAATTGCATAGTGCAAGTACGGAAAAAGTAGTAGCATATGTTAGGTTTTTAGAAGTAATATATGAATTTGCAGTTAAATTGAAAATAAAATACATTAATGATACTAATACGTCGGCAGTAATTCAATCTGGATACATTAATACTAAGGAAATAATCAAGCATATAAATAATAAATCAACTGCTATCACTATAAATAATAATAATTTTAATAAAGATGAAATTATAAATATAATACAAGAAATTGGACTGGTTGATGTCGATGGAGTAGTGTCTATAATTCATGATATCTTAAATGATATTTCTACAGATAAGCTAATATCACCTGATAAACGAGTTTTTATTCCTGCAATTCAGCAGTTAAGCTATAGTATGGATTCGGAAATTCTAAAAAGCATGTACACAAAGTTAATTAAATCATCAATGCACAAAGATGAAATGGAATTTGTTCATCCATCATATGTATCTATTTTAAGTCAATTATGTGCAGATGAAGCGAAAATAATATATATGTTTCCTCCATGTGGTAGTTCTTTTTTTCCTATTCTTGATGTATATACATACGATTTTGATTTAGAAATTAATATATTTAGTAATTTTTCTGATATTGGATTTGATGTAGGATGTGAATATCCACACTATATTGAAAAATATTTAGATAATTTAATAAGATTAAATATTATTAGAATCGTTGATGTCTTTAATGATAAATCTGATTGGGATAATTTAATTGATCATGTTCTAATAAAAGAACATTGTGCGAATGTTTATGGAGATTCAAAAACTTATAATTTTTATGGCTTAGCAGAAGATGGTACACCAATAGACGGAGTAGGCAAAATATTATACAGAAAAAAATATTTTACTATAACGACCTTTGGAGCTAGTTTTATTAGATCCTGCAATGATTGGGCACAATTTAATTTTGTTGTAGAAGATTGATTAAATAAACTATTATGTACAAAAAGGTCCGACTATTTAATAGTCGGACCTTGTTTTTGGACCTTAATTGACCCTAATATATGTAAAATGTGATATAAATAAAAGAAAAGACCTATTAAAATAGGTCTTTTCTGCTTTGGCGGAGAAACCGGGATTTGAACCCGGGCTACCGTTGCCAGTACTACACCCTTAGCAGACGATGAGCGAGCCAAAGCTAACTTCTATTCGGTGGTTTTCCGTCACTTTCGGTGCTAAATTGTGTAAGTTCTAGGTATGTTTTCGTCATTTCGGTGGCTTTCTGTTGCTTTCGGTGCTGTATTGTCATTTCGGTACTTGAAAACATGGGTGCGAAATGGGCGCTAAATCAGGGTGCGAAATTGGTGCGAAATTCTATGGTGCGATAATGGTGCGAAATTCTATGGTGCGAAATTTCGACAATTAAGTCAGGATAACTTAAAAAGGCAGGTGATGCTTAATATAAATAGAAAATAGTATTGCAAAGCGTGATTATATATGGTATAATGTATGTAAACTTGACAGTGACTCTTCCAGACATATGTGATATCATGAATTTAGGGAAATTAATTTCTCAAATTAATGTTTGGAGGATAGAAAAATGACAAATATTATCCCGCATGAACTTTAATAGTTCCCGCGGTGAGGAAAGAAGGGTTAGACCTAATCGTAACTTGCGTGCAGCGTGGGAGCAAGATGCTCTAATTATCCCAGATGGTGCAGTGGATCTAACTCAAGATGAAATGAGTTATGTTGATGGTGGAGCAGTAACTTATACAAGATGGTGGGGGTTCGATA
>CAMQWP010000024.1 GCA_947038565.1 uncultured Clostridia bacterium
GCTTGTTAAGAGCGTCAGCCATTGGAGCTAGACAGTTAGTTGTACATGATGCAGCAGAGATGATGTGGTCATCAGCAGTGATGATATCATGGTTAGTGTTGTAAACAACAGTTGGAAGATCGTTACCTGCTGGAGCAGAAATAACAACTTTCTTAGCACCAGCTTCGATATGAGCTTGTGCTTTTGCTTTAGAAGTATAGAAACCTGTACACTCTAAAACAACGTCAACATTTAGATCTCCCCATGGAAGCTCAGCTGCGTTAGCTTTAGCGTAGATTTTGATCTCAGTACCGTTAACAGTAATTGAATCATCACTGCTTGTAACAGTATCGCCTAGAGCGTATCTACCCTGACTTGAATCATACTTTAAAAGGTGAGCAAGTACGTTTGGTTTAGTTAAATCATTGATTGCTACTACTTCGAAACCCTCTGCACCGAACATTTGTCTGAATGCAAGACGACCGATACGGCCAAAGCCATTGATAGCTACTTTTACATTTGCCATTATAATATCCTCCAAAATCCCCATATGGGGCTAGTTTAGTTTGTTATATATATTTTATCAAATTAATTAGCGTTTGTCTAGCAAATTGTTACAATTTTAACAAATTATTACATATTACAAAATTTAATCATGATAATAGTACTAACTTGGCTAAATTTGATAGAATAACATCGAAACATGTAGGATTGATTATCAAAATATATAATTCTCTGATAATACAGCCCACCGCCGCGAAAGTGATTTTAATAAAGTTGTTACTTCAAGTTTTCAGGGTTAAGACACTTTAGCTCATCAAGGATAAATATACCGTCCTTTCTGATAAGAATATCATCGAAGTAAATCTCGCCCCCGCCGTACTCTTCAGTTTGCACAAGAACCAAGTCCCAGTGCACTGCTGATTTATTTCCGTTAGGAGCATCTTCATAACTCTGTCCCGGAGTAAAGTGGATAGATCCGCTTATCTTTTCGTCGAATAGAATGTCGCCCATAGCTTTATTAATGTAAGGATTTACCCCAAGCGCGAACTCACCTACATACCTAGCACCGTCATCAGTATCGAATATTTTATTAAGTGCTTCGTTATGATTACCAGTCGCCTCGATGATCTTTCCGTCCTTAAATACTAATCTAACATTCTCGAACTTAATGCCGTCTTCTATAGAAGGTACATTATAAGATATAACGCCATTTACGCTGTCTTTAACTGGTGCAGTATATACTTCTCCATCAGGGATATTACGAAGACCACTACATTTAACTGCTGGAATATCTTTTATAGAGAAAGTAAGGTCGGTATCCAAAGCAACTATACGTACTTTATCGGTTTTATTCATAAGGTCAACGAGCGGAGTCATCGCCTCGTCCATCACGCTATAGTCAAGAGTGCATACGTCGAAGTAAAAGTCTTCAAATGCCTCAGTACTCATGCCCGCCATTTGAGCCATTGACTCAGTAGGGTATCTAAGGACAACCCACTTAGAGTGGTCAACACGCCTATTTTGAACGGGACGCATAATCTTATTATACATACCAGTAAGAGCACTATCAACATCAGACAGCTCGTTATTATTGCCTCCGCCACGGATCGCGATATAAGCGTCCATATCCATCATTTGATTCATCTCATGTTTGGCTTGAATCTCTGCATGCTCTGAAGTCATGCCTAAAAGCAATTCTCTTTTCACCCTAAGATCTGTAATAGTCACGAACGGGAAAGCACCCGCCGCATATACTTCTTTTACGAGTTGGGCAACTAGTTGATAATCAATACCTACAGCATTGATAAGGACTTTTTCGCCCTTTTGAACATCGCAACTAAAATTAACTAAGCCTTTTGCTAGCTTACATATTCTATTATCTATTAACATACAATCTCCTTCAAGCAACAATCAATATTTGCATTGCTACGATAATGATTTTTATATTTGATTTAATACATTATTACTACAACTTCTATTATACACTAAAAATGATGTAAGCATACCAATAAATTTGTTGATATGCCTACATAAATTATAAATTTTTAATTAATTGCCTTAAAATTAGTCCTCAACTGCTTCCCCGCCACTATGCAATTGCGCATAACGACCATTTTTAGCAAGAAGTGACTCGTGACTTCCACGCTCTATTATATTTCCCTTTTCTAGTACCATGATACAATCAGAGTTCTGGATAGTAGAAAGTCTATGCGCGATAACGAAACAAGTACGACCATTCATAAGTGCGTCCATTCCTTTTTGTACTAACACTTCTGTACGAGTATCTATACTACTAGTCGCTTCATCAAGTATCATAAGTGGTGTATCCGCGATAATAGCCCTTGAGATAGACAGCAACTGTCTTTGACCTTGCGATAAGCCATTTCCGTCTCCGTCAATTACAGTATTATAACCCTCTGGCATAACTGATATAAAGTCATGTGCATTTGCTCGTTTTGCTGCTTCGATTACCTCTTCGTCAGTCGCGTCATGTCTGCCATATCTTATATTATCCGCTATAGTGCCTGAGAAAAGATTAACATCCTGAAGTACTACTCCGAGAGATTTTCTTAACGACTGCTTCTTTATCTTATTGATATTGATACCGTCATATCTTATCTTTCCATCGTCTATATCATAGAATCTATTAATAAGGTTTGTAATGGTAGTCTTGCCCGCACCAGTAGAACCTACTAACGCGATTTTCTCACCCGGCTCTGCAACCATTGTAATATCATGCAATACTAATTTATCAGGAACATAACCGAAGTCTACATGATCCAGCTCTACATGACCTACTAGCTTGTGGAAAGTAACAGTACCGTCACCGTGCGGATGTTTCCAACACCATTCACCCCTATCATGTTCGTTTTCTTGGATTATTTCCTTATACTCTCCTAGATCAAGCTCAGCTTTTACTAGAGTAACGTATCCATTATCAACTTCTTCCTCTTCAGAAAGCAATCCTTCAATACGCTCTGATCCTGCTGATGCCATTGCAATATTATTGATTTGCTCAGCAACCTGCATGATAGGCATAACAAACATTTTTGACATCATAAGGAACGAAACTATAGCACCGATTGAAGTGCCTCCGATACTATTGATAGACAAAATACCACCTACAATAGCAATGATAACATATAATAAATGCCCCATTCCTGACATGATAGGTCCAATGCTTACCGCAAGCCTAACAGCATTAAAGCTGGCGTCACGCCATTTATCGTTGATAGAGGCGAACTCAGACTTACACTTTTCCTCGTGGTTAAATACTTTTACAACACGCTGACCTGATATCATCTCTTCTACATAACTATTGACATCACTTATTGTTTCTTGCTGACGTCTAAAGTTTTTAGCACTCGCCTGACCTATAGTCTTTGCGATAAACAACATCAATCCAGCATAAACAACAGTGATACCTGCAAGGATAGGATTGATTACAAACATCGCAACCAATATAGCAGTGACAGTAAATGCAGTATTCATCAACTGAGGTATGCCCTGCGCTATCATGTGTAGAAGCGTATCGGTATCGTTAGAGAAATAACTCATTATGTCACCGTCATTACTTCTATCGTAATACGCTATAGGCAAGTTTTGTAGTCTTGCGAACATTGTATCCCTTACGTTCTTAAGCGATTTTTGAGAGATATATACCATTAATTGTGAGTACAGTGCAGTACACATGATACCTACAAAATATATACTTGCCATTATACCGAGCGACATTAATAGCCTTGAGAAATCAGGGTTTTCAGTGCCGATAAGTGGTGTGATCAAGTTATCAATAAGTGGCTGTATAAATGTAGTACCTAGTACTGTCGCTACCGCGGACATAAGCACACACAACCCAACTATTATCAAATGGAATCTATACTGGTGCAATACTGTACCTACAATAAATTTTAAAGAGGTTTTTTTGCCTTTCTTGCCACCTTTATCTTGCTTACCTTCAGTAAGCTGTGCACTTCCGATACTCATATCCTCAGTAGCAGTTCCGTCCATATCATAGACTGTTTCCACTTCTTTTATTTCTTCATTCAATATAGATTTATTACTCATTATCTGACCCTCCTTTATTCTGAGACTCATATACTTCTTGATAAATCAAATTGTTTTTCATTAACTCCTCATGAGTACCAATACCGTTAATATGTCCATTGTCTAAGACTATGATCTTATCGGCATCAATTACTGATGAAATACGTTGAGCGATTATTATCTTTGTAACGTCGGCTTTTGCTGTCCTTAATGCCTGCTTAATATTTCTATCAGTACGAGTATCTACTGCACTAGTAGAGTCGTCAAGGATAAGGATCTTCGGATTTTTAATCATAGCTCTTGCTATACAAAGTCTTTGCTTTTGACCGCCCGATAAGTTTGAGCCACCTTGCTCGATGTGATGATCGTAGCCGCTCTTGAAAGTAGAAGTAAAATCAATTGATGAGCTTAGTCTTAAAGCCTCGTCGATCTCTTCGTCGGTAACATCATTATTACCCCACTTCATGTTTTCTCTAAGTGTTCCGCTGAATAATACATTCTTTTGGAGTACTACACTAACATTATCTCTTAGTGTCTTGATGTCGTACTCACGCACATTATGCCCTGCAATTATTACCTCTCCAGAAGTAGCATCATATAGTCGTGGAAGTAGCTGAACTAACGTAGTTTTACCACTACCAGTACCGCCCAATACACCGACCATTTCGCCGCTTTTTATCTTGAAACTTATATCGCTCATGCACTGCTTATTTGGATCAGCTACATAACTGAAACCTACACCTTTATACTCGATATCGCCATTAGCAACTTCGTATATTGGCTCTTCAGGATTTACGATATCAGTCTTTTCACGCAATACTTCTACCACACGCTCAGCCGATGCTCTAGACATAGTGATCATAACAAGCACCATTGAGAACATCATAAGCGATGTAAGGATCTGCATTGAGTAAGATATCATCATAGTAAGCTCACCTGTAGTCATCTCTTCAGAAACTATCATGTTTGCACCAAACCAAGCGATAAGCAAGATAGTACCATTCATGCAAAGCTGCATAAGCGGGCCATTAAGTGCAAGCACTCTCTCACCCATAGAGAAGTTACGGTAAATATCTCCCGATGCATCGTCGAATTTTTCTATTTCCTCGCCTTGAGAATTAAATGATTTAACTACTCGAACGCCCTTTACATTCTCTCGAACGACTTTATTCATTTTGTCATAACTCTTGAAAACTCTCATAAATACTGGGTATGCAAATCTTATCATGAAGAATAATCCCACACCTAATACTGGTGCGATTCCTAAGAATATAAGACCTATTTTCCAGTTAACTGAGAAAGTTACAGCCAGTGCGAATACTAATTGCAATGGACATCTCACGCTTAGTCTTGAGACCATTTGATAAGATTGTCTTATGTTCATTACATCCGTAGTAAGCCTTGTAACAAGACTTGAAGGACTGAATTTATCTATATTTGAAAATGAGAAGTCCTGTATGTTCGAATACATTCCGTCCATCAAATTCTTTGCAAAACCTGTACTTCCTTTACTCGCTGACCAACCTGAAAATATGCCTAGAGTTCCGCCTGCTATTGCCATCGATACTAATATACTACCGCATATTGCTATGTATCCCATATCCGCAGCGATAACGCCTTGATCTACAAGTGACGCAGTAATATATGGTATCATTGTCTCTATTACAACTTCTAATGCAACTATAAAAGGTGTCAAAATTGTGTACCTCATATATTCGCCTGCGTGTTTTAATAATTCTTTAATCACGTCTTTGTCTCCTTATAATTCTAAAAAAATTTTATATCAAAATAATACACACCGCTTTTAACGCATCAAAAACGGTGCTTGCATGGCAATATATTACTTATTGCATTTGCTCTTAAAAGTCTCTTTCAACTTATTTAATATACCATGTAGGATAATTATCTCATGTTCGCTAAGACCACTTCTGACACTTTTCTCTACTTGCATTAACTGCTCCTGTATCTCTGAGTGAAACTCTATAGCTTTCTCTGTCAATACTATTTGCTTAAGCCTCTTATCCAACGTCACTGACTTACGCTCTATCAGATCTTTTCGCTCCATTTTGTTAAGTAGCTCGGTTACTGTCGATCTTCTTACCATCAACACCTTCTCGATATCTTTTTGATAGATTGCTTTATCCTTATTGAAATTAATATAATCAATAACTATTCCTTCGCTATTATTTATCTTCTCTCTAAGATTTTTCATCATTCCGCTTCCGCTTATTGACTGTCTCATCATATTATGCACTACGCCTATATCTCTAGCAAGTTTAATATCATTCATATCTATATCTCCTTATGCTCGCAAATTATATTGTTAGCATACTAACATTATATGTCAATTGCTATTTGCTGTCAATATATTTACTGTAAATCATTACATAGATTTTTAAATATCTTGTAATATTCTTTTACTTTCTCATGATTTTTGCATTATTGCCCGCATATCCTCGGGCATATCGGCTGATATATCTATTATTTGTTTAGTTATTGGGTGCGTGAATATTAGCCTTCCACTATGTAATGCAGGTCGCGAAATTATAGATTTTTCGCCACCATACAAGTCATCACCTACTAAAGAGTGCCCAATATGCGACATATGCACGCGGATTTGATGCGTTCTTCCTGTAGATAATACTAGCCTAACTACGCTATAATTTTTATTAGACGCCATCACTTCATAATGTGTTTTTGCATACTTTGCACCTTCCATGACACCGCGTCGCATGCTATCAGTATACGGCTGTCCTATAGGTGCTATAATATCCCCACTTCCTGTGAACAAATCAGCATTATTATATACGATTGCGGTGTATTCTCTAGCTACGCTTTTATTAAAATTATCCTTATCGCTTATGATATCACGAGATAATACTGCATGTGCAAGTCCATGCTTCGCTACTATCATAAGTCCACTTGTACCAGTGTCAAGCCTGCTTACTGGATGATATACAAAGTCACCCCACACATTTGCCAATGCGTTTTGAAGGCATTTATTATAGTGTGCATTTGATGATATAACGGCTATATCGGGTGATTTATTTATCACCGCAAGGTCTTCGTCTTCGTATACTATTTCCACGCTTTTTTCTATAGGCGTCACGTGCAGTGCGGTTTCTTTTATCCTCACGATTATTTTATCGCCGATCTTAACTGGTGCTATAACAAAAGAGGGGTTGTCATTTATCGTAACCAACCCTAATGCTTTTTTAAGTTTTTTACACAGCATTGTTGAGTACCCTACTGATTTTAGAAAGTCTTCACACCTTCCATTTATATCAGAATAATACTCCAAAACTCGCTCTTTCATGACCTGCCACCTTCCTAGAATTATATACTATATTTTTGCTTTTATTCATAAAAATATCCGACTTTCAATACATAGTTATATTGTATATCGATACACTTAGCATGATAAATATCAGTGTAATATATATTTTATGTGCTTACTTATATAATATACTATATTTTATTATCTTTGGCAAGTGCATTTCTATTATTGCATACATTAATTAGTATACGAACAATATCTACGCATTTTTATTCGCTCTCAAGTATGCTTGATATACTTAGGTAGCTACTTTTTCGATTATATCTTCCTAACAAGTACATGCACTCTGGATCATTTGTTATATAGTTCACATGCTCATAACATGTTAGCGTCATCTGGTATCCTCGCTCACGGACAAGACTTTCACTTTCATCACAATACTCACCGTACGGATAAGTATAGCATGTTGGGGTTACGCCTATTTTAGCTAGTTTTGACTCTGCTTTGTCAGTATCACTAGCAAGCATTTCTTTATACTTATTGACATTTTCACCGTCTATAATATTGACACCCTTCCGACCTTTCATGCGGTGAAGATCATCAGTATGGCATGCTATTTCAACCCTGCCACATTTCTCTAGCGTCTTAAGCTCATTATAATTAAGATATCCACATCTTGGTCTTGGATTTGTTACCTTGACATTACTCGAGAACTCGCCTACTACACTGACTACCGCACGCATGTCATATTTCTCAAGCAGTGTCGGTAGATAAGTTAGATAACTATAGAACCCATCATCGAAAGTAAGCATTACATACTTATCATTATGCAACTCGCCTGATATTATTTTCGATAACATCTCCGTGTTAATCGACATATAACCATTATCTTTAAGGTACTTCATATCACGCTCGAGTGTGGAAACTTTCACCTCATAGTCATTTTCATTGCAAGTATCCGCTATGATATTATGATACATTATAATAGGTAACGGTACTCCGTTGTTTTTTTTGCGTTCAGTGTTTGTTCTAATACGATTTTTATAATCATTTTTCGCTACAGACATTTGAGTCACTGTATTGCTTTTTTTGCATGTGATTTTCGCATTATTATCAGTTAAAATGTCGCTTTTATATGATTTAGCTATTGCTATTACATGATTTCCTACCGCATTTGTATTAGCATAGATTGCAGTAACTGCAAAGCAAAGCATTATCATTATTATGATAATACAAACTTTTTGCTTGTTATGCGCCCGTTTTGCATATTTAATTTTATTCATTTGCTCTCCCTATGTCTATCATTATTAATAGTGTGCTATAAATTGCAATAAATATCAGCAATTTTGTAAATTAACATTTAAAAGACTTGAAAAAATATGCTTTTTGTTATATAATGTAATTACTAAGAATTTAGGAGTTTGCAATGGAAATTAATCGTATTAAGCAACTGAATGAACAAGCTGATCTTATTCGCAAAATGAGCATCGAATGTATTGCTAATTTTGGTTCGGGACATATCGGGGGTACTTCTAGTATTATAGAAACTCTTACTTGCCTGTACTACGAATGCGCGAACATCGATCCAACTCAACCTAACTGGGCTGATAGAGATCGTATTGTTTTGTCAAAGGGTCACGCTGCTGTCGGTTTATACTCGACGCTTGCAGCAAAAGGCTACTTCCACAAATCAGAACTATTAACACTTAATCAGAATGGTACTAACTTACCTTCTCACTGCGATATGCTTAAAGTTACTGGCGTGGACTTCACTGCCGGATCTTTAGGTCAAGGAATTTCTGCCGCTGTCGGCATGGCAATTGCAGCTAAGATGGATCGTAAAAAATACCGTGTTTACACTATAGTGGGCGATGGCGAGAGCCAAGAAGGTCAAGTTTGGGAAGCAGTAATGCTTGCTGGCAGTCGCAAACTTAATAATTTAACTGTATTTGTTGACAACAACGGCATGCAGATAGATGGTATGTGCGATGATATTTGCAAAGTAGCACCTTTCGAGCCTAAGTATAAAGCATTCGGTTTCAAAGTTGTCACTGTTGATGGTCACGATGTAGAAGCTATTTGTAATGCTATAGAAGAGAGCAAGAAATCAAAAAAACCTACTGCCATCATCCTTAATACTATTAAAGGAAAAGGCGTTAAGTGTTGCGAAGGTACACCTGCATCACATAGCGTAGCTTTTACTGAAGAGCTATTTAAAGCTGAAAATACTGGGGGGGTACTTAACATATGAGCGAGCTACACAAAAAAGAAATGAGAGCTGTCTATACTGACAACCTTATCAAATACGGCAAGAAAAATAAAAATATCGTCGTTTTAGAAGCTGATCTTATGAACTGTCATGGCACTAAGAAGTTCCGCGATGCTTACCCTACTAGATTTATCAACTGTGGTATTGCTGAGGCAAACATGATCGGCGTTGCAGCTGGTCTTGCTAGCTGTGGAAAGATCCCTTTTGCCGCTTCTTTCAGTCCTTTTGCTACTAGACGTTGTTATGACCAAATAGCTGTAAGCGTTGGTTATACTAAAATGAATGTTAAGATCGTTGGTACTGATCCAGGAATACTAGCTCAAAATAACGGCGGCACTCACATGTCACTAGAAGACGTTGCTCTAATGTGTCAAGTACCTGAAATGGTAGTTGTTGAGCCAGTCGATACTGTAAGTTTTGACAAACTTTTCCCTCAAATTCTTGCTTGCGATAAACCTATGTATATTAGACTTCAACGCAAGACTACAGCACCAATATTCGAAGACGACGCTAAAATAGATCTTTTCAAGGCAAATGTAGTAAGAAAGGGTACTGATATCACTATCGTTGCATCAAGCATAATGGTACATCGTGCTTTAACTACTGCTAGATCTCTTGCAGAGTTCGGTATCGACGCAGAAGTTATTTCTGTTCACACTTACAAACCTCTTGATACTGATACTATTTTCCGTTCAGTTAAAAAGACTGGTGCTGTTATCAGTTGTGAAAATCACCACCTTATCGGCGGCATGGGTCAAATGATCGCTACTGCTCTTATGGAAAATGATATCAGAGTACCTTTCGGAATGATCGGAATAAGTGATAGATACGGTGAAGTTGGTAACGAGAAATACCTTGCTGATATTATGGGATTAACTGAGCAAGACATATACGATAAAGCTGAAGAAATCTACAAGAAAAAGTAATATCAACTAATAAATTTATAAACTATAAATATCCGCTAGCAATTAATGCTAGCGGATATTTTTGTATAATGTTATTTGTTTTACGGTTTATAATACGATGGTATTATCCAATAGCAATAGCTTATCCTACTACTTAATACACAACTATTATTAGTTTTCTTGATAGTATAATATCTAATATCTTATACTATTATAGTACCGCTCCGAATGGCTCAGGATTTAATGCCACATAATTATTAGTCAAATAATATGATGATAATGTGCCTATATCAGACCAATAACCTTTCATGCGATATGCTGATAAATTATTCATCATAGCAGGGAATAGATCTCTTGCAAAGTCATACTTGCCTTCAGGTATATAATTTAACACTTTTTTCTCTAGTATATATATTCCTGTATTCACTAACTTATCCAGACTATGCTTCGGCTTTTCAATAAAACTCGTGACAGCTCCGTCTTCATCGCATTTCACCACTCCAAAACCAGTTACGTCATCCATTTCTTTGACTGCCATCGTCATCAGTTTACCATGCGACATGTGGTGCGACATCATACTATCTAACTCTATGTTAGTAAGTGCATCTCCACTTATAACTACAAAAGTTCCGTCAATCATGTCAGATATTTTTTTCACGCCTCCAGCTGTACCGAGCGGTATATTCTCTACAGAGTACCTCACTTTAACACCTAGATCACTGCCATCTCCTAGATAATCTATGATTCTTTCTGGCTTATAACCAAGAGTCACTATTATATCAGTAATGCCGTATTTCTTTAATGTATTAATAATATAGTTTATTATCGGCTTATCAATTATCGGAACCATTGGCTTAGGCAACTCGTTGGTTAACGGTTTAAGTCTTGTTCCATATCCACCTGCCATTATCACTGCTTGCATATTAATCACCTCACATAGCTAGTATATTGCAAGTTTGGGTGAATATACGAAAGTTTTTGGATTATTTTAACAATTAATCATATGGTATCATTTAAAAAATCAGTGACAGATTTGTTAAACTTATCACTTATCTGGCTAGCAATGAAATGACTTCCTTCTAGCACTATTAGTTTACTTACTGATAAATTCTCATGTATTTTATCACTTTCATCCTGACTTATCATATCCTTATCACCGACAATTACGAGGCAAGGAACTTCTATATCATTAAGATTTGAGTATTCGATATCTATGTCTTTCATCATCAGCGACCATACTGCAAGCTTTTTCTTATCGTGATTTCTATATCTACTAGATACTTTCAGCTTATAATACTCTAGCTTCATTGCCATTCTCACAGATAATTTAAGCCCCTTATATTTGATATTTCCTCCATTCAATATTGCCTTACTTATTAAGTCAGGTGCTTTTGTCAACATATCCATGATCACATTCGCCCCATCACTGAACCCTATAAATATCGATTTTGATATCTTCATACATTCGCAAAAAGCTATTATATCATAACTTATTAATGATATTGACAATTTCTCACCACTCCAGTTAGACTTGCCTTGACCTCGACTATCGATAGTTATAACCTTATATTTATCACTGAAAAACTCTACTTGTTTCCTGAAATAGTTCCCACTATCACCATTACCGTGCAAGCAAATTATAACTTCACTATTTTGCTCGCCATATATTTTATAATGCAGTGTTGTGTTATTTATATCTATATACATATTACTCCTCTATACATATTAACTATATTTACCTATTACTTTGCTTTACATATCACTAACCTATACATATCGACAACTTAACATATTGCGACTGTATAGGCATTACTTCTTTCTAATATTGCTACTCTGTACATATTGCTAATATTATGTTAATTTATACTTAATTGATCTCAAAATAAATACAAAAGGACAGCGTAACATTACGCCATCCTTATTTTATCCAAATTCTTATCTCATGTATTTCCTATAATTATTGATAACTATTGTCGCATCACTCTCTGCAAGGTCAGTCACTAATTTCTCTATCAATACTTTTTCTTTCGTGCGTTTATTCCTAACTTCTTTAGTCAAAATATACTCAATTTGACTATTTACTGAGCGACATTCTTCGTCAGCCATTTGGTTAAGATTCTCCCATAACTCATTAGGAATACGCAATAAAACTTGTTTTTTCTCTTTCATAATTACCTCTTTTAATATAATGTACCAGCGTTAACTATTGGCTGGGTATCCTTATTACTACATAATACAACCATTAGATTAGATACCATTTGAGCTTTTCGCTCCTCGTCTAAGTCAACTAATCCTGATTCCTTAAGTTGCTCTAGTGCCATTTCTACCATACCAACTGCACCTTCTACGATTGTTTTCCTTGCATCAACTCCAGCTTGTGCTTGCTGACGTTGCAACATTGATGAAGCAATTTCTGGGGCATAAGCTAAGTGTGATATTCTCGCCTGTATTATCTTTATTCCAGCATGTTCTACTGTGTCTTGCAGATTATCACGCAATTTTTGAGCGATTTCGTTTGAGCTACCACGCAAAGACTTCTCTATTCCATTATTTGTATCATTGTCATCATATGGGTACTGTCTTGCGATACTTCTGATTTAAGCATCAGCTTGAACGGATACAAATTCAATATAGTTCTCAACATTAAATGCTGCTTTTGCACTATCTACGACTTTCCAAATTACGATAACACCTATCTCGATAGGATTACCTCTCAAATCATTGACTTTTTGCTTTTGATTATCAAGTGTATTTTGTTTTACACCTATATACTTACTGCATGAATAAATTGGCATTCCCGTCATTTTATTAATTTCCATAGTACGTGCAGGATTAAATACTGTCGTGAAAAGGTTTTTAACATAAAAGCCTTCTTTATTAACTGTACCAACATACTTACCGAATTTTATCAACACTTCATTTTCGTTAGGTTTCAAAATCATAAAAGTGAAGTACATTACGCACAATAATGCCGTAATAACTAATGATGATATGGTAACTAACGAAACACCTAGACCAATCATGTCCACATTAAGCAACACTATACCACCTACTAGCAATAGCAACATTAGTAAATATAGTCCCGTATAGAATAGTACACCAATTGATCCCTTAGTAGGACTCACTATCTTATCTTCATATGTGGATAAGATCTCTTCATTCTTTTCAATTTCTTTATTATCTATCATAACACACCTCCTGTGTAAATACTATGATATCATAATGATATCACTTTGTCAAGAGGTTTTTCGAAATGATTTAAAATAATTTATAGGAATTACTGAATAAATTAATCAATTAATTTGTCTTGTTATCCATTTCTGATAATGCTTTTTCTCTTTTTATTTTCTTACTTATACCAGAATCAACAGCAAGTGCTATGATTACACATATTAACGGCGAGTACATACCCTCAGAAAGAACAAAAGAAAAGTTTTTCACAACAGTTGTAACTCCATTTAAAGTGTTACTACCAATGCTATAATTAACAGATCCTAATATAAAGAATGCGACTGCAAGCACCAAATTCACCCATAGCATTACTTTAAAATACTTTTTACTATTTTTTTTCTCATTCATAACTTTGACTAAACTTATGATAAATAACACCAAACTAACTATCGTGATCAATAATGCACCAAGCGACATCAAAATTATCCACTCTGAAATACTTGAGTCAAACAAAACACTAAGCCCGAATATTCTCGTAAAAACACTTTTCATTAATATAAACGAAGTAAGTATTACCCAAACTGCTCTACCATACTTCTCATAATTATTTTCCTTCTCCATATTATCCTCCTATGACAATTATTCATTGTACCATAACATACAAAATTTGTCAATGCATAATTCAAGATGCACGATAAACATCATACTAAAAACAATAAAGTCAATTATAGCAATTAGTGCTGACATATTAAAATCTCATTTGTAGCAGTTTATACTTTCGAATATTATAGTTCCATCTCTTCTCATGGTGTTTAATGAGATATTAAATATATCCTCATTGAACTGTCTCATCATTATCTTTTACTTTCATATATTTAACATAGCATATATGATCATATATAATCAACGCTGATACGCTAACAATAAAATATATTACTGCTGCTGCGAAATATATCACGTCATTATAATTTTCTAATACTGCTAAAAGAACACCTATTCCCACACCTACAGCTACTAACAATACAATTGACACGGTTAATAACAAACCTGTCCTTTTCTTTTCACGACTGGTATTATCACCATCATCTACCTTGCTTTTATCTAAAAATATTGCCTTTTTAAATCGATCAATCATCTTTATAGGTACTGAATTATCATAATGTTTTTTAAAAATCAAAAAAATATTAATTATAAGCCCTACTATGCCTATGGAAACTAGTGCAACACCATACCAAACGTTATTTGCATTATAGCTTAATATTCCATTATTAGAAAGTATAATCTTTAGCTACCAAATACTATAAGTCCACAGACTATTAGTAGAGTACAAATCAAATGCCTAACAGTTGAGTACCACACTATGATATTTTTCATATAATCCCATCCTTCTAATACTAATACTTGTAATTGCTTACATTACAAGTATACCATATTTGCAGGGCTTAGTCAATATTGAATATCGCAAGATGCATAGTCTTGCTTATATTATACTAGCTTTTTACGATTTTTTAAGATTAATCGGACTGTAACATAGTAATTTAATCTCGTATAAAAAAACTCTATGCAACCATATTGGTAAGCATAATATATTATATAGTTATGTTAATATACAAGCATAATAATTTTAAAAGTGAAAAAACCAGCACGTGATAAAGATAATATTCCAATCAGTTAAATAATATATTAACATTAATAATTACAGCATATTTAATATATAAATATTGAAAAAAATAGTCCACACGATAAGTACGTTGATCTAGTTACTAATATTATATAATAAGATTATAGTTATATAATATCATAAATACAATAAAAGCCAAAACGACGTCACAATTAGACTAGCATATCAATTTAAACATGTACTATAGTCTATATCATTCAATAAAGTTAAAATATTTTATTATACTTTCTTGTAAATAATAAAAAATTAATAAATCAAGACCAAATTTCATTCTTAGTTAACTTATTAAATCTACAATATAATAAAGCTGTAATTTAAGGATATAAAAACATATAACTCTAATTCATTAAATAATGAAGTAAATTAAAGTGCAAAAAGATGATTTTTCAAATATCATAAATAAAATCGACTACCAACATATAACTCCGATTAATTAAATAATACAATGGTTAGCTATAAACTACCGTTAACATAAATTTAATTTGATAGAAAAAAGTCACATGATAAACATAAAATTTTGGCAAATCAAATAATGTAATTAATCTATGGTATAGAATATCATTCATATCTATTATGACAAAGAAAAAAAGAGTGACTACGAAAAAGTTACTCTGATTAATTTAATTATGTAATTAATTTGAAGTAAAAACATGATTGAGCATAAATCACAAAAGAAGTCGCTTGCACAAGTAACTTTACTGAAGAAAACAATGTAATTAATATGAGATACAGAATACCATTAATTTTAATAATGATAAAGTAAAAAAACTGCTTGCAGGCGAGTTACTTTGCTGAATTGTATAATGTGATTTATCTAAAATTTAGTTTAGTATTAATTTAAAATAAGCAAAGAAAAAGAGCCACCTTATAGACATAGACTTCTGGCAAATCGAATAATGTAATTTATTTAAGATGCTGTTAAAGGTGTATAATAT
>CAMQWP010000025.1 GCA_947038565.1 uncultured Clostridia bacterium
TAAAGCGTCCAATTTTTAGAGTGAATTGGACGCTTTTAGCGTATGGAATTGGACGAAAATAAAGGTAAAATTGGACGCTTTGTTAGTCACCTAACTATATTAATTTGCACAGTATAGAATGTCAATGAAAATGACATATAAATTCGATGTGAATTACATGAATGTTATAAAAGATTGCTGTTATAATTCATAGCGAATGAGCATTTTGTAATATCTGCTGCTATGCAAATTGCAATATGATTATATGCTCATATATAATTATAATTTATGATATATAAATAAATATGCATTTATTCATTACATATTTATATTAGTGTTTTTCGTTGGTGGGGGAGGTAAAATCGTCTGGGGGATTGGTTCTAACAGCGGGGGGGTAAACTCACACGAAATATATCATTAATCAAAACGGGGTATTAACCTTAAAATATGCTAGAAACATACTGCAGAATGCTGACAAAAGTTTTGACGGGGATTATAGCAGTTTTGGTTATAATATTGATATGGGAAAATTTGTGGGTGAATTGGTAGACATCGGAGGGGTTGCTAGCAAAATGCCAACAGCTAACGATGAAGTAGTACTTGAATGTCCAGTATTTGCAGATGGAGATCAGCTATATTTTCATAACATTGGTGACTATATAAGTTTGAAAAATAATGGACTTTCGGAGAGAAAATATAAAATTGTAGGGTACTATACTTCTGACAAAGATTATGACGAATTATTTTATGTAAATTCAGAGGATATGATTACTGATACTTTTACTGCTACGGCATATTTGACAGCTGATGCTTTAGTTGATTATGCAAATTCATTTGACAAAACCTGTGCCAGCATCGCATTCGGTGCTAATCATGGGAAGGATCTTTATATGGGACTTTTTGATGCAGGATTTCTAAATATTGATATCGATACTATCACTGAAACGTATCTGCCAATGAGCATTATATTAGTAGTAGCTATTTTGTTGATATTAGTAGTATCCATGATATGTAGTAGTGTGCTTTAGAAAGGGAATTTTAAGTCTATGGCGATATTAAGTGGGCTTGGTGCGAGGGTTCATCACATAGTAATTATAACCAGTATTATGGTAGCAGTTATTAGTATTATAATCGCAGCCATCAGCATGCCACTAGCCGTTGGACTGAATGCTCTCTATAATATTTATGCATCTATTGGTATGGCTATCGGAGTAGTAGAAGTATTCACTTCGATTGGTGTAATCTTAGGAGTATACTTATCAGCAGTTGGAGTTTGTTCTGTTATTCTAGCGCGCAATAAAGTTGTTAATAGTCTTAGAGTTGAGTAGTAAATTGTTGCAATGGTTAAGAGCGTGAAATTGAATAATATATTTAAGTATCGGAGTAGAGAGAATTATGAGTATAAATATTAATAATTTAAGTAAGATATTTGGCGAAAACAAAGTGCTAGATAATATATCTTTAGAAATAAAATATAATGGTATTTATGCAATTGTCGGTAGGAGCGGTGCGGGGAAATCAACACTGATTAATTTAATATCAGGGCTTGATGCTCCCACTTCAGGAGCGATTGTTTTAGCAGGCAATAGCAACAGCTCAACTAAGCAAGAATTGCAGACTAAAGTGTCAGTAATTTATCAGGAATATTATCTAATGAACGGTATGTGTGTTTATGATAACATCGAAATTGCAATGAGATTGTCCGGCGTTGAGAATGTGGATAAATCTAGTGTTTTGGATATATTAAATACTCTAAATTTAGGAGAACTCGCGGATAGAAAAGTTGAGAAATTGTCAGGCGGTGAAAAGCAAAGAGTATCAATTGCAAGAGCATATCTATCTGATAAAAGTGTAATAGTAGCAGACGAGCCAACGGGTAACCTTGATGATGAAAATGCTACGATAGTTTATGAATTATTAAAGACTGTTGCAAAGGATAAAATTGTTATAGTTGTATCGCATGATAGAGTATTTGTTGAGAAATACGCCGATGAGATTTATGAGATAGAAGACGGGGATTTAATTGTAAAACGTGAGCGTATAGCTTTTTTAGATGAAAAAAACGAGCAAAATAGTCTGTTGCCTAGAGAAAGCAGCAGTTGCAATCTAACAGGCGTAAGCAGACTGAAATTGCTGAAACATTTTGCACGAAAGAATAAAATATTGATGTCGATAGTATGCTGCTTGTCTGTGATGCTGATGACCTTGATGAGCATTATGGCATCAATTAATATGGTAACCTTTGGTCGCATTATGATTGATAATGTTGATAATAAAGCCACATCAATGGGGGCTTTGGTTAATACTGATAATACTAATTATCAGCAAACAAATGTATACACACATCAACTATATCAACTTGGGGTTGAGTACAGCAAAGGCTTAATTTTCAAGGATATGGAAGAGCGAATTCAGCTTAATTATTCTGACAAAATCAAAGCATGTATTACTATCTAAATGAAGATATCAGCTTTAGAAATTTGATGGAAATATCGGGCGATACGGGCATCATACTAAGTGAGGGGGAAATGCCAGCTAATGCTAGGGAAGTAGTAATTCCGAAATATTTTGCAGAGCAACTTGTGTTCACGTCCACCGAGTTTAATGGAAAGATATTTAAAAATTTGCAAGATATTTTAGGTGAAAATTTAATGCTCGGGGACACGGGATATAAAATAACTGGTATTTATATGTCCGATACTTATTACGCTATTAGGTTGAATGCGTACGAGGTTGGCGATATGGAAAAAACAAAAGTTTCGATTGAGATTCAAGAAATTATGAACGCTGCGAAGGAGGCTCCTTCCCTTACATCATTGTATTTTGGTGAAGGATTTAGGCTGGATTTTCTTAAAATTAACGAGGCGTATTTGTCAGACATTTTAGTGATACAAAATAACATTGCTAATTTTGATGACATTTTCACAGTTGTCACACTCGATTTAGACAGTTTATCTGCTGCCGATGTCAATAAAATTTATGATGATAATTTCTTGCACTTGATTTCGGATACCTCAGGTTTTTCAGAAAAGTTTTTAGAAAAATTTGAACCAATAAAGCTAATTATCCTTACTGTTATATTTATGCTAGTGCTTTTTGATGTGGCACTGTGTATACTTATCATAAATTTGCAATATCGTGATATGAAAAAAGACATAGGAGTAATGATGTCATCCGGTGCAAAACTCTCTACAATATCAGGGCTTTTTGCTATATATTATACTGTAATTTTTGCAGCTCAAATGCTAACAGCTCTTGCGATATCTGCTATCGTTATGCCACTAATTAATAGTATATTCGGTATAGCAGGGCTTGCGATATTCTCATGGAGTGCAATGTCTATAGTGGCAGTCTTAGCAGTTAGCTTGCTGTCAGTCGGTGCGTCATTACTCGCAATAACATTGGTGCTAAGAAAGAAAAATCTAATAGAAAGTCTGAGAGATGAGTAATGTTTTTGCATTTGAAAATGCGCTTGTATACTTATACACTGGCATAGGTTTTCAATATGCTATACCTAATAGATAGGAAGTTGTTAAAGGTAATGACAAGCTTGAAACTTTGAATATTCCTTCAAATATAAAGATTATTAGTGATTCTACTTTTAAAGTAATAAAAATCGTGCTTCGTTGACATTTGATGAGGGAATAGAGGAATTTGGTAAGAAATAACTCCTTGATGCTTTTACATAGAAGTATATGACTTATCGAGATAAATGAATATAAAAATAGCCACGATAAATATATCGTGGTTGTTTTTCTATTAAGGGGGGGTAAACTCACACGAAATATATCAATAATCAAAATGTAAGGCATTCCAACATCACGATGCAGATACTATCGGGAGTGACATTAAAGACAGTATCAAGCAGAGCTGGGCATAACAGTACAAAGTCACAAGCGAAGCGTATAGTCACTTCATGAGATCAAGAGCCACCCTCGCAGCAAATAAGCTAAATGCAATGTTTGAATAGAACTAAATAGAAAGACCGATTAGTCTGGGATGTTTGAATCCAAAGCTAGTCGGTCTTTTTTGCGTTGTGGTAGTCAAACTAGTAAAATAATAATGTGCAGCTAGTAAAAATGAAACTATCTCTCTTAGCTTACAAAGGGAGATAGTAATACTGAATATTTAGTTAAGCAGAAGTAGTCTTTTTGAAAGTGTATACCTATCGGGGTTCACATCAATATAGTGGAGTCTATTTTTTATTAGCATTAATTCATTAGAATAAACTAATGCGCGATACAGCGACTATAAATCATCTAATTAAAAACTAACTTTCTCGCCATAGTATGCTGCGCGATATAATTTTTCCATAGTGGAATCATCAATAGTTCGAGGATTTGTACCTGTGCAAGGGTCTGCTACAGCTGTTTTAGCAAGACTTGATAGTCTTTTAAGAAACTCAGCTTCGTTTATGCCAAATTCCTTTAGAGATGCTGGAATAGCAAATTCCTTTCGCATGTTTTTAATTAAAGCGACTAATGCAGAAACTAGTTCTTGATCAGTTGTACCAGTCAAATTTAGATGTTTTGCAATTTCAACATATTTCACAGGTGCAGTTTTAGCATTGTATTCTATAGCATAAGAAAGATAAATTGCATTAGCTAAACCATGCGGGATATTGAAAATATCACCAGTTTTATGCGCCATTGAGTGAACGATTCCTAAAATAGCGTTTGAAAAAGCCATACCTGCTAGGTTTTGTGCAATGTGCATATTTTTTCTAGCTGGCATGTCTTTTCTGTAAGAACCTTCTAAGTTAGCAACTGTCATTTCAATTGCTTTCATAGCAAGAGCATCTGTCAAAGGGGTTGACATTGTAGAAACATAAGCTTCAATTGCATGTGTTAATACATCTAAGCCAGTATTTGCAACAACTTCGGGGGATAATGTTAGCACTAAATTTGTATCGACTATAGCTATATCGGGTGTCAAATTAAAGTCGGCTATTGGATATTTTATGCCTGTATCTTTATCTGTAATAACGCTAAATGAAGTTACTTCAGTGCCCGTTCCACTTGTTGTCGTAATTCCAATGAATTTAGCTTTTTTGCGAAGATCAGGCAAATTAAATGGCTTGATTGCTTCTTCAAAAGTAAAGTCAGGATATTCGTAAAATAGCCACATTGCTTTTGCTGCATCAATTGGAGAACCGCCACCCATACCAATAATCCAATCAGGTTGATATGCAATCATTTCAGCAGTACCCTTTTTTACAGTTTTAACACTTGGATCATGTTCAACGCCGATAAATGTTTTACTTTCGATGCCGGCTTCATGAAGCAATGCTTCAACTTTTCCTAGAGTACCATCTTTTTTAAGTCGCTCGGATCCAATTACAATATATGCTTTTTTGCCTTTAATATCTTTAAGATGATTAATAGCGTCATCTCCCATAAATATATCCCTTGGGATTGTAAATCTTGTCATAATATACCTCTCTTATTTTTGATTGTATGTAGAGTATGTTCATAAAAACAAATAATATTCAATCAATATAATATTATTATACTTAATCAAAATGGTAGAGTAAATGGTAGAGTACTTTAGTTTATTCCTATATAGGATTAATTGATGGCAGAGTGAAATAAAATGAGGCAGATAAAGTGATTTCTAGCTACGAATTATGTCTTAAAAACATAGTATAGTACTTGTGGTAGAGCATTTAGTAGAGTGATTTTTTTTAATGAAAAAGGCTATAATTGCAATAATGCTCACTTTTCAAAAGATAAGCTCATGCCCAAGCGATTACATTCAAAGATATCGCATGAAAACCACTGAGATGACATGAGAAACCTTAATCCGCAATGCGTGCTTGGTAAGCGTCGACACGGACAAAATCATGGTAGAGCATATTCCATGTCACGTCGATTTTTAAGGTAAAGCAAACCGTAATTTCAAATTATTCAAAATGTATCAATTATGCTATCATATGGCTATAAATACCCATAAATTATGTAAATATTGTTATTTAGTCTGGTAAATAACTTTCTTAGCACGTGCATAATCACTAATTTGAATTGTAATATCAGCTCTAAAATCACCCTGTTTTAGGGTGATTTTGGCTTTATGGTAGAGTTAATAGTAGAGTTTCTTGGTATAGTTTTTCCTGTGTCATTTCAGCACAGTTAGTGCTTGAAACGGAGTTATCTTTTGAAATTGCGAATATCGGCGGTTTAAATGTGCTCATTAGTTTCAGAAGGTAGAGTAGATTGGATTTTTCGCATGTAAATCAAAAAACACGCAAAAAAGGATATGCTCGGCAGTGCGATATCTTCTATGAATCAACATTACTTTTATGGATTGCAATATCTTGCACATAAACTATGAAAAATAAATAGTTGACAAAAAAGTGATAGTATGATAATATGTACATAACGATAGTATGTAAGTCGAGGTGGATTGCATGTCAAGAAATAAATTCCCTGAAGAAACACGCAAGTTAATTATTGATGTTTCATTAAATCTTTTTTTGGAAAATGGCTATGACCATACTTCACTGCAGAATATAATTAGTGGATTAGGTGGTTTGTCAAAAGGTGCAATTTATCATCATTTTAAAAGCAAAGAGGAAATTCTTGATGCGGTGCTTGATAAAGTTTCTGCTTCTAACCATGCATATTTTAATGGTTTGCTAGAAAAAAAAGCAGATACAGGGCTTCAAACATTGAAAGATATTTTTGCCGGCGTTTGTGTTAATCCGAGTGTTGACGAAATGGTCGCAATAAAAAATATTGTTGTACAAGACCCTCGTTTTGTTATCAGGCAAATTGAAGACTCGTTGCAAGTCGTCGCGCGTTATTACATTGAACCAATTATTCATGAGGGCATAAGAGACGGTTCAATTAAAACCGAATATCCAAAACAGATTGCGGAAGTGCTTATGTTGCTTACAAATGTTTGGATGAATCCGCTTATTATACGTTCAAGCGAGGAGGATGTATGCAAGAAAGTCGATTTCATTGTGTATATGTTAAAATCTTTAGGCTTAGATATTATTGACGACCAATTAAAGCAAAAATTTGTTGAGTATATTCAAATGTATTGTGATTAGAAATATTAATCCTTAATTGGATTATTATTTTTTGCTATAATACATACCGATAGTATGTAGGCAATAATGTATTGCCTACTAATTTGTTGAGTAGTAATTAATTCACTATGTAGATATTGTATATAATACGATGCTATAAAGAAGAAACTGAGAAAATTAAGTAATGTAAGAATAAGTAAATTATTTTTTTGCCACTATACATACCAATAGTATGTGTAATATATACGTCAACTACAATATTTTCGCACTAGACAAGTTTTTAAGCGAAAGTTTTAGATATAAAAAATGCAAATAAATGTTTAGTATTAAAAGAAAAAATAAATTTTAAGGAGATAATATGAAAACGAGACTATTTACAAAAGATTTTAACTTGGTGATTATTGGTCAAATAATTTCACTGTTTGGAGGTGCGATATTGAGATTCGCACTCCCGATATATTTGTTGCAGCAAACACAATCAGCAATGCTATTTGGCATTGTTACAGCCTGCTCATACATACCGCTTATTTTGTTTAGCATAGTTGGTGGAGTGATTGCAGACAGAGTGAATAAAAGAAACGTTATGGTGGTGCTAGATTTTTTTACTGCCGTAATTATGAGTGTGTTTTTCATTATATATAAAATTGTTGATATTGTGCCACTTGTTACAATTACAATGTTGCTTTTGTCTGGCATCGGCGGAGTATATCAGCCAAGTGTACAATCTAGTATTCCGCTTATTGTCGACAAAAATAACATGTTAAAAGGTGTAGCAGTGGTTACGCAAGTGGGTTCTCTTGATGACTTGATTTGTCCAATTTTAGGGGGTATACTTTTTTCAATTTTTGGCTTAACACCAATATTATTTGTCAGTATTGTGTGTTTTGCATTGTCTGCAATAATTGAAATGTTTATAAAAATTCCACATGTTAAAATTAAAAGAACGGAAAATGTATTTAAGGTACTGAAAAATGATTTTAAAGATAGCTATGTATACCTTAAGAAAGGGACATCACCTATACTCAAAATTATATTAATTGTGTTTCTAGTTAATTTGTTTTTAACAACAATTATTATCGTCGGTTTTCCTGTGTTAATAGTACAGACCCTTAAAATGAGTGAAGAAATGTTAGGTGTTTCGCAGGGGATTATGGCTTTAGGGGGGCTTTCGGGCGGAATTTATATATCGATATGCAGCGGAAAAATAAAAATTGATAGAGCGTATTTCTATTTGATATGTGCCAGCTTGGCACTTGTCGTAATATCAGTCCCTTTTATAGTGGGTGCAACGGCCGTCACTTGCTATGTTCTTTTGTGCGTTATGAGCTTTTGTATTATGTTTTCGGCAACAGTATTTACCATTCAAATGATGACAGCGATTCAAGTCTCTACGCCTGCAGATTTGGTCGGTAAAGTTATATCTTTTGCAATGGTGGTTGGGCTTACATCGCAACCACTTGGAATGTTGCTTTACGGAATCGCTTTAGAATATTTGGTAGGGTACGAAGGTTACATCTTGTTATTCTCAGCGGTAATATCGTTAATAGTATCATTAGTTTCAATCATAACAATAAGAAATATTAAATGGCAAGAACAGGTGATCGAAAATAATTTTATTAAAGACAATATTTCGAAGGAAGATTTTAGAAATGAATAATAATTGAAGATGATAGTTCAAATGATTAGTATCCCAGTTATGATATTTATTAATGCTAATACTATAAATAAAACACTGCTAGGTTTGTATCCTAGCAGTGTTTTCATTTGTATGTATTAAGTTATTGTTTGATAAACTTGGCAAGCATTCCATGCCGAGGTTGACACCTAGGTTGAATCCTGATTCATAGCAGGAGAATTCAGTTTCTATATTTTGTATATCTATGAGCTCAATTAGATTGTCCAGCTCCTTAAATTGTTCTTCGTTTAATAAGGGCAGTAGCTTTGATTTTAGTTCATCAAGTTTTTGTAGGTCTTCTTTATAAGTTACTTCATTGATTGTTTCATTTTATAAGCTGCATCATCGATAACTTTATCAGTGCAGTTAATGTTGCCAATATGTCCAAAGTAAATTTCTCTGATGGCAAGTTTCTCTGGTTGATTTTCTAGGTATTTAATAAATAATGTTTTTATTTTGTTGTTGTCCATTTTGTCCTCCTGTGTGCATTTTAAATTTTGCCGCAGTCAAAGTAAATTGAGTAAGCCACTATTAAATCAATCTCACAACTTTTCGTCCATTTGTTGCCGACTGTAAATTATTTGTCAAATAATAAAGTGCTTTAGCCTTTATATGCAGATTAATATATTGCATTTTATAGCAATTCATGTTATAATAAACCCACATTATAAATATTAATTAGTTAATACAAGTATTGGCGATGATACATGTGATGAAAATAGTAATTTTCAAGTTGAGAAACTGGCGATTAAAAATATTACGGAAGGGAGAAAGTATGAATATATTCATAATTGATGATGAACCAGTTTTTGCTAATCAGATTGAGATATTAGTTAATGAAATTTTGGTGGGGTGGTGGATGTTGATAAGTTTCACAGCTTTGCAGATGTGTCGGATATTGATTGGCTAAAGTATGATATAGCGTTCTTAGATATGGAAATTGGTGATAAGCTAGGCGTAGATTTAGCGGTTATGATTAGAGTAATTAATAAACATGTTTTAATATTTTTTATTACTAATCATCATAAGTATATTTCAGATGCTTTTAAATCATTGCCATTTCAATATTTGATAAAACCAATAAATGATATGGAATTTAAAAGAGAATTTGCAAGGGCTTTGGATGAATATACGAAAATTAAGAGTGCTATAAATTTGATATGGCAAAAACATCCCTATACATTAAGTATATTAGACATTGAATATATCGAGAGTATAAATAGAAAAAGGGAAGTAGTTATGAATGATAATATCAAGAATTATACCATGTCGACTATAAAGGAGCTAGATCAAAAAATACATATATTTGGATTTGTAAAGTGTCATAGTAGTTTCATTATAAACATACGTTCAATAAAAATAATAGATAAGAACACTCTAATTGCAAAATCAGGTAAAGTGATACCTATAAGTAGACATTGTTATGATACAGTGAAAAAAGCATTTATGAATAGAGCCTCAGGTGGTGTAATATGAATATTTCGCAAATTTTGTTGTAATATTATCGTCCATGTTGCAATTTATAGTTGTAGATTTATTCCTTAGCATATTTGGCGAGAGACGATATGCAAATATTTTATATTATATATCGTTTGCATTTATATTGATTATTATCAATGTTGTTTTTACTGTATTTATAGAAATGCAACTATTATTTACATTTTTAGTGGTTGCACTCATTGCAATTTATTCGTTAAGCTATAAAATGAAGGTTATAAAGCAAATATTTAGCATTCTTTTAATTAGTATAGTGCTGATTTTATTTGAACTGATGTTTGGGTTGTTATATGGATTATTATATGATTTTAGCATACCTTCAATTCAAGCAAATCCAATTGTAATGTTACAAGTTGTAGTGTTTTCAAAATTAGTATTATTTGTTATAATTAAAATAATCAAAATAGTAGCAAAAGGCAAGAAAGGAAAAGTTGATTTGTCAGTAATATTTGGTTTAAGTGTATTGCCCCTTACAACATCGGGAGTATTGTATGTTTTAGCAAATGTGGGGTATGAAACGGACGATGATGCATTGAAGGTGTCGACACTTATCGTCTCTATGTTATTGATACTCTGCAACTTAGTTATATTGTTAATGTATGATTATATTATTTATCATAAAGCAAAAGAAGATGAGCTCATATTGAAGTCTACAACTGCAATGCTTGAGAAAGAATACTATCAGAATTTATCAATAAAACAGAAGGAATCAAGCAAAACATTGCATGACTTGAAGAATAAAGCTTTTGCATTAGATCAGTTGATTAAGACTGACATTGATTTAGCAGAGATAGCAGTTAATGAATTATGTGGAATTATTAGTGGTACGGAAATTATTAATATCACGGGGATTGAAGCCGTGGATGGATTGTTGTCAAGCAAGGTGCGAGTTGCTAATAATATTGGAATACAACTTAATATAGTTGCTTTTATCTCAACAAAAGTAGAAGTAGAAGCAATTGATTTATGTGTAGTTTTAGGTAATTTAATTGACAATAGTATCGAAGCGTGTGAGAAAATAGATAGTGAAGTGAAAACAATAGATTTAACTTTTAGAGATTATTTAGGACGCTTAAACATAACAATTGAAAATGATTGCATAGCTAGTCGAATATTAGATAAAAAGCATAAAAAAGCCGCGAAGGATAAGTATATCCATGGTTTTGGAATAGCTAATATCAAGGAAGTAGTATTAAAATATCATGGACTATATGATGAGTTAATCGAGGACAGCAAATATATTACTAGAATTATTCTTTAATAAACAATTATAAAAAAAGACGGGTATCCGTCTTTTTTTATTTGCTTTAAGACGTGTTTTTGGGTAATTTGACGTCACATCGTGCTAATTTGACATCGCTATTGACTTTTTATTTACAGATGAGTTATGATTATTTTAAGAGGTGAAAGCATGTTATCTAAGCTGGCGGTGAAAATTACAGATTATTATATCAGTAAAAATAAAATCAATGCTGACTCAAGAGAGATGTTTAATTACTGTTTTGAAATTTTGCTGTCAACTATCGTTAATGGGATATCAATATTAATTATAGGAATGAGCACAGCGCTATACGCAGAAACATTTATTTTCAATTTTACATTTGTCTTATTTAGGGGCATATGTGATGGATCTCATGCGAAGACGCACTTTAGATGTTTTCTTTCGTTGATAATAGTGTTTTCGGGATTTGTGCTACTTCAGTTGTTGGTCGAATATTATATACTATATTATTTATCAATATCAATGGCTATAGCGTCATTAATTATTGTCATTGCGCTATGTCCCATAGATAATGTAAATAAGCCAATTGATAGGTTAGAAAGAACTAAACTAAGAAAGAAAATGTATGTTGCTGTTATCTTTATTATATGTGCAATTATACCATTATATTGTTTTCAAAGTTTAGCAAATTATGCATTTGCTATATCGTATCCACTATTTAGTGTAACGTTCTCAATGATTATTGGCATAATTACTAATAAACTGCATAAGAAAAACACAATTACTATTAAAGATAATTGTGAAAATATTCCAAAATCGACATGAAATCGTCCAAAATCGACATGGGTATTGCTATTTCCTATATAACAATGTACAATTTATAAAGGTGAAAACCAATAAAATCTAAAGAGGAGGTGTAATTATGAAACAAGAGAATAAACAGAACAATTTATTAAGAATTGTTCCAGCAGTAGCAAAAAAAATTGGAGAAAAGTCAGTGACCGCAGCGTGTTATGGTGGTTAATCAACCAAAAGTGCCAGAGTCAATGAAAAATAAATAAGTGATTCTTATAGAATTAGTAATTATACTTGTTTTGGGAGGTAAAAGTGAAAATTAGCAAATACAAAAAAAAGACAATCATAGCAGTAATCATAACAATAATTTTAGTGGTGTCATTAGTGGTTACTTTATTGGTGGTATTAAATCCAGCTAAAACACATGTGATACCAGATGGTGAATATATGTATACTGGCGAAGAAGATCAATACATAATATTATCTGAAGATAATTGGTGTGAACATTATTGGCAAATTAAAGGTAACTTTGCGTACAATTATGTTAGTGGTTCAAGCGACAAATATAAAATTATCGTATCTGAAGATAAGATATATTTCGAGAGAGAGTACGAAGATTTTGTAGATACATATGATGTTACATATGATGAAACTATGAAGATTATTACTATTGAAAAATTATATATATAAAGATAAATATAAAAATAATGTTGTGTTAAATAGTAAACATATATTTTATAACTAAGGAGAGAATTATGAAATACGAAATTAAGAAAATTAAAGGGTTGAAAATAACTATTACTTTATCAATTTTGATAATTATCAGTATATGCAGTATTATTATATGCAATTTGCATAATGACGATTTTATAAAAGTTAACGCTAAAACACTCGGTGCTTCAGTTTCTACTGACAGCGCTGATTTTAGTATGAATGAAACAATTGTTAATGATTCTGAACAAAATTCAAATAGTGTAGTATTAAATCACTTCGAATATTTTTGTGACTTGGAGCGTAGTTATAGGAATGATAATATAAATGCTACGGCTGAGGATGTATCATTGTTTCTTAAAAATGAAATTGCTAATCTAAGTGAACACAAAATAGATGTTGCTTTGACAAGTCGTATCAGTTCAAGCGATGATGGAAAATATGAAATTTTTGGTAAAACAGTGACATCTCAGGAAATAGCTTTAGTTGCGCTATATCCTATACAGTCGGTAACTGCGTTTAACGCAAGTAAAGACGCAGAATTTGAAACAGTATATTTTTATAGAAATGATAATAAATATTATCAGGATAGTTCTGATGCTTTCAGGCACAGTTATTGGAATGCATTAATGGAGAGACGCATATTTAAAGAGGTTTTAATAAATACTGGCACTCCAACAAAACCGATATACTCTACTAGAACAGTGGATTTTGCAAAAGCATTTGCGGATGCGCATGAATATGGTAATACAGGTATTGATACTGAAATGGACTTAAGTAACAATGCACTTGGAAGGACTGACGGTGCAACATTTAAGTCACTAACTGACTACGAGCTAGCAAATGTAATGATGAAGCGCGTATCTTTTGGAAAATATGATAAAATTGTAAATGGAAAAATAACATATACGGATTTTGATGTAATTAAGGGGGAATTTGCATTTGAAACAACAGACCTACCTAATAATGAAATTAGGATAGATAAACCTATTTTGATGACTGATGGAATCTATAAATTTCCTACAAAAATTAATGGTCGAATATTAACTGAAATTGGACTAAGTGCTTATCAGAATGCTACAATGTCTACGGTGCATTTTAATGATGACTCAGCATTAAGAGTGATTGATTCTGGTGCTTTTATGGGGTGTAAAAATTTAACTTATATTAATATTCCGCCAAATGTTACAGATATTAAGACATTCGCATTTAAAGATTGTGTTGATTTGTATGTATATTATATGGGTAATAATTTGAAAAGTATATGGGCATTCGCTTTTGAAAATACTAAAGTAGTATCTGAACCATTGTTCCCAAGCTCAGTTACATATATAGGCGCAGCTGCTTTTGCTAGTATGACAAATAAATCAACAGTTGATCAAATTATTATACCATCAACACTTGCAGATATAAAATCTGGCGCTTTTAATGGAAATGACCATGTAACTTTATATACTGAATTTTTATCAAAGCCATCTGGATGGAGTTCTAACTGGAATATTGCAGATAGACCAGTAGTATGGGGCTGTAATTTGTCAGCAGATAATTCTTATGTTGTTTCATTTTATAACAGTTATTACAATATTTCTAATACAAATGCTATAAATGGAATATCTAATCCTAATCGGTCGGGCTATACATTTGACGGATGGTATACAACTTCAAACTACACTGGGACGCAGTATATGAATATAGCTACTGCACCATCGGGCAATTTATATGCGAAATGGACTGAATCTTGCGTTGCTGAGGGCAGTTTAATTACTCTTGCAGATGGCACTCAAGTTGCAGTTGAAGATTTGACAGGAGATGAAATGCTTCTTGTATGGAATATGAAGACAGGCAATTTTGATACTGCACCAATTTTGTTTATTGATAACCATGCAAGAACAAGCTATAGTGTTATTAACTTGTATTTCTCTGATGGCACTAGTGTTAAAGTAATCGATGAGCATGCATTTTGGAATAGTAGTCTGAATAGATATACATTCCTTAGGAGTGATGCGGCAAAGTATATTGGCGATTCATTTAATAAACAAACTACGGATGCTAATGGCAACATGACATGGTCAAATGTGGAGTTAGTGGATGTTGTTCTAACTAATGAAGTTACAACTGCTTGGAGTCCAGTTACATATAGTCACTTGTGTTACTATGTTAATGGTATGTTATCAATGCCAGGTGGAACAACTGGTTTAATAAACATTTTTGATGTAAATGCAGAGACAATGACAATAGATATAGATGCTTATAATGCAGATATAGCAGAATATGGATTATTTACTTATGAAGAATTTGCGGAGTTGTATCCAGTATCAGAAATGGTATTCAATGCTTTTGATGCTCAATATTTTAAAGTTGCTATTGGCAAGGGTATTTTAACATTTGAGATGATTGAAGATCTGCTAATAACTTATGGTGAGTTCTTGAATTAATAGAGATTAAATTATAAGTTGAAATAATTAGTAAATAAAAGATAATGAAAGGGGCTGTATTACTATATAATCGTGATACAGTTCCTTTTTACAAGCCGAATGGTGTATATGGACTTGACTCTGCATTGTATGAAGACTGGCAAATTCCTAAAGGCGATTCAAACAGTATGAAGTTTGAAACGCAAGTTGTTTTACTTAGCACTGATTCTACACCAGATTGTTTAGAATACAGACTGAATATGGGCATAAAAGAGCGTCATTAGTAGGAGACGTTGAAATAAGTGGTTCAGGACTAAATGTCGGTATTGATGTTAAAACTGGTGTAGATATTTACAGAGTCAAT
>CAMQWP010000026.1 GCA_947038565.1 uncultured Clostridia bacterium
ATCAAATATCAGCACATTAAAAAAAGCACCAAAACATTATGTTTCAGCACCTTTTAGATAGTTTTTTTGATTGTTTTTGATTTTTCACATAGGGGGGTTAATACCCCGTTTTGATTATTGATATATTTCGTGTGAGTTTACACCCCCGCTGTTAGAACCAATTCCCCAGACGATTTGACCTCCCCCCCCATCAATACTATATACAATTAAACTTACTTTATATGCATATATTTGAATCTATATGCATATTTCACATTACTATTTGAGTAGTATTTAATTATCAAAAGCAATCAGTTATCAAAAGATAGCATTCAAAATATTATACATTTTATTATAAATTCACGGCTTGCCATATCTTTCATAGTCACATTTGTTAGTCAACTAACAAAGCGTCCAATTTTACCTTTATTTCCGTCCAATTCCATACGCTAAAAGCGTCCAATTCACTCTAAAAATTGGACGCTTTATTTACTCTATTTTATTAAATTTTAATTGTGCTTGCAAGTAACATTTGAACTTACATTCGCATCGAACTCTTACGCTTGTTTATGATATAATTATAACATAACTAATCAATTAAATCAAGCTAAGGAGAAAATTATGTTAAATATTAAAGAAATCAACAAAATTAAAGACATGTATTATGAGAAACACTATTCGGTTACTTTCATATCTCGCTCTATGAAGATAAGCAAAAGCACTCTCTATAAGTATCTGAAATCTTATAACTTCAGTCCTGGAATTACAATAAAGCATAATAGCAAAAACAAATCACTTCCATATAAGGATATTGTTGTTAGTTATCTAGAGGAAGATAGGAAACATCATCACAAGCAAAGACTCACTGCCAGACGCGCCTACAACCGCCTTAAAGAAGAGTTTTCTGACTTTGACGCATCTTTATCAGCATTTACTCTTTTCTTTCGAGAACTCAAACAGGAGGTCTTTCAGCTACACAATGGTTACTTGCCTCTATCTCACTCAGCTGGAGAATGCCAAATGGACTTAGGTGAATGTAGATACGTGCTAGGAGGACGGATATTACATGGTAGCAACCTTTCCATACTTGAATGCTAGCTACTGCAACCTATTGCCTGCAAAAAATACTGAATGCATATTACACTCGCTGCAATTGATATTTGAATACATCGGTGGTGTACCACATACAATATGGTTTGACAATGACACAGCATTAGTCTCGATTAAAAATGAAGATACAATCATCAGATATTTCCAAGATACTTTTATTAGATTTAAGCTACATTATAACTTTAAAGATGTCTTCTGTTCTCCACGCAAAGGCAATGAGAAGGGTTGCGTTGAGGCTGGCATCAGGTACATGCGTAGAAATTTGCTAGTCCCAGTTCCATCTTTTGACAATCTAATTGATTATAACAAACTCTTACTTGACAGAGCAACGGAACTACACAACCGTGCGCATTATATCACTGAGCAGAATATTTGCGACATGCACTTCGAGGACTTAAATGAACTTAATCCATTACCACAAATACCTTTTGAAGTTTCATCTATAAAGAAAAGAAAGCTAGACAACATGGGTAGAATATATTTAGATAATAAGATCAGCTACTTCATTTCACCTACACTTGCATACAAGACAATTCAAATCAAGATTACTAATGAAACAATCTCTTTCTATACCATACAAGGCGAACAGATTTGCGAAACTACTCGCATATACGGCAAAAATGGCTCGAGATATATTAATCCCAAGCCATACCTTGAACTTTTACTTAATAAACCTAATGATATACTTAACTTTGACCTCTCTGATATCATCGGAGCAGATATTGCAGCACTGCTGATATCGTTAACCATCGAAGAAAGGGATATTAAACTCAGAGAACTAATCAGCCAACTATGATTAAATAATCTCTTGCACTCTGCCTACTTGACCGTCGGTCAACATCACTTTAATTCCATGTGGATGAGTGCTACTATTAGTTAATAATTTAGATACTACACCTTCAGTTAGCTTGCCAGTTCTCTGATCAGCTTTTAACACTATCCTTACCGTTGCACCAATCTTTACATCTGCTCTATTTTTTCCATTCATAATTTCTCCTTTATAAATACATTATATCTTATGCACTGACTTTACAAGACTTTTATCTAATTAAATATCTTAGTCTTAGTCATCTCCTGATTCTATTTATAATCATTTACTTTTGGTATGCTTTTTTTAATAACGTGCCCTCACACATGTAGAAATATACAATCAGACTAAAATACAAATTACTGATTGATCAATTCGAAAATTTTTTTCATTACCACTCTCACCTCAGGATCAACTAACTCAATAATAAATTTACAAACATATTTAATAGCATCCGACTTTTCTCCTGTTGCACCATCGCCACCTACAGCTGTAATATTCGCTCTTATATTAGTTTTAGTCTTACAATTTAGTTTGCAATACTACTTCTTATCTTTCATAAGGTCAATAGGGGATTTGCGTGAATTAAGTACAATTGGTATAATACTGCCGACTACAGCTATACCCACACCAACTCCTAGCATTGCAAGCGCTTCGGGAGCACCAAAATAGAATACAGATAATTCTAGTGCACAAAATACCCCTGTGGTGAGCGTAAGTCCATTTGCAAATATTGCAACAATTATCATAGCAACTACGCTAGATATAATCGCAAGCACCAACGCTTCAAGGATATAAATAGCTACAATGCTATAAATATTCATTCCTTGCGCTCTAAGCACGCCAATTTTCCTCTTACTGTCAGATATTACTGCCCATATGTAGCTCAATATTGTAACAAATGATAACACAATACCTATCACTAATATCATAATAAACAATTCTTCTACATATCTATTTGATATTTCGGTTTGAGTAATAAATGACTCATAATCAAACAGGTATAACGAATCAAGTATAAGCGCATTATCATGCACCATTTGCACCAATGCATCCGAATCTTCCAGTCCTTCAAAATTTACAACAGCTGAAATAGGTATCATAACTTGGGTGATTTGTGACAAATTGAGATACTCGTCACTCAAAATCAGTGGTAATGTCAATAGCGAACTCGGTGAATTACCACCTATATTTGGACCTTCATAAAATCTAAGCAAACCATATTTGTCACCATCATAATAACCGACTATCTGCATATTCATGATATTATTATCTTTAATTTTCACCATGCTTGGAACACTAAATCCGTCCTCTATAATGCGAATTATTTCTGTGTCAGTAATTTCCTCATGATTTTTCCTGAGCAAGGTGGATGCCAATATTTTGGCAAACCTAAGGCTGACTATAGCCTCGTCACTAGCAAGAGGCTTATCAGGTGACCTGCCACTTTTAAGATAAATCTCATCTGCTGTTGATTTTACGGCATCGAAACTTATAAAATTAAGCGCCTTATTTTGATTAAATTCACCAACGGTATCTCTTGACTCACGATACTCTGAATAATTGAATTGAACAGTATCATCGGATCTATATGCTGGCAAAATTATATCTATGTACTCTTGACTTACTATCAAATCATATCCCTTTATGTTATTATAACACGCAAGTACATCTTCATTTATATGTTCTATTATTTCACTCTCCGAATAATCAATTCCATCGTATCTTGCCCTACGTGTTGGCTCAATCTGTCTATGTATTTCTCCCTTTATTGCTTCATCATTTTCATCATAAACACCTATTACTTGCATGCCGTAATAGTGATATCCATATGGCCAAGTCATTGCTATTAACCTATCATACTCACCTGCTGGATACTTAAATTTTTCTAGTAACGAATCGGCTTCTTGCCTATTTATAACAACTTCATTGTATCCCCTGGGCGCAAAATATCCAAGACTCTCATCTCGCACTATGATATCATAACCCATTGCTTCAAAAGTTTCTTCTTCAAATACTGCCACTTTAGAACTACCTTTACCGACGCAATATATAGGTGCGACATTGTGTCCAAACCTATCAGTGAGTTGACTCATTATTGCAGGATCTATACCTTGATAAATATTATAATTCCTCATATCGTCAGGTAAATTATTTGAATCATAATTCTCGTTAATCAATGCTCGATTGTTTATGTTTGCTAATAAGTTATAGTTCTCATGTAGGTCTTTTGCTACATTTACAAAGTCATAATTGTTTTGAGAAAGAGCCTGACCGAAGAAGAATAATGATATAGTAACTAAGACTATTGAGGCTGTCAGTCTTACTCCTCGTCGCCACATGTTAGTTAGTGAAAACTGGAAAATTTGCTTTACTGAAAAGTTCTTTTTCTTCCTAGCTAATGTGTTAGTTGCACCTCGTTGTGGCAAGGCACTCATCGCCGAAGTAGGCTCGCCGTCACTATTGATATGGTTATCATTGTTCTCGATATTCTCTGTATTTTGCTCTATATCATCCTCGATATTGAGTTTTCCTATTGCCATGATATCGACTGCCCTATCATCAATAACGCATACATTTTCGACATTATCAACTGCTTCTACAGTTATATCGATACTTATTGCCCCGTCGACTATCTCAATGACTCTATCGCCATACTCATGCGCACTATCCCTATCATGAGTCACTATTAGCACTAGCTTTCGCTTAGATATTTCTTTTAAGATTTTGAATACTTCTTCACCGTTTTCGCTGTCAAGATTGCCAGTCGGCTCATCGGCACAAATAATCTTGGAGTCTTTGGCTATCGCTCTAGCTATTGCAACACGCTGTCTTTGTCCGCCTGATAACTCCTTTAGTTTTCGCTTTTCATAGCCCGCAAGCCCTACTATCGCTAAGGCATTTGAGGTAATTTCCTCTGAGTTTTTCTCGCCTTGCAAGTCAAGTACAAGCTCGATATTCTTCTTCACATTGTACTCGTCAAGTAGGTTGTAGTCTTGGAACACAAACCCGACATTATAGTTGCGGAATGAGTCCACCTCAAACTGCGACATGGCATTTATATCCACACCGTCATACTCAATAACTCCTGCAGTTGGCTTGTCAAGACCACTCACGCAGTTAAGCAAAGTCGTCTTGCCCGAGCCAGATTTTCCGAGCAAAAACACCATACCTACAGACGGCAAATTCAACTCAATACCACGCAAGGCATTGACCTCAACATGCTTTGTCTTATATATCTTACTCAGTCCTTTTATCTTTATCATTGTTATACTCCTAAACTATCAAGCACTTTATCACAAAATTATAATTCTGTCAAGTTCAACTTTACAGCACTTAGGCTATATGCATTATTCAACATATAGCCATGCTTCACTATTTAATTAAAATGGCAGTTGTGCCATTGGTCTTAAATCCATGTAGTACTGAAAATTATAATCTACTGAACTGTATGACCTCGAAATATAACCACTATAATATGATACTCCTCTTGCGCCCGCACTACCTGACGGCTTACTCTTACCAGAAAGAGGTTTTCCACCTAGTCCACCAGCGCCACCTGCACCACCTGCACTTCCATTTGCGTTATAATCAACATTTTTAACGCCATCACTAATTATATTACCACTGAAGATAGTTATTCCTAAGGCAGGGAGATTATTACCACCGTCGCCACCATTACCACCGTCGCCACCTGCTTGAGAAGATGCACCAAACCAAACAGCGTTTATGCCATCGCCCCCATTGCCGCCACTACCTCCGTCGCCAGGATTGCCTGAGTATCCTAGAAGTGTATATCCTGCATGTACAACAACATTAGATTCACTTATTAAGCCAAAACCTGGCAAGCCTCCCTCGCCTGCGTTTTTAGCATTATCACCTTTTTTTCCTTCTATATCGCCTGGCATATTGTCACTGCTTTCACCCATATATCCATCGCCACCTTCAACTGTAATATTCGCTCTTATATTAGTTTTGTGATAGCCATCATATATAGCTATTGAATCAATCCATGCAGAGCCTCCGTCGGCACCACCTTGAGGAGAATTTACGCCTGGGATTTTGGAAAATCCGGTTGCATCTCCTCCCTTTATATAAAGAGATGCGTTAGAGGTTTTTGCATTTATATCCACATCAAATTGAGTTCTTAGTGCTGATGATAATCCTTGACCATAGCCTTCTTCAAAATCATTTTGAATTAGCCTATTCGTACCAGTTAAATTAATTATTGTTTTGTTTGCCTCAGATAACAATAATGCAAATTTATTATTATAAGTCAAGAAATTATAGCTTTTGAAATTACAGTTATCTAATTCTATTATAACGGTATCTGCACCACTCAATATATGAATAAATACTTCCGTAATTAGCATGCCATCAGACCTGATCACCACTTCATCAATACCTGCTCCGATAATAATATCTATCTTATTACTTGCAGCACTTACATCAATAGTGACTTTTGTGCGATGATTAGGTATTTCATTGGTGAATGTTTTATTAAAACCATTATTTGCTTCCTCGACCCACTCATACCAACTTGGATCAAAAGTAAGGTCGCTCATATTATTAATGTCAACAGTATATGTGCTACCAGCATTTATATGACTATTTCCGAAATTCCACCCGTCAAAAATAAAATTATCTTTTTTAGCAAATGGTAACTTTATTTTTCTATCTAAAACAGTATAATATTCTTTAAAAGAATTTACATCTATATTGTAGAATGACTCGTCGTATGCATCTAGATTATATGTAATTTCATGTTTTATTGTTTTTAATCTCACATGCGCACTAACATCTTTTCCGAAATCTTCTGCCGCTACTCTCAACGTAATACTATCCCCTGAATTAGCAATATATATATTGTTTCCCGAAGCTGTATCAAGCCCATATCCTTTGGCAATTTTGTCAGAGGTAAGAAAGTGCATTATATTATATGTTTTATCAACTTCTAAGTTGACTCTAAACGACTTGACTGCATCAGTGCCATCCGGCAATTTTGAACCATTGAATTCACTGTAATTCAAGTCGAAATGTCTAATCTCAACCAATACACTTTGCTTTTTCGCAATATACTCGCCGGTATATGCAATTTCATCTGTTCCATTAAACGAGATTTCACCATTTAAGTCCGGTACGAAATTAAAGCCTGTTGTTAAAATAGTATCGACTACTTGCCATTGCATGAAATCATATCCAATAACATTCTCTAATGGTTCAACATTATTGGTCCAATCAAATGCAGTGCGATATGTCAATGTATCATAGTATTCTCCATTTTTACCAATGAATTTTACCCTGTATGTTTCTTTTTTCCATTCTACATTTACTGAACAAGTGATTACTGCTCCATCTTGAACATTGATTGCGGACTTAATTTCATTAACATAGTACCCCTCTCTATTAAGCTCTAAATTATAGCCCTCATTTAACATGTCGTTTATCAACTCGAAGAATATCGCCTGCGATAGTATTTCTCCACTTTCTTTATTTGCAACAACACCATCTTCTGTTAGCCAATAACTATTACCTTCTTCATCAGTGAAATTCAAGAAATAACTCATACTAGTCCATCTAGCAACTAAAGTTATACTGTCTTTCATACTCCAGTCTTCAAAACCGTTACCTATCTCGTCGGTAACCAGTTCACCGTTGTATGTCCAGCCATCAAATAGAAAATCTTCGCGAACTGGGACATCTTCTATAGCAAAATCTTCACCGTAATTAACTATAGTTGTTGTTGGTGTAGACTGTGGAATATCCGAATCCAAAGTAATAGTAACAGGTATACTTGTTTTTTGCACTTGCAAAGATTGATTAATATTAAGAACAATGTAGTAATTACCATTATTCAATTTGTATGCCAAGTCAAATTCTACTACATTATATTGACTATCATAAACAGTAATATTTTCAAAATTCGAGATACTGTACATACCCTTCTCTGTTGCAGTAAAATTATATACAATTCCTTTTTCACCCAATACAGTATAATCCATATTCACTTGCTGCACAATATATTCTACCACAAAGCGTTCTTGATTATAAGCATCTACAATAATATAATCTTTATTTTCCTCTAAATACAGTTCACCTATATTGCTTCCAACAAGTTCGCCACCTAGATACACATCAAAGCGGCCATTTCCTCCATTGAACTTATATTGCATTGAATTGTTAACTTTAAGCATAATAACATCATGAACATTGTTTTGCAAATCAATTTCTTGATTTATACTCGCAATCTCTTTATTTATTTCAGCATTTAAGCTTACAGTTCCAATATTGTTTCCAATAAGCTTGATAAAATATAGACTGTCTTTTGTCAATCTGATATTATTGGTCCAATTAAACATTTGACCACTTCTATCAAATACCTGTATTACACTAGCATCTGTTTCAAATGAGTAGTCGTTGGTCAAATTAGGCATAAAACTAAAATAAACATTTTCTTGGTTACTTAAACTAATAGATGTTGTTGGCATATATGATTTATCAACACCGATACTAACATTACTTTGGATAGACTTATTATTGAAATATAATTTATAATTCTTATTAGCTTCTAAAACATAACTAATACTATCTCTATTACTGTTCGCATTTAAAATATTCATATTATCATCTACAATATAAGTTGCCCAAACCTCTTGTAATCCATCTGTAGTTATTTGATATGCATCCGTAGAACCCACAGTAAATTCATAATAACTAAATCCTTGATACAACAAAGTGCTCGGTTCATTTAGTTTATTTTGATTAACAATTTCAATTATTTCATGGCTGAAACCCTCTCTATCAATTGATATATTAGCAGTTGTATTCCGTGATAAATACTTCGTCGATGTAATTTCATTGTCAATTTTTACAACGCTATTGCTATCAGATATAACATTATACATTCTGCTATCATCAACCATAAATGATAAATTAATTGGCTCATCACTATTCATGAATTTGTAAACATTTCTTTCCTCAATGATTATATCATTCTCTATCTTTGTTGTATTGCTATTTACTATTACATTTTCTGAAACATTATTATTATATACTTGATAAGAATCACAAGATACTACTTCATCTGCTGATTGACTACTAATATTATGATATGAGTCACCATTTTTTCTAAAGATATTATATCCTATCCTCATACCTACTTGATAATCTTTAAGTTCAGCCTTATTATCATACATAAATTCGTACTTTAAATTTGAACCCTGATTTTTATTTTGGCCTAAAAATTTACCATCACCTAAAGATACTGCTATGTCTGTTTGTAATTTACCTGCACTCAATTGTTCCAAGTAACTCAAACCCTTGTAATCAAATCCAGATTTATGAGCAACCTTTGAATCATCTAAAAGTATTCCTTTAATTATTTTGGTGATTGGTATTCCTAAACAGAACTTTTTCTCTAAAAACTCTATACCCTTGCTAAATCCATGTGAAACTAATGCTTCTAAGTTAGCAGTGCTACTGCCTTCAAATACACTAAAAGATGATACAGCACTTGTAAAATAGTAACTGTCATCTTTATTTATATCATATTCAGTATCGAATCTACTTACCTGATCAATTGTATTTATCTCAGACATGACAACTAAATCGCCAATATACAGCGAGCCGTCATAACTCACAGGGCTCTTGTCATGAATTGCTTCTTCGTTTTCGTTCATATCAAATTTTAAATTTACAACAGGGATTAATTCATAGCTAAATATATTATGAGCTCTATCCTCTTCAAATTTCACATCAAACATCATAGCCTCTATAATACTGTTCCCACTATTATCAACCACCAATTTATTTGTTACAAACCCATAATATTTACCGATAAAGCCATAGTTACCATCTAGTGCCAAAACATCTCTTGGAATATAATCAGTAATATTTGTGTAGTCATTAGTCAAATCTGACAGCTTATTATTGGTAAAATTCCTACATGTGTCTTCAACATTCTGCCCACATGTTTTTACATTAGTATTTTGCACTTGTACACTTCTAGATTCAGTAACACTAGACTTAGTTAATTTTAATTCTTCATTAATCAAAGTTAATGGTACTGACATAGTTAAGCATAATAACATTAATATCACGACTAATATTAGCGACTTATTTACGCTTTGGTAATTTGTTTTTTTCATCTTTCTACTCCTCTATTATAATATCAAATATATCACTTGTATCTCTATATTTCTTGTATTCCTTGCCGTTTTCAAGTGTTATGTACGGCGACGTATAATTTACTTTTACTTCATACCATCCTATCTCACTTGGCCATAAAAACTCTTCATATTGCCATCCACCACCAAAATTTGAACGTTCACCTGTTTTGGGATTAAATATTGAAATATCAATTCCAAATTCGTCATAACATTCAAATCGCTCTCCTGTGTCAGTTATCACAAAGTCAACAGTATACTTAAACTGTTCACCTGTATATTTATAGAACACTGTATCAGCATTCTTAATTTTTTCCCCTTGGATATCAAATATCTCTGCGTGTGTCTTGGTTGCCTCATATGGTTTCTCTTTGCAACCAACTAACCCCACCACGGCAGTAGTCATTAGCATCATAACTAATAATATTGAAAAAATCTTCTTTACTGGGAATTGTCTCTTTGCACTTTTTTTGTCATTCTCTTTTATCATCATCCTACTCCTCTATTATTTGATTTCAATACTTGAATTTGTCATTTTTTCCTCATATCTAAAGGCAAATTCAACTATTGAATATACTTATCCCACAACACTCGCTGATAACATCAACAGTTATCAGCACTCTTTTTATAGTATGTAAAACTAGCACATAATGAGCCAGTTAAAATATACTATTTAGTTTACTTCTTTTCTTGCTTCATGCTTGCTGGAACTTTTGGTTGATTAAACCAACCATAGCAGTTTCTTGCACTATTATTGCCCATGCTTCTAGCTACTTTGACAATTATGCTTTTATTACTCTTGTTTTTCATTTGAACCTCCTTTGCAATTTATTGATTTATTCTTTATCACACCAGCAATGCATGAAATTGCGACTGCTGATAGTGGATAAGCTATTGAGAATGCTATAATATTATAGTGATAAAAAGTTAGTATATTAATAATTAAAATACAGACTATCGAAATGCTAATACTCACGAATTTAGCTTTATTCTTTCTTGACACAACCATCTGATTATTAGGATGATCAATCGGCGATAATATTGCTACTACTATCATTGCTATTAATGACGATATTAAATTAATAAAAACAAGTATTGATACAGGCACAAAATATAGCATGATTAGAAAAATAGAAAACACCACTACAAGTAAAAGTAAACACCTAAAATGCGTGTCAGAATGATATCCACCAGCCATCACTCTTACTGTCAAAAACACTGCAATAAACAGAGTAGTTTCTAAAAACCTAAGACAAGCAAATCCTATTATAATTACAGTAATTAAATTAAGTACTGTAGATAAAAATATCTCAAAGCAATAGTCATAAATCTCGCATTCATCTTCTTCGATTTTGTTTTTTGACAAATAAAAATGTGTCATCTTCTTAGATAGTTTACTTAGCATGTCTGCCTCCTATCTGTATGATAACACATTTTTTTTGCATTTTTTTTCATTTGCATTATTTGGTAGGTTTGACGCATTATTTGGTATTATCTTTGCACCAAAACGCTTATCAAATAACTGTTTTCATTAATTTCACGGTGGATTGTACCATTTAAGCTCCTTGATATCTCCTCTATTATCTCTAATCCATAGCCATGCTTGTGTTTATCTTCCTTAGAAGTCTTCACTACATCAACATTTGCACGCTTACTGTTTACGGCAAATATTTGCAACATATTTCCTGATTCGTAAAGCCTAAAATTAATATACTTATTATCTGCTAGTCTTTCACATTCCTCTATTGCATTATCAAGGATATTTCCAATAAGCACCCCGATTTTCATAATGTTATTTATTTCAGTATCTCCCAATCTTACAGTGCATTCATGCTCAATATTCAGCATTTCAATCTTTGAGATTTTACTGTTTAATAGTGCGTTTATCGAGTTATTTCCTGTGTATGCTATGCTTTTTGCATTCGATACGGCACTTGAAACCTTTTGAACTTCACAATTAAAGTTTTCATTTCCATCCATATTTTCAAGCACTATCAATTGATTGCTAATATCATGCATTTGTTTACTGCTATACTTATATTTATCAACTAACTCTTGATATTGTTCTATTTGTGCTGATAAACAAGCATTTATATAGTCTTTATTTGCTATTTTCAATGCCTCATCTTTATGTTTTTCTATCACATAGAGTAATATCAAATTTGCTAATATCATAGCCAATACACTTGTCATCATCATTATGGTGAATGGCCTATTAACAATCTGCATAGTAAGCGATCCGATTGATAGCGTTATAACACACGTAGATATTGGCAATAACAAAACAGATAAATATAATCCTTTTGCAATCTTAGTTGACTGTTTACTCAAGAATTTACGCAAGATCATTAGTAAGAAAAATATTATTATTTTAGAACCTAAGATGCCGAAAATAAATATAAATATATTGTCTCTAGCCTGTTCTATGCTTACTTTTAATATTATCGTAACTAATTGACCCATTATCATTTCCGCAGCAAATGATGATATTGCTAATCCTAATGATGCAACTATTCTTTTCCACAGCTTCATGTCATACACGAATGAAAAAGCAAACATATAAACTATATTATCTATCATGTTTAGCCAAGGTATAGTACTAAAATATCCTAGCACCACACTTGCTATCACATACAACATGCTGCCTAATATTATGTACAAAAATTTTCTTTTATCAGTAGACAAAATAGAAAACATAAGATTTATTATCATCATGTCAATAATAGATGCAATAAAATTAATTATAAACCATTCTACATTCATATTCTTCTCCTCAATAGATATCGATTATATGATTCTAAAAAATTTGACTTCATACCTCTACTTATTGATACTTTTTTTCCATTATCTAATATTAAATAATCTAAGCATATTTCACTTATCTTACTCATATTAACCATTGATCCCTGCTCTACTCTGACAACATCATGCTGTGACACTTGACTTTCTAATCTAGACATTGTCTTCCGTTCATCAATTCCAATTCTATCATCTTTTAAATTAATAAATATCTTTCCTTTCTGCATCTCGAAATAATATATATGTGCATATTTTATTGTCTTGGTAATATTATTGCTTTTAAATACAAACTGCTGATTGCATTTAGACAATATGATTACTGCCCTGTCCATTTCAGCAACAAACAGATTGTCATTAATAGGTTTTGGCATATATTGAAAAGCTCCTAATCTAAACATGTTATGTACTTGCTCTGAATGACTCGTAACGAAAATGACAATTACATTTGAGTCGATTTCTTTTATTTTCGATATCAATTCAAGCCCGTTATTATCACCTATTTCTATATCCATAAAAACGATATCCGCCTTACCTTCTTCATTATAGAACGACAAAAAGTCTGAGCCGTTGTTAAATTCAAACAGATCAAACTTCCCTTTATCATTTTCAAAGTAATCCATTATTCTAAGAATTATGTCATCAACCATATATTTTTCATCGTCGCAAATTGCAATTTTAATCATTTGTTACCACCTCAAATACTTATATTTATTGTGTTATTATAACATAAATTGAAATATAATGCAATGTTTTATTATGCGTCTAAAGATCTAAATCACTTTAATTTATAGCTATGGATTTGCAGAAGATAACAAATGGTCGAGAAGTTATCAAACTGGATTCCAAGTTGGCTTAGTCTATTTACTTTGAATGCGGCAAAATCTAAAATGCACACAGGAGGATAAAATGAACAACAACAGTAATAAAACATTATCCCGCAAGCACATAGAAAATCAACCAGACAAACACGCCATCAGAGAAGTTTACTTTGGTCATATCGGAAACATAAATTATGATGATAGTGTAACAGGCGACGCAGATTATATAGAAGATTTACGAAAATCCAAAGAACTAAAAGCAAAGCTACTACCCTTATTAAACGAAGAACAATTAAAGGAACTCGACAAGCTAATTGAGCTAATCGAAATAACCAATATAGAATCTGAAGTCTCCTACTATGAATCAGGATTCAAGCTAGGTGTAAACCTCGGCATGGAATGCTTGCCAAGTTTATTAAGCAATAAGCATTAACTAAATATGAATAATAAAAGATGCAGGGATAACAATTATCCTTGCATCTTTTATTTCTATACAATAATTTGAAAACGATCTTCCGTAGTTACCTTTCTATTATTATAACAAGTCATTTGAAGTGACGATTTTACATCCTTTACTTTCGTAGTAACACAGCATTTCATCAATTTTTTTTTTATCATAACTGGTAATACATCTGATAAAACGCTAACACTATAGTTTGCTTTGCATAAGTTGTAACAAGTTGATTTAACACAAGCTACAGCATCCGCACCAGTGATGTAAAAATCATTTATTTCGCTTTTAATAATAAATGCAGCAAACTCTTCACTGGTCAATGCGTTTCCTTTGTATTTAGTAAAAATATTATTTGATACTATATTTAAGTCTGGCGCTAATTCCGCCCCTTTAGTATCCGACTTGAAAGTCCTCGTTCCAGCAGATAAATTCTCATGCCTAATATAAATAACATGTATGTTATTATCAACCGCCCAAGATATGGCTTTATTTAGGTTGTCAATTATATCCTTGTAATTCTTTGTAATGTCATTTTGAATATCAATTATTACTAATGCTTTATTCTGCATAGTGTCTCCTCTTTTTTCATGAAGCAGGTAGAAGAGTAAATGACTTGATATCTTAATCTTCATTATTACTCTTTTGTGAATAGTGTAATCAACCAACTACTTTTTTATGTGCTTTAAGTTTCTTCATCCCCAATCATAATGACTTGCTGTGCTACTTACAAAATATGCACCCAAGGTACTTCCTCCGACCCAATTAAATGCATCTTTAGCAAACAGCTCATCACTTGTGAATGTTTCAGCAAGTGCTAAAACATCTTTATGTGATTGTAAAAACATTTCTTTAGCTTCTAAAAGTGATGTTTCTTGATGCTTTTTCCAAAGTTCAATATTCATATCTAAATATGTTTTCCAATTATATGGCTCAGGGAGAAAAGTCCTTGCAACGCCATTTATATTTGCATTGATTTTAATCAAATATCAGCACATTAAAAAAAGCACCAAAACATTATGTTTTAGCACCTTTTCGATAGTTTTTTTGATTCTTTTTGATTCTTTGCATAGGGGGTTAATACCCCGTTTTGATTAATGATATATTTC
>CAMQWP010000027.1 GCA_947038565.1 uncultured Clostridia bacterium
TAAAAATCAAAGTACCGGAGCAAGTAATTTCGTCTTAATCTATCTGTTTTATTTATAAGTAAATATTTGTAATTTATAAGCCTTGCTATTCGTAGCAAGGCTTTTTTGTTTCTGTAGTAATTCTGATTATAATCGTTATTTAAATGTAGATTATATATAATTATGTAAGAGTTGATTATATTTTTCCATATATCATTATTTTATAAATATACGTTTGATATATTCGTGTTCATAGATAAAATATTTTTATATTATTCAACTGTATTAAATGAAATAAATTGGTATTGACAATTTTATATAGCGGTGCTATAATTAAATATAGAGGGCATTACGAATATAAGTATAAATATAATAGTAGTAGTAATGTGTATAATATTAATAATTAATTGCATTTGTAGGGTAAAGAAGATAGATGATCGCTACGCCTTAGCAAAAGCGAGAAAAGCAGCACGTAGAAGGTGCGGGTATGTAGATATGTCAAGATTGATAGAAAAACTAATAGGTAAAGAGTGTTATATAAGCGTTGAGCGACAGTTCAATCGACAAAAATGCACTCTCATAGATATTGATGGAGAGTGCTTAGAGATAAAGTGCATAAATAGAAAGAATATTGCCAGCACACGTATATTAAAGATAGAGAATATTGAGTACGTAGAGTTGTCGGAATAATAACTATACATACAGCGAGGTATATTAGATACTGATGTTATGGAGGTATATATGGAGATTTTTTATATGATATTATCTATATCATTTTTTGGTCTTGTTGTGTGCATGTTATCAAGTGATAGATTAAATGCATCAATTAATAGAAAACTAAGAAGGAAAATAAAAAAATCAAAGAGAAGTAGTAATGGAGGAAGAGAAATGTCTAAAATAATTACTGACATAGTTGGTCATAAGTGTTGTATATATAGTCACGAAAGTATATCGCAAAGGATAGGTATAGTTAATTCCGCTGATGATGAGTGGATAAACTTTACGTACAAGAAGAAAGATAAGACTATTACAAGCATTATAAGAGTGGATTCTATAAGAAGTATAGAACTAGTGGAGTAGTTTTATAAAGTTTTGGTTATAATATATCATATACTAGATGATTATATAGTTAATTATATCAAGTATATTATTAGAAAAATGATATAAAGATATATGTAATTATACAATATTATATAATTCAAAATTTGATAACTATTATCAATTTATCTATTGTAATTTTGGTTCGAATATGGTATAATAGGATTATATTAAAAATAACACATTCACGGATACTTGGAGGTATATATGAGCTTATTATTTAAGATTACTTACGGATTATATGTTTTGTCTGCAAAGGATGAAGATAAGAATAACGCGTGCGTTATAAATACTGTAATGCAACAGACTGCAGTGCCTGAACGAGTTTCGGTAACTGTAAATAAAGATAATTACACACATGACATGATCAAAAAATCTGGATGTTGTGCGGTATCTGTGCTTGATACTTCTACAAAATTTGATTTGATTAAGAATTTTGGTATGCAGTCGGGACGTGGCGGAGTTGATAAATTCGAAGGCTACAAGACTACTTATACAAAATCTGGTATAAAAGTACTTACTGATAATTGCATGGGATACATGGAGTTAAAAGTTGATAGTAGTGTTGATATGGGTACTCATACAATGTTCGTATGTAGTATTGCTGATAGCGTTACCAATACTAGTAAGTTTGAGCCATTGAGCTATGCTTATTATCATGCACATGTAAAACCTCAGCCAGTAGCTAAACCAGCTTCTACTGAAAAAGAAATATGGACTTGTGTAATATGTGGTTATCAGCATGAAGGTGAGCCAGCTGATGATTATATATGTCCGTTATGTAAGCACGGAAAAGTTGATTTTAAAAAGAGTATTTAAACACTTTTATAAATAATATAAAAAAGGAGAAACGATAATGAGCGATAATAATATTTGGGTATGTACTGTATGTGCATATGAGCATGATGGCGAGCCAGCTGATGATTTTGAATGTCCACTATGTGGCGTTGGTAAAGAGTCTTTTGAAAAGGCTGAGTAATTTGAATTAAATTAGTACCTCTTTATGGTTTCAACGCCGTGGAGAGGTATTTATATTTTATATGCATTTATCGGATATAAAAATGATATAAGAAAGTGCTAGAGATATAATTATAAACCGATTGTGTAAAATTTTTAATATTTTATGCATCACATTGCTTGCAAAGAAATAGATATTATGTTATAATGTTTGTAGTTAAAATATTTGGTCCGGTAGTTCAGTTGGTTAGAACGCCAGCCTGTCACGCTGGAGGTCGAGAGTTCGAGTCTCTTCCGGATCGCCATTTTTATTATGTGTCCGTAGCTCAGATGGATAGAGCCCCAGACTCCGACTCTGGAGGTCGTGCGTTCGAATCGCATCGGGCATACCAGCGGATACAGTGAGAACTAGCAGCAGTGCTAGTTTTTTTATGCCTAGTTGTCCTAAATAAAATTACCATAGGTGGGTATTATAATTTTCTGCTTATAAATACATTGGGAAATATACAGTAAATTATAAGTAGAATAATAACAGGTATAGAAAAACGACCTTGCATAAGCAAAGTCGTTTTTTTATTTAATGATTATAATTTATATTAGTCTTCGTTTGGATTATTCATATCAATATTATTACTGTATGAGTTCTCGCAATCATCATTGCTTGATGTGTCGACTGATGCTTCGCCATCAGAGATTATTAATAGATCATCATTTGTTATATTTGTTTTGCGAAGTCTAGCAAATATAAGTTTATCGAATGGATAATATATTGCAAAGAGTATAGCTGCATTTATACTGACCACTATCGCCTGTGATGCCATACGTATAGTCCACCATGGTACGAATGCTTTCTTTCCACTTACATATACTAAGAATATTCCAAGGCTATTAAATCCAGCTGTGCATATAAAAAATACTAACACAAGTGAAATAGCAAGTTTAATAAATGGATGGACTTTCTTTATCATAAATATAAGACCGGGTATAAAGCCCATTAGAGCAGAACTTAGTGTGACAAGTGGTATCCATGGCCCTTGTGGCATGATAAGAACTCCTACTACATCGCCTAATAATCCTACTGATAGACCTGCGAGCGGCCCTAGAAAAATACCTGAAATGAAACTAGGCAAGTAAGATAGCGAAAGTTTAATGTCGCCTATTCCAAGATTTAACTCGATGATATTGAGTACTACAGCAATAGCTGCAAGTACTGCAGTATAGGTAATCCTCTCTGCGCGACGAAAAGTAATAGATTTTTTGCATTTGAAAATTTTCATAAAAAAAGCACCTCCTGATGTATTGGAGAGCTCCGTAGCAAAAGTATTATATACTATTGGCATTCGGATGTGATATACCATCGTAGGGGAATCCCCCTTTCGTCCATAGTCAACATCCCGTTCTATGGCACTATAAGCACAAAGGCTCACGCAGTATATCTACTCAGCAAGAATATTATAGCATACAATTTCCAAATATACAAGTATATTGCATGTATTTTGCTTATCGACCTTGACATTAGTGCAGTATTGATATACAATATAAATATAGATAATAAGAATAAATAGTAGAAGGAGGATTGCGGTGAGTAAGTTTTTCTTAGATGTATACGAAGTAGTTCGGCAGATCCCTAGCGGATATGTAATGAATTATGGTACAGTTGCAAGGCTCACAGGTTGTCCTAGGAATTCTAGACAAGTCGGATATGCACTACATGCAAATCCTGATCCGAGTACAATACCTTGTCACAGAGTCGTGATGAAGGACGGAGGATTGTCTAAAGGGTTTGCTTTTGGAGGCGAGGGTGAGCATAGATCTAGACTGGAAATGGAAGGGGTAACCTTCAAGGGAGAAAAAGTGGATATGGAAAAGCATTTGATTACTGTAGAACACTTTGAGTACTGATATGAAAAAAAGAGGAATATTATTTACAAGTTTAATAATAATGATAGTTATATCATGTACGGGCTGTGTGACATCAAGCTCGTATTTGGAAAGCATAAATATAAAAAAATACAGCAATACTCTAGAGACAGCTTTGGCGCAGACGGATATAAAAGGCATGGTAGATGAATACATGCAGACTGCTGAGGGCGAAAGTAAAAACAAGAAAGCAATAGTTATAATGGTAGATGGTTTTAGGGCAAATACTATTGAGAGTTTTTATGAATATGGGAAAGGAATAGCAAGACTTGCGGGTGAAGGTGGGTTATACTTCACCCAGCCAGCAAATATCGATACTGATGCGAAGATAGGTAGAGGAACGAATATGCTAAGCATTATGACCGGAATTGAGCCAAGCAAAATGTCGGTTATGAAAAGCTCTGACGTTAAGCGTGCTGAGCCGCTAAGTCTAGCAACGTCATGTGCCACAAAGTACGCTACAGGATTTTATACGGATAACATTAATTATCTTGAGCACCAATTAGCGCAAGAGTTAGACCTGATAAAAAACGTAAATGGATTTACTGCGAATGCTGTAGATGACGTGCATAAGTTAAGAGATGAGATCGTAAGGGCAGTAGATACTAAGACTGTAGTTCTTGCGGCTGTAAATGATCTATATTTGCATGCAGGTGGAAATTATTCTACTAGAAACACTGACTATATGAAAGCTGTAATAAACTTTAATAGTTACATCGAAGAGATAATGCTTAGGATTTCAGCCAAGACTGGCGAGGATTGGCTTATGTTAGTAACTTCTACATTTGGCGGTGAAGAAAGTATAGTGGATAATAAAAAAGCACATAATAGCACTACATTCCTTGCGAGCAATAAGAAGATAGAGAACGGAAAATTCATTTAATACTATATTGTATATTATTAAATGTATTATCTAAATAACATAATATAGATACAAACAAGAAAAAACTAACGAAGACGACCGTGTATAAATGGTCGTCTTTTATTATGCGGAGAGCTTAGGATTAAGATTTGAGAAGATGAATAGTGCAAAAAAGATATTATTTTGGTGCATGGCATTAAATCTAGTACGTGTATATATGCTAAAACGTTGCAATGCATCGTACAGTGTATTTGTATGATTTTCAGTAAATAAGCGTCGAAAACCATATAAATCATACAAAACAATACTGAATTAGTATAGTTGTATGTACTACTATATAAAAAGACCTAATTATATAGCGTATATACCATAGAGTTATTGGAAATATCGGCAACTTCGCAATTAAAATGCATGTTTTGTATTATGTATTTGTGAGTATAGCCATAATATGGCTTAATAGTTTTTCTAAATATGAGAAATATGTAAATTAATCGGGCGAAAAAGTGTCGAAAATACCAAAAAAGTGCTAAAATACCCTATTTTTACCCCGCGATACACCCGGCAAAGTTGTTTGAAAAATAATTGAAAAACGGGTGTAAAACGTTTGACTTATATACTATAATGTATTATAATAATAGAGCTGTTGAGAGGGATGAAGCGATAAGTTACTGGGAACCCCAGAGAATTATCGTGGACAATTGTCCGATAATCGGGCGACTAACTCTTAAGTACGGGGTGGAAATCACCTCATTTAAGATGCAACAGTACGACACACACGGTAAAGTGAATCGAGTTAGGAACAGGAGGTCATTAAAATGGCAGGACAGAAAATCAGGATCAAGCTTAAGGCATATGATCACAATCTTATTGATGTAGCAGCTGAGAAAATTGTTGAGACTATCAAAAGACACAACACAAAGGTATGTGGACCAATCCCACTACCAACAGAAAGAGAGATAATAACAATTCTTCGCTCTCCTCATAAATATAAGGACAGCAGAGAGCAATTCGAGCTTAGAACACATAAGCGTCTTATTGATATCTACAACCCAACAGCACAAGCAGTTGATAGCTTAATGAAGCTTGACTTGCCAGCTGGTGTAGACATCAATATCAAATTATAATAAAAAGTGGAGGTGAACTTTATCAATGAATAAAGCAATCGTCGGAAAGAAAATTGGCATGAGCCAAATATTTAATGAGGATGGAAGGGTTATCCCTGTAACAGTCATCGAGGCTGGTCCATGCCCTGTAGTACAAAAGAAAACAGTCGAGAGAGATGGCTACGATGCATTACAAGTTGCATTCGGTGCTGTTAAACTTAAGTACAAAAAAGTTAATGGTAATGAAAAGTGTACTAATGTTAGTAACCCTAAGATGGGTCACTACAAGAAAGCTAACGTTGAGCCAGCTAGATTCCTTCGTGAATTCAAGTTTGACAACTGTGCTGACTATTCAGTAGGACAAGTTATCAAGGCTGACATATTCGCTGAGGGCGACAGAGTAGATGTATCTGGTACATCTAAGGGTAAAGGTTTTAGTGGTACTATCAAAAGATGGAACTTCCACATCGGACCTATGGCTCACGGATCTGGTTACCACAGAGGTGTAGGTTCAATGGGTGCTTGTGCAAGTCCAGGTCGTGTTTTCAAGAATAAGAAAATGCCAGGACAATACGGTAACACAAGCTGTACTGTACAGAATTTACAAATTGTTAAAGTTGACGCTGAGCGTAACTATCTTCTAGTTAAGGGTGCTGTTCCAGGTGCTCGTGGTGGAATGGTTATAATTAAGCAGACTTGCAAACGCTAACGGAGGAGCTTAAATTATGGAATTAAATGTTGTTAATGCCACTGGTGAAAAAGTGGGCACTATAGAGTTATGTAGTGAAGTTTTTGAGCAAGAGTACAATGAGGCTCTAATCCATCAAGTGGTTGTAGCTCAATTAGCTAATAAAAGACAAGGCACTAAAAGCACACTAACTAGAGCGGAAGTTCGTGGTGGTGGCGCAAAGCCTTGGAGACAGAAAGGAACTGGCCGTGCTAGACAAGGTAGTATCCGTTCTCCACAGTGGATCAAGGGTGGTGTAGTATTTGCACCAAAACCTCGTGACTTCTCTCAGAAGTTAAACGCTAAGATGAAGCTTATTGCTATCAAAAGTGTTTTATCTCAGAAAGTTCGTATGGACGAGATTATCGTTCTTAATAAGTTTGAGTCAGTTGAAGGCAAAACTAAAGACGCAGCTGCTTTATTAGCAGGTCTTAATTTGACTAAGAAGGTTCTTCTTGTAGTAGCAGATCACGATACTAATATTATCAGATCTTGCAGAAACATCAAGAATTTAACTCTTATCAATGCTAGCCTTATCAATGTATATGAAGTTGTTAGACATACTAATTGCATCATGACTCAAGACGCAATCAAGAAAATTGAGGAGGTGTACGCATAATGAATGCTTACGATATCATCATTAAGCCTGTCCTAACTGAGAAAAGTTACGACGGCATCGGTACAATGAAGTACACTTTTAAGGTTGACACTAGAGCTACTAAGACTCAAATCAAAAGAGCAGTAGAGGAAATCTTCGGAGTAAATGTTAAAAAAGTTAATACTGTTAACTATCCTGGTAAAATTAAGCGAATGGGCAAGACTCAAGGAAGACAAGCGTCTTTCAAGAAAGCATATGTTCAATTAGCTGCAGATAGCAAGTCAATCGAGTTCTTCGATAGCTTGGCATAAGAGCGGAGGTAATATATTATGGCAATTAAAAGATACAAACCTACCTCACCAGCTCGTCGTTTTATGAGCGTTTCTGCTTATGCAGAGATTACAAGCACTACTCCAGAGAGAAGTTTGCTAGAGTCTCAGAGCAGATCTGGTGGTAGAAATAACAATGGTAGAATCACCGTTAGACATATCGGTGGCGGTAACAAGCAAATGTACAGAATTATCGACTTTAAGCGTAACAAGGACGGTATCCCAGCGAAAGTTGCTGAGATTCAATACGATCCTAATCGTTCTGCTAATATCGCACTTCTATTCTACGCTGACGGTACTAAGACTTATATCTTAGCTCCTTTAGGTCTTAACAAAGGCGACTCAGTAATGAGTGGTGTAGACGCTGATATCAAAGTTGGTAACGCTCTTCCTCTTGCTAATATCCCAGTTGGTACTATGGTACACAACATCGAGCTTCATCCTAACAAGGGTGGTCAGATAGCTAGATCTGCTGGTAATGCAGCTCAGCTTATGGCTAAAGAGGGCAAGTATGCTACTCTTAGACTTCCATCTGGCGAGATGAGATATATCTTACTTATCTGTCGTGCTACTATCGGTCAGGTCGGTAATATCGATCATTCTAATATTAGAATCGGTAAAGCTGGTAAGAAACGTCACATGGGTATCAAACCTACTGTTCGTGGAGTTGTAATGAATCCTTGCGATCACCCTCACGGTGGTGGTGAAGGTAAGGCACCTATCGGTATGCCAAGTCCAGTTACTCCTTGGGGTAAACCTACACTTGGTTACAAGACTAGGAAGAAGAAGAACAGAAGCAACAAGTTCATCATCAAACGCGTGAACTAATTGGAGGGTGTATAAATGAGTAGATCGGTTAAAAAAGGACCTTTCGTTGAAGAAAGGTTAATTAATAGAGTAATCGCTATGAACAATGAGAATAAGAAAACTGTTATCAAGACTTGGTCAAGATCATCAACTATATTCCCAGAGATGGTAGGTCATACTATCGCAGTTCATGACGGTAGAAAACATGTGCCAGTATACGTTACTGAGGACATGGTAGGATGCAAGCTTGGTGAGTTTGCCCCAACAAGGACTTTTAGGGGTCATGCTGGTGGTAAAACTTCTGGCGGAAGGTAAATGGAGGTAATTTATAATGGCAACTAGATCAAAATTAAAATCACTTGCTCGTAAGGAAAACGCTGATAAGCGTCCTCACGCAGTTGCAAAACATATCAGAATTTCTCCTGATAAAGTTAGAATAGTTCTTAACATAATTCGCGGATTGAATTATAACGAGGCTATTTCAGTGCTTAAGTACACTAATAAATCGGCTTGTGAGCCACTTATTAAGTTAGTTAATTCTGCTGCAGCTAACGCTGAGAATAATATGGGTCTTAACAAGAATGACCTTTATATCGCTGAGTGTTTCGCTGATGGTGGCCCTATCCTTAAGAGAGTTCGTCCAAGAGCTCAAGGTAGAGCTTTTAGAATCAACAAACGTACAAGTCACATTACTGTTATATTAGATACAGTTACTGAATAAGGAGGTATCCCATGGGACAGAAAGTTAATCCACACGGACTAAGAGTAGGTATTATTAAACCTTGGGACGCTCAATGGTATGCTGACAAGAAGAATTTCTCGGCTAACCTTATTGAGGACCAAAAAATAAGAAAATTTGTTAAAACTACTTATTACACTAGTGGTATAAGCAGAATTACTATCGAAAGAATTCTTTCTAGTGCTGCTGATATCGTTATGGTAAACATATACACTTCTAAGCCTGGCGTTTTAATCGGCAAGGGCGGCGAAGGCGTTAATGACATGAAAGCTAAGCTTAAGAAAATAGCTCCTGGTAAACAGATCAATATCAACATCTTCGAGATCAATCGTCCTGATGTTGACGCTCAACTTGTTGCAGAAAGTATTGCATTACAGTTAGAGAAAAGATCTGCTTTCCGTCGTACTATGAAGCAGGCTATCATGAGAGCAATGAAAGGTGGTGCTAAGGGTATCAAGACTATGGTTTCAGGTCGTGTTGACGGCGCTGAGATTGCTAGATCTGAGAGTTACCATGAGGGTTCAATTCCTCTACAAACTCTAAGAGCTGATATCGATTACGCAACTGCTGAGGCTCATACTACATTCGGTATTATCGGTGTTAAAGTATGGATCTACAAGGGTGAGGTGCTAGGTCGTGGCATCCATAAGCAAGGAGGAAAAGCATAATGTTAATGCCTAAAAGAGTTAAGAGAAGGCGTGTACATCGTGGTAGAATGAAGGGTAACGCCAACAAAGGTAATGTGCTAGCATACGGTGAATTCGGTCTTGTAAGCATGGAGCCATCTTGGATAACTTCTAATCAAATAGAAGCAGCCCGTATCGCTATGACTCGTTATGTAAAAAGAGGTGGTAAGGTTTGGATCGATATATTCCCTCATAAGCCTATCACTAAGAAACCTGCAGAGACTCGAATGGGTTCTGGTAAAGGTTCAGTTGAGTACTGGGTAGCAGTTGTTAAACCAGGTCGTGTAATGTTCGAGATGTCAGGTGTGCCTGAGGAAGTTGCTCGTGAAGCACTTAGACTTGCTAGTCATAAACTACCTGTTAAGTGTAAGTTCATCAAAAGAGAAGAAGGCGGTGTTGTAAATGAAAGCTAAAGATTTATTTGTATTAACTACAGAGGAACTTACAGTGAAATTGAATTCACTTAAACAAGAGTTGTTTAACCTTCGTTTTAAGCATGCTACTGGTCAACTTGAGAATGCTAATGTACTTAACATTATCAGGAAAGACATTGCTAGAGTTAAAACAATTCTTACTGAAAGAGAGTTAAATATCTCAGCAGAGCCTATTGCTACAACTAGCAAGAAAGCTAAGTAATGGAGGATTGAATTATGGAAAGAAATCTTAGAAAGAGCAGAATTGGTCTAGTAGTAAGTGACAAGATGGACAAGTCTATCACTGTTGCTGTTGAGCTTAAGACTAAACATCCTCTTTATGGTAAAACAATAACTAAAACTAAGAAGTTTATGGCACACGATGAGAGCAATACTGCTGGCATCGGCGATAAAGTTCTTATAATAGAGACTCGCCCGATGAGCAAAAACAAGTATTTTAGACTTGGTGAGATCATCGAGAAGGCTAAGTAAGGAGGCACAATATGATAATTCCTGAGAGTAAATTAAATGTAGCTGATAATACTGGAGCTAAAGAGATTAAGTGCATAAGAGTACTAGGCGGTTCATTCCGTAGATATGGTAACATCGGTGATGTTATCGTTGCTAGTGTGCAATCAGCTGCTCCAAACGGCGTAGTAAAAAAAGGTGATGTAATTAAGGCTGTTATCGTAAGGTCTAGATATGGCATCAGAAGAAATGACGGTACTCATATCAAGTTCGACGACAATGCTGCAGTTATCATTGATAACCAAAAGCAACCTAAAGGTACACGTATCTTTGGACCTATAGCTCGTGAGCTTCGTGATAAAGATTACATGAGAATCATTTCACTAGCACCAGAAGTGCTATAATCGGAGGTTATTTAATGAACAATTTGCATGTTAAAAAAGGCGATTCTGTAATGATAATCGCTGGTAAAGAAAAGGGAAAGACTGGCGTAATTAACGCTGTTAATATCGATAAAAACACTGTTGTTGTCGATGGTCTTAACCTAGCAACTAACTTTGTGAAACCTCGTAATGCACAAGAGAGAGGCGGTATTATAACTAAAGCTGCTCCTGTCAATGCTAGTAATGTTATGCTAGTATGTGCTGACTGCAATAAACCAGTTAAGGCTGGTCACTCTGTAGTTAAAGATGGCGACAAAGATATTAAGATTCGTGTCTGCAAGAAATGTGGCGCTTCACTAGAAGCTAAGAAAGTAGTTAAGAAAGTTGCTACTAAGAAAGCTGCACCAAAGAAGACTAAGAAAGCTGAGACAGCTGAATAATGGAGGATTATACAATGGCTAATACAGAAAGAAATAGAGTCAAAGCTAATTATATTAGCAATGTAGTTCCTGCTTTAATTAAAAAGTTCGGCTACAAAAATGTTAACGAAGTTCCTCGTTTAGAGAAAATCGTTATCAACATGGGCTTAGGCGATGTCAAAGACAACGCTAAAAGCGTTCAGACAGCTGTTGATGAGCTTCGTATGATCGCTGGTCAAGCTCCAATAGTAACTAAAGCTAAGAAATCTGTCGCTAACTTTAAAGTTAGAGAAGGCATGATCGTCGGTGCTAAAGTTACACTACGCGGTGCTAGAATGGGTGATTTCTTCGATAAGTTCGTATCAATCGCAATTCCTAGAATAAGAGACTTTAAGGGTATCCCTTCTAACTCTTTCGACGGTAGAGGTAATTACAACATGGGTGTTAAAGAGCAGTTAATCTTCCCTGAAATCAGCTATGATAAGATTGACAAAATCAGAGGTTTCGATATTTGTATCGTTACAACTGCTAAAACAGACGAAGAGGCACGTGAGTTATTAACTCTATTAGGTATGCCTTTCGTTAAGTAGGAGGGTTTAGACATATGGCAAAGAAAGCTATGATATTAAAGCAACAAGCTACACCTAAGTTTTCTACTAGAGGCTACACTCGTTGTCAGCTTTGTGGAAGACCTCATTCTGTACTAAAGAAGTACGGTATATGCAGAATTTGTTTTAGAGAGTTGGCACATAAAGGTCAAATCCCTGGCATTAAGAAAGCTAGCTGGTAAGAGGAGGAGTCAATATGAATATTACAGATCCAATAGCAGATATGCTTACTCGTATACGTAACGGGTTAACAGCAAAAAAAGAAACAGTAATGATCCCTGCTTCAAAAATGAAGAAGAGCATCGCAGAAATTCTTGTTAAAGAGGGTTTTGTTAGAAGCTTCGAAATGATTGAAGGAAGTGTTCAAGGCGACATAAAAGTCACTTTAAAGTATGGTCCTAAGGGCGAGAAGGTTATCACTAATATCAAAAGAATTAGTAAGCCTGGTCTTAGAGTGTACTGCGAGGCAGAGAAGCTACCTAGAGTTCTAGGCGGTTTAGGAATAGCTATTATTTCTACTTCTCAAGGCGTTATGACTTGCAAAGATGCTAAAACTCAACACATCGGTGGTGAAGTTCTAGCTTACATTTGGTAATAGGAGGTATAATATATGTCAAGAATTGGTAGACTTCCTGTTGTTATCCCTAGTGATGTTACAGTTAACATCTCTAGCGACAATGTAGTAGAAGTAAAAGGTCCTTTAGGTACCCTAACTCAGAAAGTAGATAGTGCAATCGGCGTTAATATCGTTGAGAATGAAGTACTAGTTTCAAGATCTGATGAGGTTAAATTACACAAAGCTATGCATGGTCTTTACCGTAAGCTTATTGCTAATATGGTAGAGGGCGTAACAAAAGGCTTTTCTAAATCTCTTATCGTTAACGGTGTTGGTTACAAAGTTATTAAACAGGGTAACAAAATTATCATTAACTGCGGTTACTCTCATCCTGTAGAGGTTGTTGAGCCAGCTGGTATCACTCTTGAAGTGCCTACTCAGACTGAGATCGTTGTTAAAGGTATTAGCCGTGAGCTAGTAGGTCAAACTGCAGCAAACATTAAGGTTATTAAGAAGCCAGATCCTTATCACGCATATGGTATTCGTTACAAAGACGAAGTTATCGTGAGAAAGGAAGCTAAGAAGAGCACTAAGTAGGAGAGCAAAAAATGATTAAGAAGATTGATAAAAATGCTATCAGACAAAAAAGGCATACAAGAGTTAGAGGTAAAGTTTCAGGTACTGCAGCTCGTCCTCGCTTTAATGTTTATAGAAGCACTAACCATATCTATGTTCAACTTATTGACGACGTTTGCGGCGTAACACTTTGTGCTGCTTCAACTGTTGAGAAAGAGATAGCTCTAGCTATCAAAGATATGACTAAGGTAGAAGCAGGTAAGGTTGTCGGATTGGCAGCTGGTAACAAGGCTTTAGCTATGGGCATCACTGAGGTTGTTTTCGATAGAGGCGGTTACCTATACACTGGACGCGTTCAGGGTGTAGCTGACGGTGCTAGAGAAGCTGGTCTAAAACTATAATAGGAGGAAGACATAATGGCTGAGAGAAATGAAAGGTCTGAGAGAAGGAACAATAAGTTCCAGAGAGAAGACGATGGATTACTAAACAAACTTATCTCTATTAACAGAGTAACTAAGGTTGTTAAGGGTGGTAGAACTATGCGTCTTTCTGCTCTTGTTGCAGTAGGCGACGGTAAAGGCAACGTTGGTGTCGGTATGGGTAAAGCTGCTGAGGTGCCAGAGGCAATCAGAAAAGCTACTGCTGACGCTAAGCGTAATATGATAAATGTAAAGCTAGTTGGAACAACTATACCTCACGAGATCGTAGGTTGTTTTGGTAGTGGTAGAGTTGTTATGATTCCAGCCGAAGAAGGTACTGGAGTTATAGCTGGTGGTCCAGTTCGTTCTATCCTAGAGGTAGTTGGTATCAAAGATATCAGAACTAAGAGCATTGGTACAAACAACCCAATCAACTGTGTTAAAGCAGTTATGGCTGGACTACAAAGCCTTAGAACTGCTGAGCAAATCGCAGCTCTACGTGGCATGACTGTAGAAGAGATGAAACGCTGATGGAGGGCAAGATAATGGCTACACAATTAAAACTAACATTAAAAAGAAGCACTATCGGTTGCCTTAAAAAGCAAAAAGCAACTATTGAGGCTTTAGGACTAAAGAAAATTGGTTCTAGCAAAGTACACAACGACAGTGCATGTCTTCAAGGTATGATTAAAGTGGTTAGCCACTTAATCAGCATTGAAGAGTTAAACTAATAGGAGGTTAACTTATGAAAATGCATAATTTAGCTCCAGCTCCAGGGGCAAAATCTGTGAGCAAAAGACTAGGTAGAGGTATAGGTTCAGGCTTAGGCAAAACTTCAGGTAAAGGTCATAAAGGCCAAAACGCTAGAAGTGGTGGCGGAGTTAGACCAGGATTTGAGGGCGGTCAAATGCCACTTGTTCGTAGAATACCTAAGAGAGGATTCACTAATATTTTCAAGAAAGAGTATTCAATTGTTAATGTTAAGGATCTAGACATCTTCGAGAATGGTACAGTAGTTACTGCTGAGCTATTACTAGAAGTTGGCATGTTAAGCAAGATCGAGAGCTATGGATTAAAAGTTCTTGGCGATGGTACTTTAACTAAAAAGTTAACAGTTCAAGCTAAAAAGTTTACTAAGTCAGCTGCGGAGATAATTGAGAGTGCAGGTGGCAA
>CAMQWP010000028.1 GCA_947038565.1 uncultured Clostridia bacterium
TCCTCATCAGTCTCATCATCTTCTACAAGAGAGATAACGATACCTTCCTCATCAGCACCCTCACCGCACTCACTGCATTCGCCTACACTGAAGAAGTCTTCAAGTACTGGAGCGGAGTCACCAGAGATATTGCTATCGTATTTTTTACTAGCGTTTTCTAGCTTTTCTTTTGCACTAATAAGTGCAGGCACAAGCATACCACCTATGATATTACCGATCATAACGATAAAAGTATGTAGAATAATCATAGCAGGGAAACCGAAACCGCCAAGTGCTGATAGAGCGAAATACATCTGATTTGCAACACTATGTTCAAAACCTAAAAGAACGAATATAGATATAGGAATGATAACCGCAGTAATAGCCGCTGATGGATGGTCGATAAACTTACGATATCCTAGAATCGCGATAGTAATAAGTATTCCACACATGATAGCGGATAAGAAAACTCCACCAAGATTTGCGGATAATTTAGCATCAGCAACGTAGTGTGCTTTCTCCATGATAGCAGGCCCGATAGGAGTCTTAAAAGCGATAAGTGCACCTAGCCATAAACCAACACTGTCGAAGATAAAGCAAACTGGCAACTTGTACCACTCTCTCCAATTAGTATGGATAAGGTCGACATTTAGACCAGTGAAAAGTTTAAAACCGAAAAATACTATAAAAAGCAAACCGATAGTGAAAGCAAGAGAACCTGCTATCTTAAGCCATACACTAGAGCCATAAGAAGTAATATAAAGATATGACATACAGCCAAGTGACAACATAAGCCCCGCAAGAACTGCAAGGATAGCAAATGCTGTTATTTCTTTGATTTTGCAAACAACTTTCTTATTCATAAATATTCTCCTACATGAAAAAAGGCAACCTATCTCATATTGAGCTAGGCTACCTTAAAAATTTACTATTATTAGTAATAGTCCATAACACGTCTTACATAATATCACATACGCGATATAAAATCAAGTGATTTGTAGGCAAAATAGTAATACTTGCGTATCACGTGTTAAAAGAAATACAGCCTTAATGATAATCAGTGCATTAATATATAATAGATATAAATATCAAAAGGCACGATATCGACTAGTATTAATTAAGCAATAGTAGGCAACTTAACACTCTCAACATCATAGCTGAAAGCATAAGTGTACATATTTGTACAATTTAGCTCAATACCTAACTTACCATTAAAGTACTCAGCACAAACAAGTTGTAACATTCTATACTCACCGTCAACAAGTTCAGCCTCTATTACAAATAAAGTATCTTGTCTGAATTCTTTAAACTCTCCACCAGTAGCCTCTTTAATAGATTTTTCTACTGCTAACTGTCTATTTTCTTCAGTGTAATTTACTGAATCCATAGTCACAGTAGCGTATACTTTATTATCTTTAGTAAATACTCTGTTTTCATTATCAATAGCATTTATGTATTTTTCATCAGTTAAATATGAAGTGATACTTCCTATAGCATCTTCAGTTTTAGCTGCTAAATCGCCACCAAAAGCAGAATAAGAAGGAGTACCTAAGTCAGATTTGATTTCTTTAGCGTCTTCATCGTACCATACTTTGCTTTCATTATCTTTTGAGTATTCTATCTCAAAAGTACTAGCAATAGTGCCATCATAATGTATTGCGGCAGCAGTCAACTCTGGCTTTCCTTGTCCAGTACCAGTAATAAGCTCTAACTCATAAAAACCAGAACCGTTTTTAATAGTTTCTTTTTTCTTCTGCTGAGTAGCAAAATTAATACCAGCTCCATCACACTCAAAGTGAAGTGTCATATCCATCTTATACGCGTCGTCACCTTCCCAAGTAGTGATAACATTTCTAAGAAGTTCGCCACTAGTTAGGTCATCGACTTCAGTCATGCCTGTAGGGTCGTAAATCAACTTCGTTACGTCACCCGACTCGACTGGCGCAGGTGGTGCACAAGCAACTAGACCCACAGTTAGGGCTAGTACCATAGCAACACAGAACATAATTCTTTTACTAAATTTTTTCATAATTTCCCCCTTTTGATTAAGATATAATGATGATAATATTTAATATTAGTTATAATTAATATCATAGCTAATACTATTTATTACATAATCCAAGATAATTGAAAGTTGCAAATAATCATATTTAAAATATTGTAATTGAATGTTACTTTCTACTATTCTCGACGATTTTCAATACTCCAAGACCTATAAAAGATACTAGAGAAAGTAGATAAACTACAAGAGTGGCGATTTGCAAGCCCTCGCTTGCGACTAAAAGTGATAGTAATAGCATAGCTGTAGCAAGACCTAATAGTGCACAGGCTACTATGACGATAATTTTCTTAATTTCCATGTTGAACCTCCAAGACCAAAAAATTTATATTATCAATCGTTGCCATAGAATATGGCAGTCGAATGGTAAAAAACGATTTAATTATAATTCCCTTCTGTCGAGAAGTGCCCTAGAAAGGGTATTTTCGTCAGCGTATTCTATCTCAGAACCGATAGGGATACCGTGAGCAAGTCTAGTTACTTTTATACCTAAAGGCTTAACAAGCCTCGCAATATACATAGCAGTCGCCTCGCCTTCGACATCAAGACTAGTCGCCATGATGACTTCGTCCACTCCGTCAAGCCTGTGCAAAAGTTCTTTTATATGGATATCATTTGCACCGATACCTTGTAGCGGATTTAGCGTGCCATGAAGTACATGGTACACACCTTTATAATCTTTTAATTTTTCAAAAGCGATGACATCACGAGGTGCTGATACAACGCAAATAGTCGAACAATCACGGCTATCGCAAATATCGCAAACATCTCTATCCGTGTAATTACCACAGACAGCACAATAATGCACATCACGCTTGACTTCAAGAATAGTATCAGAAAAACACTTAGCGTCGTCTTCTGACATATTTATAATACTGTAAGCATATCTAGTAGCAGTCTTAGCCCCGACACCCGGTAGCTTAGTAAACTGTGCTATTAGTTTTTGAATAGGCTCGATATATTGCATATTACATACCTAACTGAGAGTAAGGACCCATAGCATTAGCAGTCTCTTCATCAGCATTCTCACAAGCGTCGTTGAAAGCTGCGACGATAAGATCCTCTAGCATTTCGATATCATCAGGATCGCAAGCCTCAGGCTTAATAGTACAAGATACAACATTTTTATGACAGTTCATAACTATCTCAACCATACCGCCACCAGAAGTACCAGTCACCTCAGTTTCTGCAAGCTCTTCCTTGGCTTTAGCCATATCTTCTTGCATTTTCTGTGCTTGTTTCATAAGTTGTTGCATATTTCCCATGCCTGGCATACCGCCACCACCAAAACCACCAAACTTACCCATAATTATCCTCCAAAAATGTTAATTATTATAATGATATTATACACTGCATATCATGTTATTAAACATGAAAGCTAGCGAATACATACAAAATACTCCGCAAAATAGCATTGTATTTATATTACTTAAATGATATTTTATTATGTAATACAGTCAAACTCTTAAAAAAAGCCGTTAGCGTATTGCAAAAAGTATGAATTGCGACAATAGCTATATTAATTTTCTATTATCTGCAAAAACTTTGAGTCTTGTGCAAAAAGTTTTTTCACTTCCGCGATATCGTCAGCAACACTTATCGCAACGACTGGGACAGTGATAACAAGGTCTTCCACACCCGCAAACTCGTCTATGACAAGCTGTTTTAATAACGTGTAATAATCTATATTGTTTAGATTTCTTGATGCTATCTCCGTAGTTGGCTTGATATATATAACACCGTCCACGCATGAGAATTTATCCGCACCCAAGTCACTAAGCTCTGCATATAGAGCGTATTTTTTCATGTTTCTAGTAGTCTTGATAAGGAAACCGCAACATGCACTTTTAGAAAACTCACGCTTAATACGCGGTTTTTCAAGGTCTATCACTTGTTCACTTCCTACTGGCTTTGCGACAATACCGCCATTTGCGATCATGTCTTCTAGTGCTTTAAGCCTGACTATTACGCCATTAAGGTCGACATTTGACCTTGAGTCACTGCACTTAGCAAGTGCCGTTTCTACAAGCACTCTCGGCATAGAAGAGTATCGCATACTAGCCTCTACACCACTCATTATCTCTATACACTGAAGTATTCTATCAGAGCTATAAGTGAATAATTTTATAAGCCTTACCGCTAATTCTCTAGGGATATTTAGCGTAGCATAAGGTGACTTCGCATTGATAGCGATATAAAGATTTCTAAACATACGCGTGATATCTCTAGCAAGCAGTGACATGCTTTTGCCGTAGTTACTTACGCTTTCTACTATCTCAAATGCAGTGCCGATATCACCAGCAAGAACGCATTCGATGATGTCGATAATACTATTAGGATTTGACGCACCAAGCACCTCTAGCACCGTATCATAAGACACGCTACCCTCGCCATAAGACACGCACATATCAGCAACTGAAAGAGCGTCTCTGACTGATCCGTCACCCGCCTCGGCTATCTGAAGGACAGCGTCATCGGTATACTTGACTGACATATCGTCGAAAATATATTTGATCCTACTTGCGATCTGTGCGGTAGGAACTAGCCTAAAGTCAAATCTAAGACACCTAGACATGATAGTCTGAGGTAATTTATGTACTTCTGTAGTAGCAAGGATGAAAATAACATGCTTAGGAGGCTCTTCAAGCGTCTTAAGTAATGCATTAAAAGCACCCATTGACAGCATATGCACCTCGTCGATGATATAAACTTTAAATCTAGAATAAACTGGTGGATACTTGACTGACTCTCTCAGCTCACGTATCTCGTCAACGCCGTTATTAGACGCAGCGTCTATCTCTATAACATCAAGATTAGAAGGATCAGCAAGAGCCTTGCAAGTCTCGCAATTGCCACAAGGCGAGCCATGATAAGTATCAGTACAATTGACAGCTTTTGCGAAAATCTTCGCAACGGAAGTTTTACCAGTACCACGAGTACCAGTAAGAAGGTAGGCATGACCTATAGTATCCATCTTGATCTGATTGCTAAGGACGCGGACGATGTGGTCCTGACCTACAATGCCCTGAAATCCTGATGGACGATACTTTCTATAAATGGAAACATATGCCATTATACACACTCCTAAAGCTGAAAAATAATCTACTATACGGCGACGATAACATCTACGATCCTGCACACGCAAAGCAAGGCATGAGCATAGACATCACGAATTGTAACACCTTATAATAACATATTTCTAATGATAAATCAATACAAAATATATAATATACGAAAATTTTATAAATGAAAGGTAGAATACCGAACAAATCAAAATATATAAACAATATTAACGAACAGAATCCACGCTAAAAAGGCGAGAAAAATATCAGCTTAAACAAATAAGCTGATATTTTATTTATACTAATTATTGCGGAATAAACATCAAATATTTAATAAATATTAGAAGTCATCACCACCACCGCCCTCGTTTTTATCATTTTCTATTATCTTGATATCAACATTTACAGGAGGGTCACCTGCGACTTGACCTAATAGCATTTCTTTAGTGATAGTTAATCGTCCAGTATTCTCACTGTAATTATTATTATTATCATTATACCTGAAAACCAAATCATCACCTATCACAGAGGCGTTAACTCGGATTGCACACGTTCCCATTAAATCTTGCGAGCCAAAATAATAATTCCGACCTTTAATATCGAACCTAATATGTCCTGAATAAGCATCAAAAGATAAATGAGTATAGTTGAAAGAGAGAGATAAATCATAGTATTTATATACCACCAGCTCTAACTGATAAGTATCAGATACTTCGTCATATACTAGTCCTTTTATATTACCTGGCAATAAAGTATTACGATCATTATAAACATCACCAATTACAGAATCAAAATCATCAAGAAGTGTTATACGTATATCATAATGACTATATTTAGATATAGTGTATTCTAGCGTAGAATTATTAATAAATACAGGATTAGCATACTCGAAGTCGGAACTGACCGTCAAACCATTAACTTTATTATAATTAAGACCACCGTCGTAGTCCTTACGTACTCCGTCTATGTCGTCATAAACGAATTTAACCGATATAGTTTCTAATTCATCAAGAACAATATCTATGCTATCTTTTCCTGTAGCCATATATCCATCAACTAATATTAGACGGTCTGGATTTGTGAATAAATAATATTCGTTGTATAGTTTGTAATCGAAAAGAACTCGCTCATTATTATTAATATAAGTTGCGACACCATTAACGATCTCTAAAGACTGACTCTGATTCTTATACATCATCTCTAACCCACGTAGTTTAGCGTCATCAGTGATAAGCTCGCCATCAACATCAACATATCTAAAAGTAAATTCTTTGACAGGTGTATTTGTAGTTTCTTTATACTCAATTGCAAGAGTTTTTGTATCAACATCACTCTGAGTTACTGTATACTCGAAATATATCGGTGTTTTATTATTACGTTCAAACTTAACGACTACCTGTTCACCAACCTTGAAATTCTTATTTATAATATAAAGCTCTTTACCTTCAAATTCGCCTACATTAATAATTTCTTTGCTAACATAATGACCATCTATATACAAACTTGAAAACGAATCAGAATCAACAAGTTTATCCAGAACGAACTGATTATCCTGCGACTCAGGCACTTCAAGTTCTACAGTCTCTACACCGTCTTCTAAGTCTGATCTGTATAATTTTCTACTGTAATAATAGTCTTGTGACAGCACATAATTATCAATAGGCACAGTAATTAATGCCGACTCACCTGATTTTAGATATCTATTATCTTGATCTAAAGCAGTCATTAACATAAAAGAATAACTTATATTGCGATCAGTGTGGTTTTTAACAATAATATGAGCATAACCATCTATTATCTTAAGAGCATTTACGTTTAAAACAGCGTTAGCATTTTTATAAATCAGCTCATTATAATTCAATACATATCCATCTAAAGTTATTTTTACGTCTGAATATTTCAATTTAGATACAAAATTGAGTAGCTTACTCTTCTCATCATATACGAAATCTGTACTTTTGCCATCAAGAGATATCTTAACATTTTCCGCGATAGTCGCATTCATATTATTGAACTTTAAACTAACGGTATAGTCAGTAGAGCTAAGAGTAATATTCTCTACTATTGGCCTTTTCAGCTCGCTCGACTTGTAAGACAAGTAAACATTATTATAATTTTCACTACTGATAATAACGTCTGTAATATTAGTGTTGTTCTTTGTTATTTTATACTGAGTATCAGTCACCTTTGTGACAGTAGCAGAACTGCATTCTACGCGAATATCGTTATAGACTTGGTCGAAATTTACCGTAATATCAGTAGTACCCTTGATCGAATAATCAACATTCGGGTCGCCACAAGCAACAAGTGCTACTGATAGGAGTAATATGACAAGCACGACTGCTATGATATGAATTTTCTTCTTCATGATTAACCCTCCAGAACTGTTGTAATCGGCTGTTTTGATATCCTGCGACTACAGAAGTATGAGAATGCGATACCGCAAACCGCTAGTAACAATGCTAGTACTCCGAAAGTAATCGGTATATAAATCCAAGAAATACCTAACTTAACACCTAATGCACTAGACATATAACCGAAAGCAACGTCAAGACCTATCTTCATACCGACGCAAATACCGCAACCGACTATAAGCACCCACGTCAATGCACGTCTAAAGATACGCATTGTCTCGAAAAGGTACAGTTTAGGGATAGTTGAGGAAGTAGCACCGATAGCACGCATAACGCCGAGGTAATTTTTCCTAGACTGCACGCTGTGCATGATGGTATTGAATAGATTTACTATAGCGGAGAACAATATGATACCGCCGATCGCAAGTAAGATCAGGAATACGTAATTGAAAATGGTATAAATCATAACAAATGTATTGAATACATCACTCGTATAATTCATCACCTTCTGTTTGGATTCAGTGCCATAAATATTGGTAAATCTATCAGCAAGCTGGTTGACAATATTATAAAGCCCTGCATAATCTTCTGCTTGAATGTGCGTAACTTCGATATTATTAAGTTTAAAAGATTCGATGCCGTAACCGTCTTCGCGGTATTCTTCGATAATATCAACCAAGCAAAAATCATTTGCCCCAGTGGAAATATACTCAGCGCTAAGAGTTTCTAACTCTTGTTTGCTCATAGTATATGTAGCGTACAATTTATCATTATTATCTTGTTCAGTACCCTCTTGATGATTTATAGTAGGAGAGATAGTCTTGCCATCTTTCATGTATAATGACGCATCAGTCGCAATCATAGATTGCTTAAAAATATCATTAGTCTGACCATAAATTTGATCAACAACTGACATAACGCCCACTACTTTATATTTTTTAAATAAATAACGGTCTTCATTGTATGATGAAGTGTTTGCAAGAGGATTATCTGTTATTTTATCATCATCCATATAAACATTGCCCTCATCACGATAATAAATGCTTATTTCTTTATCATATACATCAGCAGCGGTTAATCCTATAGACTCGATGAATTTAGTACTTAGTATTATTTGCCCCTTACCGTCACCCGTAAATCCAGCATTGTATCCACTGACAAAATAAGGATTCAGGACACTATTTGTATCTGCAACATCACCAGAAGTTACAGCAAGACTTGAACTAAAATTGCCGCCATTACCATTGTGATCAACAGTAATATTCGGACGCACAAGTGCACCGTCGCCGATAGAGTACTTCATAAATAAAGCAGTGCTATCACCATAGTTTGAAAAGATATTGCTATCTAAAACTTTATATGTAAGTGCTGTCTTGCCAATAGACTGAAGATATCTACCACTTTCAGAGCCAGGCATAGACTCACTATACCAATCATACGCTGATCCTACAGTATCAGGAGTTTCATCCTGAGTAGAATGATGCTGTACTTGAGCATAAAGCATTTCAGGGTTTTCATTAATAGTCTTCTTTAGATCTGCATTCAGTCCGATACCTAAGAATATAATCGGCATAAGTAAGATAAGACCAAAGGCTATGCCCATTACTGTAGCACGGGTTGATTTTTTTCTACTTTTTAAGCTGACTTTCGCCAGTCTCATATAATCTTTTACTTTCATATTAGTTCACCTCGCTTATAACAGATATTACATCCATCTTGCTGATCTTATTAAGATTTTTCACAGTGAATAATAATACAAACCCTACAAGTGCAAAAAATACAACGAACGGGATATAAATAGGAAGTCCAGCAATTATGATAGCTCCTTCACCAAACACACTAGCCATCATCATTGCAACTATAGGCTCGACCATATACATAAGTCCGATAGTCAATCCAGTAGCTAAAACTGTACCTATTAACACCATCACTATTGCTTGCCATTGCACCACTCTACGAACGGTTTTATTTTGCATACCGATAGCTTTCATCATACCGAAGAACTTTCTATTTTGCTCAACAGTGATCTTTATAGTATTAGAAACTGATCCGATAGAAAGCAATATAATAAGCACTGATACAAATATTATAACAGCGAGTACCATTATTTTCATCATCATCGCGAACTTAAGCTCATCTAATATAGACGACTGTACGTATATTCCATCATCATCGTAATTATCAACGCTATTCAAGCTCTTCTTGAAACCTTTCAAATCCGAAACAATACTATCAGTGAACATATTGTCTTTATCATGAAATGTATTAAGAATAATTTTATTTATAACAAGCTCGCCATTGTAATAAACTTGCCCCTCAGATGTCTTTGACATAGTCGTATCGTCAAACAATTTATAATCTATAAATAACTCAATTCCGCCCTGAGAATAGGGATCTTTATTAAGGTCACTAACTAAAAAACCACAAATAGTGAATGTATTTTCATTCTCTTCAAACTTAATAGTATCACCGAGTTCATATTTTTCCATTAATGTATCACTGACCCAAGCATTTGTGGTATTTTCATCACTGATATTCCACATACGCCCAGCGGTAAGATAATCTTTTTGCCCAGCGAATTGATTTGCACCCATGTACATAGGTTTAGGACTTACGGAAAACTGAGATATTTGATTAGACACACTAAGGTTAGCACCATAAAAAGTAGAAAACTCAATCGTATGGAAGATATTTTCTTCACTTTTATAAACGTCCATTACCTGCTCGACTACAGTGTTATCCATAAAATTAGCAGCCTCATGTCTCTCATACCCTACATCGTCGACATACGAGCATTGCTCTGTGATACTTACGCGAGAGTCGCCTTCATTCATCGCCTTATCAGTGCTTGCACCGATAGAATTGAAAAAGCTCATTCCAAAACCAGTCATAAGCATAACTACTGCTGCCATTATAAACAATACTACTACTGTTAGGAATGTCCTCAGCTTGTTATTTGCTAGATTATGAAATGATAGCTTTAATACTGACCAAAATTTCATAATTCTGCTCCTTCAGTAGCCACGTCACTAGTAGGTATCGTAGCTTCTTCATCTTTATTATCTAGCATGTTTTTCTCTTTAAGATTGCCTTGCTCGTCATAATCACTTGCGTGCTGAGCGGCTAATTTCTCTTCTTCAGTATGGTGAATAATATTTGCAACTACACCATCTTTTATCTCGATCATTATATCAGTTTTCTTCGCGTCATCGATGTTATGAGTTACTAGTATTACAGTCTTACCCTCATCACAAATACTCTGCAATAGACGGATAACTTCACTACCGTTTTGGCTGTCAAGATTACCAGTAGGCTCATCTGCAAGGATGATATCAGGATTATGTACGATCGCTCTTGCGATAGAAACTCTTTGTTTTTGTCCACCAGACAACTCCGACGCCTTTTTTGTAGTCTTATCAGAAATACCTAGTTTGCTGATAGCTTCCATTGCCGCTAGCTCACGAACACTACGCTTTACGCCTGCGATAGTTAAAGGCATAGCAACATTCTCAAGCACGGTAAAAGTCGGCTCTAAGTAGAATGATTGGAATATATACCCGATATTTTTATTACGATAATTAGCAAGTTTAACGTCATTCATCTTGCATAGAACATTACCGCGACACTCTATCTCGCCACTAGTCACTGAATCAAGAGCACCAATGATATTCATAAGCGTTGACTTACCAGAACCAGATTTACCCACGATAGATATAAATTTACCCTCTTCAAGCTCCAGATTAACATCCTTCAAAGCGTGAACGGCAGAGTCTGCCTTACCATATATTTTATTTACGTTTATTAGCTTTATCATATTACTCTCCTATAATTTAATAATGTATATATTTTACCATAAATATAGATAAAAGTCAAGTTTATTATATATTTACGACTATAGACGTTGTTAATATTTCACTATTGTTCAATAACCGTTCAATATCTATTGAAACTCATGTATTTTTTCATATTATTGAAAATATCGTGGAATTTACATTCTACAATTACCTATTCGCATATCAAGTAATTCAATACAAGTCGCGATATCTATGTATCATGCTATTTTAATCGACAATTGGTAAAAATATTTAATCATGGCATAAGCTATTAAATACTCTCTTCATTATGACGATACCGTTATATCAGTAGGCTATAAATAGGCACATTTGCTAGTTGCATTATCTAGCAAATTAATAGTTTTAAATTTCCATACACCTCTGATATATAGTATATATAATGAAAAATAGCCGTGATATCATCACGACTATCTATATATATGCGTCATTACACAATAATATTTCTATAATTTAAGACCGTAAAACTTGATAGCATTGCCACTCTTTACCATGTCTAACTGCTCATCAGTCAGTCCTAGTTTCGCTATGTTTTCCATCTCAAAATCATGCGTCCACATAGGGAAATCTACTCCGAACATAAACCGCTCTATTCCAAGCAAATTTATAAGCCTTTTCGCCTCATTAAGTGGCAACTTAAATAGCGATGATGACGTATCAAAATACACATTCGGAGTGTCCTTGTATCCGTCTACTTCGTGCCATCTATCGTAACCGCCAAAGTGCGCGCCAACGCATTTAAGATTTGGGAATTGCTTAGCGATTTTGATAAGTTTTAGCGGACTCGAATACTCATACCTAGCGTCGCCAGTATGGAACAATATCGGCAGTACTCCCTCGCATTTTCTATATATCTTATACGCTCTTTCGTCGTCAATATCAAACATTTGAAAGTCAGGATGTAACTTCACGCCGATAAGGTTATTTTCGATAGCTAGCTTTATCACGTCATCTACTTCTTCATCAGTAAGATCAGGGTGCATTGTGCATAAACCGAATACATTATCACGACATTTCACCGTCTCGATAATGAAGTTATTTATCTGCACGACTTGATTGTGCGTAGTCGCTGAGCTATTGACTATAAAGTGCGTAACACCACTAGCCTCACCTCGCTCGATAAGTGTATTGATATCCCCGTCACCCTCCATGCTAATGCCGTAAAAAGCACCAATATTAGCTACTGCTTTTGGTGCGATCTTGCTAGGGAAAATATGTGCATGCGTGTCTATGATAATCTTATCCATTTTACTCTCCTATCATCAATATCACAACCGTCATAACTTGTGGTATTGCATAATTATACTGACTTTATTCGACGCCAATACGCGAACGCTAATGCTGTCTTTTGTAGCTTCTTCGCATACGCTCCGAACTGCAAATCAAAATAAATATCGGCTATATTGCTAATACTAGCACTATTATACCGCATTTGTCAATAATATACCGTCACTATATCGTCAAATTCATTGCTATTACTATCAAGTATGGTAAAATGTTTGACATAACATTGTATATATTATATAATTATTAAAATAATTAAAAAGCGAGATAACGAATGAGTATTTTAACAATAAGCGGTCTAACACATATTTTCGATAGCAAAGTGCTATTTTCCGAGGCGGAACTTAAGATAAACAACGGCGAACACGCTGGTATTGTCGGTCTTAATGGTGCAGGAAAATCTACTTTCATGAACATAATTTCTAATAAAATTATACAAGACGAGGGCGAAGTAAAATGGCTTAACGGCATACGTTGGGGCTACCTTGATCAGCACGCGAATATTGACCGTGAACAGTCTGTTATGCAATACCTTGAGACTTCTTTTCAGCACTTATTCGAGCTGAACGAACAGCTTGAGGCACTATACGAGAGCATGGGAACTGTCGAGGACATGGACGAGCTAGACAAGCTAGTTGCTCGCTCTGCTAGAATGCAAGAACATCTTGACGAGGCAGGGTTTTACGATATCGAAAGCACTATCAAAAAGGTCGCAAATGGTCTTGGCGTAGGCAATCTTGGCTACGATACTAGCATATCTACTCTAAGTGGTGGACAACGTGCGAAAGTCATGCTGTCGAAGCTACTTTTATCCGATCTTGATGTTATGCTACTTGATGAGCCGACCAACTTCCTAGACATCGAGCATATCGACTGGCTTGCGAAGTATTTGACTACATTCAAAGGCACTTTCCTTCTTATCTCGCATGACACAGACTTCCTTAATAATACTTGTAGTCTTATCATCAATATCGAGAATCAGACTATACGTAAATACAGCGGGGACTACACTTCTTTCATGGCACAATACGAGCAAAATGCTAAGCAATACGCTGAGGCTTTTGACCGTCAACAGCGTGACATCAAAAAGATGCAAGACTATATCGACCGTAACAAGGCACGTGCGTCTACTGCTGGCATGGCGAACAGCCGTAAGAAAATGCTTAACCGTATCGAAGTAATGAATAAGCCTACTATCGCAGTACCCGCTACTTTCGACTTCCCTTACACTCTTGTCGCGTCAAAAGACATGCTTATCGTCAAGAGTTTGGAGATAGGTTACGAGGGTAAAGCTATCCTACCACCTATCAATATCCACATGGGTTCAGAGACTAAACTTTGGATCAGGGGTACTAATGGACTAGGTAAATCTACTCTTATCAAGACACTTATGCACACTCTTCAGAAGATCGACGGTTCTTTCAAATTCAATGTGAATACAAAGATCAACTACATCGAGCAGGACTTAGAGTTTAGAAACAATTCGCTTTCGGCTATGGCTTTCATGAATGAATGTTTCCCTCGTATGGGTAGCAAAGAGATACGTAATCAGCTAGCAAAAGTCGGTATCAAGAGCGATCTTGCTAGTAAGGCTATATCGAACATGAGCGGTGGTGAGCAAGTGAAAGTTAAACTATGCTCGCTTATGCAAAATGCTAGTAGTATGCTAATACTCGATGAGCCTACAAACCATTTGGACGTAACCGCAAAAGAGGCTTTAGAAACTGCTCTTAAGGCTTACCCTGGTGCAATTCTTTTAGTCAGTCATGAACCAACTTTCGCGGGTGCGATTTGTAATGAGATTTTTGATATCGAAGTATAAAATTATTTAAATCAGCACATTGCGATGTCGTGACTACGAGTAACTTTTCGGTCACATACCATAAAATTATTTAAATCAGCACATTGCGGTGTCGTGCTTGCGAGTAACTTCTCAGTCACGTACCATTGTACGCTCCTTTAAGTTGTCCTCGCACTCCTTGCACTGC
>CAMQWP010000029.1 GCA_947038565.1 uncultured Clostridia bacterium
CTCATCTGCAAGTATTATTTTAGAGTCTTTCACAAGCGCTCTTGCGATAGCTATTCTCTGCTTTTGACCTCCTGATATCTCTGATATTTTTCGACTCTCATATCCATCAAGACCTACTATATTAAGTGCTTTTGCTATCCTCTCATCTCCATCTTTATGCCCCTGCAATCCACTTGCAAGCATCAAATTCCCTCGCACATTATAATCATCTAATAGATTGAATTCTTGGAATACAAAGCCAACAGTATTATTCCTGTAATCATCCCATTGTCTAGGCGAAAAATCCTTAGTAGAGTTACCATCTACTATCATGACCCCACCACTATAATTGTCTATTCCACCTATGATATTAAGGAGGGTTGACTTACCACATCCAGACTTACCTAGCACCATTACCATTCCATTGCAAGGCAACTCTAAATTAACATCTTTCAGTGCCTGCGTCGCAATCTTACTCTTAGTAAGATATGTTTTGCTAATGTTATTTAATTCTATCATCTTCCCTCCTAGCATCATTCCTGAATACTATTACCAATAAATTTGCTATATCACTAATTACAATTCTTTAATCAAATCAATTGGCTTAGTCTTAGACTTCTCAATAATTGGTGCAATACTACCAATTATACCTATGGCTATACTCAGTCCAAACACTGCAGCAAACTCAACTATCGTGACAACTAAAAAGTTTATTGAAAGCACATATCCACCAGACCAAGCCACCAGACCATATGCCATCAACGGCATTCCTACAAAAGCTATTAGTGCCGATATTACAGTGATTACGAGTGCTTCCATTAGATAAATCAGCATGACACTACTATTCCTCATTCCCATTGCTCTAAGTATTCCCACTTGCTTTTTGCTATCATTTATAGATGATATTATAACATTTAACATTAGTGCTATAGAAAACAATCCGAAAATAATAGATGCATATAGACCTATTTTTGTCATGTTATTTAAGTTAGAATAAATACTCGACACATCTTGCGAGATAAATGTCTTAACACGGAAATCTTCACTCCCAAGTACTGATAGTAATTGCTTATCTTCCGCCTTATCACCAATAAAAGCGGTGCTAATCCCGCTGATGTAATTAAACTTATGCACATTATAAACGGAATCATCGCTCATAATCGCATTAGGATCCTCTATCTGAGAACTATTCTCATAATATCCAACAGCAGTAAGCTTGATCAATTCTTCGTTTGTGCAGTATGGATTATCAGTCATAAGGATGAACTCATATACACATCCCGTAGATTGCAAGAATCCATCTAGTTTAGCCTCGAGAAATTTTTTCGGCACTATTATTTCATCATCCTCTAGCGGTGCATCTCCTCTTCCGTCGATATACTTCACATCCTCATCAATACATAGATCATAATAACTCTCTTGCGATACATTAATATGTCCTAGATTTTTTCGAAACAAACTAACATCCCGCGTATTAAAATAAATATTTTTTACAAAATCACTGTGTACTAATATACTATTACTATAAGATTCAGATAGACTTTCTGATAGCGAGTAATTATATAAAGCCTTCTTTTCTATATCTCCATTTACTTCCATAAAGTGATCATAAAATCTGTCATTTAACTCTTTAGTATAAGTGTCTACTATTCCAACTAGTTTCATGCCTGCTACTTCATCTATTTTGAAATAGTCCTTTCCTATCATATCCTGATATGTTTCTACTCCATCAAATACATTATTTGCTATAATAGCATCAGCAGTGTATTTAGATATACAATATTCATTATACGCTCTTGGCAATACTCCGCCGTCAATCATTTTATAACCGTATTGGTCTGATATCTTCTCATCAATCACTGCAGTAGTTGTTGGAATTAATTGTGGGATTAACATTTGAAATTCTTCTTTTATATTATCATTAAACTGCAAGCCCCTTGAATTATACAACTTATTAATAGTATGGTTAGGCAAACTTGATTGTAATTCATTATAATCTTCATCACTAAGATGATAGCCGTTGTTGTTATTTACACCTCTAGCTTTTATCTCAGTCAATTCATAATCTTTATAAGCATTATACTCTATCTCTAAGCCGTCTGCCCTCATAGCAGTTACTCCTAATCCAAAGCATGAAAGTGAAAATGCAAATAATATTACTGTTACTATCAGCCTATACTTCTTTTTCCATAGATTGTTAAGGCTCATTTTGCACAAACTTGCAAAGCAAAGCTGATTTAGTTTTGATGTATTTTGACTACGTCCTACATTTTTATGCACAATATCAATATGTACATCATTACTGTTATCTTGCAAAATATCTTCATTATCGACTATCGTATCACTTGTCATTACACCATCTGCAAACTCAACTATCCTATCTGCATATCGTTCAGCATTTTCTCTATCATGAGTCACGACGACAACCAACTTCTCCTTAGATATCGTCCTTAGAAGTTCCATTATCTCTATAGCTGTATCGCTGTCTAGGTTACCCGTAGGCTCATCTGCAAGTATTATTTTAGAGTCTTTCACAAGCGCTCTTGCGATAGCTATTCTCTGCTTTTGACCTCCTGATATCTCTGATATTTTTCGACTCTCATATCCATCAAGACCTACTATATTAAGTGCTTTTGCTATCCTCTCATCTCCATCTTTATGCCCCTGCAATCCACTTGCAAGCATCAAATTCCCTCGCACATTATAATCATCTAATAGATTGAATTCTTGGAATACAAAGCCAACAGTATTATTCCTGTAATCATCCCATTGTCTAGGCGAAAAATCCTTAGTAGAGTTACCATCTACTATCATGACCCCACCACTATAATTGTCTATTCCACCTATGATATTAAGGAGGGTTGACTTACCACATCCAGACTTACCTAGCACCATTACCATTCCATTGCAAGGCAACTCTAAATTAACATCTTTCAGTGCCTGCGTCGCAATCTTACTCTTAGTAAGATATGTTTTGCTAATGTTATTTAATTCTATCATCTTCCCTCCTAGCATCATTCCTGAATACTATTGATCTTATACTAATCATATCACATATATGAGTAACTGCAACATATTTATTTATGCTGGCTTGCAATGAATATTTTAATACTTAACTATCTCCCAGGATAACCATCTGCTCCAGGGGCACCAGTATCATATCTATATGCATGATCATTTTTAAATCCTCCAAGACCGCCAGCACCACCTGATCCTTTTTTACCGGCTGTACCTGAATCTCCATTAGAACCGTCTTTGCTAGTAATTGAACCAGTTACTATAGTCAACTCAGGCCAAAAGCCCTTTCCACCGCCGCCAACGCAATCGCTGTTACCACCATTACCGCCATCGCCGCCATTACCGCCCCTTTTACCCCAAACAAAAGGCTCACTGTCTCCGCCTTCTCCGCCTCTCTGACCATCGCTACCATTGCCACCATCGCCACCATCGCCTCCCTTTCCGCCGGCAACAGTAACTTTACCTCTTATAATCAATACTGAACCAAAATAAGACAGACCGTTACCGCCATAGCCTCCGAATCCACCGTCTGTTCCATCATTACCATGCTTTCCGTTAACGCCATATTCTCCATTTTTAGCTTTTCGTGGCACTCCTGTTATCAATTCCCCAGGGGTGCCAGCAGTACCTTTACCACCAAGACCTCCAGTAGATGTTAATACAATCATATTTATAGTCATATTGTATCTATCTGCTGGAATGACACTATTACCAATACCGCATGATCCATTCACCATATCATGACAAGTATCTTCCACACTACCACCAACGAGTGTTAGTCGGTCACCTGTCAAGTTCAAATTTTGACATTCGATTGCTGATGTTGAAATACCACGTACATTCAGGGATCCCGATTCGATTTTATTAACACCTACAGCCTCTATATTCAAATAAGCGCAATTACCTGCGTCAATTCCAGACATGTTTGCACTAGCTACAAAGTTTACATTATACAACTTAATATTAAGCAAATCAGACCTACTATCTACTGTTACATTAATACCTATGCTTTTTTCAATATAGTCTCCAATAATAACAATAAAGTCAACTGTATTTTTTATAACATAAGTTTTGTCAAACACATTTGTAATATTTATTCTAGCAAATTCGTCTGTGATAGTTTCGGTTTTTTGATCTATACATAGCCACTTTGCATCAACAATAATATCTCCATAATGATTTTCTAATGAAATCTCTGCACCATTAGCATACTCTTGAATTGTCATTGTATCTGTATATTTAACACTCCAAACTTTAAAATAGTTAGTTCCTATAGTAAGCTCAGGCAACACAAATGATGTTTCACTAATATTATATGAATTTTTGATATCAATATTGTTTGCAAATTCCCCACCATCTTTATTAACTATTATATTGTATGTATCTTGATAAAACTTAAATACAACATTTGAACTATAATTATACAAGTTAGCAGGCAATGAGAAAGTGTACTTCGCGTTTTCGCCATTTCCATCTTTAATCATCTCTAAATTATTACATTCTACAACTGGTGATTTATAACCATTATACTTAGCATTCGCCATGCCAAATTCATATTTTCCATCAACAGTCAACAAACGTTGTACGACTTCAGTCTCTAGTTCATATCCATTTACTTTACAATACTTAAAGTAAAAATATATAGTTTTTTGCTTAGGCGTAAATTCGGCAATAAACGTAAGGATTGAAGTTTTATCTCCTATGTAAGCATTTAAATCTCCAACAACGCTACCAAGAGTAAATGATCTATTATCATATTCCCAACTCTTGAATGCATATCCCGTAATTGATGTTAATTCTTCAATTTCTACTGCATTGTATGTATCTCCATATAAATAGGTTCTAGTGACGCTTTCACAAGCAGAACTTTTAAACGTGATAGTATACTCCTCAGCAGCCCAAATCAACTCAACGTCAGCCACATTATTCTCAGTATTGTAGCTTACAATAGATATTTCAGAAATATATTGACCAGCTACTGCTATTGGCAAGTTTAAAGTCTTCGCTAAAAAACTATTTTGAAAATCAAGGAACTCCGACTTTGTCAGCATAGACGCATCAGCAATATTCTGATTCTTTTTGATTTTAATCAAATATCAGCACATTAAAAAAAGCACTAAAACATTATGTTTAAGCACCTTTTCGATAGTTTTTTTGATTCTTTTTGATTCTTTCCATAGGGGGTTAATACCCCGTTTTGATTAATGATATATTTTGCGTGAGTTTACACCCCCGCTGTTAGAACCAATCCCCCAGACGATTTGCCCCCCCCCCAATGAAATACACCAATATAAATATGTAATAAATAAATGCATATATATTTATATATCATAAATTATTGTCATATATGGGCATATACTCATATTGCAATTTGCATAGTAACAGTCATTTTAAATGCTCATTCGTATGAATTATAACAGCAATCTCTTATAGCATTCATGAAATTCACATCGAATTTATCTGTCATCTTCATTGACATTCTATACTGTGCAAATTGATATAGTTAGGTGGCTAACAAAGCGTCCAATTTTACCTTTATTTTCGTCCAATTCCAGTTGCATTTCCGTCCAATTTCATACGCTAAAAGCGTCCAATTCACTCTAGAAATTGGACGCTTTATTTACTCTATTTTATTAAATTTTGATTGTGCTCGCAAATAACATTTGAACTTACATTCGCATCGAACTTTTACGCTTGTTTATTATATAATTATATCATAACTAATCAATTAAATCAAGCTAAGGAGAAAATTATGGGAGCTTTAAAGAAATCAACAAAATTAAAGACATGTATTATGAGAAACACTATTCTGTTACTTTCATTTCTAGGTCAATGAAGATAACCAAAAGTACTCTTTATAAGTATCTGACTTTAGTAGTAATATATCAGTGCCAGAATTGTTCTCCGACTCTTGAGCCAGCAAACCACAAGATATACTTCCTATAAGTTTTGATGTCGTAAAATCATCATACCGAACTGATACTATCATATCGATATTACGCCCTGAAAGATTATTCTTGGTTATAATGCCTCTCCCATCAAGTTCAATAACATATCTGTTAATGTAATCTTTAGACTTTGCCCCAATCCCCTCAACCATCTCCTTTGTTGTCGGAGACATTCCATTAGCTATCTGATAATCGGATATAAATTTATATAACCGTTCCAAAACAGCCTCATTCTTTGCATTCATGACCTCACCTCTCATATTATCCATAACACGAACACTCGTACTATATAAGCATTATGCACTGCGAATAACAAATGTCAATACTTTTAAGAAAATATTTCCCAACTAATATAAAATTATATTTATAGTATTTATTTTTTAAACATGACATAATGCTGTCATATTCAGTATGTTATAATTTCAAGTCATCTATTTATAGCAAAACAAAGTGGGCAAATCACACAACATGAATCACCCACTCTAATATATTTAAATATATAAATATTATTATTCATTTCAAATACAAAATTCCACACAACAATAATTTCTACAAGCCAAAAAATTATATGACATTATTGTATCAATTCACAAAATTAATTATTGCTTTTTGTCATTATCCAAAACACAATTAACTACAAATTCAATACTAACAACATCATCGATCTTTGCGGTGACTTTAACAACGCCAATTTTTTTAGCACTGAAAACATTATTTATGATAGAAGGTTCAACTGCCATACTATCAAAACAATATTCCACTTCATTCAACTTCTCCTCACTAAACCCAGTCGACAATAGATAAACAGTTTCCTCACTACCAATTAAATAGGTATCTACAATTGTCATACGCAACTCTTTTTTTTCAAAAACACACGAAACAAGAGTAATTCCTATGATAGCCAAGACAACGCTATGCAACACTAACATTGCAATTTTTCTAAATTTATTTTCTCTTTGCATTCAATACCTCCAAAATCCTCATTATATTTGCATTATATATAGAACAATAACATTCTATTATATATAACTTTTTCAAAGACATACTTATAAATCATTAGCTCATGTATTATACATTGCAATTAATGTTTAGATAATACCACGTTAATTACATTTTGTCAACTACTCTATATGATCGCTTTCAATTTGTATTGTTTATTCGAAAATGATCAAATATCATTGGTTTTACATTAATTCATTTTTCCATATATCCAATCACTATAAGCTCCAGTATCCGCTGATATTACAGATAATTTAAAAATATCCAACGCATATTTAGGAGATATACTTACTCCAACTCCACCATAACTAACTGAAATTGCACCTGAGAATCCTATGTATTCATGTGCAAATCCTGTACCAATTTTAAAATTAACAGGTTTATGAGGTTGAGAAGTATTATTCTCAACAACTACACTGCTCTCAAAATAAAAATCTGAATATTCTGTATTGAAACCAGTTAAACTTCCTGTAGAATCAAATGGGAGATGATATTCTGTGGACATGCTATTTTCTTTCAACTCTATGCCAGCATCTTTTATATAATCTTTAGTTGGCTGATAAACAAACCATTCAGACGGTCTATATGAATATCTCATGTAATAATAATTACTAGAATCAGTTATTCCAGTAATATTATCTGAATATAAACCATAGGAATTGCCTTGGTATTTAGCTAAAGGTTTAGTAACATAACCAACATTACCATCAACAACATTTACGATACTACCGTCCCACCCCCAAAATCATGTGCTCTGTCATACGTGATGATGTGGGATTTAAATACTCCCATGATGAAGTTATTCTGTAACGATATTTATTTGCTAAGTGTGTTTTTTCATCTTTATTACAATAATAATCTGTTTCACCATTCATACCATAGTATGAATTAAACGCAGACAACCTAACTTTTAAATAATTGTTTTTACTTGACACCTTCATGTCCGCTGTTCCATTATCTCTCCAAGATTGCTCTTGATCTGCTGGCAATAAATCAGCAACAGGCATTACACTTAAAGAAGGCTTTTTCTCATAATATTCCTCTTTATCTATTACTTTAGTTTTAATCTCATCAGCATCTTCTTCTAGTTCAATATAAGATTCCGAAATTGAAATATAAGATTTTCTCGCCAACGAATCTAAATCCTTGGACACATTATTTCTTATTTCATCTTCTGTATATCCTAGATTATCATATACTTCGTTAATTATATCTTGCTCAGACATATCTTTTGCTACACATGCTTTAATATAACCATCAATATTACTAACAGTTATCATTGTTCTATCTTCACTATATGTAACTACCAACTGATCTGTGCCTTGACCGTATTTCCAAGTATTACACCAATACTCATTAATGCCAAATCTATTACCAATACAAATGCAAGTATTACATTCGCTCTTTTGTTAACCATAATTTCCTCCTAAAAATAAATATAACCAAACGATTCCGATTATAATCGGAAATTGAATAATATATACAATTACACTTCGGTTGCCAATAAATAATAATGAATTTGACCTCATTCTAATTGAAGGTTGTTTTTCTTTATATGCAACCCGACCATAAAGCTCGTCCTTAATTAAATATATTTACCTCCTTTTTGTTTTAGTGAATTTACTTACCACATTTCAGCAATTGAACTATCGATTTTCTAAAAAATCCTGCTGAAAATATAATAACAAATATCGCACCAACACCTATTACACCGCCACCAATAACAAAAGTGCTAATTGGGAAATAATTCATATTCAGCAGCATACTGATAAGTTGCGTACCACCAATATTAGTAATAACACCGTTAATAGAAAACATTAAAATCATACTAATAAGCGCTGATATAATGGTCACAATCAGCATAATAAACATCATCATGACAAGCATTTCAGCGAGGTATATAAGTATAACATCTCTCTTGCTTGCACCCATAGACTGCAACACGCCGATATAACTTTGTTTGTTTTTTGCATCATAGCTAAGCGAATTAAAGTAGCTAAGCATTACTACTGCTAGCGTAATGATAGACAACATTCCGACAACGATATTTACTACTGCCCTAAGTGGATTATATCCCATAATGACTGAAAATGCTGATTGAACGAACAAATACTCTGCCTTTCTATAATTATCTAATTTATAAAAAACTGACTTAGCTGATGACAAACTATTAAACTCAATCATAAGGTTATGAACTGGCTCATACGATACACAGTTGTATCCGTAGCTAGATGAATATGCGTTATGCTTATACATATAAGGGAAAACTCTACCCGTACTGACAACGCTCTCAGCTAGTGCTGATATATCATTTGTATTATACGTTATCAAGGTAGTTTCTTCTTGTTCAAAATAAATCCCTTCTTTAACGCCACCACCACTAATAGTTATAACAGGCAAGCTATCCATGTCAAGTGAGTCAAGTGGCAGCCATATTTCAGATTTATCAAATTCGGCTTTATACTCGTACTCTTCACTAATAACTCCGACAATTATATAATCTCTAAGCATAGGCTCCTCAACATACACAGACATTTTCTCGCCGATTAGCTCTTTATGATTAGTGGTAAAAAAATCAGCTACTTGCCTACTAATTATAATTTCCCTATTATCCTCACCACTAAAACCTACGCCATGTGACAACACCTTACCGTCATTATACGCATTAATTTCAGTGACCAAATTATCGGTAGCAAGTTTGTAATCATTATATTCATTATCTAAAAACTTAAGACTATCCACACCGTTTTCGCCTATCTTAACGCCACCATATTCAATTTGCACCCAATTACTATCAAAAGTCATATACATACTCTTTACAGCACTTGACACATGTTCTATATCTCCTTCCAGAACGCTCTCCATTTGAGCCTTAGTCATTATATTATTGATACCGTTGATATTCCCATGCAAACTACTAGTCTGATATCCATTCTCTGAGTACTCAATTCCTTGCATATATGCACCATGATCTACGTCATCATCAATAGCATAAGTAAGCCCAAGCCACGTAAACAGGTTAATAGTGATTAGCGATACAATTAAAAGCACACAAATTTTTCTTAGTTTTTTATTGCCCTTAAAATATTCCCATGCTAAAGTGACAATGCTATAAAACTTCATGTTTCCTCTCTTATTTTTACTCATCTCCAATCACCTCCAGCACGCCTTTATTAATATGAAATGCCATATGCACGCTAGTCATGATAACAGTAGCTGCTACAATCCCTGTTGCAATAACACTAGTCACTACTATTGGCAATTTAAATGATAGCGTATACACGCCCCACTTTGCCACATTACCTATAAGTACAATATTTGCAAACTCTAAGAATGGTGCCATTACTGACACAATTATCACACTTGCAAGACTAATACTTATCGCAAATATCATTAGCACTTCTATGGTAACCATAACTACTATCGCCCAATCTCTAACACCTACTACTGATAACAATCCAAAGAACTTTGAATTTTCCCTAAGCGAAAGTGCTATGCTGTTAGACACAACTAAGCAAGTGAGCACGGCTAAAATGATTGCGATAATTATGCTAATCACACTTATTGTTGTCAAACTCTTAACTTCATCATTTGGATCACTAAAACCATTCGCATACTCCAAGTCGCCACCAGTGGCCTTAGCACCTTTAAACAAGTTTTCCATGTGTTTTTCATGCCCTCTTATAGTGTCAAATTTCGGAGGAGTATACTCAAGGTAAACACTTGATCTAGGAACTAAGCCTAAGTCACTAACTGTATTATTACTAATTATATTTTCATCTTGCGATGTGATACCCATAACATTTAGAACAGTGCTTTTATCTGTGTGATATCTTACTTCAACTTTATCACCAATTGCTAATGAAAAATACTCAGTCGCATTTGCAGAATCATAAAGATTTTGTGTTATCCATATTCCACCTATATTTTCATTATCAAAAGCACTCCCATCGGTAATCTCAGGCATTCCCACATTAGGAGTAACAGTTTCAATTTTAATTTCCTCTACAAACATATCTACTGCTACATCTAAAGTAAAAATCTCTGATGAAAAGTATTGATGAATAGGATACTCATCGACATTCTCACACATATAATTACGTACTTTATCATAATTAACGATGTCGAAATTAGCCCTCAATATTACACCACGCTCATGTATTGATGATGTATATACCTCGTTTAATTCAGCCGTACCCATACTACCTGATGAAAGTGTAAAAGTCATCGCAACAAGCAGTATTGTAAGCACTACAATATTAATTAAAATCCTTGGGACTCTATTCCTCATGCTCTCAAAAGTCATTATAAAAATATCTGAAATTTTCATGATGACTCACCCGTGACACGCTCGTCAACCAAAGCCTCATTGTTACACACTTTTTTGCTTTTTTTATTAGCTTTTTTCACAGTAGTTTTTAAGTTACACAATGTCTTATTTTCATCATCAACTATGGCACTGACATGGTTGATTATACCGCCATCTTCTGCGATAGTTTTTTTATCCGTTTTTGCCTCGCTATCAGCACTAGCAGTATTAATAATTTCGTCGTATTTATTTACATTTTTATCATCACATATATTTATATTTTTATCATCAAAAGCAATATTATTATTTAGATTTTTATCAATTTGATTTACGCAGTTTTGTTGCTGAATTTTAGAGTTTTCATCTTCTAACCCCTCTACGCTATCAACTTTCACGCAAATATCAGGATTGTAGCTATCACTTTCTATAACTCCGTCACTCATAGTAATCACTCTACTGCAATACTTTGTATGTTCCATATTATGAGTTACTAGGATAATTGTAACACCAGTATCATTGATAGTTTTCAAATAATCCATAACCATATTACCACTAGCAGTATCAAGATTACCAGTAGGCTCATCCGCTAAAATGAGCACAGGATTATTTATGATTGCACGAGCTATTGCAACACGTTGCATTTCGCCACCAGAGAGCTCTGTTGGTTTCACTTTTATCCTATCACTAAGCCCCATTTTATCGAGTGCTTCAAAGGCTTTTTTCTCTCTTTCTTTTTTGCCAATTCCTGCCACAATTAGTGGAAGTGCGACATTCATCCCAATATTAAAATGCGGCTCTAAATGATAAGATTGGAAGATAAAACCAATGTCCTCATTGCGATATTGCGAGCGACTTGCGCCCGTATAAGTTGCAATATCTTGGTCTTTATAAAGTATACTTCCAGCTGTCAAATCATCAAGCCCACCTATGAGGTTAAGCATGGTGGATTTGCCACAACCAGACTTGCCAACTATCGCCACAAACTGCCCTTCATCTATGGTAAGAGTCACATTATTTACTGCCGTTAGAGAAGTATTCCCCTTAGTATATGTCTTAGTAACATTCTTCAATTTTATCATTTTTCTCTCCCTTACATTTTATTTTAATTCCAAATCATAAAAACCAAAATTATTTATTAGTAGAACGTTTCTCTAATAAGGATATAATCAATAATTTCATGTTTCATTTGTCCACACACTATTAGCTTTAGTTTTATAAGAAATAGAATGCATCTTAAATATCTCTAATTTACTTTTTTGTTAACCATAATTTCCTCCTAAAAATAAATATAACCAAACGATTCCAATTATAATCGGGAATTGAATAATATAGACAATTACACTTCGTTTGCCGATAAATGAAAATGGATTTGACCTCATTCTAATTAAAGGTAGATTTTCTTTATAAACAACCCGACCATAAAATACACCTAGTGAAAACGGTACTATATATAGACTCAATGGAAAGTAATCAAATGCTGCGACATAATCGATCGATGGTATACCAAACCACATTAAGTAATTATTGTCCAATGTTGGCTTGAAAATTAAATCAAGCAAACATAATGTAAATATTCCTAATATTATAGTGAACTTAATATGTTTATTATTAATCTTATCCAATAACAACCACATTATAGAGCAAACAGCATAGAAATGAAATATACCAAACCACACCATTGCAGGATAACCTGACAACTCAATCAAAAAGGTCAAAAGTGTTATTATTAGAGCTACGATAGTGCATTTGAGTGTCCTTTTATACTTTTTACTTCCAAAATTAATTGTTATTCCTGCTAAAAATACAAACAACCACATTACTAAATGCTTAATTAATCTCACAGCATACGAGTCCAAAATTGTCATACTTAAATTAACAATATCATAAGTTACATCAGGGAAATTAAAAAAAACAATTTGAGAATTTAGTAATATTATGCAGAAATGTTGTAGTAGCATAAGAACTAGTAAACTACCTCTCAAAGTATCTAATTCAATAATTCTGATTGTTTTCTTATTATTATTTGCCATTTAGCTACATGAATTTATTATAGCATGAATTATTAAATTTTTCAACATTTTTATTGATTCTTTGAATAATGACAAGCCGTTAAAATGCTAGATATAAAATACTTGTCATACATTTTACTTAAAGTTAAAATATGTGCTTTCGATATTCATATTGCAGTTTTTACATATTAAGGTGCTCAACTTCCAAGAAAACAACATATCTATCAACTACCTTATCGGTCGCTACAACCTTAGATCATTAACCAATTTACAAGTGATTAATAATAATTGTCATAAAATCAACATATTCTAGAAAAGTATTCTACTGACAAAATAACAACATAAATATATACTATAATATCACAATATCCAGCATTCTTGCTAAATGGTTGGCTATGAATGTGATTAAATCAAAACTACGCAGGAGGATAAAATGGATAACAGTACTATTAAAACATCATTTGATAAATACCTAGAAAATCAACCAGAGAAATATGCAATAAGAGAAGTTTACTTTTGTCATATTGGCAACAGCAACTGCACTAATAAAGTAATCGATGATGTAGAGTATCAAGATGAATTACGAAAATCCGAGAACTAAAAGCAAAACTGCTACCCTTATTAACCGATGATTTTAATCAAATATCAGCACATTAAAAAAAGCACCAAAACATTATGTTTCTGCACCTTTTCGATAGCTTTTTTGATTCTTTTTGATTCTTTTTGATTCTTTGCGTAGGGGGTTAATACCCCGTTTTGATTAAT
>CAMQWP010000030.1 GCA_947038565.1 uncultured Clostridia bacterium
GAAACATAATGTTTTGGTGCTTTTTTTAATGTGCTGATATTTGATTAAAATCAAATGTGCAAGATAGAATAAAATTGTTATTAAGTGATAAGACATATAATCCTATTTACAAGGTTACATTAATCAGGTAATTAACATCATTGATCCATCAATTCTAATAGTAAGTGATAGATTATATTCTAAAGAGTATGAAGATTTATTTAAATTTTTAAAAAGGAATAATATAATCAATTACGGATACAGAAAGCAAGAGCTAGTGATAAAAGAGGTCTACTGATCTGATAATTCAGGAGTATATTGTGAGTTTATCTTGTTATCGCTAAAACTGTAGTGAATTTTGTTTTTAATTTAGCCAGTCAATTTTATTTTTCAATATATAAAAACACTGCTTGGATTGCGTAATCATAGCAGTGTTTTGTGTAGGTATTTAGTTACTGTTTAATGAACTTGCTGCATTCCATGCCTAGATTTACACCTAGCTTGAATCCTGATTCATAGCAGGAGACTTCAGATTCTATATTGGTTATCTCGACCAGCTCAATTAGTTTGTCAAGTTCCTTTAGTTGTTCTTCGTTTAATAAGGGCAGTAGCTTTGCTTTTAGATCGTCGACTTTTCGTAATTCTTCTTGGTACTCTACATCATCGATGACTTTATCAGTGCAGTTCATGTTGCCAATATGACCAAAGTAAACTTCTCTTATGGCGAGTTTCTCTGGCTGATTTTCTAGGTACTTCTTAAATATTGTATTAGTGTTGTTGTCCATTTTATCCTCCAGTGTAGTTTTAGATTTTGCCCCATTCAAAGCCAATGCCTAAGCCGACTTGAAAACAAGTCTCAAAACTTTTCATACATTTGCTTATAGCTGCAAATCCATAGCTAAATATTGAAGTGATTTAGATCTTTGACACATATTAAAACATTGCATTATATTTCGATATATGTTATAATAACACAGTGTAATATATACTTATCTACAAATATAAGTATTTGAGGTGGTGACAAATGATTAAAATTGCAATTTGTGATGACGAAAAATACATGGTTGTTGACATCGGAATTAGAATAATGGATTATTTTGATGACGATAAAGAGAAGTTTGAGTTGTTTGAATTTAGTAACGGCTCCGACTTTTTGTTGTTTTATAACGAAGAAGGCAAGGCAGATATCATTTTTATGGATATAGAAATAGGTGCTGAAAACGGAGTTGAAATTATAGCTAAAATTCGTGAAATTGATGAGAATGTTATAGTAATTTTTGTGACAAGTTATACAAATTATGTGAACACGGCTTTTAGATTGAGTGCGTTTCAGTATCTAGTAAAGCCTATCATAGATGCTGATTTTACTTGTGATTTTTCAAGGGCTCTGAGAGGTATCAATGATAAATATAAAATACTGTCTATTAATACAGTGGATGGTAAAAAGAAAATAGATATAAGCAAAATAATGTATATGTGTAGCGAGGGAAAGGTAGTACATATAGTTATGCAGAATAAAACTCGGTATGATGTTAGATCAAAATTATCTGATTATAAAAATAATGAACTAATTAGTTATTTTGAGTCAAGTCACAAAAGTTATTTAATCAACTTGAGATATGTGGCTAATATAAAAACCCAATATGTGGTTTTGCAAAATAATGATATTATACCGATAAGCAGAAATTGCAAAATGCAATTTATAAATAAGTATAATCACTATATATTAAAGGAGCTGATTTAATGTTTGAAAAACTTGCTATTAATATTATTATATCATTAATAGAGATTGTGATAATGCATGATGTGTATAAAAAATACAACACTAGTCCTAAATTTAACTATATAATACTATTAGGGGTAGGCGTGGGTAACATTATTTGGACTGTATTAAATACTCTTTATTTGAGTGTTCCAATTTATAACGCTATTGCAATATTGATTATATCATTCAGTGTTTCATTTGCTGCAAAAATTAGATTGTGGCTAAGGCTTTTGTGTAGTGTCACTATTTCTCTTGTTATAATAGGCTGTGAGTTTATAACATCACTTGTTGTTTCGTCTATTTTGAAGGTTTCTGCCGAAGAATTATTGGCAGTGCCTCGTATGTATCTCATGTTAGCGATAATATCAAAATTTACTGCTTATGTTGTGATTAAAGTATTTGTAAAATTAATTAAACCAAAATCAAAAGATATATTAGATAAGAATAATTATTTGTATTTAATGTTACCAGTTGCATCTATGATAGTTGTTTTTATGCTAGGTATAGTTGGATACTCTAGTGTTAATAATGTCGAATCAATCATGATTATTTTATCTTGTCTATGCATAGTAACGGGTAGTATTGCAACTATGGTGATTTATGAGCAAGCAATATTAAAAGAGAGTGAGATTAAGAAGAAAGACATTGCATTAGTAAAAATCAATAGTGATAAAAAACATTACGAAGAAATAGCAAATTATCAGATTATTTCTAATAAGGCATTGCATGATTTGAAAAACGAATTATTTATGTTCAAAGAAATTAATATGGATAATACACAACATATTGCTTTAATTGATAAAATATGCTCAACTGTATCATCTCATAATATTGTCCAATATACTAAAATGCAAAGTGTGGATGCTTTACTAAATGCTAAAATGATATCTGCGGTGCAGGTTGGTGCAAATATAAAATATGAAATTATATTGCATTCAGATATATGGGTCGACAGACTTGATATGTGTTTAGTATTAGGTAATTTGTTGGATAATGCAATTGATGCAGTAAAAGTCACTCAAAACAAAACAATTATAATGAAAATCAGGCAGGTATATGATAATTTGGTGGTAATGACATCAAATGAAACAATTAATATAATAGAAGATGATATTGAGACTAATAAGAAACATAAAGAATCGCATGGAAATGGTCTTAAAAATATTATTGCGATTGTAAAAAAATATGAAGGGAATATACAATATCGTATAGAGAATAATGAATTTACTTGTGTTTTAAATATGTATAATAGATCATAGTTAATATGAAGCGCTAATTTTACCAAAATCATGCCAATTTTACTAAAATGTTGAAAAATTCAATTAAAGATGTTAATATATAGCTATATTAGAGAGGTTTAAATGTTATCTAAAATTGCTAAAAAATTAACGTCTTTTTTTATTGTCAAAAACATTATAAATGAGGATGAACGAGAAACTTATGATTATTGTTTTGAAATATATATTGCTGATATTGTCAATGGGTTATTTCTTATAGGTATCGGATTTGGCTTTGGTAAATATTTGCAAACAATACTATTTATGCTGCTATTTATGATTTATAGAAGCGTTTGTGGTGGTGTTCATGCTGAGCGACATATTGTCTGTGTGTCAAGTATTATAACTATATTTAGCATATTCATCGGCTTGCAGTTTGTAAATTTGCATATTTTATCAACAACTGGAATAGTGTTATTATTGATAGGAGTCGTGCTATTGCTTATTTTCGCTCCTATTGATTGTGCTAATAAACGCATAAATAGTGTAGAACGCAAAATATTAAGAAAAAAAATGTTTATAGTGTTAATTTTTTCAATTATATTATTTATAGTATTGTTATCATTTTCCGTCACTCGTATATATTCATTTACAGTTAGTTATGTGATATTCTGTGTCAGCATATTAAATGTGATTGGTTTTATAAAAAATAAGGTAAGGAGGAATAATAAATGAAGAACATTTTGATGAAAAAAATTGCCAAGTCGGCAAAAAAAGCAGGCGAAAAATCAGTTGATTCTGCGTGTGGATATTGGATCTGTCAACCGAAAGTACCAGAGTCAATGAAGAAAAAAAAGTGAAAAAAGTGAAAAAGAAGTAATGTTTCTTTGTTAAAGTAATTCCAGTTTAATAAATATGTTGCATATAGATTTAAGGAGATTAATGTGAGAAAAAGTTATAATAAAATATCCATGCAGTTGATACTATTTTTGATTACCGCATTTTTTTTGATCATTGTGGTGTCATTAGTTGCGTGTAATGTGAGTGTTAAAGAGATTTTTACTGTCATATATTATTCAGGAGACGGTGGTAGTGTTGTAGGAACTTCTGAACAAAAAATCGAAAAAGGATATGCCACGGATGAAGTCCAAGCCGTTGCTAATGATGGATATTCATTTGTAAAATGGTCGGATGGTAAAAAAAATGCAACACGTAACGACGTTAACATAACATCGGGTTTTTCTGTTCAGGCACAATTCAAAAGAATTTCATGGGAATATACATATAATTATAACAATGCTACGGCACACTTTGACGCTACTGATATAACATTAAAGCCAGGTGAATTGCAAGGGGCTATATTCGCTGTGCCAGAAAAAGAATATTTTAACTTTGGCGGCTGGTACTTAGATGAGGGATATGAAGTTCGTGTTGCTGATGAGTATGGAAATCCTACAATCGGAGATGAGCTTTTTGACAATGAACCGAGTGAACTATATGCAAAATGGACTGCAATAGAAAAAATTGAATATAAAGTGCTGATGGTGTTTGTAACAGAGGTCAAAGCTGATCTGGAGACTGCTGATGGCACGATAGTTAATGTTGATTACAAGATGTCAAGTATGGAAAGGAAAGTTTGCAATGCAATAATGTTACAGTTTGAAAAACATCTTAATGAAACCCTTGACGGATTGGTTACTTTTGACGTGGATAGTTATTTTACTGCAGTGCCAGCGGGGATAGAAAATATTGAGATGACCAATGCAGGAACAGATTCAGGAGAAGATTTTTATAATTATAATATTTGTGCACAAGATTTGCCAGAGGTCAGCGAAATAGTTGAAGACTATCGGGCAGTAATGACAACTTTTTCTCTGGATGATCACGAAAGATTGTTATTTAACTATGCTGGATCCGCAGGTGAAAAGTTCGCAATGAATCATTTTGAAAGTCTTGTTGGGCAATGCTTAATGAATGGAAAACCACTAAGTGCATTGCTTGATTTGGAAAATGATGAATGGAATGGCATAATGGGTGATTATGTGCATGAATTTGCTCACACGATAGAGCAGGGAATAACATCATACCAATTTCATAAGGCGCTAGCTCAAGGTCAAAGTCAAGGTGATGATACAGAAACTATGAGGTTATACTTGTTGAATCAATTGACTGTTAGTAATGAAAAAGAAAAAGTTGGAATACCATTTGCTTATTGGAAAAATGAGATATTTAATGTCAAATACGAATCAAATGATGGTGGATATATCGATGCTGATTGGGGAAATGGTTGGAATGGACGTGATTATCAGCGTGTTCCTAAAGGAACAAATTCAAATACTATAACTGCATATGCGGTGCCGGGTTATAGATTTATAGGATGGTCGGATGGTTTAGATATGCCTACAAGGCGCGATTATAATATACAAGCAGATTTTACTGTAACTGCGCTTTTTGAATTAGATGTATTTGAGGTGAAATATAATGCTGGTGACGGTGGGGTGGTGCTTGGTGAAAGTTTGCAAAATGTTATATTTTATGAACAGGCAACGGAAGTAATTGCAAAGCCTAATGATGGGTATAGATTTGTGGGGTGGTCAGATGGTTACATGCGTTCCAATCGTGCAGATTTTGTAGGACTAGACCCCTTAACTGGGCAAGTTAAAGTAATTAATGTTACAGCTAAATTCGAAAAAATTGAATAAGTTAAGTGGATCGTAAATGATAATGATTATTCATATTTTAAAATTTAAGTTTATTAAAATTATATTATAAAGATACAATAGGAGGATTGAAAATGAAATTTTCAAAGAAAATAATACCTTTAATAAGCACATTATTGTGTTTTATCTTAGTTATGGTTTGCGCGGGGGTGACAATTTGGTCATCTAAAAGTGGAACAATTACTAATCAGCAGTCCGTAGATGGAGTGGATTCAACATTGTTCAGCACTGATAATTTTAGTGTGGGAAACACATCGCTTACTGATTTGAATTTCACATTAATAAATAATGGACAAGAGTATAGTGTAGGTGCTTCAAATAGACAAACTATCACGGAAGTAGTTGTTCCGTCACAGTATAATGGTTTACCAGTGACAGAACTTGCTACTAATGCGTTTATGAACTGTTCATTATTGACAAGAGTATTTATTCCTTCTTCAATTGTAAAGATAGGAAACAGTGCTTTTATGATGAGTAACAAATTGAAAAGAGTTGTGGGCATGACAGGAGTTACTTCCATTGGTCATAATGCTTTTAGTATGTGTTCTAGTTTGGAAAATTTAATGTTGCCAGAAGGATTAATAACACTTGGTAATTCTGTTATAAAAAACATCACAAACCCTGTGTATGTTAGGGCAACTACAGAGAAAATGTCTACATTGAATCCTAACTGGAACTATAATGGTAATATTGTATTTGGCAATACTATTGTATATGAAAATTATACTAGTGCAGACGGGGTCGCTGGTTACCAAATTGCACCATGGCAGAATTTAGCTCCAAGCGAAGAACCTTTAAAAATATATAGTTGGTGTTATGAGAATGACGCTGATACCATAGGTGCCCCACTTTTAAATATCGGACAAGGGGCTTTTGCTCATTATGAAACGCCTTCGATTTCGATTATGCATTCTGAAGGCTCTAATCTAAATCACTTAATTAACATTGAAGCATATGCGTTTTCATATGTAAATGCAACTAATATTAATATTAATACTAATATTAGTTTAGTTGACCCTGATTTTAGTACTTCCGATAGTTTATTTGCTGGTTCAGCGATTCAATCGGTGATTTTGCCAGATGATATTGAAGAACTGCCTAAATATATGTTTGCTGAGTGTGTTAATTTAACAGAAATCAAAAGCACTAACACAAATATCGTAACAAATCATTTGTCTAATAAAATCATCAGTATTGGTGAAGGAGCTTTCGATGAGTGTTATAGTATGCGAGAGATATATATACACGGAAATATTGGGTATATTGGAGACAATACTTTTAGTCGTTGGGGTACTAATCCAGATGTATTGATGCCAGTGCAAAATGTATTTATTGATACAGTATCAGAAAGTAGCAATTGGGGACAGCTTTGGAATGCTGGCTATGATAAGGAAGGTTGCAATATTGAATTTACTGGCGCAACTGAATACTCAATTAATTTCATAGTTAATCAAATAGGAGTTGTTAACCCATTAGGAAAGGATAACTTAATAGTCTCTCCAAAAAGCACATTGAATGATATTGTAGACATTTCTAATCCTACATCAGATAGTCACAATTTTTCGGGAGTATGGTATACAACTGCTGAACGTACTCTTGGAACAGAGTTTGCTTGTGATAGAGAAATAAACAAGAATTTAGAATTATATGCTGGGTGGGATATTAAACAATTTGATTTGATTTTTCCAAATAATAAATATTTGAATTTTTATAATGCTGAGAACGGAAAACTTCTCACAGGAAGTACTTTGACATTTGAATATAATACTAGTTTTCAATTTTACGTTGTAATGAATGATGGGTACAATGCGCCTTTACTAAGTCACTATGGATTGGCACTAAATCCTAATACAGGTGGAATATATACAATTAAAATTACAAATGAATCTATAATTAATATTAGTGCGCAATTAATTGAATACTCAATTACTTATGAAAACTTAAGAAGTGGGGAAAATCCAAGTAGTAATCCAAGTAAATATACCATAGAAAGTCCCACCATTACTTTTGCAAGTCCAGAGTGGGAAGGATATAATGGGCGAAATTGGGATTTTCCTGTAATTCCTCACGGAAGCTATGGAAATATGACAATATCAGCTATATGGACTAATCCGTTTGTATATTCTATAATTTATGAGAATTTGCGTGGAGGTACGAATATTTCAAATCCGACATCATACACGATAGAAACACCAACTATTTATTTTGCAGTTCCTCAGTGGGATGCATATAATGGAGCAAATTGGGATATAAGCAGTATACATCAAGGAAGCACGGGTAAAAAAAATATAAAAGCAATTTGGTCTATGCCTAAGGAATATAAAATTGGCTATAATAACTTGCGCGGTGGAGTAAATCCAAGTGTAAATCCTTCTAGATATACAATAGAAAGTCCAAGTATTGAGTTTATGCTTCCCACTTGGAATGCATATCAAAATAGTAGTTGGAGTGTTAACAATATTTCTAGTGGAAGTACAGGAGATAGAACAATATCAGCGGATTGGCATGATCCTGTGAAGTTTAATATAAATTATGAACTGCATGGTAATGCAAAAAACCATTGGTCTAATCCAAGTTATTATACTGTAGAGAGTCCTGAAATAATTTTAGAAAGGCCAGATGGACGTCCTAAAGTAGGATATTATTATATTTGGACTAATAGAACCATTAAGGCAGGCTCAACAGGTCATATTACTAAAACGGTTTCATACAACTATATACCAATAAGATATAGAGTATCATTTCTTACTACTAATGTTGATTCACCTAATAATACTATGGAACCTAATATTTTAAATATGGGTGGTTTTTTCGTTAGTTATGACGAATCTTTTGTTATTAACAAAGTATTTGGAAAGGGTTCTGATTATTTTATATGTTATACAATAGAATCAGGTCCTCCTGATGTGGTATACGAAGTAACAAACGATTCGTCGGTGACGCTTAAAAACTTAACGGACTTTCCTCATGGTGATACTATAGATATTTACACAATACAAAAAGCGTGTGTAGCCGAAGAATCTATGATAACTCTTGCTGATGGAACTCAAAAGGCTGTTGAGGAATTAACTGGGGCGGAGCAATTATTGGTTTGGAATTTGAAAACTGGTACATTTGATACTGCACCTATATTGTTTATAGACAGTGATCCGTCAACTGAGTATGAAATCATAAATTTACATTTCTCTGATGGAACAGTTGTAAAAGCAATCTATGAGCACGCCTTTTGGAATAGTAGTTTAAATAAATATGTGTTCCTTAGAGATGATGGTGCAAAATATATAGGAGATATGTTTAATAAGCAAACATACGATAGTGAAGGCAATATGGTTTGGACTAGCGTAGAGCTTGTTGATGTAGTTATAACTAACGAAGTGACAACTGCTTGGAGTCCAGTTACATATAATCACTTGTGCTACTATGTTAACGGAATGCTTTCAATGCCAGGTGGAACAACTGGACTTATAAATATTTTCGATGTAGATGCAGAGACAATGACAATAGATATAGATTCATACAATGCAGACTTAGCAGAATATGGTTTGTATACATATGAAGAGTTTTTAGATATATATTATGTGCCAGAAGTAATCTTTAAAGCATTTAATATACAATACTTTAAGGTAGCTATAGGTAAGGGTATCTTGACTATGGATATGGTAGAGGATTTAATTGCAACATATTCGGAGTTTTGGAGTTGACATACAATTTAGCCAAAGGATCACGATGATAGTGATAAAAATGTGCAAATTATAAGTGTTGCTACAGAGAAAATAAAAGCTAGTAAACAAGAGTTTGCGATTGGCGAAAGGACAACGGTATTAAAGCTAGGCATTTGTTACTCAATGAAGTTATTTCCGAATATGATATTCTCGCAAAAAGTTCTGTATAGTTATTTTGAAGGATGTTGAAGAATTTGAGACGCAAGACTAGTTTTATTTATCATAAATATTTAAAATCTGAATCATAATAAAATAGGATAAGTGTAAGCTTGTCCTATTTTTGTATTCAAAGAGCAATATGCTGTGTAGTAGAGTTTTATAAGTGAGAAGCATTATGTGTAAAGGTTGTTAATATAGAGTAATAAAAAAAATAGCATTTTCTCGTAAAAGCAATTTTAAAGAACTGGGATTGCTTTTACTTATCTTCATAGAGCGAGATATGAAAGTAACCGAATAGTGTTTCTCATAATACATGTCTTTGATTTTGTTGATTTCTTAAAAGCTCCCATAATTTTCTCCTTAGCTTGATTTAATTTATCAGTTATGATATAATTATATCATAAACAAGCAGAAGAGTTCGATGAGATGTAAGTTCAAATGTTACTTGCAAGCACAATTAAAATTTAATAAAATAGAGTAAATAAAGCGTCCAATTTCTAGAGTGAATTGGACGCTTTTAGCGTATGGAATTGGACGGAAATGCAAGTGGAATTGGACGGAAATAAAGGTAAAATTGGACGCTTTGTTAGCCACCTAACTATATTGATTTGCACAGTATAGAATGTCAATGAAGATGACAGATAAATTCGATGTGAATTACATGAATGCTATAAAAGATTGCTGATATAATTCATAGCGAATAAGCATTTAATAATGTCTGCTCCTATGCAAATTGCAATATGATTATATGCTCATATATGACGATAATTAATGATATATAAATATATATGAAATTATCCATTACATATTTATATTAGTGTTTTTCGTTGGGGGGGGGGTGGTCAAATCGTCTGGTGGATTGGCTCTAACAGCGGGAGGGCAAACTCACACGAAATATATCATTAATCAAAACGGGGTATTAACCCCCTACGCAAAGAATCAAAAAGAATCAAAAAAACTATTGAAAAGGTGCTAAAACATAATGTTTTGGTGCTTTTTTTAATGAGCTGATATTTGATTAAAATCACTCTTGAGAAGAGAATCGCTCACGGTGGCAATGAGCCACTTCGGTGGATGATGGATAATATCTTTGTGCGTACTGACCCTGCCGGCAATATCAAGGCAGACAAGCAAAAGTCGACTGAGAAAATTGATGGCGCAATCGCAACAATCATGGCAATAGACAGAGCAATCAGACACCAAGACAAAACTAGTATATATAATTCACGAGGGATATTGATTTTATAGTTTCGACAATGTACGATAAAAAGCACCATTGACAAAACAGATTGTTCATGATATGATTTAAGTAATATGAATCTATAAAGTAAGGGACTTATTCTTCAATCAGGGAGGCGGTATGAATATTTTATGTGGCAATCAATGTAAAAAAACAATATATAGGAGGAAAAATAATGAAAACGACAATTAAAAAAATAACTATAATAGCACTTGCATTAATAATGTTGATATCGACAAGTTTAATCTTCTTAACAGGTTTTAGTTTTGAAACTAAAAAGAGTCTTGAGGTGTCATTTGATTAGCACGAAGATATGATAGATGCTTATTCTGATACTTGGATAACGGATCATTTGAATGGAAGCGGTTCAGTAGAAGAGATCATACCTATAAGCAATTTTCAAAAAATTACTGGGTATTGTGTAGAATTTGTTCAAGGAAATGAACCTGCTGGTTATATGATGATAGATGTCGAATTTGGAAAAGCAGTAATAACAGAATTCGCATTTATTGGAGAGTCGCCATATGATGCTATAAGTGAAAAAGCAGGTAGAGATAACCAAACAGTGGAGGACCAAGAGTGGGTACACAAGGGATAACTATATCTAATGAGCGTGTATTGTATACTGAAGATAAGTTTAATTATGGTATAAAAGTGGAAAACAATAGTAGTAAGAATAGGAATGTCAAATTGAATTCTTCAGTTTATTTGAATTCCGAAGAATTGATTGATGTGGATATTAGTACAAAGGATTCTATACAAACGCTTAAGACTCCTAGTGATGATGATTTCTATAATGGAATAGTTTCCTCATACACAGTACCACCACAAGGGCAAGGTCAGCATAAAACGATTAGAGGAGCTGACAGTTTCACTCCTAGATTACAGAGTAGTTTTTTAAGAGATGGAGAGGATGGTGGTAATTGCTCCCCTGCTAATTTTACCAATATGCTACAATTGTGGAGACATAGAGGTAAGACTAAAATCAGTAGTGACCCAGATGTAGTTTATAGAGAGATTGTTAGGTTGTCAGGTTATGATGTTGCAGAGGGCGGTCTTACAAGAGCAAAAGGTGTTAAAGCAGCAAAAGATTATGCTGAAGATGTTGGTTATAAGGCATCCTCTTTTAACTATTGGTCAGATCCAATTAGTTACTTTAGGAATGATATATTTAAGGGGCATACTATTCCTACTTCAATTTCCAGCGAAACAGATGGTCATTTAGTAATTGTAGTTGGTATTGTTGAGACAGAATACAAAGACATGAGTTGGTTACGTGTAATAGATGGATGGAGTACTCATACAAACAGATATCTAATATTTAATGATTATTATAAAAATATAAGAGGTACCAGATGGAACATAATATGATAACTGAAAAAAAATTGAAGATAATACTCATCGTAAATACTGTAATAATCATAGCACTACTAGCAACGGTGATAGCGTTGTTTTGCACTGCACAAAAGGTGCAGAATGCAACGGATATTGATATCGATAGGATTGTTGGGTATAATGTGGTAAGGATGGAGATAACTATGCCTGATTCTACAAAGTATACTATATTAGGGGATACTGTAGAGGGTAAAGAAAAGATTAGTAAGCTGGGTGAGGGCATTGATAATAGCATGTATATTGCAGCACATAGAGCCAATAACTTGCTTGGGCTGCCAATATCAGTCAAAATCATAACTAGCGATAGCGAAAAAAGATTAGATATCTATGGTTGGGCTGTTAGATACGACTCTAATTATTATAAGACTAATGTAAATTTTAGTGATATCATTGTTGATATACTAGAAATAACTTATCCTAGTAATTAGAATATAATATAAAATGAATAAAACCACATTCATTTAGTGTGGTTTTTTTCATGCCAAAAAGGAGGTGCAATGGGAATATTTAGAGCGAGGAGTAGGGGCAGACCTACACAGCAGACTGAGACTAGAGGGGTAGATGGTAAGGTGCAAGACTTTATAAGAGGTATTGACCTTGACTCATCATCTTGCTCAAGCGGAGTTGAGGTCGATGAAATAAGGGCAATGCAGACGAGCGCAGTTTATGCGTGTGTTAGAGTTATCAGTGAAACGATATCTAGCTTGCCGT
>CAMQWP010000031.1 GCA_947038565.1 uncultured Clostridia bacterium
TTGAATCACTTCAATATCGTCGTAGGTGCAAATCGGTGTTACAAATTCGCACTTGCAATCATGCCCTGCATATCCTCCACCCTTGACCTCAGCTCTCACACTGCTGTCCGACATTACCTTCCACTTTCGACCATCGTTTGTAGCAGTTGTGTAAGTGCCGTAATTGCCACCCTCGTAGTATGAAGTACCATTTAGCACCTTGCATACTACTTGAGATGCAATACTTCTTGTAATGCCTGTGAACTCTAGCTCTAATCCAAATCTCTGTGTTTTCATATGTATCTCCTAACCTTATTTCAAACTGTCTAATCACAAGCTAGGCAAGGAAAGTGCGGAAGTTTCGACAGGAGTATACATAATGTATTCGACTGAGAAAATCCGTAAACTTGATACCGCATAGCGAAGTGCATAGTCTGTTTGTATACACACATTACCGTACTAACACACATATAGCAAGTCAATTTTGAAAGATAAATACTATGTTTTCAGATACTTTTAACACTTCAGACACTACTTCAAATCAGCCTATCATTAGATGAAATTATGCCTTAATCTTCTTTGACAGCACGCTTCAATTCCTCTACTTTATGCACTATCTCCCACATGTAATAGTAATGTCCAAAGTGTCCCCCACTAGAAGTCTGACCATATATCGGTTGCAATATATATAACTTGTCAGTATGACCAATAGTCACAATCTCGTCGACTTTTATAGTAATTCTCATTTTTCTCTACTTTTTGACATACAAAAACCGTCCATACGCATATGAACGGTTTTTTATAGTATTATATAATTACTGGCTCACTATTCTACTGCTATACGCAGCCCAAAAATAATCTATCGTTATATCGTTAAGTTTATTTTTAGGAACATAAATTTTAAGATTATCACTCGCACCAGTCAGCAGCAATCCATTCATATTAACTTCTGGGAATAATGCATCCGATGCTTTATCCACATTAAGAATAACTTTCACTAGCTTGCTAGCTCCATTAAACAGCTCATTTTCTAATACTTCCACACTCTCTGGAATAGTCAACTGCTCTATAACCTTTTCATTAGCAAAGGCACTATGAGCGATTTTGTATACTGGCTTACTATTAAAAGTTGCTGGAATCCTAACTGATTTCTTTGATTTTCCTTGCGCTGACAGTCCTTCAACAACATACTTGTCATTAATAAGTTCCATTACAAAGTCAAGTGCAAGCTCATTATCGGCTTCGCTTCCCTCTGTATCGTCATCACTTGGTTCAGCTCCACTTCCGTCTGGAATAGAAATATCTGTAGGGGTAGTTATCCTAAGTTCTCGCTTAATATCACCTATCAGCATAGCAGTTCTTGCGACTACTCCACTATCGTTAAGATGATAGTTAGAGTCATAGAAATAATCCTCATGCATGATATAATCTTCTACATTACTGATCACCTCAGCATCGAATGACTGCCTTGCATGGTCATAGAACTCTAAGCGTCCCTCAGGAGTACACTCTTCTGCAATTGCTGATTCATTTACTGGTGGAAATGATAAGAATACCTTAGCATCACGACGCTCTGCGTAGCTCACATAGTCATTAACATATTCTACAAAACCACTACTGATAATATTCTTATCAATGTTTATCATGCTTGAGCTGTCATACATATCAGCCATCACATTATATGGTCTAGGATAATCAATATCACCATACTCATTAAATGAGCTCCTAGCATATACATTGTCAGGATCAGGCTTCTCAGTGCTGCTAAATTCCTTCTTATCTTTCAGATACTCAGGATAGCTATTAGCCATTACTAGCCAATCATTAGCAGGAATATCCCATATCATATTGCGTTTAGAGTCTAATGCTTGCAGCATAATCTCACCGTCAATATATGTACTATATGTCTGCTGATTAAGTTCTGGCACGAGTATTACGATGTCGCATTCATTAATATTCGCCTTAGATAGATCCATATTAGTTTTAGTGCCGAGTGCTGCATACAGTCCGAAATTCACGACCTCCATGCCTATTTCTCGCTCTATCATAGCACTATCAATACCGAACGGCAAGTTAGATCCACCTACAAGCACAATCTTAGGCTCATCAGTATCTTCTAATCTATTATGCTTATCAGCCATTGCTGCAATGTATGTATTATCAAATTGCCTACCAAGTCCGACACTATATCCTACCACTAAAAAGAATGGTATAGTCATGACTAAAATCATTATGCATACTGTAATAATAAATTTAATATTATTCGGCATTTTCTTTTTATTTTTAATCTCCATTTAGACCATCCTCCTTTTAGAATTGAAAGTATATAAATTCATTAACATAACCTAGTTGAGATACTACATATATCCAACTTAATGCCACTATAAATCCGAGTATTACATATAGAACTTTACGGACAATTCTTGTACTAGTCGACTGATCTTCATATACAAATTTATCTTTCTTATCTATAAATATCTTACCAAGCTGAGTAAGCAATATTAGTAGTGCTATTATATACACAAACATAAATGCTGTCATACCTAGCTTCTCAAATGAATCAGATATAAAAGTTAAAGAGAAACCCCAACCAGTAAATATCGTACCTATTAATACAAATGCATCACCAACAGTATTTGCTCTGAAGAATATCCATGCAAAACACACTAAGATTACTGTAATAACGTTTTTAAGTGCTTTCCATTGATTACTCTCTGTGTTTATATTCATTTTAGCATATAGTTTCTTCTTAGGAGCTGCTGTTAATTGACCTATGATTTGATATATACCGTGCAACGCACCCCATATAATAAATGTCCAGCTAGCACCATGCCATAAGCCTGATAAAAGGAATGTTAAGAATAAGTTAAATAAATGCCTGAATTTACCTACCCTATTACCACCTAGAGGAATGTATACATAATCTCTAAACCAAGACGATAATGATATATGCCATCTACTCCAGAAGTCCTTGATTGAAAGTGCTGAGTAAGGATTATTGAAGTTCTTCATAAGGTCGATATTCATCATCTTAGCGACACCGATTGCGATGTTAGTATAGCCATCGAAGTCACAAAGTATCTGGACTGCAAATAGAAGCGTCGCAATAATTACAGTTAAACCATTAGCATTTTCCATATTATCGAATATACTATTTACATACATAGCAAGCATATCAGCTACAACTACTTTCTTTATAAATCCTACTAGCACATACTGCAGACCTATCTTCATATTATCACTAGAAAATTTACTATTCTGCTTCAGCTGTGGTAGCAAGTTGTCAGGTCGCTCTATCGGACCTGCGACAAGTTGCGGGAAGTATGATACAAATAGTGCATAATATCCGAAGTGTTTCTCTGCCTTAATACTCCCACGATACACGTCTATTGTGTAAGATAATGTCTGGAATGTATAGAATGAGATACCGACTGGAAGTAGTATATTCAATGAGAAGTCGCTAACTGGCACACCAAATAGGCGAACAAACTCGACTACTGACTGTGCGAAGAAATTGAAATACTTGAAGAAGAATAATACTCCTAAACTAGATATAATGCTAAATAACAAACACGCTAGCCTAACTTTCTTACTCTTAGAATACTCAATCAATATACCGGTTGTATACGAAATAATCGTTGTCGCACCGATTAAAACTATTAGATTAATATTCCATGAAATATAGAAATAATAGCTTGCGATAAGCAGTGGTATCCAGCGAAATTTGTGAGGAACTAAATAAAATAGTGCGATTACTACAGCCAAAAACACTATGAATCCTAATGAATTAAATAACATCTTCGACCTCGCTTCTCGCATCACATGCGATGATATTATTTTGACTAATTTCTATGTTTTCAGTCGTGATACTGCTATTGGTATCCGACAACTTATCACAATTGATATTGATATTGTCATTATCCTGATTAATATCATTTGTGATAATTACAACATCAGCAATTACTATGTCGCCCATAGCACTACCAACTGATACTATGACACCAGTTTCGGCTGTAATATCCGTTTTATCGCCATCTATAATTACTATATTTTCATCAGTATCATCAAGTGTGATAGTAAGTGATTTTTTACCATCCTCATGATTATTTTCGCCTGATAAAATATCCTGAAAATCAGTCACTATTTTTTCTACATCTTTTATTTTTTTATTCTTACCTTTTAGGCTCATAATCGCTATTATAAATATAGCTGATATCAACAGCATAAATACTATCTCTATGATAGGCACTCCAGCTACAAAACATAAGCATATGCCAGCAATTACTGCAAGCCCGCCTATTACTGCAAGCACTCCTTTAGTATTAATATGTATCTCTATTGTTATCAAGATAAGCCCGATTGCAATAGCAAGTACTACATATATCGGTATGCTTGTCGCAAATAAATTTTCCGTCATAGTATATCCCCCTTTTCGTAATTTTCTATAGTAATCCATACCAAAGTAAGGATTTGATAATCATAAATATTCTATAATTGATTTAATTAAATCTTTTACAGCAAATTGACCCATAAGTTATATATAATGATTACTCTATCCCCTCTTTAGCAAGCTGAGCTTTGATGTCTTTAACTAACTGATTAGTGCGCTTAATAGCTCCTTGAGTAGATGTATGATAAGGCGAATCATAACATAATTGTATATCCATGAAGTAATCATCTATATCAGATATAACAGTAATCAATCCAGGTGTATCCCTATTGAGAGACTCATCAAGCATAATAGTAAATTCACTTCGGTATGCTGCATTATAATAATCAGTATCCAATGAAGCCTCTAGTATTGGTGGGAAACTGAAATACACTTTACCTGATGATGCGACAATATTTTTCGCATATTTTTTAGCTAGAGCCATATCAGTGTCAGTTATAAACGACTTATCAATCGTTATATCGTACCAATTAAATCTATCCTCTGCTAGCGTTCGATGATCTGTATACGTTCCATATACATCTGTGCTTCTTAGATCTAGTGTTCCACCAGGATTCTTTCTTATGATATTATTATCTAAATTCGAGAACAACAGCGGTGAATCATTAATAGAGATGTACTTCATCATATCATAGTTTTTCTGTAGATACCAATAGCTAAAATAATCTAAAGATTCATCCATTGAATACAATTTTTTTGTAAATTCTGGTGCTAATATGACAATATCATCCTCTCTAACAATCTTCGATATAATTTCCATTTTTAGTTGTAATCCTAGTTCTGTTGAGACTGCTAATACTGATAAATCGTAGCCTGGCATCTCTTCAAGAAATATATCTGAAATCAATCCATAGCTAGAGCTTGATCCTGAAATTATAATTATCATTTTTTCTCTATCATGATCTGCTATTCTAGCAAATTGATATGCAAGACCAGCATGTACACCAGAATGATTATCAGTATCAGTGATTGCATTTATTTCACAAGTAGTAAATTTAGGACAATTTATAAAAGCATTCTCATGCTTAGATATAGTAGACTCAAATAACATTATATTAGTTAGATTAGCACAATTTGCAAATGCTTCATCTGTGATAGTTACGATATTTTTATTAAAGTATACACTCTCAATTATGTCATTACCCTTAAATGCTTTAGTTGATATTCCTACCACCTTCTTGCCTTGATATGTCTCCGGTATCACTATCTCTTTAAGGTCATTAGATTGCCCTTGACTGCTTAGCCCTGTAATCGTATATGTATCAACTTCAGTATTAAGCACAAAATCAAAGTTCGCACTAGGTGTCCACTGTTTCCACACTGCAAATAGTTCATTTTCACCAGCGGCCGTCTTTACCATGCCACCTAAAGCATGGACTTCGCCAGATACACCCTCACTAAATCCTATTAGGCTATATCCATCTCTCTCCATCTTGTTATAACAATGATCTATATTAATATACTCATCTTTCTCATAATAACTAGAGTCTATAGGGTTTTCTTCTATTAGCTGACCACCATTGGTGTTATATATAAACTGTGAGAAATTTTCATCATAGAAGTCTACACTAACGATAGTTTTTTCTTTAATAACTACAGTTTGAGTGTCCAAATTATCAGTACGTTCACCATTAACTCTATATGACACGAATATATTAGAACTATTCGGTATACCGTCAAATGTCACCACATCTCCATATCGAGGTGTATTATCTTTGATAGTTGAGCTCAATATATTTATACTACCCATATCTTCATTGTAATTGATAGCAAACTCGTATTCATCACCTAGCACGTGACCTACTAGCTCCATACTATCAGAAACTATAATCTCACTAGTAGCTACAGTAGAACTCTCAAACTCTAATTGCAATTCTTCACCATTATAAAATAATTTATCTACATTATAATTCTCATCAGCAGTGATTTTCACATCTACCACTTCGCCCTCAAAAAACAATCCATCTGGATGATTTGAGAAAGTTTGTACCGTGCAATTATTCTGCGTGTCATCATTTATAAAAACTTTCTTAACGTCGAATATTACTGTTCTAGAAAATTGAACATTTTCAACAGTAAATTTATTATTCTCAAACGTTCCGACATTAGAATTAAATAGTGTATACCCCTTAAGAATCTCTACCTCAAATACTGCCGACTCACCTCTAGCAACCTCAACTATTGGCTCAGATATGATATCATACCCAGTGCCAGATGGTAGCATGACTTCATACTTTAGCTCTTTTGGTGTCGTACAAGCAGCTAAAACTACAATAGTAGCTAATAGCAAAATACATAGCATTAAAGCCATGAAAAGTTTTCTATATTTCGTTTTTAGTTCTCTTTCTCTAAGCATATATAACCTCATATGTATTTATTTTATACATCTGTAATTCTTTATAAAAATTATACCATATAAATATATTAAAGTCAATCTTAATGCAGAAAAGCAAATGATTCAATCAATAATGATTACTCTATATCTCTTTAGCAAGCTGAGATTTGATGTCTTTAACGAGTTGATTAATTCTCATAGTCACAATCTCAGCAGTTAAATATGTATTCTAATTTATTTCTCCTTTTGACAAATATACCGTCCATAAGTATATGATATATTTGTCTTTTAGCGTCGCGTCACCGAAGAATAATGCACGTTTTCTACCGGAATTCATTCTGTAACCGCCTTGTCCATTTGCCATTTATCCCCCCCCCCTTTTTTGACTCTTCCTTTCCCCCCCGGGGGTTTGGGTATTTGTTTTTTTTTTGTTTTTTTTTTTGATAATTTGTTTTTTTTTTTTT
>CAMQWP010000032.1 GCA_947038565.1 uncultured Clostridia bacterium
ATATAATCATAAGTGATGATTTCATGTACGATGTCCATAAGGATAATCAAATAAAGGGAATTAATACATCTTTTACTGCCGACAATAAGGAAAATATAAAATTGTCGTAAGAATTTAATGAAGAGGATATCAGCATTGTTAAATTTTTATCGTATGATTTGATGAGTATGAGAAGTAGTAAAAAAACTTATGCAGAGATGGGACTATATGCATCTATTGCTTTTGAATTGTTTTCTATAGCACTAATGTTAAATGTTATAATATCGTCTATAAATGATAGCAAAAAGCAAGTTGGTATTTTAAGAGCTATGGGATATGAGCAATAGAAGTGTCAAGCTGATTTATCTGATGGAGGCACTTATAATTACAGCATTATCGGCACTAATAGCTTGTGTATGCTTGCCAGTACTGGCATGTATTCTGGTGGTATCTAATATTAAATATTTCTTTACAATAAACTATTTAGTCGTAACAATAGTTGAGTTTGTCGCGATGTTTGGACTGAGTATAGCCATAGGTATCATAGGTAGTATAATCCCTATAATAACTAAGTCTAAGGCAAAGCCAATAGACCTAATTAAGGATTTGTAATTAGTGATAGACAAAATATATCAATAATCAAAACGGGGTGCGAGCCCCCTATGTGAAAAATCAAAAAGAAAAAAAATAGCCAAAATGCACCCTTTGGGGTGCTATTTTTTCTCAAAATACGTAGCAATATATACGTATTTTAGTGATTAGATAATAAAGAAAAATATATAACATGATTGTAGAGTGATCGAGAAAAGGGTTGTATTAGCATTTATATGATTTATTCCGCAAGATGAATTTTAATCGGATTTAAAGCTAAACTCATCAAGTGCAGTTTTTTTTGTGCCAAAATCGACATGAGAATAATTTACACGCAACTTACATGAAATACATTGACATATGTCTATATGTTTGTTATCATATAGACAGTTATCTATATGAAGGAGTAAGGAATATGAATTATATTGATTTTGCATTATGCTATAAAGCGTTAGGGGATGAGACAAGGGTAAAGATTTTTGACATGTTAAAAAGTGGTGAAAAATGTGCTTGCAAGTTGCTAGATGAGTTAAATTGTTCACAGCCAACATTAAGTTACCATATGAAAATGTTAAGTGATTGTAGTTTGATTACTACTAGAAAAGAAGGTAAATGGTGCTATTATAGCGTGGATATTAATATTTTGAAAGAATTATCGAAATTTATCCTCAGCACAAGTAATACTAAAATGGAGAAATGTTGTGAAAAAGATTAGTACTAAAAGTAAAGCAATAATAATTGCATTTTCAATTTTATTTTCGATAGGATTAGCTGTTTTGATTGCGTGGTTAATTGCGGGCGTAAATGGTATCAGCGTATTATTTGCATTTGTGTCTAAGCAATTACTTGGAATGAAATGGCTTAATGATCTAATAGGACTAGCATTCACGGGTATGTTTGGCGCTGAATTTGTGCAAAGTATCTGGGGTGCTGCATTACAGTTTTTTATATATGATATTATCAAAATAATTTTTCTATTATGTATGCTTATATTTATTGTATCATATATACAGAGTTACTTTCCTCCAGAAAGGACAAAACTCATATTAGGAAAGCATAAAGGGATCGTTGCAAATGTGATGGGGGCAATGCTAGGAACTGTTACGCCGTTCTGTAGTTGCTCGTCTATTCCACTATTTGTGGGGTTTACACGTGCAGGGATAAGTAGTGGTGTGACGTTTAGTTTTTTGATTAGTAGTCCTCTAGTAGACTTAGGTGCACTTATTTTGTTAGCTAGTGTGTTTGGGTTTCCTATTGCTATTAGCTATGTTTTTGTTGGGCTGTTGTTAGCCGTTATTGGCGGTACTATTATAGAGAAAACAGGTCTAGGTAAAAATGTGCAAGAATTTGTACTGCAAGGTGAGTCAGTAAATACAGAGTTTTTAGAGTCAACTAGAAAAGACAGGTTAGTGTATGCTAGAGATCAGGTTTGGAATACTTTTAAAAAGGTATGGTTATATGTCGTTGTTGGCGTAGGTGTCGGGGCACTAATACACAATATTGTACCCAATGATTGGATACAATTAGTGCTGGGTCAAGATAAGTGGTATTCAGTATTGGTAGCTAGTATAGTCGGTGTTCCTATGTATGCTGATATATTTGGAACTATTCCAGTAGCGGAGGCATTATTTTACAACGGCGTGGGCGTAGGTACAATACTTTCGCTTATGATGAGTGTAACTGCATTGTCTTTGCCGAGCATGATCATGTTAAGCAAGGCTGTAAAACCTAAATTATTATTCGCATTTATATTAATCGTTGTAATAGGCATTATTGCTATTGGATATACATTCAACGCTTTAGGTTTTTTATTTGTATGAGGTGTTTATGAGTTGTAAAAATGTGAAAATCTGTAGTTGCCCGAAAAAAAATTGTATAAATCATGGCAAGTGTTGTGAATGTGTAATTAAACATAAGGACACAGATAGCTTACCTTTCTGCCTATTTGAGAATAATGAGGGCGATAAAAGTGTAAAGAGTTATTATGGTAAATTAAAAATGAGATTTGAGGAGAAATAAATGAGTAAAATAGTTGTGTATGGTAGCGGTTGTAAAAAATGTCATAAGTTATATGATAATGTATTAGAGTGTCTTAAATTGATCGGAGCAGAGGCAGATGTTGATTATATAAATGATATGAATGTAATCATACAAAAAGGATTTATGTCACTGCCAGTATTAGAAGTCGATGAAAAAGTAGTATCAAGTGGCAAATTGTTGAAGGTCAAAGAAATACAAATTTTGCTTTAGTAATAAGTATCAAAAGTAAAAATGAATATTTTCGGATAGTATCCGTTAAAATAAAAAGAATGACTCCAGTATTAAACTGGAGTCATTCTTTTATCAATATTTCCTAGGTAAGTCTGCTTTAGTCACAGTTCTAGGTCGTCCTTTAATGTTTTTTGTTTGTAGTGTTTTTAATACAAATTCGCCTTTGCCATTTAATACTTCTACAAAAGTAGATACATCTAAAATGTTTATAATTCCAATATCATCGGCAGTCATGCCTTCTATACTGCAAAGTGTTCCCACTATATCCATAGCTCGCATTTTAGTTTTTTTACCAGCATTTATATGTATTTTTAATATATCTTCTGATAATTTTGCACCTTTTGTTTCTTTAATCTCTAGCTCTTTTTGTGATTTTTTATAAAATGTATCTCTGCATTTATCTACTGTTAAAGCGTCGGGGGGAGCTAGAAGTGTATGTTCTAATCCCAGCGATTCCTTAATGTTTGCAAATGAAAGCTGATCTATTTCGCTTACTAAAGATATTGCTTTTCCGTTTTTACCGCGTCGACCTGTTCGACCAGTTCTGTGGATAAAGCTATCTTTTTTGTCAGGCATATCGTAATTGATTATAAGTGAAATATCATCTACATCTATACCTCGTGCTGCCACATCGGTAGCGACTAGATATCTAAATTCATTCTGTTTGAATCTATTCATGATCGAAGTGCGGTCACGTTGCTCCATTCCTCCGTGTATTTTCATGCAACTGTATCCATTGTTGTACAGAAAATCATCTATATCATCGACCATGATCTTTGTATTGCAAAATATAATGCAACTGTCAGGGTTTTCGATCATTGTAATATCTCGCAGTAGATTTTGTTTCGTAGATTCTTTTGCTTTATAGAATAGATACGTAATATTATCCATCGTAGATACTTTTGTTGTTGTTTCTATTTTAATTGGATTGAGCATGTGTTTATTGATTATTTTATCTATCTTTTTATTGAAAGTAGCCGATACCAAAACAGTAGTTCTGTTGTCAGAAATTCGCGCTATAACCGTTTCTACTTCTTCTATAAATCCCATGTTAAGCATTTCGTCGGCTTCGTCAATGATTAGAGTATTTACGTTACTAGTATTTAATGTTCCCTCTAGTAAATGATCTAATACTCGTCCAGGTGTACCGACTACTATGTGTGTTTTTTGCTTTAATTCTTTTACTTGTCGTGCAAATGACTCTCCACCATATAAACATGATGTTTTTATTCGTTTAAAGCGTCCTATGTTAAATATGTCTTCACTTACTTGGATTGCAAGCTCTCGAGTAGGTGTTAGCACAATAGCTTGTACTTCGTTATCCTCCCAATTGATTAACTCACATAAAGGTATAGCAAAAGCTGCGGTTTTTCCGCTGCCAGTTTCTGATTTGATTATTACATCTTTTTGTTGTAGTATTGCAGGTATCGCCATGTCTTGCACCTCAGTTGGTGCTTTATAGTTTAATAGGCTGATAGCTTTTAATAATTCATCGCATAAAGAATATTTGTTAAAGTTGTTATCCATGATTTTATCTCTCCATTTATATGCTTGATTATATTAAAAAAAGCAGTATACATTATTATCTGTCTTTTATTATATCACATTTAATTTATATATGCCATTATATTATCTAACAATATAATTTTATTTGATTAATTGCAACATTCTTCTATGTGCAATGCAATTAATAGGAAAATGTTTGCAAGTGACAACGTAAAATATATAAAGAAAAGCGACAGTTATATGTACTTAATGATGGCAATAGATAGTGTAATCACTCATCAAGACAAAACAAGTATGTATAATTGACGAGGAATATTGATTTTCTAAAGAAAATATGGTATACTATATTTAATACGTATATAGATATATTTATTTTTAAGGAGCAAAATATGATTAATATAGAATTGGTTTTAAAGCATATCAGGGAGCTTAAGTCTTTGCCTGAGGGTGATAATATAGATGATTATATGGCAATGGCTAATAGTGGAGATGACAATGCTCAAGTAATTGTGGGTAGATGTTATGGCGATGGTGTAGTGCTAGAAAAAGATGCAAAAAAAGCAATTGAATGGTACAGAAAAGCTGCAATATCTAATAATAGTTACGGACAGAGTCATATAGGATGTTGCTATGATTGTGGCAACGGTGTTGCTGTAGATGAGAAGATTGCTGCGGAGTGGTATACGAAAGCGGCTAAGCAAGGTAACGCTGCTGCTCAACTTAATTTGGCAGTGTGTTACTATTATGGCTCAGGAGTAATTAAAAATCAAAATACTGCTGTTTATTGGTATACTGAAAGTGCGAGGCAAGGCTTAGCTATTGCAGAGTGCAATTTAGGACTATGCTATTTTTATGGTACAGGCGTTGCAAAAGACGAATCTATAGCAGTGCAGTGGTTTATAAAAGCAGCGGATCAAGGTTATGCTGAAGCTCAATACAATTTAGGTCTTTGCTATTATAACGGAACAGGTTTTGTATGTGATTATAAGATATCTTTGATGTGGCTCGTAAAAGCAGCGGATCAAGGCTTTGCTGAAGCTCAATTGCATTTAGGTAATTGTTACGAGTACGGCACAGGTCTAGCTAAAGACGAAAAGCAAGCGGTGCTATGGTATACGAAAGCAGCAGAGCAAGGCTTTGCTGAAGCTCAATATAACTTAGGTGATTGTTATGAGTACTGCAAAGGATTAAATAAAGACGAAAAGCAAGCCGTGTTATGGTATGCAAAAGCAGCAGAGCAAGGTTATGTTGAAGCTCAATATAATTTAGGTGCTTGTTATTTTAATGGTACAGGCATAGCAAAAAACGAGAAGATAGCAGTAGGTTGGTATAAAAAAGCGGCAAATCAAGGCTATGCAGAAGCACAACTTGATTTAGGTGTTTGCTATTTCAATGGAACAGGAATCGTTAAAGATGAGAAGAAGTCGATTATGTGGTATACAAAAGCAGCGGATCAGGGCTGTGCTGATGCTCAATATAATTTAGGCGGTTGTTATGAGTTTGGAATAGGCATGCCTAAAAATGAGAAGAAGGCATTGCAATGGTACTCTAAAGCTGCCGAGCAAGGTGATGATGAAGCTATGTTAGCTATAGAAAGAATTAACTCTGTAAATGTTAAATAATTAATTTAAAGCAAGCCAATAGGCTTGCTTTTTCTATGCCAAAAATCATAGTATATTTCACACTAAAGGAACTTAGAAAGTACCAGAGACTAATGGCGATTTATTCGGAAATATCAGCTATACAATGATTTGAAGTGTAATCTTCCTGACATTGCGTATTCTGCAAAAAGATAGAAATATGTTTGTGATTTATGATATGTGAAATAAAAAAAATAACGCCATAACTAAACTTCTAAAAATGTAAAAAATATACGAATAAACGAAAACAAATTTGAATTGCAATATTATATAAGGAAACATAATATGTCTGTGCCTTTTATGAATTCACATGCATTGTACAACGTGTCTTATATAATTGGTGCAAAATATGCAAATTAGTAATAAAAATTAATAATAGTATTGCATTTTATTCGTTCATTATGATATATTGTTATATATTAATAGTTGGAGGTGCTTATGAGTGCGAAGAAAGTTA
>CAMQWP010000033.1 GCA_947038565.1 uncultured Clostridia bacterium
CAACTGTAAAAGCTAGCGTAGAAGTTAATCATATTGCGAGTGTAGTAGGCTATGTTTTAGGATTTAGCTACAATAACGTAAATTATATAGTGAAAGCGTCGTCTACAACTCCACCGCCAGAAATCAACGTGCCTTTAGTTAGAGGACAGCTAGTAGAGGATATACATACTTCACTAGAGTATTCGTCTGTGCATTCAGTGTCATCGGATAAAATAGTGGGTGATGTTGTTGATGTTAACGCAAGCACAAATTCTGCATACAAGACTACGGCAAACATCACTGCAAGCGAATTATTTTCTCATCTCAAACCCGGACTGTTTTTCTCAAATGAAATGAATACAATTGGTAATGACATTGTGCTAGATGACTTTCCAGACGCAAAGTCTTACGAAGATTTATTTTGGAAATTGTTCGGCGTTTATCGCAGTCCTGACGGTGGCATGCTTAACTGTTCTGGATTAGAACTGCTATTGTTTAATAAAGGAGTTATTGAAATTGATATATGCTTTATTTCGTACATAAAGGCTGACAACGGGGATAATTTATTTTTCCCTATGATAAACTTCTTATTTGTAGCATGAAAAAGAAAAAAAGCAAAAGCCTAAGCATTGCTGTAGCTGGGGTGATATTAGCAATTATGCTTATTGGTGCAATATTCGGAATAGTTGTAGTTCTTGAAAAAACGCAAGTATATTTAGCATTTACAGTTAAAGACGAATACGGCACCACTCTCACCACAAGTGACGGCAACAATATGTATATAGGTAAGGAAAATACATTTAGCGTAAGTTATCTATATAAGGAACAAAAGAAAAGTAACAACACTAGTTTTAAAGTAGAGCTTAAAGGCGGTGCGAAAGAAGATTTTAATATTACAACTGATGAGGGAGCAGTGTCATGGAATGAGACTAATTTTTCCGAAGCGTTCCAGCTGAAGATGTCTGAGGGAGGATTTTCTATAAATGTACCTACCGACATGACTACACTTGTGCCTGGTGCTACCGATGGTCAAGGTAACCCGCTGTATTTAGCGGATATTATGACAAAAGAGTATTTTATGCTTACAGTAAGCAGTTATAATAATCAATCAGTAATTAATTATAGATTCCACCTTGCTAATAGAAATAACATAATCGTAGACATGGATCGAATAGAAATCGGTGCAGAGATTAATTTTGATTGTGAACACCCGAAAGATATAGATGTTGATCTAATCGTTATAGAAAATGGCGATGTCATATTTGTCGGCGGTGTTGCTAATGTTGTGTTTGTTGAGTCGATTATCATAAGTGACGATAAAATATTATTTAATGGCGGTGTTGCTAATGTTGTGTTTGTTGAGTCGATTATCATAAGTGACGATAAAATATTATTTGATGGCGGAACTGTAGGAACTGTCTCAGTAATAAGCATTGTAATAAGTGGAGGCGACATACTTTTTACCAGTTAGTAAGTAAACAATAAGAGTATTATAATTTAAGCATTCTTAGAGACAGTGCATATAAGAGTAACACCCGTGCGATGGTGGCGACACGTAAAACACTAGCCACCCCACCGCTATATGCGTGCGTTTGGTAGCAACGTTAAAGCTATCTTCTCCTTTTTATCTAAGGTATGAACCTTAGAGCTGTATTTTTGTTAAGTGAGTTAGCGACTGACAGCTAGCCGTGCGATGGTGGCGACACGTGAAATACTAGCCACCCCAAAATAAAACAAAATACACAATATAAAAAGGGGGGGGGGATGAATACACAATTAGCAATGTGGGATTTATGTGATTGTTTCAATCATTTTAAACCTGTTAAATCTACAGACTGGAAATGGACAATGTCAGAAGACTATCCGCACAAAAATGGTTTAAAGGTAGCAAGCATGTTTTCGTGTGGCGGTGGGTCAACTATGGGGTATAAACTATCAGGCTGCGAAGTCATTGCAAATGTGGAAATTGACTCACGAATGAATGCAATATATAATCTTAATCATAATCCGCAATATTCTTATTGCATGGACTTGAGAGAGTTTAATAAGATGGAATCATTGCCAAAAGAGTTGTATGACTTAGATATACTAGACGGATCACCGCCATGTACATTATTTTCACTAGCAGGAGTAAGAGAAAAAGGCTGGGGGGTAGAAAGGAAATATAAAGAAGGGCAAGTACTACAGACGCTTGATGACTTATCTTATATATTTATCGATACAGTCATTAAACTAAAGCCAAAAACTGTGATAATGGAAAATGTGGAGGGTTTAGTCAAGGGTAACGCCTGGTCATATGTAAGAGAAATATACTCAAAGTTATTTAAGGCAGGATATAAAGTAAAGCATTACATATTGAAGGGTGAAGCGATGGGTGTTCCTCAAAAAAGACATCGAGTGTTTTTTATAGCTGTAAGAAATGACATAGAGTGTGATCTTGATAAAGTCGACTTAATATTTAATTATAGTCCTATTCCATATAGAGATATTAGAGAGGGCGAATTATTAAAATGTAGTACTAGATCAAAGACTTATAACTTACTGAAAGAAGTAAGGAGTGATGAAAATTGTCTAGTATATGCACATGAGCGATTATATAACAAAAAAGCATTTTATCAAACTTTCATAATAGATGATGATAGTGTGTTGCCGACAATAAGAACAAAAAGTGCTGACTTTTATCGGAGAGGTACTCATGAGCATATATCAAAATTAGAGTTGCGTAGCAGTGCTACATTTCCAAGAGATTATAACTTTAATGGTGTGAATATGGTAGACGTAATAGGTATGAGCGTTCCGCCAATAATGATGAAGCGTATAGTTAATAGATTAATTGATAGTGGCTTATTTGACTACAAGCTAAGGAGCAAGTAAATGATTAAGATCAGATTATCGGGTACACGTATAGAGTGCGAACAAGCGTACAACAGTATCAAAAAAATAATGGATATCAGAGAATGCTCAAATGCGTATGAGAACACTAGGAAGTGTATTCATAGCGAGTATGTACGTGTATACATGGATTGTGACGTAAGAGAGGACAAGCCGTCAGCAAATCCAAAGAAAGCGAAGGCAAAGGCAATAGGCAAGATATGAAGAAAGACTTTATAGGAAAGCTAAGGCTTGGTGATGTTATAGTGTACAGCATAGAGGGAGAAGAGATACATATCAAGGTAATTAACATTATAGAGAAGTACCAGCGATATATCGTAGAACTGAACGGCAAGAGGCACAACCTCTCTACTGTTCTTAAGAAGTATGGTCGTAGCAATATAGTAAGGATTATCAGCGAGAGCTGATACAGTATTAAAATCATACAACTTAATTCTACATACATACTAGAGCAGAGTTTTAGACGTTCCGCAATTTTTGCATTTCTCTGTACAATAAAAAAAGCATTGTTGGTCGACTATCGAGCGGAATTTCAGACTGAGGGAGGTGGCTAGCCTCGATAAATAATTAAGTGGTTGGGTTACTAGTAGTCAATGACTAGGTAGAAATGTTGCGAATATAGGAGTGGATAGTATAACTCTGAGCAACATAAAAAACGCGAAGCGTCGTCGAAAAGGTGGGTTTGTTTTTTTTATCTACTTCCGTGAATAAGATAGGTATGTTCTATCGTATTCACGGGGGTAGGTTTCTCCGCTCTCGCCGCACTTCCTGGCAGGTTAGTATTTGGCTAGCAAACAAGTTAAAAAGAGCTTAGAATTAAGATTTTAAGGGCTTAAGCCCGTATATATAAGTAGGCGTTCGACAATTTAGCCCTTAGGCGTCGAACATAAAAGATATATCAAAAATAGCACAGACCGATAAGTTGTCAATATTTCAATATGAGCTTGCGAAGTGTTGGAATGTTGGCTAACTTACAGCCCTTATGGCGTCGGGCGAATTGCTATTCTTCAGTTTTATACGAGCTTTGCTCGACCCTGATTGATGAAATAAAAAAGTAAAACCGTAGGAGGTGTAAATATGGCAATAAGTCTTGAACAGTTATCAACATCAAAATGGCTAGAATTCTATAACCAGCGTGATTTATACTCTCGCTATATATTCAAGTTTGTATTTATAGAGGAGACTTCTCGCACTGACGAGAAAATATACTATAACTTAACAGTCAAAAAGAACAGAAAAAGTATAGAAATAGTTCTTGTCTATAATATCAAGTCAAGACAATGGCTAAGTGATCTTGGTAAGAACGCCAGCTATCAGCTAAAGTCAATTTCAACCGACTTTAGAGATATTATATGCGAGAAAGATATCTTAGTATTTGACAGTGTAGATTATGGCTATAAAAAAATACGTATCGAGCGACATATAGCAAAATATAAACGTTATATTTGCGTTGTTGATGGTGAGCGACATAATCTAAAGAGTGTGCTGATCCGAATGAATGAAAGCGATATAATAGGTATTACAACTAATGACGAGCAGTACAATGTACGAGCAAAACAAGCCAATTAAGGAGAAATATGAGTAATTTTGTTAAAAGAGCCAGAGAAAACCGCGTAGTAATTACGTTAATAGTGGTTTTGTTATTATTTGCAAGTCTGATAATGTTAACTACTGATTATGCTACAGTTTATGCTGAGAATAAAGACAATAATTTTGATAAAACGGCGTTACAAGCTGAGTTGGAGAGTATAGAAGGGTTTGATTTTGGAAACTATCCAGCTGATCCAAGCGGAATGAAATATTCAGCACGTATATTTAATGTGGTTGAGTATGCTTATTCGTATCAAGTGAACAAAAGAAATAATTACGGTTTGTATATTTATCTATACAATCCACAGCTATTAAAAATTGACATCACAAGCAGAAGAAACAAAGTCAATCTAGGCGTTAAACTGAATACAGCAAATAATATTACTACTGTAAGTGAGTATGACAAGTACGAGTTAAAGTATTGCTCTAGCATTGATGATGGTGCATATAAGGACTTATTTTACAAGTTTAAAGTAGTTGACAAGAAAGGTGCAGACGGAAACATGATCCACCAGCGAGTAGATTTGAATGAGCGACGATATGACATTGCTGAAATAGAGTTATTACATAGTAACATGAGTAACGCCGAAGCATTTAAAGTAGGTGGCTCTTATAAGTTTACTGGTTTTTCTAAAGGCTATGGCAGTGACGCAACGGCAGACAGCACTCTATCTAGTAGTGTAGTAGATCTGGAGACTATAGAACTAAATAATAATATAGGATCTACAAGTTATGTAATGCCGTGGAATAATAGCAATGGTGAAGGTCATTATGATATGATAAATTCGGTATATTTTAGTGTGCCTAATCGTATCATGACAGACTACGGATCATTGCAAAGGGTGAAGTTTGAAACATACGAGTGTAAAAGCAGTCCGATAATTGTAACTAAAAATCAAACTTTATACAATGACATTTATGCGGATAGGTCAAAACTATTAAATGGATACAATAAAGATAAATACGGTTTAGCATATGGCATAAAAGAGCGATTCCCTGTAGGAGCAGGAGCAGGCGAAATATATAAGCAGGTTGACTGGGGCTATAATGTTCTACATAATAATGACGAAAATTATTCAGCTGTGCATGTAACAAATAATGCAAATCATCTTCCGTATGTGTTTTATAAAGAATATGGAGACAAGACCACAGATGTAACTAGTGCAGAGCTATTAAAGTACGCTTCAACTTATAACGCTAGTAATTTTAATGGATATTTAAATCATAGGGACATAACAAAAGATTTATTTATGGGTAATGTGTTTGAAAACGGACACTCTGAAGGGTATTATAAAAAAGAAATTGATGCTTCTATTAGTTATAATTTGTACGAGCAAAATATAACTAACGGGTGGACGGGTTTCTGGGATAATTTATTTAATATAAAACCAGACGAAAGGTTATCGACTTTAAAACCAATTGAAAAAGTAATCAATATAAATGATATGAATTCATTATATGTAGGAGAATCGGACAAAGAAAACTTTGCTACCGCTTATAATAAATCAGTTGCAGAAAATAGAAGTATGCATATGTTTAGATTTAGCATAACTGATTATTTTACTACGTTATTAAAAAAAACTGGTGGCTTAACTGGATTTAGAGACGCTGAAGCATACTTGGCGGAGGCTAGTGTGTTTTTAGATTTTGATATAATTACTTTAACATTCAATAAAGAAGGTATTTATAGAGTAATACCAGTAGTTATGTCGCCTATAGATATATACCCAGGTATTACAAGCCCTGACGTGTCAAATGGACTACCGACATGGCTAATGTGGGTAATATTAATAATGAGTTTGATATTGTTATTTGTACTATTAATATTATTTTATCC
>CAMQWP010000034.1 GCA_947038565.1 uncultured Clostridia bacterium
ATGGTGCTTTTTGGCTTTGTGGTAGAGTAAATGGTAGAGTTTCTTAGTAGATTGTATCTTGTTCGAATAGACTGGGGTTGTAGTTTATCAAGTATTACTTTTATGCAAGGAAGGCAATTCTTGCAATTTAATACAGGTGGACAAGATTTTAATGATAATTTCTAAGCAGAAATAACATGTAAAATAAACATGTAAAAAATATGTAAAAGCTGTCATATGCAATTTATTAAAATTAGATGCTATGATATAATGGTAATATAAAAGGAGGGAATTAATGGAAAAAGTTAGTATAAGTGTAGAGGAAAGAATTATAAGTGAGGCAGGTCATATATTGGAGGGCATATGTATGGATGTCGAGATGGCTGTTAAAGTGTTTTTAAGAAGGGTGATGAAGGATAAAAGTATAGCATTTCTCATTAACACTACAGCTACAAATAAAGAAGATGATAGCTTGAATAATAAGAAGGAAAAAAGTTCTACTGAAAAAACAATTGGTTTGACTACAGTCAATCCGGTCGATAATTTTACACCAGACTTTAGTAATCTAAGTGGAGACGAAATGAGTAAATCTATAGCATTGTCAATGTTTAGGAAGGAAGGATTAAAGATCGGAAAGAACATTACGTATGCATCTTCGAAAAGCAGTTATTATGCAAATCCTAAGTATGAATGTTTAGTTGAGAACTGGTGGATAATATTAAATGATCGTAAAAGGGAAATAATATATCTACTTTATGTGCCTGCTGGAGAATTGGCAGCATCAGATTTAGAAGGACTTAAAAACTCAGTAGAGAAAGCAACTATTCTGATAAGGTATAATGATCCCACGTTTACTGATTTAAGAAGTGAAATAAGTTTTGAGAAGTATTTTGTAAAGAGCATACAGTATTAATAAGGTTAAGTTAACTAATTTATGAAAACAAGCATTGAAGAAAATTCTGCAGATAGTCTTTTACTTATTAATTTAGATAGTTTATATGATAGAAAATTAATTTTCACATTGACAAATATTGATATGTATGGTATTATGTAGTTAGACAATAAAGCAAAGCTGTCTAGCAATACAAAAATAACTAAATTGTTAATTTTTATAATGACTAGACACTATTTAATTTATCGATTAAAGTGCACAACGTATTTTGTATAAAATTAACGAAGTTTTGCAAGAGTAATGAAAGTATGGTTATGCATCTTTGATTATATCGCAAAGAAATCTTGATTCGTTTCTGAATAAAATACATATCTAAGTATTGTCCTTGGAAATATCTCTCCATTCAGCAAAACGTATATTTAAGTAGTTTACGTAACTATACTTAGAGTGCGGAAAATGCAAAGAATATAGATATTACTAAAGATCTAACTGCCGAAATGGTAGCTGGGTCTTTTTTTGTTTATTTTTCGATAAATGGAGGTGAAATGTTAGATTTCGATCTTTGTATTAATTTATTAATGTACAGAGAAAGTAACATCAGTAGTGTTTAAGCACATAGGGAAACAATAGTTATAATTGTTTTCTATACGGTATTATAAGATACTTTAGGAGAAAAAACAATATGAGCAATATAGATAAGGATAAAGTTTGGGAGGATGCCTTTGGTAAAAAAACAGTAGGACATGACTTTGACGGACAAGAAGTTCACAAAAATGCACATGGCTCAAATTTGAAGTATGGCTGGGATGTAGATCATATAAATCCAAAGAACGGAAGTACAATGGATAATTTGCAAGTGACCAATCAAAGAACAAATAAAGCTAAAGCTGACAAAACAACTTTTAAAATTGACAAAGTAGAATATCAAGTCAAAAAAAGTAAAAATGTCACTAAAGATGAATGGGCTAACAATTACGATTATTCAAGTAAGAAATCGTGCATTGTGATTATTCATAATGATTAAGCTAAGAGATTCTTTAAAATCTATTAACTATAAGCTTTTCTTAGCATTATTATTGATGGGATTGATACCGACTATATATACAACAGTTAGGATTTTCTATCTAGGGCAAATGCCCAGCGATGGCGGGTTTAATATAGCGAGCCAGTTGTCATGGGTTAATTTATTATATGAGATAGTTCAGGAGGCTCTAATATTGCCGTTGTTCTATTTTACGGGTAAATCCTTTGACAATCAAAATGTACTGAGAGAAAATGACGACTTTCAAAATAAGGTGAGGTCGGGTATGCTTGTAACATTTATAACTTATACGCTAATGTCATTATTAATCATTGCTACTGCTGAGCCATTAGTAAAGTTTATGGCGCAAGATGTGGCACTAATAAGCGAAACAGTGATGTATATACGATTAGAAACTGTTTCAAATATTTTTGCAACATTAGTTAAATTCGCAGTTATAGTATTGATTACAATAAAAAAAGAGAAGTATCTATATTATGTATTAGGTGTGCAAATGGTGCTGTCAATAATGCTGGATACATTCTTTGTATCTAGTCTTAGTATGTCTTTGAATCTAGGAGTTAATGGCATTGCATATACCAATATCATAGTAAACGTGCTTGTTTTATTTCTCGCTATATACTGTCTACATAGAGAAGATGTTAAACTATTCAAGATGCAGAGGCTATCATTTAAATGGATGAAGGAGTGGGCGAAAGTCGGGGGCATATCTGGAATAGAGTCCTTGGTTAGAAACTTGGCATTCATGTTAATGATAATTAAAATGGTAAATGTTGTTGGAGAGCAAGGCACTTATTGGGTTGCTAATAACTTCATATGGGGATGGTTGCTATTGCCTATCCTGCAACTAGGCGAGCTGATTAAGCGTGACTGTGGTGAGCCGGGCATAGGAGCAATCAAGGAGAAATCTTTAGGCTATTTTGTTATTACTGCAAGTGTAGTATTGTTATGGTTTGTAACAATACCAGCATGGAAACCGTTTATACAACATG
>CAMQWP010000035.1 GCA_947038565.1 uncultured Clostridia bacterium
AAACAATTCTTGCCGGCGCAAGAATCTCGCCTTAATCTATCTATTCTATTTTCAAAGTACATGTTTCGCACTATCTCTCGACAGCTTATATATAATATCACAACATCATTAATATGTCAACAATTTTAAGGCACTTTTTTAAAAAAAAATAACTTTTTATTATAGTATGTATTTTGGCAACAAATCTACCCTTTTTAGTACTACAATCACGCCTTTATTGCGATTTTATCTAGTACATTATACCATTTAAATTCAAACCTGTCAATATATATAAATTAATTTAAAAATATTTATTTTTTTGCTTTTATATTAGTTGTTTGTTTGTTTCAAACTGAAAAAGTAGCATTATTTGATCATATTGATACTATTGATTATATTTTCTTTCGATAACCCCGCCACCAAGGCAGTATTTTTCGTCATAGATTACAGCATATTGACCTTCCGCGATAGCTCGTTGCTTTTGCTCGAATACTAGTTTCACTCCACCATCAGGTTTAATGATACATTTTGCTCGCTGAACTGCCTGACGATGCCTGATCCTGACTAAGCATTCAAATTCTTTATTCTCTGGCACTGCTGGTATAAAGTTAAAAGTGTCGGTTTCTAAGCAATTATGATACAATACGTCCATATCGCCTTGTGCTACAATGAGGGTGTTAGTATTTATATCCTTATCTAGAACAAACCACCTTCCACCATTACCGTCACGACTACCGCCTATTCCCAAACCTTTTCTCTGTCCTATAGTATAGTAAAATACTCCATTATGAGAGCCTACAATATTACCCTCGGAGTCTTTAATGTCGCCTTTCTTCATAGGAATGTAGTTAGCTAGGAATTGCCTAAAATTACGCTCACCAATAAAGCATATGCCCGTACTGTCCTTTTTCTCAGCAGTAGATAAATCATACTTTCTAGCAAGCTCTCTAACAGTAGGTTTATCAATATTTCCGATAGGGAACAATACTTTATCTAATTGCCCAGACGTAAGCTGATTTAAAAAATAAGTCTGGTCTTTATTATCGTCTTCTGCACGTACTAAGTAGCTTTTTCCGTCCTCAGAATGCTCCACATTACAGTAATGTCCAGTCGCTACATAATCAGCACCCGTTTTGAGTGCGTAAGATAAGAACGCATCGAACTTAATCTCTTTATTGCAAAGCACATCAGGATTAGGAGTCCTGCCCCTTTTATACTCTTCTACGAAATGCGAAAACACACGGTCGTAGTATTCTTCGCTAAAGTCAATAGAATAATAAGGTATACCTATTTTATTACAAACGTCTTTAACGTCAGAAAAATCTTCATCCGCAGTACAGCAACCCATCTCATCAGTTTCTTTCCAGTTACGCATAAATAGACCTATAACTTCATGACCTTGCTCCTTAAGCAAACATGCAACCAAAGAACTATCTACACCACCACTCATTCCTACAACAATTTTAGCCATAAATATTCATAGACAAATACTTCATAGCATTATCTGGAATGATAATAACTATTTTCTTGTCCGAAACCTCCTTCGCCAGCTTAACGCTTGCGATATAATTTGCTCCACCACTTATTCCCGACATAACTCCGAACTCACGAGAAAGTAATCGTGCACCCTCAAAAGCCTCGTCGCTTGTTATACTTATATATTTATCTATTTTACTCACATCAACTAGCTTAGGTATAAAGTTCGCACCGATACCTTGTATCTTATGTGCACCTATAACTCCATTGCTAAGGATAGTATTAGTAGACGGCTCAACAGCAACTGTTAATCCACTCTTATTATTTGCGATAATATAATCCTTAAATCCCATTAATGTGCCACCCGAACCAACGCCGTCTATGATATAGTCAGCATTTATCTGATTATATACTTCTGGGGCTGTTCCTTCGAAATGTGCTAGGGCGTTATCGGGATTTGCAAACTGATCAGGACTATAGCTATTATCTATTTCCTGTACTAGTTGCCTAGCCTTATCCACAGAACCCTGCATGCCTTCGCTAGCTGGAGTTAGAACTATTTCCGCACCTAATGCAGATAGTATTTGCCTACGCTCAAGGCTCATGCTCTCAGGCATAGTAAGGATAGTCTTCATGCCAAGACGAGAACAAACAAAAGCTATACCGATACCAGTATTACCCGAAGTCGGCTCGATAATAGTAGAACTTTTATCGATATCACCACGCTCAAGAGCCTTCATGATCATATAATAAGCAGCCCTATCCTTAACGCTACCAGTAGGGTTGTAATATTCTAATTTTGCAAATATCTCATTACCATTTACTGTATCAATCTTAATTAAAGGCGTATTGCCTATCAAACTCATCATATTATCGATCTCCTTACAATAGTTATCTAAAAACTAGCGTTACAATCTATAGCTAGTAACAAGATTATAGTTATTATATCTTATTATATACATAATTGTCAATACAATATTACATAAATGAGTATTGGACGGGTGATAATGATAAATTATTTAAGTATTTGATTGATAATAAGCAATATTCAAAATAAATGCCCCTTTGCAAAAATATGAAAACAGCATGAAAAAAGGTCACAAGCTAAAAGCCTGTAACCTTTTTTGTTTTAAAAATGTTTAGTCAGTTTATCTTAGAAGAATTTAGCAAAATGCTTAATAGTTCTAACCATCTGGCTAGTGTAAGAGTTCTCATTATCATACC